>NZ_JBBOZB010000001.1:0-1079239 GCF_038008425.1 Staphylococcus sp. FSL H8-0121
TATTGGAGAATTAGCTCAGCTGGGAGAGCATCTGCCTTACAAGCAGAGGGTCGGCGGTTCGAACCCGTCATTCTCCACCATTTTAGTAGCCGGCCTAGCTCAATTGGTAGAGCAACTGACTTGTAATCAGTAGGTTGGGGGTTCAAGTCCTCTGGCCGGCACCAGTTTTAGAGCCATTAGCTCAGTTGGTAGAGCATCTGACTTTTAATCAGAGGGTCAGAGGTTCGAATCCTCTATGGCTCACCATTTTAATAGCGGGTGTGGCGGAATTGGCAGACGCACTAGACTTAGGATCTAGCGCCTTACGGCGTGGGGGTTCGACTCCCTTCACCCGCATATGCAGAAGTAGTTCAGCGGTAGAATACAACCTTGCCAAGGTTGGGGTCGCGGGTTCGAATCCCGTCTTCTGCTCCATTTTATAGTGCCGGGGTGGCGGAACTGGCAGACGCACAGGACTTAAAATCCTGCGGTGAGAGATCACCGTACCGGTTCGATTCCGGTCCTCGGCACCATAATATTGTTAATATGCGCCCGTAGCTCAATTGGATAGAGCGTTTGACTACGGATCAAGAGGTTATGGGTTCGACTCCTATCGGGCGCGCTTATTCTACGGGAAGTAGCTCAGCTTGGTAGAGCACTTGGTTTGGGACCAAGGGGTCGTAGGTTCGAATCCTGTCTTCCCGATAGTAACAATTAATAAGTTTAATTATGGGGGCTTAGCTCAGATGGGAGAGCGCCTGCTTTGCACGCAGGAGGTCAGCGGTTCGATCCCGCTAGTCTCCACCATATTAAATTTACAAACTAGATAACGGCGGTGTAGCTCAGCTGGCTAGAGCGTACGGTTCATACCCGTGAGGTCGGGGGTTCGATCCCCTCCACCGCCACTACTTATTAGTTGTAAGATTATATTTAGGACCTTTAGCTCAGTTGGTTAGAGCTAACGGCTCATAACCGTTCGGTCGCAGGTTCGAGTCCTGCAAGGTCCATATAATTTTGGAGGAATACCCAAGTTCGGCTGAAGGGATCGGTCTTGAAAACCGACAGGGCCTTAAAGGGCCGCGGGGGTTCGAATCCCTCTTCCTCCGTTTTATATTTGGTCTCGTAGTGTAGCGGTTAACACGCCTGCCTGTCACGCAGGAGATCGCGGGTTCGATTCCCGTCGAGACCGCCATTTTATTTTAATAGCATTTTACCTATAATCATGGAGGAATACCCAAGTCCGGCTGAAGGGATCGGTCTTGAAAACCGACAGGGCCTTAAAGGGCCGCGGGGGTTCGAATCCCTCTTCCTCCGTTTTTATTATTTATTATTAACGCGGGATGGAGCAGTTCGGTAGCTCGTCGGGCTCATAACCCGAAGGTCGGTGGTTCAAATCCGCCTCCCGCAATACATAGTTTTAATAGGTCTCGTAGTGTAGCGGTTAACACGCCTGCCTGTCACGCAGGAGATCGCGGGTTCGATTCCCGTCGAGACCGCCATTATTATTATGGTTCAGTAGCTCAGTTGGTAGAGCAATGGATTGAAGCTCCATGTGTCGGCAGTTCGACTCTGTCCTGAACCATTTAACAAGCCGGCCTAGCTCAACTGGTAGAGCAACTGACTTGTAATCAGTAGGTTGGGGGTTCAAGTCCTCTGGCCGGCACCATCTCTTGGAGGGGTAGCGAAGTGGCTAAACGCGGCGGACTGTAAATCCGCTCCTTCGGGTTCGGCAGTTCGAATCTGCCCCCCTCCACCATATTTAAATAGGGGCATAGTTCAACGGTAGAATAGAGGTCTCCAAAACCTTTGGTGTGGGTTCGATTCCTACTGCCCCTGCCATGGCGGTTGTGGCGAAGTGGTTAACGCATCGGATTGTGGTTCCGACATTCGAGGGTTCGATTCCCTTCAACCGCCCTTATTATTAATGGGCTATAGCCAAGCGGTAAGGCAACGGACTTTGACTCCGTCACGCGCTGGTTCGAATCCAGCTAGCCCAGTTATTGGCGGCATAGCCAAGTGGTAAGGCAGAGGTCTGCAAAACCTTTATCACCGGTTCAAATCCGGTTGCCGCCTCCAGGTTTATATTAAGCGGGAGTAGTTCAACTCTTAGAACACGTTCCTTCCCGGAACGAGGTATAGGTGCAAATCCTATCTTCCGCTCCAAATTTTATATTAAGCGGGAGTAGTTCAACTCTCAGAACACGTTCCTTCCCGGAACGAGGTATAGGTGTAAGTCCTATCTTCCGCTCCAAATTTTATATTAAGCGGGAGTAGTTCAACTCTCAGAACACATTCCTTCCCGGAATGAGGTATAGGTGCAAGTCCTATCTTCCGCTCCAAATTTTATATTAAGCGGGAGTAGTTCAACTCTTAGAACACATTCCTTCCCGGAATGAGGTATAGGTATAAGTCCTATCTTCCGCTCCAATTACTTCCAAGTGGGAAGTTTTTTCTTTATATTGAGCCGGCGTGGCGGAATTGGCAGACGCGCGGGACTCAAAATCCCGTTCCTTTTTGGAGTGTCGGTTCGATCCCGACCGCCGGTATTATATAAATACCTTATGTATTGTGAGTGAAAATGTTGTTCAACCAATGTTTTCACTCTTTTTTTATACTTTTAGATATTTTAAAGAATAGAGGAATAAATACTAATGATTTGAAGAATTTAAAACGTTTAAAAATATTGTCTTATCTTTGTTAAAAAGTGTGATTGTAGTAAAAAGAGTTTTATAATATGATAATTCTAACATTATTAATTGGAGGTCTATAATGAGTAATACTAGCTCGAAAATGGGTAGTAAAAGTTTTTTTAGTAATATTTTAAATGCAGTAGGGGCAGGAGTAGTCATTGCATTATTGCCAAATGCTTTACTTGGTGAATTGTTGAAATTTTTTAAAGATGGTAACGAGCTGCTTGAAAGTATTTTTAGACTTGTTACTGTAGTACAATCATTCATGGCTTTTATTGTTGGTGTACTTGCTGCGCATCAATTTAAATTTAATGGATCAGGAGCAGCGATAATAGGAGCTTCTGCTATGTTAGGGTCAGGGGCAATTGTTTTTGATGGTCAGACTATCATGTTAAAAGGTATTGGAGATATTATTAATATTATTTTAGTCGTGATTATAGCATGTTTTTTATATTTAATTCTTCAAGGTAAATTGGGATCTTTCGAAATGATTATTTTACCTGTTTTAATTCCGGTAGTCAGTGGAACAATAGGACTCATTACATTACCTTATGTTCAAATTATCACTCATACTATTGGTAAAGTTATTAATTCATTTACTGATTTGAATCCTTTAACTATGTCAATTTTAATAAGCGTAACTTTCTCTTTATTGATGGTAACACCTATTTCATTAGTAGCAATTGCCACTGCTATTAGTTTAACTGGTTTGGGAAGTGGTGCTGCTAATATGGGAATTGTAGCTGCATGCGTAACATTTTTATTTGGTTCATTAAGAATAAATTCTATTGGGGTTAATTTAGTATTATTAATTGGAGCAGCAAAAATGATGATTCCTGTTTATTTAAAACACTTAATTATTGCAGTACCATTGATAATTAACGGAATAGTGACTGGTATAACTGCGTATTTGATTGGAATTAAAGGGACGCCACTTTCAGCTGGATTTGGATATACAGGCTTAGTTGGACCTATTAATGCATTAAATCGTATGTCTGGTGACCAAATGACTAATATTATATTATTATTTGTTGGATACTTTATAGTTCCTTTCATAAGTGGATTTGTAGTCCATGAATTATGCAAAAAATTTATACACTCTTACAATGATGAAATATATAAATTTGAAATTCCAAAAGAATAAATTTGCTTAAAGTGTAGCCTAATGGCTATGCTTTTTTTATGTATTTAAAAATTAATATTGCATATTAATGTATAAATTTGTATAATAATGAATATTGAAAAGGAGGGATGCTTTAATGAAATATATTATTAAAGTATTTTTGGTATTTATAATCCTTGTAGGTTCATTATTGACAAATACTCAAAACAATACTCATGCTGAAGAAAACGATGAACATTGGAAAAAAATCAAAGAAAGTGGAGTATTGCGTGTTGGTCTATCAGCAGATTACGCACCAATGGAATTTGAAAAGAATATAAACGGTAAAACTGAATATGCTGGTGTTGATATTGAACTAGCCAAAAAGATAGCTAAAGATAATCATTTGAAATTAAAGATTATTAATATGCAATTTGATAGTTTACTAGGTGCATTAAAAACAGGAAAAATTGATATTATCATTTCAGGAATGACAACAACGCCTGAACGGGAAAAAGAAGTAAATTTTACAAAGCCTTATATGATGACTAATAATATTATGTTGGTTAAGAAAAAAGAAAAGAGTCATTTAAAAGATATTAAAGATTTTAAAAATAAAAGAATTGCTGTCCAAAAGGGTACCGATCAAGAAAAAATAGCAAAAACAGAGATAGAAAATGCTGACGTGACTTCTTTAAATAAATTGCCTGAAACAATATTATCTGTCAAAAGCAATAAAGCAGATGGAGCTATTTTAGAAAAGCCGGTAGCAGAAGCATACATAAAACAAAATCCAGAACTTGCTTTTTCAGACGTGACATTTAATGAAGAAAAGAAACCCACTTGTATTGCGCTTCCTAAAAATTCTCCCATTTTATTAAAAAAGCTTAATCAAACTATCGATGAAGTCAATGATAAACATTTAATAGATCAATATATGACTCAAGCATCAAAAGATATGCAAGATGATGGTAATTTTTATACAAAATATAAAAGCTTTTTCATTAAAGGTATAAAAAATACGATTTTAATCTCAATTATTGGGGTAGTGTTAGGAGCTATTTTAGGAGCTTTTATTGCGCTTATGAAATTAAGCAAAATTAAACCTTTATCTTGGTTGGCATCAATTTACATTGAATTTTTAAGAGGAACACCACTATTAGTACAAGTTTTTATAGTATTTTTTGGTACTACCGCAGCACTTGGACTAGATATTTCTGCGTTAATTTGTGGAATCATTGCGTTAGTCATTAACGCTTCAGCATATATAGCAGAGATATTTCGTGCAGGTATTAATTCAATTGACAAAGGACAAACAGAAGCTGCTCGTAGTTTAGGCTTAAGTTACAATCAAACAATGAGATCTGTCATTATGCCTCAAGCAATTAAAAATATTCTACCTGCTCTTGGTAATGAATTTGTCACATTAATAAAAGAATCATCAATTGTATCTACAATTGGTGTAGGTGAAATAATGTTTAATGCTCAAGTTGTCCAAGGTATTTCATTTGATCCTTTCACACCATTATTAGTAGCAGCAGGTATGTACTTTATTCTTACATTTACTTTATCACGAATCATGAATTTTATAGAGGGGAGAATGATGGCCAGTGATTAAAATTAAAAACTTAAATAAGAAATTTGGTAATAATGAAGTTTTAAAAGACATTAATTTAGAAATACAGAAAGGAGAAGTTGTAGCGATAATTGGACCCTCTGGTAGTGGTAAAAGTACATTACTGAGATGTATGAATTTACTAGAAATACCAACTAAAGGACAAGTTATTTTTGAAGGTAATGATTTAACGCATAAAGGTATACAATTAGACCAGTTACGCCAGAAAATAGGTATGGTATTCCAAAATTTTAATTTATTTCCACATAAAAAGGTTAAAGATAATATCATATTAGCTCCAAAACTTTTAAAAAAGAGAGAGTTAAATAAGTTGAATAATCAAGCTTTGGAATTACTTGAAAAAGTGGGTTTAAAAGAAAAAGCCGAAGTATATCCAAGTCAGTTGTCAGGCGGACAAAAACAAAGAGTTGCTATTGCACGTGCATTAGCAATGCAACCGGATGTTATGCTATTTGATGAACCTACCTCAGCCCTAGATCCAGAAGTTGTTGGTGATGTATTAAAAGTAATGAAAGATCTAGCTAAAGAAGGTATGACTATGGTTGTGGTTACACATGAAATGGGATTCGCTAAAGAGGTAAGTGATAAAGTAATATTTATGGCTGACGGAGTGGTAGTAGAATCTGGTAAACCCAACGAACTATTTGAACACCCACAAAATGAAAGAACTCAAAATTTCTTAGCAAGAGTTTTATAACTATATGAAAAATAATATATAATTTGTCAATAAACAAGTGAACATTTTGTGTGTTTGCTTGTTTTTTAAATCTGATACATACATCATTAATTACTGATATGTTAGAATAACAAGAGTATATTTTTATTGTGGGGGCAAAATTTTGGATGTAAAGCAGCTAAAACAAGATATCATTGATTATGCGCATACTATTGGTATCGACAGTATAGGTTTTACTACTGCCGATCCTTTTGACGAATTAAAACAAAAACTAGAAGACTATCATGCTAAGGGATATGCATCTGGTTTTGAAGAGTCTGACATTGCACTAAGGACTGAACCCAAATTAAGTTTACCAACTGCAAGATCCATTATTGCAATTGCTGTAGGCTATCCAAATAAACTTAAAGGTGCACCTAAAAGTGTTCGTGGTGATAGACGTGGTATGTTTGCAAGAGCTTCTTGGGGACAAGACTACCATACAATTATGAGAAAGCGACTCGATCAACTAAGTGAGTATATAAGATCAGTTGTTCCAGATGTTGAGATTCAATCTATGGTAGATACTGGTGTATTATCTGATAGAGCGGTTGCAGAACGAGCTGGTTTAGGATTTGTAGGACGAAATGGATTTGTAATTAATCCAGATTTAGGTACGTGGACTTATTTAGGAGAAATGCTTGTTAGTATTCCATTTGAACCTGATGATCCATTAATTGATAGTTGTGGTGACTGTACTATTTGTGTTGATAGATGTCCCACTGGAGCATTAGTAGGTAATGGTCAATTAAATAGTCAAAAATGTATTAGCTTCTTAACGCAAACAAAAGGGTATTTAGATGATCAATATAGATATAAAATAGGTAATCGCTTATATGGTTGTGACACATGCCAACAAGTTTGTCCAAAAAATAAAGGAATCAATACGCAACATGATGATATAGTTTTAGAACCAGAAATATTGAAACCTCGATTAATACCATTATTACAAATGAGTAATAAAGAATTTAAAGCAACATATGGGCATTTAGCAGGTGCTTGGAGAGGAAAAAAACCAATTCAACGTAATGCTATTTTAGCTTTAGCACATTTTAATGAAGAAAGTGCTATACCTGAGTTAAAAGAAGTAGCATTAAATGATCCAAGACCTATGATAAGAGGAACAGCATTTTGGACAATTGGACAAATTGATGGTGAAAATGCGCGTGAATTTATTCAAACACATTATCATGATGAATTAGAAGAAGTCCAAGTTGAAATGAAGAAAGGCTTGGAAATGAGGAGAGAAAAATAAATGACAAATCACATTGTTTTATTTCAACCTGAAATACCTGCCAATACTGGCAATATTGCTAGAACGTGTGCAGGTACCAATACACATTTACATTTAATTAAACCTTTAGGGTTTAGTACTGACGATAAAATGTTAAAAAGAGCAGGATTAGATTATTGGGAACATGTTAATATTACATACCATGAAAATATAGAATCATTTTTTGATGAAACTGAAGGAGATTATTATTTACTTACTAAATTTGGTAAACAAACATATAGTGATTTTGATTTTTCAGATACAAGTCACGATCATTACTTTATTTTCGGAAGAGAAACAACTGGGTTACCGGATTGGGTTAAAGAAAAATATCAAGAAACAGCATTACGTATACCTATGAGTGATAAAATTAGATCATTAAATCTTTCTAATACGGCAGCATTACTTATTTATGAAGCTTTAAGACAACAATCTTTCCCTGATTTATCTTAAAAAATGATAGATTAAGTTCAAAGTAGATGAAGGATATTATATCAACATGTTATATTTATTGATGAGAAAATAATATTCAATAAACATAGGTTAGTTTAACCTAAATATAATAAGGGTATAAATGAATTAATATTAACCATACTATTCTATGTATAGCAAACTAAGAGGAGTGTATTTTAAAATGGCAATGAACTTTAAAGTATTCGAAGATAAACAAAGAGTAGCTGAATATACAGCAGACATTTTGAGAAAACAGTTTAACAACAACCCTATGACTATCGCTGGTGTTCACTTAACTAAAGACCATGCACCTGTATTAGATGAACTTAAAAAGAATGTTGAGTTACATGCAGTTGATTTTAGTCAAATTAACATTTTAGATTATGATGAAAATAAATCATACTATGAAGCTTTAGGCGTACCTCAAAGCCAAATTTATTCATTATCTTATAATCAAGATGCTAATGAATTTATTTCTGATAAAATTAAAACAAAAGAAAATAAAGGTAAATTAGTTTTACAAGTAGTTTCTATTGATGAGAATGGCAACCTTGATGTAAGCGTAAGACAAGGTTTATTAGAAGCACGTGAAATTTTCTTAGTTGTTACTGGTAGCAATAAACGCGAAGTAGTTGAAAAATTATATAATGAAAATGGTAAGTCTAATTATGAACCAGCAGATTTAAAAGCTCATCGCATGGTTAACGTTATTTTAGATAAAGAAGCAGCGGCTGGATTACCTGAAGATGTTAAAGAATACTTCACTGCTCGCTTTGCTTAATTACTAAGTGAAAAAGAGGTTCTATGTATGACACAAAATAAAGATTCTAAAACTAATTATCATGAAGAAGAAAATGCTATGGTAACTGATTTAGATGATTTAAAAGATTTAGGTAAAGAAATGGAACAAATTTCTGAGGAAAATGATGAAGATAAATTAAACCAATCACATGATTCAGATGTTCGTTCTGATTTAGAAGAATAATCATTAATCAAGCGCTTGTATTAGCATAGTCTACTACAAGCGCTTTTATTAATTGTATGATATTTTTACAATTTGTATTTCAAAAATGCATAAAATATCTACTTATATTATGATATGATATTGAATAGTCATATATATAAGGAGAACGTGTATGTTAGGAAAGTATTGGAAACATTTAATGATAGCTACGGTCATTATAAGTTTAATATCAATTAAAGCATTTCCATTAGCACTTGGCGCATTATATTTACCATTATTATTCAAAATCGTGCAATTGCAATTGAATCTTTCAAATGGCTTAATTGATGATGTCAATGCGCAAACTTTTATTAAGAGTAATCAATCTGGAATCATTATAAGTGTAATTTGTTGTTTAGCTATAACTGGAATTTTATACTACACATTAAATGATTTTTATAATGGTTTAACAGGCTTATTGAGAATTTTAATTCAAATAAGTCCAGTTACAGTTATTTTAAGTGCGATATTGTATATTTTAACTGCAATTGCTACTGTTCAAGCAACAAAACAAAAATTTCAATAAAAAAATAATAGAGTCTAGTTTCAACAGTTAAATAAAATTGTTGAAGCTAGATTTTTTTGTAAAATTTTATTATGTAAACGGTTTAGTTCTAAATTGATAAGGTAATTTAAATAGTGATATACTGGTATCAAACAATATAAATAAGGGGAGAATAAAATGTCAGTACGTATTGAACATGATACATTTGGAGAAATTGAAGTACCTGCAGATAAATATTGGGGTGCGCAAACAGAAAGAAGTAAACGTAATTTCCCAGTAGGTAAAGAAAAAATGCCTATTGAAGTAGTTTATGGTTTTGCACAATTAAAAAGAGGTGCTGCATTAGCTAATAATGAATTAGGTAAACTTAGTGATGCTAAAAAAGACGCAATCGTATATGCATGCGATAAAATTTTAAATGGTGAGTTGGACGAACACTTTCCATTAGTAGTATGGCAAACAGGAAGCGGTACTCAAAGTAATATGAACGTTAACGAAGTCGTAAGTTATGTAGCTAATGAATATTTAAAAGAACATAATAGCGATGAATCAATTCATCCTAATGACGATGTTAATAAATCACAAAGTTCTAATGATACATTTCCAACTGCAATGCATGTCGCTTTGTATCACGAAGTTGAAACTAAATTAGAACCTGCATTAAAAAATTTACGTCAAACATTCAAACAAAAAGAAGATGAATTTGAATCTATCATAAAAATCGGACGTACACATTTACAAGATGCTACACCAATTAAATTAGGCCAAGAAATTAGCGGTTGGAGATACATGTTAGATAAATGTGAAACATTACTAAGTGAATCTAAAAAACATATATTAAACTTAGCTATTGGTGGTACAGCAGTAGGTACAGGAATTAATGCACATCCAGAATTTGGAGATAAAGTTGCTAAATTTATTTCAAAAAATACTGGTTATGAATTCGTATCTTCTGAAAATAAATTCCATGCTTTAACAGCACACGATGAAGTTGTCCAATTACATGGAACACTTAAAGCATTAGCAGCAGATTTAATGAAAATAGCTAATGACGTTAGATGGTTAGCTTCAGGTCCAAGAGCTGGTTTAGCTGAAATTTCTATACCAGAAAACGAACCAGGTTCTTCAATTATGCCGGGTAAAGTTAATCCAACACAATGTGAAATGTTAACTATGGTAGCTGTTCAAGTCATGGGTAATGATACTGCAGTCGGAATTGCAAGTTCTCAAGGTAACTTTGAATTAAATGTATTTAAACCGGTTATTTTACACAATACTTTACAATCAATTTATTTACTTGCAGATGGTATGCAAACATTTAATGATAATTGTGCAGTTGGAATTGAACCTATAGAAGAAAACATCAATAATTATTTAAATCAATCATTAATGTTAGTTACTGCATTAAATCCTCATATCGGTTATGAAAAAGCAGCTCAAATTGCTAAAAAAGCACATAAAGAAGGATTAACGCTTAAAGAATCAGCAATTCAGTCAGGCCATGTAACTGAAGAACAATTTGAAGAATGGATTAAACCAGAAGATATGGTAGATCCACATTAGAGGTATAAAAATTTCAAAAAGCTAGGTTGAACTATATTAATAATCAACCTAGCTTTTATTTATGAGATATCGTCATCTAAACTAACTGAAATGAATTCCTTAGTAAAAGGATGTTGCAGCTCAATTTTGTAGCTGTGTAATTCCAATTGTCTTAAAGTTGAATCACCATATAATGGATCACCAATAACAGGATGTCCAATTTCAGCCAAATGAACACGAATTTGATGAGTTCGGCCAGTATCTAATTTAATTTCTAATTCACAAACATTTTCTTTAATCATATTTGATGAAAGTATATGAGTAATAGCACGTTGTCCAGTATTAGAAATACGTTTCTTATTTGGATGGAATTTGTCTTTACCGATTGGTTTATCGATAGTTTGTGGTTTAACTGGTAATAACGCTTTAACATGCGCTTTATAAATTCGTGTGATTTGATTTTCTTCAAGCATTCTATCTAGTATTTTCTTCATTATAGGATTTTTAGCTACAATTAATAAACCAACCGTTTCTTGGTCCAATCTATGAATAGGTTCAACATATTCGCTGTCAATCGTATATATAACATGATTCATTAATGTATTACTTTCTTTTAAGTCATTAGGATGTGTTTTGACACCTTTAGGTTTTAGGACGATTGCAAAATCATCATTTTCATAAAAAACTTGTGCATAACGATAACTAGGTAAATAATTACTTTTCTCATCAGGCGTAGGTATAAATATATGATCACCTGTATGTATTTTATTAGATAATTGGCTAGCTTTGTCATTAATGGTGATTTCTTTAGACATATTTAATAAATGTAAGTCCTTCTTAGGTAACTTCAAATCTTGGAAAATCTCTCTCAATGTATATTGATCATAATTTTCAGGTATTGTAAATTTCATAAAATCCTCCTATAGTTACTATTTATCATATCACAAAATATATGACAGCAATATAAAATTAATTGAAATCACAGTCCTTTAACTAATTGATAATTTAAAGAGTTTGGTGATATGTTTGTTTATATAATCTTAAACGCTATAATAGAATAGATATATATAAATTAAAATCGGAGGTAACTATGGAAAAACCAACACGTTTAGCACTCCTTAAAGAAATTGCTGAATTTTTAAATGAAGAAACAGAAGTGTATAGTATGATGCAAGGAGCAATTCAATATTTAATTGAGGGCAGCGATTTTACAACGGGTTGGATTTTCTTTATTGATGAAGCAGGTAATCACGAATTAGTATCGAGCGTAAATTTACCTGGGGCATTATCAAATAATCAATGTCACTATATGACAAACGGTTCATGTTGGTGTGTGAGATCTTATCATAATGGAAAATTAACAAAAGCATCTAATATTATTAATTGTTCTAGAATTAATTTAGCGAATCGTGCACACCATGAAGAAACAGATGGTATCACACATCACGCGACTGTACCACTAAGATCTGGGGAAGAACAATTTGGTTTATTAAACGTTGCGACACCACATAAAGTCCATTACAACGAAGAAGATTTAGCATTACTAGAATCTGTTGCTTTTCAAATAGGCTCAGCAATAAAACGAATTATGCTTACTGATAGAGAGAAAGAAAATGCTCGAATAAATGAAAGAAATAGATTAGCTCGAGATTTACATGATTCGGTAAATCAAATGTTATTTTCATTAAAATTAACTGCCCATGCAGCTTATGAGATATCAAATGAAGAAATATCTAAAAAAGCGTTTAAAACGATTGAAGAAACGAGTCAAAATGCCGTAAATGAAATGCGTGCCCTCATATGGCAATTAAAACCGGTCGGATTAGAACAAGGTATGTTACAAGCTTTGAATCAATATAGTAATGTACTACAACTTAATTTAACTGTACATGTGGACGGATTAGTAGATGTATCTAATCTAGTAGAGGAAAATGTATATCGCATGGTACAGGAATGCTTAAATAATGTAAGAAAACATGCTAATACTAAAGATGTCGAATTAATATTAAAACAAACTAAAGAAACGCTTATTGTAATTGTTCAAGATGAAGGCAAAGGCTTTGATAATAATCATCAATCCAAAGACAATTCAAATGGTCTTAAGCATCTTCAACAACGAACTGATTTATTAAAAGGACAATTACAAATAGAATCAAAAATAAATAAAGGTACGCGTATTAAAATTGAAATACCTTTGAACTAAGTTTTTAAGGGAGTATAACTATGCATAAAATTATATTAGTTGATGATCATCATATTGTGAGACAAGGTTTAGAATTTTTATTATCTACTGTAGATGATATTGAAGTAATTCAAGGATTTGCTGAAGGAAAATCATTTATACATTATTTAGAGAAAAATGAATTACCAGATATCGTTTTACTAGATTTAGTAATGCCTGATATGAATGGTATTGAAATTACAGAATATTTAAAGAAACATTATCCCAATATTAAAATTTTAGTGTTAACAAGCTATGTAGATGATGAACACGTGATATCAGCATTAGAAAAAGGTGCGGATGGTTATGAAATGAAGGATGTAGAACCTCAGAAACTTATTGAAACAATTCATAAAGTGCTTGACGGAGAAAAAATCATTCATCCCAATGCTAAACGTGTCATCGATACTATGAGTACAAAACCACATTTTACTAATAAGTTATCTAAGAGGGAAACTGAAGTATTAAAAGAAATGGTCAAAGGAAAAACAAATAAAGAAATCGCGAATACATTGTTTGTATCAGAAAAGACTATAAAAACCCATGTTAGTCACATATTTAGTAAATTACAAGTGAGCGATCGTACACAAGCAGCAATATATGCTATGGAAAATAAATTGATTTAATAAATGTAGTTTTAACCACTAAAAATCAAGCTCAATTTTTAATGTAAAAATAACTTTCTAACTATCAATAATGTTAAAAGTTTAATTATTTTGATAATTTTGCCTTTAATAAAAATACCGATAAAACAAAATTGACTCTTTTATTTTCTTTAAAAATATATTAAGATGTAATTTGTGTTTCAAGAAATGTGTATAATTGCAATTTCTTGTGTCCGGATATAAATTCTTTTCAAGAAAGGTAGATAATAGAATGGATAGACAGAGTTTTACAGATTTAATTCAAACAAAATTTAAAATGGTTCGTATAGAAGCAGGATATACACAAGATACAATGGCTCAAACAATTGGACTATCAAAGAAAACATTAGTTCAAATAGAAAAAGAACGCGTATTACCTAATTGGACAACATGTGTTTCTATTTGTGCTTTGTTTAGAGATTCTGATGTATTGAATAGTACATTTGGTTGTGATCCTTTAGAAATCGTACAAACTATTTCTAGAAACCACTGTGCTTACCCAAATCACTCAACTACTAGTGATATTTATTGGAATACAATCGAAACTAGAAGCGGTTATATTCTACAAAGTAATAAAGTAAGCAATATTTATCGTGTGTTAAATCCTGAAAAACAACCTATTTTTGGTACTTCAAAAATGAGAGAAGCAGAAACTTATTTCAATAGAAATGCTAAAGAAGAGTTAGTTCATATTTAATTTCTGTAAAAGTGACAGTAGAATCTTAAAACGATTTAATCACTTTTAAATAGTTAGAAGATGTTTTAGTTATTCGTTATACATATTAGCCTAGGTCATCTATTATGAAGACTTAGGCTTTTATTTATATAACCTGTAAGTTTTTAATAATTTTAATTATCTCTAATTAAATCAGTAACATGCTATAATGAATCATGATTTTTAAAAAGAAGGGAGTCTTTGTCATGCATGCTTTATTTATCATCTTATTTATGATGGTAGTCGGTGCTATTATTGGTGGTATAACTAATGTGATTGCAATAAAAATGTTGTTTCATCCATTTAATCCGTATTATATTTTTAAAATGCGTATTCCATTCACACCTGGTTTAATTCCAAAAAGAAGAGATGAAATTGCTAATAAAATTGGACAAGTCATAGAAGAACATTTACTCACTGAGGAGCTTATCAGACAAAAGTTGAATGATGGACAAGCTAAAGATGCGATAAATGAAATGATTATGAATCAATTAACTCAATTGAAGTCTGATGATATGACTATTTATAATATTGCTAATAAATTTGATTTTAATATAGATGATGTCATCGATCATCAAATGCCAGCCAAAGTAGAAAAGATACTGAATCAATATTATGAATCCAATCAGCAAAAAGCTATCAAAGATATCGTGCCCCAAGAATTAATTAATCTTGTTGATGAGAGGTTAGATGAAGTAGGGGATTTAATTTGTGACCGTGCACGTGTTTATTTATCATCACCTAAAGGAACTCGTGATATAAATGAAATGTTAGATACTTTCTTTAATGAAAAAGGTAAGATAATAGGCTTATTACAAATGTTCATGACACGAGAAAGCATTGCTGATCGTATTCAACAAGAATTAATTCGTTTGACAAGACATCCAAAAGCTAAAAGCATTATTGAGCAAGTTATAAAAAATGAAGTTGAAACATTCAAAAATAAACGATTAGGTGAGTTAGTAGCAAATCATCAATTTAAACAAATGGCAACAACAACCTCTACATTAATCATCACACATTTCAATTTGTATGATAAAGCAAGACAACCAATAAAAGACTTGGCACCTCAATTCATTAAATATTTAGAAAATGAATTGTCAGGTAAACTCACTATGATAATTATCGACCAGTTATCAAGTAACTTATCAACTATCATGCGTAAAATTAATTTAAGACAACTTATAGAAGATCAGATTAATACGTTTGATTTAGACTATATTGAAAAAATTATTATAGATATAGCTAATAAAGAGTTAAAATTAATTATGTCTTTAGGATTCATACTTGGAGGAATAATAGGTATTTTCCAAGGAATAGTCGCAATCTTTGTCTAACTAAATAATATGTGTTACATTATTGAAGAGTGTTAAAACACAAATTAACTCAAAGGAGTGCAATTAACAATGGCAGTAAATTTATATGATTATGCAAACCAATTAGAACAAGCATTAAGAGATAGTGATGAATACAAAGCTATCAAAGATGCTTACGCTAAAGTAAAAGATAATGAAGAATCAAAAAAATTATTTGATGAATTCCGTGAAACTCAAATGAGCTTCCAACAAAAACAAATGCAAGGTGAAGAAATTCCTGAGGAAGACTTACAAAAAGCTCAAGAACAAGCTCAAGCAATCGAAAAAGATGAAAACATTTCAGCTTTAATGCAAGCTGAGCAAAAAATGAGCCAAGTATTCCAAGAAATCAATCAAATCATCGTTAAACCATTAGATGAAATTTACGCTGACTAATTAATCGCGTAATGATTTATACTAGCTACAGTACTGAGATAAGGTACTGTAGCTTATTTTTATGTAATTTACTAATAACATGGTTCTGCATCGACTGTAGCGTTTCACATATGGTAAAATGAGTAGATATAAAGGAAAATTATAAATAGTTATAACTTAATAATTAAAAAGATAATTCGTTTTTATAACTTTAACTACATTTTTTAATTAATGCAGTTATAAAGTGTCTTAAATAAGGAGAATAAAGCTTATGGTCAAATTTATACATTGTGCGGATTTACATTTAGACAGTCCTTTTAAATCTAAAAGCCATTTAAGTCCTAAAATTTTTGAGGATGTACAAAAAAGCGCATATGAAAGTTTCCAACAAATTGTTGACTTAGCATTACAAGAAGAAGTGGACTTTATTATTATTGCTGGAGATTTATTTGATAAAGAAAATCGTACATTACGAGCAGAAGTATTTTTAAAAGAACAGTTTGAACGTTTACAAAAAGAACAAATTTTTGTCTATATTTGTCATGGTAATCATGATCCATTATCTACTAAAATTTCATCAAATTGGCCTAAAAATGTTTCGGTATTCTCAAATCAAGTAGAAACATATCAAGCAATTACTAAAGATGGAGAAACAATCTTTATCCATGGTTTTAGTTACCAAAATGAGGCAAGCTATGAAAATAAAATTGATAGTTTCCCATCAAGTCAAGGTCAACAAGGAATACATATAGGTGTACTTCATGGAACTTATAGTAAATCATCAGTTAAAGATAGATATACTGAATTTAGATTAGAAGATTTAAATAATAAATTATATCACTATTGGGCATTAGGTCATATTCATGAACGCCAACAGTTAAGTGATATGCCTGTAATTAATTATCCTGGTAATATTCAAGGAAGACATTTTAATGAAAAAGGTGAAAAAGGTTGTCTACTTATACAAGGGGACAATTTAAAACTAAAAACTAAATTTTATCCGACACAATATATCAAATTTGAAGAAGCTACAATTGAAACGACACAAACTACAAAGCAAGGATTATATGAAGCAATACAATCTTTTAAAGATAAAGTACGCGATGAAGGTAAAGCATTCTATAGATTAAATGTCGTTATTAAGAGTGAAACGATGTTATCTCCTCAAGATGTATTACAAGTTGAAGAAATGATTTCAGACTATGAAGAACATGAAAAAGACTTTGTCTTTATTGAAGATTTGAACATCCAATATGCAACAAATGATGAACCTCCATTAGTCAAAGAGTTTTCAAAAGACCTATTAGATGACAGTTCTGTTTTTGATAAAGCTATGTCTGATTTATATTTAAATCCACGAGCATCTAAATATTTAGATGACTATACTTCATTTGATAAAACCGAATTAGTTAATCATGCTGAAGATTTATTAAAGGCAGACATGAGAGGTGAACATAATGATAATTAAATCACTTGAAATATATGGATATGGACAATTTGTTCAACGTACAATTGAGTTTAATCAGTCATTTACTGAGATTTTTGGTGATAATGAAACTGGGAAATCTACAATTCAAGCATTTATACATTCAATTTTATTCGGTTTTCCTACTAAAAAGTCTAAAGAACCTCGTTTAGAGCCTAGGTTAGGTAATCAATATGGCGGAAAACTGAAGCTTCAGTTAGATGATAATAGTATCGTTGAAGTTGAACGTATTAAAGGAAGCGCCCAAGGTGACGTTAAAGTTTATCTAGAAGATGGTACAGTTAGAGATGAAGAATGGCTTCAAAAGAAATTGAATTATATTTCTAAGAAAACGTATCAAGGTATCTTCTCTTTTGACGTTTTAGGCTTACAAGATATTCATCGCAATTTAGATGAAAAACAATTACAAGATTATTTGTTAGAAGCGGGTGCGTTAGGCTCAACTGAATTTACAAGTATGAGAGATACAATCAGCTTAAAAAAAGACGAATTGTATAAAAAATCTGGTAAAAATCCAATTATCAATCAACAAGTCGAACAATTGAAACAATTAGAAGCACAAATACGTGAAGAAGAAGCAAAGTTAGATACTTATCATAGATTAGTAGATGAAAAAGATAAGTCATCTCGAAGACTTGATAATCTAAAACAAAACTTAAATCAACTCTCTAAAATGCATGAAGCTAAGCAGAAAGAAGTAGCTTTACATGATCAAACTCAAGAATGGAAACAACTTGAACAAGCACTTAATATAGAACCATTACATTTTCCTGAAAAAGGTATCGATCGTTATGAAACTGCTAAAGCTCATAAACAATCCTTAGTAAGAGATATTGATTTAAGAGAACAACAATTATCACAAATTGAACAAGAAAATCAATCACTTCAACCGGTAAAACAATCTGATATTGATGCGTTTAATAGTTTATATCAACAAGAAAATGAGATTAAACAAAAAGAGTATGAATTAAGATCTATTGAAAAAGAAATTTCTGATAAACAACGTGATAAAGAAAGTATGCAGTCAAATATTGGGTGGAATGAAACGCATCACCAAGTAGATAGTTCCGAAGCTATGAAGAGTCACATTAGTGACCAAGTGAAGGATAAGCAAGAACAAGTTGCATATATTCAACAATTAGAAAGAAGTCTTGAAGATAATAAAATAGATCAGAGTGCGAATACTAATGAACTTGAACAATTAGAAAGTCAACTTGTTCCCGAAGAAACATTCGAGAAGAAAAAAGAACATAAACAACAAATCGTTGAATTAAACGAAAAAGAAAACTTATATGAAAAATTAAAAGAGACATTTGAACTCGAACAAGAAAGAAAAAATAAACGCCAGAATATATTACGATGGGCATTTATTTTATTAGCTATTGTAGGTGCAGCGTTAACTGTCTTTGCATTTATTTCTCAAAATATGTTGTTTGGTATTATTTTTGCAATCTTAACAGTAGTATTTATCGTAGGTATTTTCTTAGTGAAATCTAAAGAAGTTGATTATAGCGAAACAATTACTCAAGAAATTGATGATTTAGAAAATCAATTACAAGAATTGGAAAAAGATTATAATTTAGACTTCGATTTAGATGAACAATTTCGTATTCGTGACCATTGGCAACACGCTTTGAAAAATAAAGACGTTTTAGCTGAGAAGTCAAGCTATATAGAAAGTTCATTATCTAAAGCACAACAACGTTTAGAAGAAATCAATAATAGTATTGAAGTAGCTAAACAAGAGTTACATTTATCACCTAAAATATCAGATAATCTTATTGTTGAAAGTATTAGCACAATGAGTCAAATTAAGTCAAATGACCAATATTTAGATGATCTTAATAGCAAACGACATCAACTAGTAAATGATATAGAAGCTTTCTACAATCATGCTGAAGCAGTAACTCAATCTCAATTTACTTATTTCAATAAGATGTCATTCTTCCATGATGTCAAACAATGGTTAAAAAATGCAGAAGAAAATAATGAGAAATGGTATAAAAATAGTGAACAGAGCAAATTACTTAAAAATGAATTAACTCAATTACGTTCACATTTAGATGAAAGTAATAATACGATTAAAGAATTATTTAATCATATAAATGTTTCAAATGAAGAAGCTTTTTATCAACATCATGAAAATTACCAAACTTATACAAATCAAATGACACGTTTTAACGATTTAACTAAATATCTAGAAAATCAAAATTATTCTTATGAATCTAGTTCACAACTAAGTGAAAAAACTAGCGCACAATTAAACGAAGAAAATCAACTTTTAGCGCAACAAGTAGATCAATATAATGAACAATATCTTGATATGCAAGCTGAAGTTAGTGATTTAAATGCGCAAATTAATAATATGGAAACAGATACGACACTAACTAATTTACGTCATGAATATCATAGCTTGAAAAATAGAATGAATGATATTGCTAAAGATTGGGCAAGTTTAAGCTACCTACAAAGTTTAGTAGATGAGCATATTAAACAAATTAAAGATAAACGTTTGCCACAAGTCATCAATGAAGCGATTATTATTTTCAAAAATCTTACTAATCATGCTTATACAAATATTTATTACTCAGAAGAGGCAATTCAAGTGAAACATGAAAATGGCCAAATTTTCCAACCAGTAGAACTAAGTCAATCTACAAAAGAATTATTATATGTTGCACTTAGAATAAGTTTAATCAAAGTTTTAAAACCATATTATCCATTCCCAATTATAGTGGACGATGCATTTGTACATTTTGATAAAGCACGTAAAGAAAGAATGTTGAACTATTTAAGAGAATTATCTCAAGATTATCAAGTCTTATACTTTACATGTACAAATGATAATATCATTCCAAATAAAGAAATGATTACTTTAAATAAATTTGAGAAAGGCGGGAAATAATGAGAAATGTAGAAAAATTAAATCCCGGTGATTCGGTTAATCACTTCTTTTTAATTCATAGAGCAACGCAAGGTGTAACAGCTCAAGGTAAAGATTATATGACACTGTTCTTGCAAGATAAGAGTGGGGACATTGAAGCTAAATTATGGACTGCGACTAAAGAAGACATGCAAACATTAAAACCTGAAGAAATAGTACATGTTAAAGGTGATGTTATTAATTATCGTGGTCGTAAACAAATGAAAGTAAATCAAATAAGACTAGCTACGCCTGAAGAAAATATGAATACTCAAGATTTTGTTGATGGCGCACCAATGACACCAGCAGAAATTCAAGAAGCTCTTTCTCATTATATGCTTGATATTGAGAATGCCAGTTTACAACGCATAACAAGACATTTAATTAAAAAATATCAAGAAAGCTTCTTTACGTATCCGGCAGCAAGTTCCCATCATCATAATTTTGCCAGTGGTTTAAGTTATCATGTCTTAACAATGTTACGTGTTGCTAAATCGATATGCGATATTTATCCATTATTAAATAGAAGTCTTTTATATAGTGCTATTATTTTACATGATTTAGGAAAAGTAAAAGAGCTTAGTGGACCAGTAGCAACTACTTATACTGTAGAAGGAAACTTATTAGGACATATTTCTATTGCAAGTGATGAAGTAGCTGAAGCAGCTAAAGAGCTTGGTATTGATGGAGAAGAGGTAATGTTGCTTAGACATATGATTCTTGCTCATCATGGTAAATTAGAATTTGGATCACCTAAAATGCCTCATTTGAAAGAGGCTGAGATTTTATTTTTCATAGATAATATTGATGCTAAAATGAATATGTTTGAAAAAGCATTTAAGAAAACTGAAAAAGGTCAATTTACAGAACGAATTTTTGGACTTGAAAATAGACAATTTTACAATCCAACACAATTAGATTAGAAGTTCAGAAAAGGTGATATAGCTCAATGAAGAGCTACATCACCTTTTTAAATTATAAATATTTGTTATTCAAAAGTAATTTAAACTAAACAGACAATCTTTATATTTAAAATGTATTTTATGATGATATAATAATCATGTCGCCTATCTCTCAGGCGTCACTTCGACGATGAGAAGGGGTGTTCATTCCATGTCTGAAATCTTTGTTCATATTATGACTACTGTTATCAGTGGTTGTATTGTTACGTTGTTTGCACATTGGCTACGGCATCGTAACGATAAGTAAATAGGTGACAATTGTAGTCACACTAAAAAATCCCCTCACTACCGCAAATAGTGAGGGGATTGGTGTTTCCATACTGAAATCTTTGTTGATTACATTATAACATGCGTTTGTACTATTGCAAAATGTTACATTTAAAAAAGATTTTAGTGAAGATATATCTTAAGAGCCAGTCATTCCAGTTGCACCTTGTTGTGAACTAGCGCCACCTTGAGAAGACTGTTGTTGCTGTTGTTTTATTTTGTCTGGATCTAAAATAGTATCATCAACTGCTTTTTTAATATCTCTATCTTTATAGTCTACATTATATTCGTCTAATATATCTTTATAAGCATCGGTTAATAATTTAGGATTTTTTTGAATTTTTTGTTCTAAAATTTTAGATTTAAGGTTAGATTTTTCAGAGTTAAAGTCTGTTTCTTTATCTGCTTTAATAATATGATAACCGTAGTCTGTTTTAACTACTTTAGATACTTCGCCTTCTTTAAGTTTGAATAGTGCTTTATCGAAGCTATCCATCATTTGGCCCTTAGTTACATAACCAAGAGAACCATCTTTTTTGGCACTTGATTTATCCATAGATTCTTTTTTAGCGATTTCTCCAAATTTACTTGGATCTTTAGATACTTCTTTTTGAATTTCTTCAGCTTTTTGTTTTGCTTTTTTATCTGATAAACCTTCTTTGTCACTATCTTTAGATTTTACTTTGATCAAGATATGAGAGGCTTTTTTAGTATTATCTTTGATTTCTTTATCTGACACTTTAACTTTATCGTTCAATAGTTCTTTTTGATAAGCTGATAAACGTTTTTGTTCTTTATAATCATCCATAGACATTCCTTGTTGTTTTAAGACACTTTCAAATTGATCTTTACCGCCATATTGTTTTTCTTCTTTTTTAATATCTTTTTCGATATCTTTAGTATCCACTTTGTCTTTATATTTATCTGCAAGAATTTTATCTAATACAATACTAAATGATTTACTAGCGATTTGGTCTTTACCAATTTTCTTCATCACATCTTCTACTTTAACATCGCCAGCTTTTGATGAAATAAGAGTATTTTCTTTAGAATCAGTTGCATCAGATCCACATGCGCCTAATAAAAGGGCACTTGCAGTTACAGGTATCATAATTTTATTAAATGCTTTCATAAGTTGTTAACTCCTTTATGTATATAATCAAGTAAAATATAACATATAAAATGAGGCGTACCAATTCATAACCCTCTCTTTAGGACTATAGTACTAGTTTTATTGAAAAATATATGATTAATTTTGTTATATAAAATAAAAATTGGACCATATGAAAGGGTCCAATTTTAATATAAAGATCATTATACAGTTGTAACAAATTTCTCTTTCTTTAATATGTGGATACCAGATCGGTGTTCCTCAATATAGTTTCCATAATTAGAGAAAATAAGTATCTTTAAATACATTAAATCTAAAATAGAAAAACCAAAGTTAAGTGCCAATAAAAACATAAAATAATGTCCATATTGCGGGAACTTCACACACAAAGCGATGAACAACATTGATATTAAAATGAAAGGTAAAATCAAATTAATACAAAAATAAATTTTATGAATAGGTGTATTAACGTAAGTATTAAAATATGGAATCCATTTTCTTCGCGTTAATTTATGTACTCTAAAAGATTTATAATAAGGAATAAAAAATAACAGATGTACACTTTTATGTAGTGGATACATAAAGAATGTAATTGCTAAAACAATAAGAAAATGTTTGTCAGATAATGGTGTATCACTAAAGAAATACATGATTTCATAACTAACTAAAAACATTATAATAGTACCAACAATACTCATGAAGGCAATTCTAGGTATGCCAAAACGTTCATGAATATCAATTTGTCTTGTACATAAAAACATGAGACATGCCTCACTTCTTAATCAATATATGATTCGTATTATCTATTGAAATTTATATGAAGTCAATATCTATTTGCAGATTAGATTAAATGAACATTCTTAATTTAATACTTATGTTCCTAAGTTATTAATAAAATAATAACCCCTATCCAAATAATTATTCTTGAATAGGGGAAACATTATAGTACAAAAAATTATTTCTCTTTAGAAAATGTATTACTAATTTCTTCGCCACGATTTTGTAAATTTTCAATATGAGATTGTAATTTTTCGATATTAGGGTTGATATCAGATTTGAAGTTACCAATTAAAGTTTTGATTTCGTCACCAATTGAACTACCAAATTCAGTACCTTCATTTTTAATTTGTGAACTATAATTTAAAATATCGTTGAATGATTGTTTCATAGTTTCAAGTTCACGTTGTAACTCAGATTGAGCGCCAGTAGGTTGGCTACCATCAATAGTATTGTTCTTAACGCTTTGGTCATCACGATTTCTTAAAGATACTGCGAAGCCTGCGGCAACACCTACGCCAATACCAAATAATACGCGTGTTACTTTCATTATAATTCTCCTCACTTTTATATCTCGGATAATAGTATTATTCATCTTATACCCATTTTAATATAGATTATGCATGATTATTCGAAATGGGCTTGAATTTGAGCAGCAATTTCTTTTTTAGCATCATCATTTAATTCATCTTCGTGTGTTTCCCATTTATAACCGAAACCATCAATATCATTTTCATATCTAGGAATTAAGTGAAAATGTAAGTGGAATACAGATTGATCAGCAAACTCACCATTATTTTGAATAATATTAAGACCATCAGGATTAAATGCTTTTTTAATTGCATTCGCTACTTTAGGTAGCGCAACCCCGATATGTTTCATTGTTTCTTCATCAGTTTCAAAAATATTTGCAGAAGCTTTTTTAGGAATTAATAAAGTGTGTCCTTTTGTAACTTGAGAAATATCTAAAAATGCATAGACATAGTCATTTTCATATATTTTAAAGCTTGGTATTTCACCAGTAATAATTTTACTGAAAATTGTTTCAGACATTTTGATAACACTCCTCTTCGTTTCATCTTAAAATACATTATAGCATTACTTAGGAAAAAACGTCATTCTTCATAGCTAATTTTAGGAGTAAAACATAATTTTTGGTACAATAGTTTTCGTGGAGGTGCCTTATGACAGTAAAAGTAGAACATCTAACAGGTGGTTATGGAAAACGACCAGTTATTAAAGATATCAATTTTGAATTAAATAAAGGTGAGATAGTTGGATTGATAGGTTTAAATGGGGCTGGAAAGAGTACTACAATTAAACATATGTTAGGATTATTAACGCCTTCATCAGGGTCACTATCAATTTCAGAAACAAATATAAATGACGATATAGAAGAATATCGTAGAAAACTTTCATATATTCCAGAATCACCAGTAATATATGAAGAATTGACTTTACAAGAACATATAGAAATGACTGCGATGGCTTATGGTCTTACACATGAAGTAGCAATGGAAAGGGCAAAGCCTTTATTAAAAGTATTTAGACTTGAAGATGAATTAAAAGTTTTTCCAAGTCATTTTTCAAAAGGTATGAAACAAAAAGTCATGATTATATGTGCATTTATTGTGAATCCTGAATTATACATTATCGATGAACCATTTCTAGGATTGGATCCATTAGGTATACAATCAATGCTCGATTTAATGGTAGAAAAGAAAAATGAAGGACGTACAGTTCTTATGAGTACACATATTTTAGCTACTGCAGAGCGTTATTGTGATCGATTTATTATCTTAGATAAAGGTGAAGTTGTAGCATTTGGTAATTTAGAAGAGTTAAGAGAACAAACAGGATTGAAAGAACACACACTAGATGATATTTATATTCACGTCACTCAAGGTGGAAATGCCAATGATTAATGAGGCAACTACATTATTCAGGAAACGTCAGAAAGCGATTCGAAAGGAAAAGAATTATTATAATAAATTCATTTTCAATGGTCACTTTACAGTATTTTTATTAATATTATTTGGTGCTTTTATAATGGGGTATGGCGAATGGTTGAAGCATATACCTCAACATATTGATTATGCTTTGATTACAAGTATTATTATCGCCTTGTTATCATTATTTCCATTAAGAACATTATTAAAAGAAGCAGACCAAATTTTTCTATTACCATTTGAAAAATATATGAAACGATACATGGCATTAAGTATTAATTATAGTTATTTCACTAGAATAATGATGTTATTACTTATTCTTATTGTTCCCTTCCCATTATTCTATCAATTAAGTGAAAGTAATATTCAATATTATATTGCATTTGCGTTAGTTGCCTTATTAACACCATATATAGTATTGCATTTAAGATGGTGTTTATATCAATTAGGTGTATCTACTTGGATAGTTAATGTGAGTTTTTTCATTATTTTAAGCCTTAATTTTTATATAATATTAGGCTTACATTCTTATTTAGGGATATTAATTACGATTGCAATGGCAGTGTTAATTGTTGTACTAAAAGGTAAGGTAGCTAAACAATTATACCCGTGGGAAAGAATGATTGCGATTGAGCAAAGACATCATACGAATTATTATAAATTCGTGAATATGTTTACAGATGTTAAACATTTAAGAGAGACAGCAGTACGTCGTAGTTATTTAGATTTTATTTTACCAGTACCAAAAGGCAAAAAATTTAATGCCAATCAAATGTACTTATATTTATTTATGAGAAGTTTTGTAAGAGGGAGAGATGCTTTTAGCATTATAATAAGATTAATGTTAATCGCAGTTGTATTAATCATATGGCTTTCTCATCCTATTGTAGGTATTTTAATAGGAAGTTTATTTATGTATATCACGCTATTGCAAATGTCACAGTTTTATACGCAACAAGCTTATGGTCTCTGGCCTCAAGTTTGGCCAGCACCAGATACTATTGTAATTAAAGGATACGAAAAATTTCTTTATAGACTTATGATAGTTATAGGTGTGGTATTCACAATAGCATTTTCAATTATGAATCCTACATTATTCTTTTTCTCAATTGTATTTTTCTTAGTAGGCTATTTGACTATTAGAAGTACAATTAAAAAACTAAAATATCAAGAAACGTTATTACGAGATTAAAAAAGTTGTCCTATTTGCGAAATTGAATTACTTCGCTATAGGACAACCTTTTTTATTATTGATGATCTACAGGATATAAGTAACGTTCGAAATAACTTGAATGTTGACCACTATATCCAAAGAATTGATTTAAAGCAGTTTTAGAAAAGTGCTCCTGGAATAAATCTGATGATTTGAAATCTTCATAAGCACTTCTATTTGCAAAACCAAAATATAATTTATAAGTATTACCTTCTAATGGTCTCAATAATCGATAACTTTTGAAACCACCAAAGTTATCAAATGGAGCACCAAAATGAAGAAGTTGTTTTTCTAATTGATTTTTATGATCTTCAGATGAAGGTATGAAGAGCGCAGAATAGAAATGTTCTTCATTAAATTCACCCACGCTATATAAAACTTCATAAGCACTTGGATGCTTCAGTACAGATTTGCCTTCAGTTTCTTCTAAAATAACAGATGTATCTGAAGCAGAATATTGAAATAGATTATGATCTGGATTATTAATTTGAATTTGATTTAAAAAACCATAAGTACCATACGATGTATATAAATTCATGATCCTTACCTCCCTTGTTTTAATTAATTATACGATTATAAATTTCTATTTTCTACCTTCAAAGTCTTAATTTTGAAATAAATGTATAAAAATGGATTGATTTTTTACAAATTAAACTAAAATTAATTGCTATTAATTTATATCATTACTATTAAATGTTTAATTATAATACTAATACACTTTAACAAAACGAAAAATTATGAGATAAGCTATGTAGATACAAATAATTTATAAAACATTTTACTATGTCTTTTTTATGACATTTAAGCACATTAAAATACGAAATAACTAAGTATATGCTATTATAGATAAGAATGATTTTAATTTAGGAGGACTATATGGTACATAGTAAGAATGATACTATTTTAAAAATGATTAAAGGTGAAAAGACCTCTCATACACCAGTCTGGTTTATGCGTCAGGCAGGGCGATCTCAACCTGAATATCGTAAATTAAAAGAGAAATATTCACTGTTTGAAATTACTCATCAACCTGAACTATGTGCTTATGTGACACATTTACCAGTTGATAATTACAATACGGATGCAGCAATTTTATATAAAGACATTATGACACCTTTAAAACCTATTGGTGTAGATGTAGAAATTAAATCTGGAATAGGTCCAGTTATTCAAAATCCAATCAAAACAGTCCAAGACGTGGAAAAGTTATCACAGATAGATCCGAAAAGAGATGTGCCATATGTTTTAGATACAATCAAACTGTTAACTGAAGAAAAATTAAATGTACCTTTAATTGGATTTACTGGCGCACCATTTACACTAGCCTCATATATGATAGAAGGTGGCCCTTCTAAAAACTATAATCAAACAAAAGCTATGATGTACAGTGATGAAGCGACTTGGTTTGCTTTAATGGATCATTTAGTAGCGGTTTCGATAGATTATGCTAATGCACAAGTAGAAGCTGGTGCTGAATTAATTCAAATTTTTGATTCATGGGTCGGCGCATTAAATGTTCAAGACTATAGAAAATATATTAAACCAGGTATGGACAAGTTAGTTAAAGGCATTAAATTAAAACATGATGTTCCAGTTATTTTGTTCGGAGTGGGTGCTAGTCATTTAATCAATGAATGGAATGATTTACCTATAGATGTATTGGGACTTGATTGGAGAACATCAATACAACAAGCACAACAGCTTGGTGTAACTAAGACGCTACAAGGTAATTTAGATCCTTCATTATTATTAGCACCATGGGATGTAATAGAAGAAAGATTAAAAGATATCTTAGATCAAGGCATGGAAAGAGGACAACATATTTTCAACCTTGGACATGGTGTGTTCCCAGAAGTTCAACCAGAAACTTTACGTAATGTAAGCCAATTCGTTCACGACTATACACATCAGTAATTTAGCATTATGAATTTCAATAGATTAAGTAATAGCAATAGACTAAAGGGTGGTTTTATAAATGAGTAAAACAATAGGTTTATTAGTAATGGCATATGGTACACCTTATAAAGAAAGTGACATTGAGCCATATTATACTGACATTAGACATGGTAAAAAACCAACAGATGACGAGCTACAAGATTTAAAAGATCGTTATGAATTTATTGGGGGATTATCTCCATTAGCTGGAACAACAGACAGACAAGCAGAAGCATTAAGAGGTGCATTAAATGAATCTTATGAAGATGTAGAGTTTAAATTATATTTAGGGCTAAAACATATTTCACCGTATATAGAAGAAGCGGTTGAATCTATGCATAAAGATGGAATTACTGAAGCGGTCACTGTTGTATTAGCACCACATTATTCAAGTTTTTCAGTAGGATCTTATGATGAACGTGCAGAAGAAGAAGCTGAAAAATATGGTATTCAATTACATCATGTAAAACATTATTACCATCAACCTAAATTCTTAGAGTTTTGGACTAATCAAATCAATCACACATTAGAACAAATTCCTACAGAAGAACATGATGACACTGTATTAGTAGTATCAGCTCATAGCTTACCAAAAGGTTTAATTGAGAAAAATAATGACCCTTATCCAAATGAGTTACATGATACTGCAGTACAATTAAAAGAGCAATCAAATATTATCCACGTAGCAGAAGGTTGGCAATCAGAAGGTAATACAGGTACACCTTGGTTAGGACCTGATGTTCAAGATTTAACAAGAGATTTATTTAATGAACATGGATATAAACATTTTATTTATACGCCAGTAGGATTTGTATGCGAACACCTTGAAGTGTTATATGACAATGACCATGAATGTAAAGTAGTGTGCGATGACTTAGGTGCAAACTACTATCGTCCAGAGATGCCTAATACGCATCCATTATTTATTGGTGCGATTGTAGACGAAATTAAAACAGTATTTTAATAGAAGGAAGCGTGAATGATTTTGAGTAAGAATGTAGCAATCATCGGAGCAGGTATAACCGGTTTAACAAGTGCTTACTATATGAAAAAACAAAATACTAACTTAAATGTTACTATCTATGAGGCAAGTAATCGTCCAGGTGGTAAAATTCAAACGTATCGTAAAGATGGTTATACTATTGAATTAGGACCCGAATCATACTTAGGTAGAAAAACTATTATGACTGATATAGCTAAGGAGATTGGATTAGGCGATGATTTGATTACGAATACTACAGGTCAATCATACATTTATGCTAAAAATAAATTATACCCTATCCCAGGTGGTTCTATTATGGGAATACCTACGGATATAAAACCTTTTATAAAAACAAAATTGATTTCTCCATTAGGTAAGTTACGAGCAGGTCTAGATCTATTTAAAAAGCCTATAGAGATTGAAGATGACATTTCAGTAGGTGACTTTTTTAGACAGCGTTTAGGTGATGAAGTACTTGAAAATTTAATTGAGCCACTAATGGGTGGCATTTATGGTACAAATATTGATGATTTAAGTTTGATGAGTACTTTCCCTAATTTTAAAGAAAAAGAAGAAGCTTTTGGTAGTTTAATCAAAGGCATGAAAGATGAGAGGGAACAACGTATTAAACAACGCCAACTATATCCAGGTGCCCCTAAAGGTCAATTTAAGCAATTTAGACACGGACTTAGTTCGTTCATAGAGGCTTTAGTTGAAGCTGTAACAAAACAAGGTGTCAATATTGAATATAATACAGAGGTTGAAGATATTATTATATCTCAAACTGACTATCAAGTAATTGTCGATGGCAAAAAAGAATTTTATGATGGGGTATTAGTAACAACACCACAACAAGTCTTTATGGACTGGTTTAACCATGATCCAGCATTTGATTATTTCAATACAATGGATTCAACGACAGTAGCAACAGTGGTACTTGCATTTGATGAAAAGGATATTGAAAATACTTATGATGGAACAGGTTTCGTTATTGCTAGAACAAGTAATACAAGCATAACAGCATGTACATGGACTTCAAAAAAATGGCCATTTACAACTCCAGAAGGAAAAGTGTTAATCAGAGCTTATGTTGGTAAACCAGGAGATACAGTTGTTGATGACCATACAGATGAAGAAATTGTATCTATTGTACGTCAAGATTTACAACAGATGATGACGTTCAAAGGTGACCCAGAATTTACTATTGTTAATCGTTTGCCTAAGAGTATGCCTCAATACCATGTAGGTCATATTAAGCAAATTAGAGAAATACAACAGCATATTAAACGAACTTATCCACGTTTAAAAATTACTGGTGCACCATTTGAAGCAGTTGGACTACCAGATTGTATTCAACAAGGACACAATGCAGTTGATGAAATGCTAGAAGAATTAAAGTTGATCAATTAACAAATCAATTAAGCACTTTGAAGGGATAAATATATCTTTTTAAAGTGCTTTTATTATAAAATAAAGTAAAATGAGTCATGATTATTTTTTAAATTATATAATGTGAGGTTTGATAATAATGACAGACGTAATAATAGTTCATTCAAGTGTAGGCAATGCACATAATCATTGGTATGAATGGTTAGGACATAATTTAACATTAGAAGGTTATGAGGTTACATTATTTAATTTAGAAGCAGATACACCTGCTAATCTAGATATGTGGGTAACACAAATGCAACAGCAAATAAATGTTAGGAAAAAAGATACATATTTTGTGACACATGGATTTGGAACAATCACAAGTTTAAAATTTATTGAAAGTTTAAATCAAAATATTGAAGGTTTATTCAGTATTGCTGGATTTAGAGACGATGCACAAGATATTGATGAAAATATAGATTTACAAGATGTAACCATAGATTATGATACTGTCAAAAATAAAGTAGACTACTTTTATGGACTTTGTTCAAAGAGTGACAAGCATGTTTCATATAAAGAAACAAAAAGACTTATGGATACACTAGAAGGTCATATTCGTGTTGTTGAAGAAGGCGGTCATTTCATGGAAGAAGATGGTTTTACAACATTTACCGCTTTACAAGATCGTATGCAAGGACTAATGACACAATAATTTGATATGAGTAGGGGAGGGGAGGTATTTATAAAGTTTAATCAGATATAAACAATAAGTGTTTTGTTATCGGTGTTAATATAGTGCTAAAAGATAACTAAACATGTATATTAAACCAATGTTAGTAGGATTTATTTGAAGGAATGTTCCAGTAGATACGTCGCAAAATCAATAAGCTTTATTAAGAAATGTTTCTTTTTAAGATTTATAACATGTGTAAAAAGTTTAATTTGATGATGTTGGCAAGTGATTTTGTGACCATTTGCACACTTTTGTTATAAAATGATTTAACTAGTTAATTATTACACATTTTAATTGTAAATAATTATTGACTATTAGTTTTAAAATTAATATACTAATAAAGTGTTAAGCGAGAGCGATTTAAAGCTAATTTGATGTATCAAACATTTTGAAATTTAAGAGATTGTAAATTTAAATTAAAAAATGTATTGACTTTGTTAAGTTAATAATGGTACAATAATCAAGTAGTCAAAAATAATATTATCGCGGGATGGAGCAGTTCGGTAGCTCGTCGGGCTCATAACCCGAAGGTCGGTGGTTCAAATCCGCCTCCCGCAATACATAGTTTTAATAGGTCTCGTAGTGTAGCGGTTAACACGCCTGCCTGTCACGCAGGAGATCGCGGGTTCGATTCCCGTCGAGACCGCCATCATTATTATTGTGGTTCAGTAGCTCAGTTGGTAGAGCAATGGATTGAAGCTCCATGTGTCGGCAGTTCGACTCTGTCCTGAACCATTCGTCATTTTTGGCGGTTGTGGCGAAGTGGTTAACGCATCGGATTGTGGTTCCGACATTCGAGGGTTCGATTCCCTTCAACCGCCCCATAATCGTATTACATTTCACATTTTATATGCGGGTGTAGTTTAATGGCAAAACCTCAGCCTTCCAAGCTGATGTTGTGGGTTCGATTCCCATCACCCGCTCCATTATTATTCCACAGTAGCTCAGTGGTAGAGCTATCGGCTGTTAACCGATCGGTCGTAGGTTCGAGTCCTACCTGTGGAGCCATGGCTCCTTGGTCAAGCGGTTAAGACACCGCCCTTTCACGGCGGTAACACGGGTTCGAGTCCCGTAGGAGTCATACAAACAGAAGTGAAATATCGCTTCTGTTTTTTTATTTATCATATTATATATTATGGAGAGTTGTCCGAGTTGGCCGAAGGAGCACGCCTGGAAAGTGTGTAGGCGCCACAAGCGTCTCGAGGGTTCGAATCCCTCACTCTCCGTACATACTTTAAAATCAGTGAAAATCTGATAAGCTTTAAATAGGGGAACGTTGTTAAATCAACGTTCTTTTTTATTTTGAGGAAATCTATAACTTTATGTTGTGAGATTTTTAGCAAATAAGTGTATAAATCGAATTAAAATAACATGTTTTTTATTGTTGTAACTTTAGTTTATTTACTGTTTTTTAATTAGGCCTCATCTATTAAATAGATTGTTATAGTCATAATAAATTCTACAGCTAGAGGACTCGTCGAATTTAAAATTACTTAATATGAAATAAAATTTTATATAATTTACTATTTTGTATTTTAGTGCTAGTTCTTGTGAATAATTTATTGTTTTCTTTGTATTCATAAATTGCCAAAACTTAATTTCTAAATCAGTAGGCTTTTCTTCTTTAATTACTTTATTTCTTAATACTATTCTTTTAGGAATGTTACTTAAGTAATATTCACCAGATTTTGACTTTGTTTTTATATTAAAGGATACATAAATCGATAGTAGAATAGATCTACCAAAATAACAATCTCTATCGCCTTGTGAATATGTTTCTTCAATTAAATATGTGTGTTTAGTTGTTGTTATTTTTTTAATCATATATTTTCTCGCTTTCTAATAAATTTAATAGCTCATTTTCAGAAAGTAATTTAATATTGTATCCTTCACATATCAGTTTTCGTGCTTTTCTTTGCTTACTAACTAATCCATCAGTTCCTTTAAATCTTTCTTCTTGAATTCCTTCAATTAAAATATCTGTCTTTTTACATACATCACTACGTATTATTGCTCCGTTTTCTCTAGCTTTGATCATTAAATTGCTTTTACCAGACTTGAATTCTCCAGTGAATACAATATTTTTATCTAGTAAATGAATGTTATTAGGATGTAAAATTTTATACTGATTTATAACTGATAGAGTAGGCCTTTTATATTTTCTAAATGATGGCAAAGCATATTGAATATTAGTGAATTCACTATACTTTATATATGAATGATCCATATTTTGTATAAGTTCTAACATACTTTTATAATTATTTGTTTCCGATACTATTAGTAAAATAGCAGTTAATGCCTTTACATCATATTGAGCTGAATGCAAGTTATCTGTTGATATATTGAATGTTTTACACAAACTACTCATACTGAAAGATTTAAGGTTAAGATATTTTCTAAATATTGCAATACTATCTATGTATATGAATTTGATCATAGGGAATTTATTATGTTCTATAGTTGATAATAAAACTGATACATCAAAGTGTGCATTATGAGCTATTACATAGCTACTATTTTCTATATAATGTTTAATTTGATCGTAAACGTCTTCAAATTTTGGCGCTGCTTCTATTACTTTCTTAGGTATTTTATGAATAAGTGCAATTTCATTATCATAGTAATTATTTTTAGGATTTATATATGTACTATATGTATCAATAATTTTTAATCCTTTCACTAAATTAATAGCAATTTCACAAGGACTATTTGTTTCATTATTCATAATTTCAAAATCAATTATAGCTACATCATATTTCTTCATTAATTTCCTCCAGTTATAATTATAAATTTAAGCGTACATACCTGAAGTTACAAACATAATTATTTCTTTTTTAACATACTTAAATAAGTAATTATTTAAGTATTAATCACTGTTAAATTGAGTTTTCAATATATGGTCTTGTTTTTGTGTGAATTTTTATATAAACATAAACATACTTATGTTATATATTCTTAAGCAAAGATATCTCTGTTATTTTTATAAAAATTGTATATCTATATTATATTATTATATACTAAAATAATATAATGGTGTAGAATGATTATAACTTTAGTAAATAAAAAGTAAAATCATCATAATCGAAAGTCGATATTATTAAATTTAAGAAGAAAAATAGATTAAATGTGAACTGATTATTCGTAAATAGAGATAATTTAGATATCATTGAGGATTTAAAATAAATGAAAGTGGAAGTAAAGATCCGTATTAAATGAAAGGTATATAAGTAGTAAACCTTGATCTTATACTATATCTGAAAATTTCTATAAATTATAATAAAAATTGTTCTATAAGAGGTGAAAGTCATGAGCAGAGAATTGAGAAAAAAGTTAACATTCTATATTAATATAGCAACTTTGATTTTACTTATCATTAATATGATTAAAACAAAATAAAAATGTTATAATATATCTTTGACAAGTTAAGTTGATGGTGGCTATCTGAGTATAAGAGGGTGGTGCCTATGATGGCATTACTTAAATCTTTAGAAAGGGACGCCTATTGTGATTTCTATTGTAGACGCATTAAGCCTTATGATAGGTTTCGGTACATTTATCGTTACACACATTGAGGTAATGGTTACAATAATTAAAATAAATCATAAAAAATAACCATCATTTATAACTTTGACTGAGTTAGATGGTTATTTTTATAGCTAATATAATTTGAGTCACCGTCTTTTTAACGGGTTCAATGGCGACATGTTATAGCATGTCGTCTTTTTGATTTTTATAATTTTATATTAGCATAACAGTATTAAAATTTTCTATTGTAGAAAGAATTACAACATATTAAATCTGCTTCTATAAGTGTAAGTTCTAAATAAAAAGTTAAAGTAATCAGGTGTTAGTTGAGTCTATTGAAAATTGACTCAATTTATAAAGAAAGGGTAAAGTTTTCAATTGATTTAGTTTTTTATAAAGAAAATCCTAGAATCATACCCAAAGGTAAATTCTAGGATTAATTTATATAGGTCTTACATTGTTATGTCCTTAGATGAATAAATGTAGTTTATTTATTTTCAAATAAACCTTTGAAAAATTCTACTGCTTTTTTGATGATAGCTGTGATATTTTCCATTACTATTCACCTCCTATGTAAGCTACTTTTAATATAAATCATTTTTAATTATCATAGATTATTTATTCTTATTTTATAAATTTATTTTCATAAACGTAACATTTCTCTGCGAAATTAGACAGTTATGAATTCAAATGTGTTAACAAAGAGTGATATATCTTATTATTAAATTCAAATTTCTAAATTCAAGCTTTAATCACTGATAGAATGCGTTAAAATCGTTATAATTATCTTTGTAATGATAATTGGAGGAATGACTTGTGAACTTCTGGTTAAAAGATCAATCAGTAAAAAATAAAGATAAAATAGCTGTTACAGATGGCGCACATCAAATGACATTTAAGGAATTATATGATGATGCATTTCATTTAGCACAGCAACTACAAAACCTTAATCAAACGAGAATAGGGTTACATATAAATAATCGTATTGAATCTTTAGTATTGATACATGCATGTTGGATCGCCAATATCGAAATTGCTATGATAAATACACGATTAACAAAGAATGAAATTATTGCTCAAATGAATTCTATACAAGTTAGCACAATAGTAACGACAACTACACTCGAAATGGATCAATTTGATATATATACGCTTGAGGATATTCAAAATTTATCTCCTCAAAATATAAATTCTAATGTATTTCAATTAGAAAACATTGCTTCTATCATGTTTACATCTGGCACTACTGGTCCTCAAAAAGCTGTCCCTCAAACTTTTGAAAATCATCTCGCAAGTGCAATAGGTTGTAAGGAAAGTTTAGGTTATAATCAGCAGACGATTTGGTTATCTGTATTACCGATATATCATATATCAGGTCTGAGTGTCATTTTAAGAAGTGTTATAGAAGGATTTACAGTACGTATTTTAGAAAAGTATAATACTGATACAATGCTTCAAATTATTCAAAATGAAAATATTACGCATGTTTCTCTTGTACCACAAACTTTAAAATGGTTAATGGATGCTGGATTACAGAGTCCATATCAATTAGAAAAAATCTTATTGGGTGGTGCAAAGCTATCAGCAAATTTAATTCAACAAGCTTTAAACTACAAACTACCTATTTATAATTCATTTGGTATGACTGAAACGTGTTCACAATTTTTAACAGCAACGCCAGATATGTTAGCACAACGTTATGATACTGTAGGGGTGCCTAGTGATAATGTAGAAGTGAAAATTAAGCAACCTAATCAAAATGGACATGGTGAATTATTAATTAAAGGAAACAACGTAATGAATGGCTATTTATATCCTGTTAATTTAACAGATACATTTGAAGATGGCTTTTTCAAAACAGGGGATATAGCTGAAATAGATGAAGATGGTTTTGTTATGATTTATGATCGACGTAAGGATTTAATTATCAGTGGTGGCGAAAATATATATCCTTATCAAATTGAATCTATAGCTAAATATTATCCAAACATTGAAGATGCTGTTTGTATTGGTCAATCAGATGATACGTGGGGACAAGTACCTATATTATATTATATTGCCGATACAAAAATTAATGAAATCGAATTAAGACAATATATGTTGGATCATTTAGCAAAGTACAAAGTACCAAAGTCTTTTTATCAAGTTGAAGAATTGCCATATACTTCTACAGGTAAACTCCAAAGAAATAAAATGATACAAAAGGAAGAAAAAAATGATTATTAATCAATTAAATTTTTACTTATATAATCAGCCTTTTAAATCACCAATTGTAACGCCTAAAGTAAAATTAGAAACAAGAAAAACATTAGTTATTGAATTCATTGATAATCACGGGGATGCATATTTTGGAGAATGTAATGCATTTCAAACTCAATGGTATGATAATGAAACTATTGATTCCGTAAAAGAAAACATTAAACAATGGTATGATCGTATAAAGAATAAAGAAATATCAACTTTTAAAGAGTGGCAATCATCACTCGAACTTTTAAATGATTATCCAGCAGCAAGATGTACAATTATGATGGCTATCTATCAAAAATATTATAAACTTGAATCATTTAAAGTTCCGTATGGTGCAACTGTAAACGGTATGACTGAAATACAATTAAATCGTTTGGCTCAAACACAACCTAAGCGAATTAAATTAAAGTATTCAAATCAATTAATTTCAGACATCGATAATTTACAATCACTTAGTTTTAGTTTTGATTTAGCTATAGATGCCAATGAATCTCTTAATCTGACACAATATCAATCTATTAAAGAAAATATAGACCATGATATTCTTTATATTGAAGAACCATTTCAATCATTAGATGATATCAAACGCATTAATGGACAACCTTATCCACCTATTGCTCTTGATGAAAAGGCCACTTCCACTCAAGAAATCAAAAATATTATATCTGAATATCCAATAGAGGTAGTTATATTGAAACCATTCAGACTTGGTGGTATTGATCGAGTATTAGATGCAATACAAACCCTTCACAAAGAAGGGGTGAAAGTTGTGATTGGTGGTATGTATGAATATGGGTTAAGCCGATATTTTACCGCAATGTTAGCTCAACATGGGGATTATCCTGGAGATGTGACACCAGCGGGTTATTATTTTGAAAATGATTTTTTAGAAAATGAAGGTATATTAAAAGAGGGAGTGATAGAATTCATTCCCCCTGTAGTTAATCGTACAAAATTAGAATGTATTAATGATGATTGTGTTTAGCATGATGTGATTTTGATTTGTTTTTTGCAAGTGGCACTGGATCGTATCCACCTTTGTGTAAAGGATGACATTTTAATATTCGACGTATACCTAAGTATAATCCTTTGAATGCACCATGATATTGTATCGCTTCTCGTGTATATTCTGAACATGTTGGATAAAATCGACACGTTGGTGGTGTTAATGGCGAGATAAAACGTTGATAAAAATGTATTAAGGCAAGAAATAATTTTTTCATAATAATGCCTCCGAGCAAATTTTAGAATATAGGTATTTTAACATATTATAAAGGGATGTGATGTACATGAAGTTTTTAGATAAAGACCAAAGAAAGGTACACCTAACATATAAAACAAATAAAGATGTTCCTACGGGTAATCATGTACTTGCTATTCCAGTATTTCAACATCAATTATTGTTTACTTGTCATAAAATTAGAGGTATTGAATTTCCTGGTGGCAAAAGAGAACGCAATGAAACTAGTATTGATGCTATACGGAGAGAATTGTATGAAGAAACTGGTGCTCATGCTATCGATATTAAATATATAGCACAATATAAAGTTGAAACAAATAGTAATATAGATTTTGTGAAAGATGTATATTTTATACAAGTTGATACGCTAAAAGAACAATCTGACTATCTAGAAACAGATGGTCCATGTTTATTTCAATCAGTTGAATCAATTCCCGATAATAAAAAAAGCTTTTTACTTAAAGATGATGCTATCTTGCATTGTTATGAAAGGGTGAAGACACTTGGATTTTATTAAAGTTAAAAAAATGCCAATAGAGATGAGGACACATCATTTTGATGAAATAACCTATCAAGTTGATCATCTTAATGTCAAAGCTTTAATGATGACACCTTATAAAAAAGTAAAACGCATTGTTATCTATTTGCGAGGTGGTAAAGGACAAGTAGGGCGTGTCAGAGCTGCAAGGCTAATGCAGTTTGCTAATGATGAAACTCTAGTTGTAGGTCCATATTATAGAGGGAACAATGGCAGTGAAGGCAAAGATGAATTTTATCGTGGAGATTTAAATGATGTCACTGAACTCATTCGTTTACTGTATTCAAAGCATCCACAAGCCTTTATTCATATGATTGGTTTTTCACGTGGTGGTTTACAAGGATTATTAACTTTTCAAGACTTACCTGTAAATAGTTATATTATATGGGGTGGGGTATCTGATATTTATTTAATGTATGAGGAACGTGTTGATTTAAGAGGGATGTTAAGACGAATGGTTGGACATCCTATTAAAGATGCTCAAAATTATACTGATAGAGAGGCAATACATAATATTACGCCACAAAGTCCGCCAATACTTATTGTTCATGGTGGAAATGATAAGCAAGTTGGTATACATCAAGCTTATTATTTAGAACGACGCTTAAATGAGATTGGAGCAAACTTTGATACTTTTTATCAAATGAAAGAAGGACATGTACCACGCCCATTTGCTTTGAAAGAAACACTTGAATATATTCATCAATGGATGAATCAAATTGAAAATGATAAAGATAATGAAAGAGGTTGAGACATAAAGTTCTTGTGCTCTGGGAAACCGATTAACGGCGTCCCAAAAGCAGGATTCTCGGCAGAAACTCTCACGATTCGACAAAATTTGAGAAACAATTTTGCTCATCGTTCGGTTCTGCTCAAATCCTAAGCGCTTTTGTCCCGACCTCTTTTTTAATTATTTATTAAATGCACCTTTATCTGAAATATGTTCTACTTCAGAGCCGAATTTTTTGAAGTTTTCTTCAAAACGTTGAATTAAGTCATTAGCTTGTGCTTTATATTTTTCAGGGTCACTCCATGCATTAATTGGATTTAAGATAGTTTTAGGAACATCTTCTACTTCCACTGGAATATTTAATCCAAATGAAGCATCTTTAGTATATTCTGCATTTTTTAATTTACCTGAAATAGCTTGGTTAACCATTTGACGTGTATAATGTAAACTTATTCTTCTACCAACGCCATATTTACCACCTGTCCATCCTGTGTTAACAAGGTAAACATCAACTTCATGCTTATCAATTAATTCACCTAATAAATCAGCATAAACTGTAGGATGTAATGGTAAGAATGGTGCACCAAAGCAAGTAGAGAATGATGGTTCAGGTTCAGTAACGCCACGTTCTGTACCAGCTAATTTAGATGTGAATCCACTTAAGAAGTGATACATTGCTTGGTCTTTAGTTAATTTTGAAATTGGAGGAATGACACCAAAAGCATCCGCTGTTAAAAAGATAATTGTATTAGGATGAGCTGCTTTGGAAGGTAATACAATATTATCTATATGGTGAATAGGGTATGCCGCTCTTGTGTTTTCAGTGAATTTATTATCATCAAAATCAACCGTGCCATCATTTTTGACAACTGTATTTTCTAAAATAGTACCATATTTAATTGCATCGAAAATTTGTGGTTCTTTTTCTTTTGAAAGGTTGATTGCTTTAGCGTAGCAACCTCCTTCGATATTGAACACACCATTTTTATTCCAGCCGTGTTCGTCATCTCCAATTAATTTTCTATCAGGATCAGCTGATAATGTTGTTTTACCAGTACCTGATAAACCAAAGAATAATGCTACGTCACCTTTATTACCAACATTTGCTGAGCAATGCATACTCATAATATCTTGCATTGGTAATAAATAGTTCATAACTGAGAATATACCTTTTTTCATTTCGCCAGCATATTCAGTACCACCAATTAAAATGACTTTATGTTTGAATGAAACGATAACAAAAGTTTCTGTTTTTGTACCATCGACTTCTGGGTCAGCTTTAAAATGAGGTGCTGATACAATGGTAAAGTCTGATTTGATTGATTTAGCTTCTTCTTTTGATTCAGGACGTATAAACATATTATGTGCAAAAAGATTATGCCAAGCTAATTCATTAATTACAGTTAGTTTTAAGCGTGAATCTTTGTCACTTCCAGCGTAACCATTAAATACGTATAGTTCATCTTTCTTACCTAAATAATTTAATACTTTGTTATAAAGTTTTAAAAATGTTTCTTCATCTATCGGCTGATTAACGTCTCCCCAATCAACATTATCTCTATATGAAGGTTCTGTAACGATAAACTTATCTTTAGGTGAACGCCCAGTGTATTTACCGGTACTTGCATTAATAGCGCCCAACTCAGTAAGTTCACCTTCATTATTATCTAAGATTTTATTGTAAAGTTGAGTTGTAGATAATTGAAACTGTGTAGATGGTTTTTCTAATAATTGTTTGATTTTAATAGTTTCAGAGTATGTATCGATCGACATACTTAATCCCTCCAGATAGTTGTAATGTAAGCCTTTACATTTCAATAGTATAACATATTAAGTTAATTAATCCACCGTAAATTTTCATTAAAATAACTTAATTCTAAAATTGACATTAATTCGCTAATTATGTAGTATTAATTTTAACGGATTCTCTTATCCTGAGTGGTGGAGGGACATGGACCCAATGAAACCCAGCAACCTCTTTTTTGTATAGAAAAGAAAGGTGCCAAACCGTTTGCAGACCTATATTGTCTGAACGATAAGAGCGAATGGACGTATAAGAGCCTTCTCTCTATCTAGATACTAGTTAGCAGAAGGCTCTTTTATTTAGCTCAAATAAAAGAGAATTATCGTAATAAATTTTTAAAAGGAGCAAAACATGACTAACAATAAACGATTATTCACGTCAGAATCAGTAACTGAAGGACACCCGGATAAAATAGCCGATCAAGTTTCCGATGCCATTTTAGACGAAATTCTTAAAGATGACCCTAATGCGCGTGTAGCATGTGAAACAACAGTAACTACAGGTATGGCTTTAATTTCTGGTGAAATTTCAACAACAACTTATGTTGATATCCCTAAAGTAGTAAGAGAAACAATTAAAGAAATTGGTTACACACGTGCAAAATATGGTTATGATTCACAAACAATGGCTGTATTAACAGCAATTGATGAACAATCACCAGATATTGCACAAGGTGTAGATAAAGCATTAGAATATCGCGATGATATTACTGAAGAAGAAATTGAAGCAACAGGTGCAGGAGATCAAGGTTTAATGTTTGGTTATGCAACTAACGAAACAGATACGTATATGCCTTTACCAATTTTCTTATCACACCAGCTAGCTAAACGTTTATCAGATGTTCGTAAAGATAAAATACTAGATTATTTACGTCCAGATGGTAAAGTTCAAGTAACAGTTGAATATGATGAAAATGACAAACCAAAACGTATTGATACAATTGTTGTTTCAACACAACATGCTGAAGATAAAACATTAGAAGATATTCAAAATGACATTAAAGAACATGTCATTTATCCTACTGTTCCAGAAAATTTACTAGATGATCAAACAAAATTCTATATCAATCCAACAGGAAGATTTGTAATTGGTGGACCTCAAGGTGATGCAGGATTAACAGGTCGTAAAATTATCGTTGACACTTATGGTGGATATGCTAGACATGGTGGAGGATGCTTAAGTGGTAAAGATCCAACTAAAGTAGACCGTTCTGCCGCATACGCAGCAAGATACGTTGCTAAAAATATTGTTGCAGCTGAATTAGCTGAACAATGTGAAGTACAACTTGCATACGCTATTGGTGTAGCTGAACCTGTGTCAATCTCAATTGATACATTTGGTACAGGTAAAGTCAGTGAAACAGAATTAGTAGAAGCAGTTAGAGAGAACTTTGACTTAAGACCTGCAGGAATTATTAAAATGTTAGAGTTGAAACAACCTATTTATAAACAAACTGCTGCGTACGGTCATTTCGGGCGTACTGATGTTTTATTACCTTGGGAAAAATTAGATAAAGTCAACGTTTTGAAAGATTCAATAAACCAAGCCTAAAATAATTAAAATATTTGGGATAGGTAAAATATAATCAATTAAATTATAACGAAATGTCGAAAATATCATAGTTATGATTTATAATTGATTGTATTGATAATTTAAAAGGAGCGTTGATGTGATGAGTTTATCTTCACCCATTGGAATAGGATTAATCGTTGCAGTAGTGATTGCAATTATCTTTTTTGTTTTATTTTTAATCACGTTAAATAAAAAGAAAAAGATAAAGAAACAAACTGAAGAAGAATATCAACAAAAAGAACAAAACTTAAAAGCATCTCATGAGGAAACATTAGAAAAAGAACGTATAGAAAACAAAAAGACAGTCACTAAACAAAAAGAAGATTATGAAGCTACAGTAAGTAGTAAAGAAAGAGAAATTGATGCATTAAAATTATTCTCTAAAAATCATAGTGAATATGTTACAGACATGAGATTAATTGGTATTCGTGAACGTCTTGTTAATGAAAAGCGTATTCGCCCAGAAGATATGCATATAATGGCAAATATTTTCTTGCCAACTAATGAATTTAATAATATTGAAAGAATTAGTCACCTCGTATTAACACGAACTGGTTTATACATCATTGATTCTCAATTATTAAAAGGTCATGTTTATAATGGTATTAGTGGCGCACAATTTTCAGAGTTACCAACTATGGAACAAGTATTTAATACGCTAGATTTAGATAAATCTACGCCACAAACATTGGTATTAGATCAAAATGATGATCAAAAATCATTATCATTTGTTAACTATTCAGATAAAATTCAGCAAATACAACAATTAGCTGGAGATTTACAAAATAAATTGAATACTAAATACACACCAACTTCTATTTTATACTTTAATCCTAAAAATGAAGATGATGTAACGATTTCAAATTATGCTCAGAATAGTAATGTAAAAGTATTAGTTGGACCTGAACAACTTAACGAATTCTTTAATAAATTTGTATTCCATGGACGTATTCAATATAACGTCGATGATTTACAAGATATTATGGATAAAATTGAATCATTTAACTAATTATTTTAGCTAGTAGGGTGTATGACACTTTACTAGCTTTTTTATAATATTGAATTTTAATCATCGGATACGGGTATAGATAATGTATAAATATTTTTATATGTAAGGAGTGAAAATCCATGGATAAAATTAAATTTTATAATGGTCATGAAATGCCAAGAGTAGGACTAGGTACGTTTAGAGTCGAAAATAATGATGATTGTACTAAGGCTGTTAAACATGCTATAGAGAATGGTTATAGAAGCATTGATACAGCAAAAGTTTACGGTAATGAAGAAAAAGTAGGACAAGGTATTAAAGAAGGATTAGAAACTACAGGTCTAAAACGAGAAGACTTATTTATTACTTCAAAATTATGGTTAGAAGATTTTGGTAGAACTAATGTAGAGGATGCGTATGAAGGTAGCTTAAAAAGATTAGGCTTAGATTATCTGGATTTATATTTAATGCACTGGCCAGGTACTAACGAAGCACTAATGATAGATACATGGCAAGGGTTGGAAGATTTATATAAACAAGACCGTGTTAAAAATATCGGTGTAAGCAATTTTAATGTAGACCATTTTGAAGCACTGTTAGCACAAGTATCAATAAAGCCGGTCATTAATCAAGTTGAATTTCATCCATATTTAACACAAAGTTCATTAAGACAATATATGGAAGTTCAAAATATTGTTATGGAATCATGGTCACCATTAATGAACGCACAAATTTTAGATGATGACACTGTTAATGCTATTGCAAAAGAAATTGATCAATCACCTGCACAAGTGATTATTCGTTGGAATTATCAACATGATGTAGTAGTTATCCCTAAATCAGTAACACCACATCGTATAGATGAAAATTTAGATATTCTAAACTTCAAACTTAACGAAGATCAAATGAATCGTCTTGACCAATTAAATGAAGATAGAAGAATTGGTCCTGATCCTGCAGAATTTAACGGACAATAAATTCAATTAAAGCCACGTTTCTCATAAAGAGGACGTGGCTTTAAAAGTATCTTCTTCTATTTTTTAAATAAGGTGATAAGCTAAATAACAGCTTAAGAATGATCCTATGAATTGAATAGTAGAATATAAAATAAACAATGTAGGTTTGAATTTAGGTGATAACATTCCGACGAGTTCATTAGAGAGGGTAGAAAATGTAGTTAAACCTCCTAATATACCTGTGATTAAAAAAGGGTTTATCCATTGTATATGTAATGATAAACCAGATAGGGCACCAATGAATATACAACCTACAATATTAACTATAAGCGTACCTATTGGCAACACAGATTGAAACTGATTGAAATAGTTAGAAATACTAGCACGTAGAATTGCTCCAATACCTCCACCTAACATGACTAACAAAATTGTAGTAATCATAAACGTTCACCTAATTTCTTACCTAATAAACATAATAAAATACAAAGAATATAACTAATCACTGCATAAATAATTAATAACATCCAGTTTTGTTGATTGTACATTTGAACTAATTCAAATTGAAAAGTAGAAAATGTAGTTAAAGCTCCCATAAAACCTGTTGTTATAGCTTTTTTAAATAGAGGATGTGTTTGAAATAATTTAATCGATAGTGCTGCGAAGAATCCCATTAAAAAAGCACCGATAATATTTGCAGTTAATGTACCAATAGGTAATGAGTGGCCATGGTTAAAAAATGATAATAAATATCTTAATAAAGCACCAAACGCACCACCTACAAAAATGTATAAATATTGCAAAGTAATAACTCCTTTAATAAAGATTTACTCAAATAAATAAAAGAACCACTTCAATCTGAAATGGCTCTAACAAATAAAGTATACATCAATAAAATTTAAGAAAGGAATCCGTAAGTATTTAATGACGATACAATATGAATAATAATCACAATAAGAATGATAAATGGTAATAGTTTACTACCAATTCTAATCCAACCTTGTTTGTCTCGTGAATGTTTAATGGATTTGTCCGCAAAAATGATTGAAATGATTAGAACAATGACATTAATGACACTACATGCAATAATTAATTTGACGAAAGAACCCAACACATTATTTAAAAATGGATTATTTGTATTAAAGAAAAAGCTTATCGCTAATAATAATAAAGTTATATAAAAGTAGAGTTTAGATTTTGACATGCGTAACCTCCTCGATGGATATCATTACAATATACTACCACTTTTTAGGATATGAGAATAGTATAAATGTATAGAAAATAAAATGTAAAATACAAAAATGCTTTTATATAGGCAAATAATTCGCTTACATTTCAAAAGCATGATATAAATTATTTATAAATGATTTGTTAACGAAAATAAAAACCAAAGATAAATCATATATGAATTTGATATTCAATACATTGGAAATCCAAATTTAGTATTGAAATTGAAGGAGGAATACATAGTGAGAAAACTAAATGTAGAAGTATTTGCGGATGGAGCAGATATCGAAGAAATGAAAGCTGCTTATAAAAATAAACAGGTTGATGGATTTACAACGAATCCTAGTTTAATGGCCAAAGCAGGAGTAACAGATTATAAAGCATTTGCGGAAGAGGCTGTTCGAGAAATTCCTGACGCTTCTATTTCATTTGAAGTGTTCGCAGATGACTTAGAGACAATGGCTAAAGAAGCGGAAATTCTTAAACAATATGGTGACAATGTTTTTGTTAAGATTCCTATTGTTACTACTAACGGTACTTCAACAATTCCATTAATCAAAGAATTATCTGCAAAACAAGTACGTTTAAATGTCACTGCAGTTTATACAATTGAACAAGTTAAAGAAATTACTGAAGCTGTCACAGAAGGAGTACCAACATATGTGTCAGTATTTGCAGGACGTATTGCAGATACTGGTGTAGATCCATTACCATTAATGAAAGAATCAGTAGAGATAACTCATAGTAAAAAAGGTGTTAAATTATTATGGGCAAGTTGCCGCGAATTATTTAATGTTATTCAAGCAGACGAAATTGGTGCTGACATCATTACTTGTCCAGCCGATGTAGTTAAAAAAGTTAACAATAATTTAGGTAGAGACGTTGAAGAACTATCAATTGATACTGTTAAAGGTTTTGCTAAAGATATCCAAAGTTCAGGATTATCAATTTTATAATTGCTTTAATTAGTATCTTTATCGGATTAAATTTAAAAGCCAAGCTAGTGGCACTATTAGAATTGATTGTCTATAGTGTACACAAGGTTGGCTTTTTATTAATGTAATTTGAATATTTGAATTGATTGAATTAGAAATTTCATCTATGATGTAAAGATAATCTAATAGATATGAGGTGCAATTCTAGCTATGGATAAAAATTCGTTTAGTGCTAGAGTACAAAAGCAGTTATGGTTCTTAAATAACAAAGAGAAAGCTCAATTAAATGATGAAATTAGTAAAGTTAATCATAATGATAGTGACACGCTGAATAAACCAATAAGGTTTTCAAATCAGTTTTTAAAAGATCATGTGTATAGCCAAAAACATATTAGTTCAGCTAGTTTATTTATATTATTGATTGGAATTGTATTTACATATGTCATTTTATTAGGTGGCTTTTTATTTGGCCTTATAACAAGTTTAACAGCGGTAAATTATTTCATTCATCCCCAGGTTAACTTATCAACTTTGACTGTTGTACTCATCATTATAGGCGCTATTATATTAATGTTAATAGCGATATTCTTAATTAAGAAAGTAACTGCATTTTTTACTAAAAAATTATTAGAATATAAATTCAATAAGAAGAATACGACTGTGTAATTAAATGGCAAAGAAGTAAACTTTCTTGCCATTTTTTTAATATAGCATGATAAGGTTCATCTACTAAAAGATGAGTAGCATTTGAAAACATAATTAATGTGCCATTATTTTTGGTTTGTATACCAGTAATATGATAAGCGTTTATGTAATATTGAATGGGAGAACGACGATGTTTTAGAGGAAATAAAATGAGTTGATCACATACATAAATAGGAATTTTTTTGTTTATATGAAGTAAGCGTTTGGCGATTTTCTTTTGAAGAGGTAACGTTTTTTGATGTAATTCTAGCATATAGTCTAACGTATTGTTGATTGAAATAGGGAGAGAAATGTCATATTGCTTATATTGCCATTTAGTGGATAGCTTATCGCTTATTTCTGTTTGTATATATAGTAAGTTAGTTGTAGTTAAATGATTCATTGTTTCATTCCTTTTTAAGAGTATAATGTAAATGTTTTGAGATTTTAGATTGCACTGACTTCTTAATTTTTTTAATAGTAGTCAAAGATAGATGCATTCTTTCTGCAATTTCATATTGTTTATATCCAGATAATTTTAGTAATAGCCATTCTTTTTCTTTTGAGTTTAATAAATAATGAATATCTTGTATTAGTAGTGATTCATTCTTGATGTGTTGAGATGGTTCTATTTCACTAGAAATATAATCATCAATATCACTAGTTTTAATTTTGTTACTTTCTTTTCTGAATATATCAATAAGATAGTAGTTTAATCTGATGAATAGATAAGAGGAAAATTTGTTGGATTTTGAGGGATTATAGTTATTCGATAAGTGCCACATTTGAATTAATAGTAATTGATAAAACTCGTCATAATTATAAGTGATTTGATACCTAGTTAACAAATAATGTATGATTTTGTTATACTTTTGATAAATAATATTAAATTCCAAGATTTACTCCAGTTTTATGTACATAAAAGTGTATATTTCCGGATACATTGAATTTAAAATAGATTGGGAAAATTTTCATTTGCTAAATTATTAAAATAGGTGTTAAATAGAAGTCATAGTAAATAAATATGTATTCAAAAATAACCAAAAACATGTCGTATTATTAATATAGAGCAAAATTTAATAGGAGGTACAAATGGATTACGCACACTTAAATTTAGAACATTTTTTCGCCCGTAATGATGATTTAGATAGAATTAAAGATCGTTCAGACTTTGTGATGATTAACAATTTCACTAATGAAATGAAGTATAGAGAAGGAAGTATTGAAGGAACAATAGACTTAAATCAATATTTTTATAAGAATAGATCACAAGCTGCAAGTTTCATAATGATGGATTATAAAAATCATAATAAATAAAAATGTGATGAGATTTAGACAATTTAATTGAATAGACATTGCTAAATGAAAACAGTTAACACATTCAATACAGTTGATTGAAGTGTTAATCAATCTATTTAATGGATACAAAATCATGTCTATTTCTCTTTTTTTATACTCAAAAGTTTCAATTTTATTACTTTTTATTTATGAATTTGTAACAAAGTATATATTAAATTGTGATTCATAATTAATAATGTTAAACTTTATTATCGTAATACAAATGAAAAGTATAACAACATTGACCTAAGAGGTGTGAATATGACGAAGCACAAAAAGGGATCTATAGTTGCAATTTTAGGATTGCTTATCATATTTGCAGTAGGTGCTATTATCTTTTTCTCAATGGTTTCTGACCAAATATTCTTTAAACATGTTAAAGAACAACAAAAAGTTGAGAAATTAGATGTAACATTAGATAAAGCTGCGAAGAAACAAATAGACAACTATACGAGTCAACAAGTATCTAATAAAAATAATGATGCGTGGAGAGATGCATCATCAACTGAAATTAAAACAGCTATGGATAGTAGTCAATTTATTGACAATGACAAACAAAAGTATCAATTTTTAGATTTATCTAAATATCAAGGTATTGATGAAAAAAGAATTAAAAGAATGTTAATTGATAGACCAACTTTATTAAAACACACTGATGATTTTACAAAAGCAGCTAAAGAAAAACATGTAAATGAAGTTTACTTAATTTCACATGCTTTATTAGAAACAGGTTCTGCTAAAAGTGAATTGTCTAAAGGTGTAGAAATTGATGGTAAGAAATACTATAACTTCTATGGTGTTGGCGCATTAGATAGTGACCCTGTAAAAACAGGTGCAGAATATGCGAAGAAACATGGTTGGGATACACCGCAAAAAGCAATTTACGGTGGTGCAGATTTCATTCATAATCATTTCTTAAAACACGAAGATCAAGACACATTATATAGCATGAGATGGAATCCTAAAAATCCAGGTGAACATCAATATGCTACAGATATTAAATGGGCTGAAAGTAATGCCAGTATCATTGCTGATTTTTATAAAGACATGAAAACAGAAGGTAAATACTTTAAACTTTATGTGTATAAAGATGATAAAAGTCATTTAAAAGATAATAAATAATGATCTATTTGAATGTTTAATTTTCTAATAAGAATAAAATCAAGTTTGAATTTTAAATAAAAAAGGATATGTAATTTAACCTGCGGCATTTAATTGGCGCAGGTGTTTTTTATGTGCTGATTATTTGGCTTTGTTGTTTCTTGTTACCCAAGCAAATATAATAACTGTCAGAACTATGATTTTTGCAACTAATTTCATATCAATCACCTCATAAAGAAATTTTATCACAGATGATAAAAGATTAAACTTTGCCTGATTAGGATATATAAGAAATAATGTGAAATCAATAACAACAGTTATAAAATCTATGAAATATATATGTTGTTGTAATCAAATTAGAGATATAGAAATGAAAAAAGGATGATGTCATAATGCGTGTAGCTATAATTGGTATGGGCACTGCAGGTGTTAGTGTTTTACGACAACTTGTAAAACATGAACATTTTGAAAAATTAAAAGTAGATGTCTATGATGACCGTATAAATATGGGACAAGGAGTTCCATTCCAAAATGATAGTAGTGAATTATTAATCAATTTACCTTCTAAAAAGATGAGCTTGAATTTAGACGATGAAGAAGAATTTTGGAAATGGTATCAAGATCAAAATGAATTTGTATTCGATAATCCTACATATCTACCGAGATTTGTATTTGGACATTATATGAAATCATACTTGTCTCAATTTAATAATCAATATGAAAATATTACAATCATTAACAATAAAGTTCATGAAATTTTTACAAGTTCTAAAGTTGATGAAACGAATCTAAAATATTATGTTTGTACGTCAGATGATATGAAAGAATGGAGAGAATATGATTATTTATTCTTAACTTTTGGCACTTTTGCATATCATGATCCATATCGACTAAAAGGGATAGATGGGTTTAAACCGACACCTTATCCTACATATCATTCTCTCGATGATGTTAGTGAAAATGATAGTATTGCAATTATAGGAACTGGACTGGCAAGTTTAGATGTCATCAGATATGTTTCTGCTCACCATCCTAAATTGCCTATACTAATGACAAGTCGTTCAGCAAATTTACCTAGTGTAAGAGGTAAAATGGTTGATATAGAATTTACTCATTTAACTAAACAACGATTCAATGATATACAAGCTCAAAATTATGGCAATGTGCCTTTAGATACAGCAGTTGATTTATTTTTAAAAGAATGCAAAGATTATGGCATTAATTTTGAAAAACTAGTTAATAGAAGAACTGGAGACCACATTAAAGATTTACAATTTGATTTGGAACATGAAAAGGAAATTGGCATATTTCAAAGTATCGTTGAACTGTTAAAAGAGAATTTAAATTGGATTTGGAATAGTTTAAGTATTGAAGATCAACAAGAATTTAATCGTCGTTATACAAAAATAATTCAACTTAATTCCAATCCTATGCCTCCTAGAACTGCCCGTTTACTTATAGATTTATTAGAAAACGAAGCATTAATTATTCGTAAAAATTTAAAAAACATTTATCACGACGATGGATTATTCCATTTACAATATGAAGAGGAAAAAGATATTGAAGATTTTGATGTGGTTATTAACGCTACTGGTTCTAAAACTCATTTAAATGAACTGGATGAAGATGATCAATTAATACTAAATCTTGAAAATAGACAAATTGTTCAGGCACATCCAATGGGCGGTATTCAAATCATACCAGAGACAAACCAAGTGATTAGCCCTAGATTTGGTACACTAACGAATGTTATTGCTATAGGTCAAATGACTAATGGGGTTAATAAACTTAGAAACGGTGTCAAAATGATTGTGAATCAAGTAGCCAACGCTGTTGATAGATTATATGAAACACAACAAGATTTGGATAACCTTGATAAAGAGAATCATTAATCCTTAAATATCTAATAAAATTAAATACTTATCTGGTATTTGATTATAGTTAAAAATAAAATTTGATAATTAAAATTAAATCTATCTCTTTAATTAAGTACAATGTATAGTAATTGTTTTTTTGAAATAGGTGTAGTAGAATTTGAATTGTAGTCATTGAGATTACGATACTCAATTAACCTTTAACAATTTCATATTCAATTCTTTCGGGGCAGGGTGTAATTCCCAACCGGCAGTGATAAAGCCTGCGACCTGCTAACATTTGTTAGTGGCTGATCTAGTGAGAATCTAGAGCCGACAGTTAAAGTCTGGATGGGAGAAAGAATGGCGATTATCGACACTAACATATATTTGTATAAGTATGTGTTTAATGAAGTATGTTTATGTTAAGTATAAATATGCTTTTATAAAGATATATAAATTGCCTTATGCCTTGAAACAACAATTTTCAATGGTATAAGGTTTTTTAATTTTAGAGGTGAGATATTGAGTAATTTTATGAATTATGCCATCCAACTTGCACAAATGGTTGATGGTCAAACTGGTGTAAATCCACCTGTAGGTTCTGTAGTAGTCAAAAATGGCAGAATTGTAGGTATTGGTGCACATTTGCGTAAAGGCGATAAACACGCTGAAGTTCAAGCCTTAGACATGGCGAAATCAGAAGCAAAAGGTGCAACAATATATGTATCATTAGAACCATGTACACATCATGGCTCTACTCCTCCTTGTGTAAATAAAATTATAGAAGCAGGAATTCAAAAAGTGATTTATGCTGTTAAAGATACAACATTAATATCACAAGGTGATGACATATTACAAAATGCAGGTATTGAAGTTGAATTTCAATATAACGCTGTAGCCGCACAATTATATCAAGATTTCTTTACTGCTAAACGTAATGAGATACCAGAATTAACAGTTAAAGTCTCAGCAAGCTTAGATGGGAAACAGGCTACAGATAATGGTGAAAGTAAATGGATTACTAACAAAGATGTTAAAAAGGATGTCTATCAATTACGTCATAACCACGATGCAGTATTAACAGGAAGAAAAACGATAGAAGCAGACGATCCTTTATATACTACTCGTATTGAAGATGGTAAACATCCTGTTCGTGTCATTTTGAGTAAAAGTGGTAAGTTGGATTTTCAACAACAACTTTTCAATGATGACTCATCTCCAATCTGGATTTACACAGAGAATAAAACGTTAACAACAGAAAAAAATAATATAACTATAATATATATGAATCAATGTGATATTGAGTCAATTTTGAAAGACTTATATCAAAAAGGTATCGGGAAATTGTTAGTCGAAGCAGGTCCCGAAATTACTTCAGAATTTCTCCAATCTGATCATCTAGATCACCTAGTACTTTATTTTGCCCCGAAAATAATAGGTGGTTCTGGTAAATATCAATTTTTCAAAACTGATAAAACGATAGCACTACCAGACACTACACAATTTGAAATTGTTAATTCCACATTAATTAATCAAAATATTAAATTAATCTTGCGAAAGAAGTGATTGCAGGTGTTTACAGGCATCATTGAAGAAGTTGGTACTGTTCAACAAGTTCGTACTCAGCAATCAGTTAGAACTTTAGTTATTGCTGCAGATAAAATATTAGAAGATATGCATGTTGGCGATTCAATTAGTGTAAACGGTGCATGTTTGACTGTTATAGATTTTGATGAACAATCGTTTTCTGTACAAGTGATTAAAGGTACAGAAAATAAAACCTATCTTGCTGACGTACAGCGTCATACCGAAGTAAACTTAGAACGTGCTATGAGTGGAAATGGACGTTTTGGTGGCCATTTTGTTTTAGGTCATGTTGATGACTTAGGCACAATAATAAAAATTAATGAATCTGCTAATTCTATGATTATTAAAATTCAAGCATCCAAGTCATTACTTAATCAAATGGTTAAGCAAGGATCTATAACTGTCGATGGAACAAGTTTAACTATTTTTGATCTCCATTCAGATGCTTTTGATATTCATTTGATTCCTGAAACAAGACGATCTACTATTTTATCGAATAAAAAGGTAGGAGATAAAGTTCATCTAGAATCAGATGTGCTCTTTAAATATGTAGAAAATATATTTAAGCAAAATAAATCTAATTTGACTGAAGAAAAACTAAAAGCATTTGGTTTTTAGGGGGAGGAAATAATATATGGAATTCGACAAAATTGAACATGCATTAGATGCTTTAAAAAAAGGAGACAGTATAATTGTAGTCGATGACGAAGATAGGGAAAATGAAGGAGACCTTATTGCAATTACTGAATGGATGAAAGATGAAACTATTAATTTTATGGCTAAAGAAGCAAGAGGTTTAATTTGTTCACCAATTGGTTCAAGTATCAGTGATAAGTTATCTTTAAATCCAATGGAAACAAACAATTCAGATGTATTCGGGACTAATTTTACTGTAAGTGTTGATCATATTGATACAACAACAGGTATTAGTGCTCATGAAAGAACATTAACTGCGAGAGCTTTAATTAATGATGAATCTAAAGCTGAAGACTTTAACCGACCTGGCCATTTGTTCCCATTAATTGCTAAAGACAATGGAGTACTTGAAAGAAATGGCCATACAGAAGCGGCAGTAGATCTAGCAAAAATGACAGGTGCTAAACCTGCTGGTGTTATTTGTGAAATTATGAATGAAGATGGAACAATGGCAAAAGGCAAAGATCTTCAAGCTTTTAAAGAAAAACATGGTTTGGTAATGATAACTATAGAAAGTTTAATAGAGTATCGACGTATTAATGAATCACATGTGAATTTAAATGCAAAAGTTAAAATGCCGACAGACTTTGGTACTTTTGATATGTATGGTTTTACGACTGACTTTAGTGATGAAGAAATCGTTGTAGTAACTAAAGGAGAAGTCCGTTCTCATGAAAATGTTCGTATCCATTCAGCATGTCTTACTGGAGATATTTTCCATAGTCAAAGATGTGACTGTGGAGCACAGCTTGAAGCTTCAATGGAATATATTGAACAACATGGTGGAATGATTATTTATTTACCTCAAGAAGGTCGAGGTATAGGCCTAATGAACAAATTACGAGCATATGAATTAATAGAAAAAGGCTATGATACCGTAACTGCTAACTTAGCTTTAGGATTTGATGATGATTTACGAGATTATAATATTGCTGCACAAATTCTTAAATACTTTAACGTTGAAAAAGTAAATTTGTTAAGTAATAATCCTAAGAAATTTGAAGGCTTAACAGAATATGGAATTAATATTCAGAAACGTATAGAACTTATAGTACCAGAAACTAAATATAATCATGATTATATGACAACTAAAAAAGAAAAAATGGGACATTTAATTTAGGAGGATATTAAAATGAATTTTGAAGGTAAATTAATAGGTAAAGATTTAAAAGTAGCTATCGTAGTTAGTAGATTTAATGATTTTATCACTGGTAGATTATTAGATGGTGCAAAAGATACATTTATTAGACATGATGTTGATGAAAGTAATATTGATGTTGCCTATGTACCAGGTGCATTTGAAATCCCTATGGTGGCAAGAAAACTAGCTCAAAAAGGTGATTATGACGCGGTTGTTACATTAGGATGTGTAATTAGAGGTGCAACATCACACTATGACTATGTTTGTAATGAAGTAGCAAAAGGTGTTTCTAAAGCAAATGAAGCAACAGATGTACCAGTCATATTTGGTATATTAACAACTGAAAGTATTGAACAAGCTGTTGAACGTGCAGGAACTAAAGCAGGTAATAAAGGTGCAGAAGCGGCAGTAAGCGCAATTGAAATGGCTAATTTAATAAAACAATTTTAATTATAAAAACTCGGTTGTTTTCAACCGAGTTTTGTTTTCTTATTTACGAATATATTTTGAAATTAAACCTAAAATAGATGCAGATCCTAGTACAATTGCTGAAAATAATCCTGCTTTTTTAAGCGTTTCTGGCGTTGCGAATTCTTTTACAGCTAATGATAAGTTTTGAGGTCTTTCAGCTAATCTTCTCATAAAGTAAGCAAACCAATCATCACCATAAGGAACATAAACAGTGAAATGATACCCTTCATTTGCAATTGATTGGGCTAGGTCAGAACGGAAACCGTATAACATTTGGAATTCCATTTGATCTTTTTCAATATGATTTTCTTTCATAAATTGTTTTACATGGCTAATGATTTCATGATCATGAGTAGCAACTGACGTAAAATTTCTTGCGTTTAAAAGACGTTTTTCGATAATTTTAATATAGTTAGCATCGATGTCTTCTTTAGTTTGGTACGCAATTGTTTCATCTTCTTTATATGCGCCTTTAACTAATCTTAATCGTAAATTAGGGTATTTATCTATCAGTTTTTCGGCATCGTATAAATAACCTTGAATAACTGTTCCTACATTTTTAAATTCACCTTTTAATTTATCTAATACTTCTACAATTTGTTGAAGACTATCATATTTTTCAGTATCAATATTAATATGCATATTGTCATATTCGTTAGCTTTTAGTAAAATTTCTCTTAAATTTTGGTATGCAAGATCTAAATCGAAATTACTTCCTAGCAAACTTAATTTAACAGACATATGCGCGTCAACATTATATTGATTTATAGCTTCCATTATTTCAAGGATTTCTTCTTTAGCTTTTTGGCTTTCTTTCTCAGTCGTAACAAATTCCCCTAAATTGTCCACAGTAACTGAAATTTTATTTTCATTTAAATATTCAATTGTTTCTATCAATTGTGGAATTGTGTTCCCAGCAACAACTTTATTAGCACCCATTCTAGGACCGACTTGCTTAGCTGCGTCATTTAAATATTTGTTATTAGACAAAGCTATAAATATATTTTTAAAAACTCCCATCGTACATACCTCCATAACCCAATAACAATCTTTGTTTAAAAATAGTGTATCATGAAACATTTATTCAAGAAAGCGTTTACATAAAGAAATTAATAAAATTTATTACAAAATTACATCAAAAGTAAATGGTTTGATACCAAATAAATAAGTTGATTATTTAAAATGGCATTCAATTGTTATGTTTTGCTATAATTATGATACTAAAGACTTTTGATAAAGGGGCAATTATAGAATGTGGAAGTGGGAAACTGAAAATGACGCGAAAGGCGTTGTTGTCATTGCTCATAATATATTAGAACATACAGGTCGATATGCTTATGTCATTACGATGTTAAGAAGAAATGGTTATCATGTTATTATGGGTGATTTACCTGGACAAGGACAGACATCTCGAGCAAATAAAGGTCAAATTGAAGATTTTAATGAATATCATGAAAATGTTCTAGAGTGGATTAAGATAGCCAATGAATATAAAATTCCAACATTTGTACTTGGAGTTGGTTTAGGTGGGTTAATCTTATTAAATTTACTTGAACGTGTTGAATTACCTATTGAAGGACTAATGTTAATTTCACCACTATTAGAATTTAATCAATCAGGCAAAGGTAGAAAGAATAAATTGCTTTCTAATGTTGGTAAAGCATCTAAAGATACTCGTTTTAAAATTGGTATCACAGCACAAGATTTAACACGTAATGATGAGGTCATTGAAGAAACTGAAAATGATGCTTTAATGTTAAAAAAAGTGACATATCATTGGTATAACTTAGTCAGTGAAACAATGAAAGAAACAATGGAACACATTAAAGATATTAAATCACTACCGACATTAATTATGTTTGGTACAGAAGATATTATTTCTGATATTTCTGCCACAAAAGAACTAAAAGATAAGCTTGCTACTAATGAATTATATTATAAAGTATGGAATGGTCTGTATCATGAAATACATAATGAACCAGAACGTGATCAAGTCATGCGTTATGTACTTACATTTTTAAATAATAGTGTTAACACAATGGGCTTCATCGTTGAGGAAGAAGAGATAGAAGATATATAAACACCTACTTAAATAGTAGGATATTAATTCACTTTTTTATAAGGTTGATAGGCAAAAATACGTAAAATGTTTTTTAATTTGTAGTTGCAATTTTATTGTAGTATTGATATATTTTGTTTGGATAAAAAATATAATTTTAATATGTAAAGAGGCTATGTGTATTAAAGTGTTTCTAATTTTTACAAAATTATATTTTTATTTATAACATATGCATATGTCTCAGTTAATCATTTCATTTATTAAGCATTCAGTTAAATTTGTACAAGCTATAAAGCATATTTTTTGATTAACCGATAGCGTCATTTCGGGGATCGGTTACTTTAGGAAATATTAATTTATACTTGTAATTTGGGAGAGTTTACTATGAATCAAAGGGAAAATGAAAGAGTTTACGGTATTTTGCAATTAGACAAACTATTATCAGATGTTAGCTCTATTTTTGAAACAATTCAACGAGAATATGACATGTCAAAAGAAGAAATTTTAATTTTATTAAACCTATGGGAAAAAGGTTCAATGACGTTAAAAGAAATGGATGAGTTTGTTGAAATTAAGCCTTATAAACGAACAAGAACTTATAACAATTTAGTGAATTCAGAATGGATTTATAAAGAACGTCCACAAGATGATGAACGTACAGTAATTATTCATTTCAACGAGAAACTTGCTAAACAAAAAGATGGATTGCTAGATTTTATTGCTAAGACGATTACAGGCAAATCAGAACATATGCAGACAAGTTTAAATTCAATTTTATCAGTTTAACATCTGAATAGTAAAAAAGGGTCCGAAGTAACTTCGGACCCTTTTACTATATTAAACGTTAGCACGTTTTTCTAATGCACATATAAAAGGCGCATTGTTTCTTTGATTAATGAACTGATATTGTAAAACGTGTGCTTGATTTTGATCTATTTGTACTAAATAATCCATTAAGGCATCACGTTCAATCTTACCTTCATCATGTCCATGATATATCACTAAAATAATAATACCTTCGTCACTTAAAATATCAAATATATTATTAATAGCACTAATAGTTGTATTAGGTGTAGTGACTATCGATTTGTCACCTTTAGGTAAATAGCCAAGATTAAATATAGCTGCATCAATTTTACCAATATGTTCAGCCTTAATATATTGTTTTACATTGTTATGACTATCTTTAATTAATTTTACATTAGAAAATGTAGCTACTTTCTGCTCTGTATTTGTGATTGCTAATTGTTGAATATCAAAACCATAAACAAAGCCGTTAGGTACATTTTGTGCAAGGAATAAGGTATCATTACCGTTGCCACAAGTAGCATCTATAACAACACTTGATTCAGTGATATGGCTTTGAATTAAACTTTTAGAAAAAGGTAATATACGTTCTAATTTCATGAATTCACCTTTTGCACAAATTTTTTACCTTGATAAGAATCACGACGTGCTAGTTCATTATCAATTTCATTTAAAACTTCCCATTTATTAACACTCCACATTGGACCTACCATTAAATCAATAGGGCCATCACCGGTAATTCGATGAATAATCATTTCTGGAGGTAAAATTTCAAGTTGATCACATACGAGATTAGTATAATCATCTTGTGACATAAACTCTAACATACCTTTTTCATATTGTTTCACCATTGGTGTACCTTTTAATAGGTGGAGTAAATGAATTTTGATACCTTGAACATCCATTTGTGCAACTTCTCGAACAGTTTCCATCATCATTTCATAATCTTCCCCTGGTAAACCATTAATGATATGCGTACAAACATTGATATTGTGTTTACGTAGCTTAGCTACACCTTCATAATACGTTTGCATATCATGTGCACGGTTTATTAAATCAGAAGTGGATTGATGAACAGTTTGTAATCCAAGCTCTACCCATAAATAAGTTCTCTCGTTTAATTCAGCTAAATATTCTACAACATCATCTGGTAAACAATCTGGACGTGTTGCAATTGATAAACCAACAACACCTTCTTCTTTTAATACTGGCTCATATTTTTCTTTTAATACTTCTACAGGTGCATGTGTATTTGTAAATGCTTGGAAATAGGCGATATATTGACCTTCGCTCCATTTTTCATGCATACGTTCTTTAATTTGTTGGAATTGAACTTCAATTGGGTCAGCACGATTTCCTGCAAAGTCACCACTACCTGCAGCAGAACAGAATGTGCAACCACCATGCGCTACAGTGCCATCTCTATTGGGACAGTCAAATCCACCGTCTAAAGCTACTTTGAAAATTTTGCGACCAAATTTATTTTTCAAATGATAGTTCCAAGTATGATATCTTTTATCTTCAAAAGCATACGGGAAGTAATTACCCATAAGACATTTTCCTTTCTATTTTGTATCTAAGTAAAGATTTTAACATACTTTAATGTTATAGTGTCTATTATAGATTGAGAAAAATATAAATAGGGGACTCAATAAATGAATATACCAAAATCAGTATGGTGGCTTGTAATTGGGATGGCTCTAAATATTACGGGCGCCAGCTTTTTGTGGCCATTAAATACGATTTACATGAAAGAAGAACTTAATAAAAGTTTAACAATTGCTGGTGTAGTTTTATTAATTAATTCTTTAGGTATGGTTGTAGGCAACCTACTTGGCGGTGTATTATTTGATAAACTTGGTGGTTATAAAACAATACTTATTGGTACATTTACATGTTTATTTAGTACGACGTTATTAAATTTATTCCATGGTTGGCCTTGGTACGCTGTATGGCTTGTGTTGCTTGGGTTCGGTGGCGGAATGATTATACCCGCTATTTATGCCATGGCCGGAGCTGTTTGGCCTAATGGTGGTAGACAAACCTTTAACGCAATATATTTAGCTCAAAATATCGGCGTAGCATTAGGTGCAGCGTTAGGTGGATTTGTTGCTGAATTTAGTTTTAATTATATTTTTATGGCAAATTTAATTATGTATCTTCTATTTGCATTAGTTGCAATCACACAATTTAATTTAGAAATAAATGCTAAACTTAAGCGACAAGATAATATTGATTTGAAAAGTCAAGAGAACGTTAGCCGATTTGTTTCATTAATTTTAGTTTGTATTGTCTTTGCTATTTGTTGGATTGGTTATATTCAATGGGAAACAACTATAGCGTCATTCACACAATCTATCCATATTTCTATGTCGCAATATAGTGTGTTATGGACAATAAACGGTATTATGATTTTAGTTGCACAACCATTAATTAGACCAGTAATCGTTCTTTTAAAAGGTAATTTAAAAAAACAAATGTTTGTTGGTATTATTATTTTTATGTGTTCATTTTTAGTTACTAGTTTTGCGCATCAATTTTCTATATTTGTTATAGGTATGGTTATTTTAACGTTTGGTGAAATGTTTGTATGGCCGGCTGTTCCAACGATAGCTAATCAATTAGCTCCAGAAGGCAAAGTGGGACAATATCAAGGTATAGTCAATTCAGCTTCTACAGTTGGTAAAGCACTTGGACCATTATTTGGTGGGGTGTTAGTAGATATGTTTAATATGAGAATAATGTTTTTAACAATCATTTTATTACTTGGTATTTCAATTATTATTTTAAGTTTATTTACTAAAAGTAAAGCAGCCAAAAAATATCTGGATTATTAATATATCTACATTAATTAAAAATTAATAGTAACCTCTTGCAATCGAACGCATAATCACATACTATTAATTTGTAATAACATGTTATTAGACGCTTTTCTACAGAGAACTAGTGTGGTGAGAACTAGTGTTAAGGACTAAAATAACATTATAAAATATAACGAATTTAATTATGACATCTCTTACTATTGAATGAAGTGCGCTGAAAATGCGAAAAAGGGTGGTAACGCGGCTTAGGTCGTCCCTTTATCATTAGTGAGAGGTGTCTTTTTATTGAATAGGAGGAAACGTATTGAATTACAATCACAACGAAATTGAGAAGAAATGGCAACAATATTGGGAAGAGAATAAAACGTTTAAAACACAGGATAATTTAGGTCAAAAGAAATTTTATGCATTAGATATGTTTCCTTATCCATCAGGTGCAGGTCTACATGTAGGTCATCCTGAAGGTTATACTGCAACTGATATTATTTCACGCTATAAACGAATGCAAGGATATAATGTGCTTCATCCGATGGGATGGGATGCATTCGGATTACCTGCTGAACAATATGCATTAGACACAGGTAATGATCCTCGTGAATTCACTCAACAAAACATTCAAACATTTAAACGTCAAATACAAGAATTAGGCTTTAGTTATGATTGGGATAGAGAAGTTAATACAACTGACCCAGAATATTATAAATGGACACAATGGATATTTATACAATTGTATAACAAAGGTTTAGCTTACGTTGATGAAGTAGCTGTAAACTGGTGCCCAGCTTTAGGTACTGTTTTATCAAATGAAGAAGTTGTGGATGGTGTATCTGAACGAGGAGGTCATCCAGTTTATAGAAAGCCTATGAAACAATGGGTACTAAAAATTACAGAATATGCGGATCGTTTATTAGAAGATTTAGAGGATTTAGATTGGCCTGAATCAATTAAAGATATGCAACGTAACTGGATTGGACGTTCAGAAGGCGCTAAAGTTTCATTTGATGTTAAAGGTATTAATGAAAAAATTGAAGTTTTTACAACTAGACCAGATACAATTTACGGAACTTCATTTTTAGTATTAAGTCCAGAACATGAGCTAGTTAATAAAATTACTAGTGATGATAAAGAAGAAGAAATCAAAGCTTATCAAAAAGAAGCTTCAAAAAAATCTGATTTAGAACGTACAGATTTAGCTAAAGGAAAAACAGGTGTGTTTACAGGCGCTTATGCGATTAATCCTATTTCTGGTGACCAACTTCCAATTTGGATTGCAGATTATGTATTATCTACGTATGGCACAGGTGCAGTTATGGCAGTACCAGGTCATGACGAACGTGATCATGAATTTGCTGAGAAATTCGAATTACCTATCATTGAAGTGATTGAAGGTGGAGATGTTCAAACTGAAGCATACACTGGCAATGGTCCACATGTTAACTCCGGTGAACTTAATGGATTATATAATGAAGAAGCAATTTCTAAGGCTATTGAATTATTAGAAAATCATCATGCAGGAGAAAAGAAAGTTAATTATAAATTACGTGATTGGTTATTTAGTAGACAACGTTATTGGGGTGAACCAATACCAATTATCCATTGGGAAGACGGTTCTATGTCTACAGTACCTGAAGAAGAACTGCCATTATTACTTCCAGAAACTGACGAAATCAAACCATCAGGTACTGGTGAATCTCCATTAGCTAATATAGATGAGTTTGTAAATGTTGTTGATGAACAGACTGGAATGAAAGGTCGTCGTGAAACGAATACTATGCCTCAGTGGGCAGGTAGTTGTTGGTATTATTTAAGATATATTGATCCTAAAAACGATAAAATGATTGCTGATCCTGAAAAATTAAAACACTGGTTACCAGTAGATTTATATATTGGTGGCGTAGAACATGCAGTATTGCATTTATTATATGCAAGATTCTGGCATAAAGTACTTTACGATTTAGGTGTTGTCCCTACAAAAGAACCATTCCAAAAATTATATAACCAAGGAATGATTTTAGGTGAAGGTAATGAAAAAATGAGTAAATCTAAAGGAAATGTTATTAACCCTGATGATATAGTGAATTCTCATGGTGCTGATACATTACGTTTATATGAAATGTTTATGGGACCATTAGATGCAGCTATAGCATGGAGTGATAAGGGACTAGATGGTTCACGTCGCTTTCTAGATAGAGTATGGCGTTTAATTGTTAAAGAAGACGGCACTTTATCTGACAAAATTGTTGACACTAATAATAAATCTTTAGATAAATCATATAACCAAACTGTTAAAAAAGTAACAGAAGATTTTGATAGCCTAGGTTTCAACACTGCTATTAGTCAATTAATGGTATTTATCAATGATTGTTACAAAGCAGAAGAAATTTACAAACCTTATATTGAAGGATTTGTAACTATGTTAGCACCAATAGCCCCTCATATCGGAGAAGAGCTATGGTCAAGATTAGGTCATACTGATACTATTACTTATCAACCTTGGCCAACTTATAATGAATCGCTACTAGTCGATGATGAAGTAGAAATCGTGGTCCAAGTTAATGGAAAATTAAGAGCAAAAATTGAAATTCCTAAAGACTTATCTAAAGAAGAAATGCAAGATTTAGCATTAGCAAATGATAATGTTAAAATGAGTATTGAAGGTAAAGAAATTAAAAAAATAATTGCTGTACCACAAAAATTAGTCAACATTGTTGCTAAATAGAATATTTTAAAAGGAGTTTTAATAATGGAATCAATTACAATTGATGAGTTGAAAGAAAAAATATTGGATTCAAATCCAATTAATATTGTAGATGTACGTAATGATAATGAAACTGCAATGGGGATTATTCCTGGTGCAAAGACTATTCCTATGAATGAAATTCCTGATAACTTAAAAGAATTCGATTCAAATCAAACTTATTATATAATTTGTGCTGCTGGCGCACGCAGTGCTAGAGTTGTTGAATATTTAGAAGATAATGATATTCATGCTGTTAATGTAGAAGGTGGCATGAATGAATGGGGAACAGAAGGATTAGAAATTAAAAACATTTAATATTGGAAAGTGATTTTTAAGAGTTAGATTTTGAATGCCTTTTATATTAAGGTATTCAAATCTAACTCTTTTTTTATGAAATCTAATTTGATAACGTTGAAAAATTTACATGACAAATATGTTAAAAATAAATTAAAACGTGTACTATAATATTTAATTTATGTATACTAGAATTTGAATAAAATTGATGATAAAATCAAAGTGAATATCAATTCATTATATTGGTTAAAATAGCAAATTGATTCATTTAATACATATGCATCATAAACGCTCATTAATTATAAACAACAAAGACGATACAACTAGGAGGAACAATTAATGAATTTATTTAGGAAACAGAAATTCAGTATTAGAAAGTTTAACATAGGCATTTTTTCAACTATTATTGGTACTACACTTTTTTTAAGTCAAACTCATCAAGCATTAGCAGAAGAGAATAAATTAAATACCAATAGTGATACGCCAAATACTGCATTAACAGGTGAAACAAATACTAATGAATTAACAACTGTTAATCAAAATAATGTGACAAATACTAATGTCGCTAATACATCAGATGGTACGATAGACAATCAAGTTAATGATAATCAACGTAATGCAAATGACTTACTAGGAAATGAATCTATCTCTGAAACAAATCCTGATTTAAGTAAAGAACAATCGACTGAATCTTCAACAAATAATTTCGACCCTAGCACAAACAATTCAACAAAACTTCAACTCGATAGCATAAGTAATAATATTGTATTACCTGAAAATTTAGTGAATGGAGAAACTCAACAAAATCAACCTAAATTAGTAACAGAATCAAGACCTAAAGCAGATAGACCTAAGAAAAGAAGTCGACGTGCGGCTGTTGATAATAATGCAGGTGGTACAGTTAATTCAACCACTGTGATTGATCCAAAAATAAATAATACTGGTCCTAACGCAATCAACGAGGTTCTAACATTTGATGATATTGGGGTCACTCCAAGTAAAAGTAGAAATAACCCTACAGTTACTATTGTTGAACAATTACCCGGGTTTAATCTTATAAACGGAGGTAAAGTTGGTGTTATAAGTCATACTTTGGTTAGGTCCGGTATGTTTAATTCAAGTGACGAAAAAAATTACCAAGCTCAAAACAATGTCATTGTTTTAGGTAGAGCCAATGGTGCTGATCCTAATGATCATGGGGATTTTAATGGAATTGAGAAGACTTTAACAGTCAATCCAAATTCTGAATTAGTCTTTGATTTTTCTACAATGTTAACTAAAAATAGGCAAGGTGCTGTAAATATTGTTATTAGAAATGCTGATGACGATAATATAATTGGAGAAAAAACAGTATCAACAAGAGCTCAATCAAGATTATTTAAAGTACCTGATAATGTTACGCATTTAAAAATCCAATTTATACCTAATAACGATGCTATCACAGATATTGCGGGTGTTTATCAACTCAAAGATGGCTATAAATATTATGATTTTATAGATAATGTAGGTCTATTTTCTGGTTCGCATATATATGTTGAAAATAGAAATATAGAAACAAAGGCAGTAAATAATAGAGAATTCAATGTTTCAACTTCATTGAAAAACGATGGTGATTTTGCAGCCTCAATGAATACAAACGAATTTGTTTATACTATTCATTTACCAGAAGGTATAGAATATGTCGACCAATCACTTACTACAGAATTGCCATTTGGTAATGGTTCAGGAAATATGTTAAATCCGATGATTACTACATATGACCCAACAACTCGTACAATCACTATAAAAAGTAATGGCGATGAAACGAATTCAAATAACGCATCATTAATGCCTAATAAAAATTTGAACATTAACTATAAATTACGTGTTAATAATGTTCCAACACCAAGACAAGTTACTTTCCAAGACAATTTAGTATATAAAACTTTTGCTGAAGAATATTTCGATACGCCTCCAACACCGAGTGATGTCAATTTAGAACCTTATAATATAGATATTGTTATGAATAAAGATGAATTACAACGAGCTGTAGATACTAAAGTCATAGCTTCGAATTATACCATTGCTTCTGTAGATGAATATAATACGTTAAAAGCAAGAGCTCAAACCATCTTAGATGAATCTAGAAATAATGTTCCAATTAATCAGAGAGTCTCTCAAGCAGACATTGATCAATTAACTTATCAATTGCAACATACTTTAATTAGTAGAGTAGAAGCGGCTCGTGCAGTTAATAACAAAGCCGATGATATGACAGATACTGTTAATCAGGATAATGAACTAACAGATGAAGAAAAAGAAGCGGCAATTAATAAAATTGAACAAGATAGAGATAATGCTATCAATAATATTGATGATCAAACAACTGATGATGGTGTGACAAATGAAAAAAATGCAGGTTTAAATATATTAAATGGAGATACAGGAACACCTATAGCAAAACCTAGTGCAAGACAGGCTGTAAACGATAAAGCTACTGAACAAAGAGCATTGATTAATCAAGATACAGTTGCTACGACTGAAGAAAAAGAAGCGGCACTAGAAGAATTAGATAATGATGTAACTACTGCTTTAGCTAATATTGATAATGCTCAAAACAACGCACAGGTAGAAGCAGCTAAAAATAATGCAATTAATAAGATTAATACAGATAGACCAGCTGATATTTATAAAGCCAACGCAAAAGCTGAAATTAACCAAGCAGCAACAGCGAAACGTCAAGAAATTAATCAAAATAATGAAGCTACTCAAGAAGAAAAAGAGGCTGCACTTAATGAACTTAATCAAACAACTAATCAAGCTATAGGTGAAATTGATAATAGTGTATCAAATAGCGACGTAGATCAAGCTAAAGATAATGGTGTAAATGCAATTAATATCATTAATCCAGTTACCATAGTTAAACAAAATGCTCGTGATGCAGTTGCTAATGTAGCACAACAAAAGAAGGATGAAATTAACGCCAATACAGATGCAACGTTAGAAGAAAGACAAGCTGCAATTCAAGCAGTTGACCAAGCTTTAACAGAAGCTAATACAAATATTACGAATGCAAATACAAATGATGAAGTTGACCAAGCTAAAAATAATTCTATAAATACAATTCAAAGCATTCAACCAGAAACACAAGTAAAAACAAATGCTAAAAATTTATTGAATTTAAAAGCACAAGAACAACTTAATATAATTGCAAATAATAACGATGCAACTATAGAAGAACAACAAGTAGCACAACAAATACTTGATACAGAACTTAATCAAGGTATTCAAAATATAGAAAACGCGGATACTAATCAAGAAGTTGAAAATGCAAAAGATACGTCTATACAAAATATTCAAAGTATTCAACCAGCCACAAAGGTAAAATCAGATGCTAGAACGGCAGTTAATGAAAAAGCAACAGAAGTAATTAATAATATTAACGCCACACCAGGTGCTACTAAGGAAGAAAGAGATGAAGCTATTGCACAAGTAAACACACTATTAAATAGAGTAATAAATGATATTAATACATCAAGTACTACACCTATGGTTGAAGCTTTAAGAGATGCAGCAATTAATGATTTAGGAAATATTCAACCACATGTTACTAAAAAGCAAGAAGCAATAGCGATATTAAACCAATTAGCTACTGATAAAAAACAAGACATAAATCAAAATATTAATGCAACTACTGAAGAAAAAGAAGCCGCAATTAATGAAGTAGATACACAACTAGCAGATGCACTTAATCATATTGATCAAGCAGACACTAACGCTCAAGTAGATGAAGCACAACAAAATGGAACGGCAGCGATTAACAATATACAAGAACAAATCGTTAAAAAACCTGATGCTCGTAATGAAATTAATCAACATTATAATGATAAATTATCTCAAATTAATCAAACACCCGATGCAACGACTGACGAGAAAGCAGCTGCAATTCAATTACTAGACGAGCAAAAGAAACAGGCTCTAGAAGCTATAAATCAAGCACAAACTAACAACGATGTAGATCAAGCCAAAGAACAAGCTATTCAAAACATAGATGCTGTTCAAGTTGATGTAGTGGTGAAACCAGATGCGAGACATTCGTTAGAGTCTGCAAAAAATGCACAACAACAAGTGATTAATGCAACACCTGATGCAACTGTTGAAGAAATTAATACAGCATTACAAAAATTAAATCAAATATTCAATCAAGCAAATAATGCTATTAATCAGGCGCAAACAAATCAACAAGTAACAGATGCTACTCAGCAATCAATTGAAATGATTCATAATACATTACCTGAGACAACAGTGAAAACTAATGCAAGAAATAATATAGAAAATCAATCTAATAAACAAACTCAGCTCATTCAAAATAGTGATGAATCCACGGTTGAAGAGAAAAATGAGGCACAAGAATTGGTGAATCAAGCCAAAGAACAATCAATTAAAAATATAGATCAAGCTCGTACAAATCAAGAGGTGGAAACGGCATATAATAATGGCATACAAAGTATACAACAAATATCGCCATCTACTGCTATTAAGACTAATGCAAGACAAACTATATCTAAAGCCATTCAAGATAAAGAGAAACCAGTACTTGAAAATCAAGAAGCTACACAAGAAGAAAAAAATCAATTTATGACTAAAATGAATACGTTATTAAATGATTTGAATCAACAAATTACAAAAGACACTACAAATCAAGAAGTAGCAAATACTAAAGATAATGGATTAGTAAGTATTGAGCAGTCTGTTTTTCAACCAACTGTAAAACAAGATGCAAGAATTAAAATACAAGAATTTGCTGAAAAGCAAACGGAATTAATTAATCATAGTGAAGATGCTACAAATGAAGAAAAAAATAATGCTTTAGAAAAACTTAAAGCTACTGTTGAAAATATTATTAACCAAATCAATACTGCGACAATGAATAGTCAAGTTAATCTGGCACAAAATAATGGAGAATCTGCAATTTCTATTATTTTGCCTAAAATTGTAGTTAAAGAAGAAGCAAGAACTCAAATTAACCAAGCCATCAATAATCAAGATGAAGTTATTAGAAAAGTTCAAGATGCAACGCAAGAAGAAAAAGATGAAGCTAATGATGAAGTTAATCGTTTGGCAAATCAGGCAATCAATGACATCAACAATCTAAGAAATAATAATCAAGTAGAAGTAGCAAAAGATGAAGCTATCAATAAGATCCAACAAATATTGCCATCTACTGCAGTTAAAACTAATGCAAGACAATTATTAAATGAAACTAGTCAAAATAAGATTAAAAATATAAAAGAGACGTTAAACGCCACTACCAATGAAATTGAAGCAGCAATTTCAGAAATCGAGAAAATTTTAGAACAAGCATTAAGTCAAATTAACCAAGATATAACGACACAACAAGTAAATAAAACAAAAGAACAAGGGGTTCAAGCTATTAATGATGTTCAAGTTAAAGTGGTTAAAAAACCAGAAGCAAATGAACTTCTTTCACAAGTTGCGAATAATCAAGAACAATTAATTAACCAAATAAATGAAGCGACAAAAGAAGAGAAAGAATTGGCTATTACTAAAGTGCTAAAAGAATTAGAAAAGGCTAAAGAACTTATTAATAATGCATTGTCAAACAGTGAAGTGGATCAAGTTTATATAGATGCAGCTAAGATCATTGAATCAATTAAACCTAATATAGAAGTTAAACCTCAAGCAAATAAAGATATCAATCAAGTAGCTGATGAAGTTAAAAATCAAATTAAACTTTTAAAAAATGTTGATTCCAATGCTGTAAATAATGCTATGAGAAAAATCGCGTCAATATTAGAAGAAGCAGATATAAGAATCAAACAAGCAAAAACAAATGATGAAGTTAGCCAAATTGTTATTGAAACGATAGAAAAATTAAAAGGAATTAAAATATCGCCACTTAAATCTCATATCAAAATAGATACGGTTAGAACAATGACTAATTGTAAAAACTATATAGAAAAACAGATTTCAGCACCTGGTTCTAACTTAAATAGTGAATTACCAGATACTGGTTTAAGTCATAATCATTTACCTTTAGCTGGAATCACATTTACTTTTGGAATTTGGTTATATTTAAGAAGTTTAAAACTAAGAGATTATAAAAAATAAAAAGTTTGATACTTCATCAATTAATTGTGATAAAGATAGATAAAACATACCTAATTCTTCATGCTATAAATATTTAATTCTTATTAAATAAGTATATTTTTATACTAGATTTATAATTAGGTTGATGATAAAATAATTATTAAATTTAATAGGTTGTGCATATTACAAAGGTGTGCAACCTATTTGAAATCTAAATATAATTCTAATGTTTTACATCATGAAATTACACCTAGGAGGACAATCATTATGAATTTATTTAAACAACAAAAGTTTAGTATTCGAAAATTTAATGTTGGTATTTTCTCAGCATTAATTGCTACAGTAGCATTTTTAGGCGTAAATACTAATAGTGCTGAAGCATCAGAAGTAGAGAATGGGGTTGCTAATAACCAAGTCGATAACGCTGTCGTTAATCAAGAGCAAACTAATAATGTAGACAGCCAATTCAGTGACACAAATCAAGTAGTTGATCCTAACGTTAATCAAGCTACTACTGAGAATAATAACCAAGACGCAACAACTGAAAATATTAATAATCCTGTTGTGAATAGTGGGGAAGGCGTTAGTAATCAAGATAATACTACTACAAATGATGAAGTTAATACCCCAGCCGTAGAAGTTGTACAACCTGCTGTTTCGTTAGATGACTTACAAACACCAAAATTACCAACTGAATTAAATAATGATAATCAAAATAGTAAAGTACCAACGGAAGGTTTAAACAAACCTGTCGCAACAGTAGAAACAAATCAGTCTCCTAAGAAAAGAAGTAAACGTGACGTGGGAGATAGTACAAACGATAATAATGTAGTAGCTAATAACCAAGTGGATAATGCTCAAAATCAAACATTAAATAATGCTAAACAAGTCGCTACTAATGAAATTAATCAAAAAGCTACTGAGAAAAACCAATCAATTAATACTACTGCAGAAGCCACACAAGAGGAAAAGCAAGTTGCATTAACAGACGTTGAGCACCAACAATTTAATGCTAATAATAATATTCAACAAGCTGCATCTGAAAACGATGTTACTACAGCAAAAAATAATGGTTTAACTGCTATTGATAATATTACTGTACAAACACATGCTAAAGAAGCTGCACGTAATGCGATTGTTCAAAAGGTAGCTGATCAAATCTTAAATATTAATAATAACCAAAATGCTACAAATGAAGAAAAAGCAGAAGCAGTAAACCAAGTTCATAATGTTGAACACCAGGCCTTAAAAAACATCAATGGTGCTAATACACAAGATGAAATAAATAATATTCAAAATCAAAATGTTACATCAATTGGAAAAGTTGAACCTACTACAACTGTGAAACCAACTGCTATTTCTGAAGTTAATCAAGCTGCAACTGAACATAATAGTACTATTGATGGAAATAGTGGTGCTACAACAGAAGAAAAAGCGAAGGCAAAAGAAAAAGTAAATGGATTAGTAGGCATTACAACTTATAACATTAATCAGTCTTCTTCAAATCAGGAAGTTAATCAAGCTAAAGAATTTGGTATAAATCAAATTAATGCAATTACGCCAGAAACGGCCGTAAAAGATTCGGCGAATGACGAAATTAATCAAGCAGCACAACAACAAAAAGAAAATAATAATAATAACTATGCAGATGCTACGACAGAAGAAAAAACAGAAGCTAATAATTTAGTAGATAGTTTAGCCAATGAGGCACATACTGACATTGCAGCTGCTAATACAACAGACGAAGTAAATAATGTGAAAAATAATACTGTACAAGCCTTACAAAATGCTAGCACTGTTGTTGCAAAGAAACCAGCTGCAAGAGACCAAATTAATCAAGCACTAAGTGATAGAAAACAAGCGATTAATAATTCAAATCAATCAACAACAGAAGAAAAAGCTGACGCAATTAATCAATTAGATCCGAAAAAAGCTGAAATTGATAATAATATCAATCAAGCTACAACTAATGGTGAGGTTTCAACTGCTGTAACAAATGGTTTAAATGAACTCAATAATATTGAACCTGCAACTGTTAAAAAGCAACAAGCAAAAACAACTATTGCTCAAGATGCAGATAATCAAAAGCAACTTATCAATCAAGATACTAATTCAACTACTGAAGAACATGATGCAGCTAACGCTAAGATAGATCAAGCAGTTGCAAAAGCCAATAATGATATTGACCAAGCAGCTACTAATAATGATGTAGATAATGCTGTTGCAACTAACCAAACAGAGATTAACCAAATACAACAAGATGCTCAAGTCAAACCTGCTGCAAAAGCAGAAATTGCTCAAAAAGTTACTGAACAAGAAACAGTTATACAAGCAACTCGAGGTACAACTACTGAGGAAATTAATGAAGCGCTTCAAGCTTTACAAACAGCTAAAACTCAAGCTGACCAAGCTATAGATGCAGCACAGTCAAATGCGGATGTAGAAAATGTTAAAAATGAAGAAATAGCTAAAATAACTTCAATTTTACCATCACAAGAATACAAAAATAATGCTATGGCTGAAATAGAAAATTTAGGTGAACAACGCAAAGTAGAACTAACTCAAAATCCTGATATGACTAAAGAAGAACGTGATGATACTGTTGATTCAGTAGATAGAGCAGTAGGTCAAGGTACTAATAATGTTTACCAAGCTTTGAGTAAACAGTCCGTTGATAATGCTAAAAATGATGCGATTACTAACATCAATCAAGTTAGAGCATTTGTGAATGTAAAACAAGATGCGAGAGACGCAATTAGCCAAATAGCAGAACAACGTAAACAAACTTTCCCTAATGATGTTCATGCAACTGATGAAGAAAAACAAGAAGCTTCAAATAATGTTGATGCAATTGTTACAAAAGCAAATGAACAAATTAACCAAGCAACAACTGATGCACAGGTAGCGCAAGTTAAAAATCAAGCAATTCAAGATATAGATTTAGTAGTACCACAAAGTAATGCTAAAACGACAGCTTTATCAAATATTCAAACTAAACAAGAACAACAAACATATATTATAAACAACGAACCTAATGCTACTTCAGAGGAAAAAGCGATTGCTTTACAAGAATTAAATCAAGCAGTTACTAACGCCAATAATGAAGTTAATGCGGCTACTACAAATGCACAAGTGGCTACAGCTTAACAAAATGGTATAACAGCCATTAGTAACACACTTCCAGCAACACAAACTAAAGGAGATGCTAAAGCTGCATTAGACCAAGCTGCTACAAATCAAAAAGCATTAGTAGGTCAAAATCAAGATGCAACTACTGAAGAAAAAGATGCAGCAAATCAATTAATCGATCGAGCTCTTAATAATGCGAAACAATCTGTTACTGATGTAGATAGTGCTATAGATGTTGAAACTAAAAAGAATGAAGGTATCGACAATATCAATCAAATAACTGCAGATACAGGTGTTAAAACTGCTGTAAAACAAGATTTACAAAACCAAGCTAATGCTAAAAAGCAAGAAATTGCTAATAGTCCTTTATCTACTGAAGAAGAAAAACAAGCAGCAAATACAAAAGTTGATAATGCATTACAACAAGGTTTAACTGATGTTACTAACGCTCAAAGTATCGTAGACGTTAATAATGCAGTTAAAGCTAACGATGAAACAATTCAAGCCATTCAACCAGAAACTACAGTCAAAGATAATGCTAAAAAAGAAGCTTTAAACATCTTGAATCAACAAAAAGATACAATTTATCAAAATGCCAATGCTACTGCTGAAGAAAAGCAATTAGCTGGTGATAAATTAGATCAATTAGCTTCTAAAGTTATCAATAATATTAATCAATCAAACACTAACAATGATGTAGATCAAGCTAAAACAAATGCAATAACAGAAATCAATCAATTTACGCCATCAATTGTTAAGAAAGAAAATGCTAATGAAGAATTAACAGATACGGCAGATTTAAAACAAGCTGAGTTAGATAAATCTCAAAATAATAGTCAAGAAGATATTGATGATGCTAAACAAACAGTACAAGCTATTTTATCTAAAGCTAAAGAACAAGTGAACCAAGCACAAACTAATCAACAAGTTGATGAAGCTAAAGCTAATGGAATTAATGCTTTACAAAATGTTCAACCAATAGGTGGATTAAGACGAGATGCATTAAAAGAAGTTAATGATGTTTACAATGATAAAGTTAATGAAATTCAAGATGCTGTGAATGGTACACAAGAAGAAATTACAGCTACATTGAATAATTTAAATAACATAAAAGCTCAAGATGACACAGCGATTAACCAAGCTACAAATGTACAACAATTAACAACTGCCAAAGACCAAGCTTTAAGTGATATTAATGGTTTTGAATTCACATTTACTAAAAAGGCAGATGCTATTACAGAAATTCGTGATGCTTTATCAGCTAAAGAAAATTCTATTAATGAAAATAACAAAGCAACTTCTCAAGAAAAAGATAATGCTATAAATAGCGCTAGAGAACAAGCAAATATTGCATTTATTAATATTAATAACGCTGATACAAATCAACAAGTTGATGATGCGGTGTCAAACGGTAAAGCAGAAATTGATCAGGTCACTCCAGAAGTTGTAACTAAACCAAATGCGATTGAATCTATCAATCAACTTGCTGATCAATTAAAAGAAACATTTGGACAAACATTAGGCGCTACACTTGATGAATCTGAAGAAGCTGCACAAAAAGTAGATTCTATTGTTAATAATGCTAACAATGAAATTGAAAATGCAACATCTGACATTGATGTCGCTCAAATTAAAGCGAATGCTATGAATGATTTAAATCAAGTTGTCATTAATGTTGAACAAATTTCTAATGCAGCAAAAGCATTAAGAGAAGAAGCGGATAAAGTTAAAGAAACAATTGATTCAAATGAAGATGCAGTAGAAAGTGAAAAATTAGCTGCTAAAGAAAATTTGAATAATATTTTAGAAAAAGGTTTAGCTGTATTAAATGTACAAAATACTAATGAAGAAGTAGCGAATGCAAAATCAAACTTTATCGATCAAATTAAAGCTATCAAAGTGGATACAGTTGTTAAACCTAGAGCTATATCAGAAGTAACGAAATTTGTTAATAACCAAGTTGCATTAATTCAAAGTTCAACAAAAGCTACTACTGACGAAAAAGAAGACGCAATTAATAGAGTGAAAGCAATTGAAGATGAATCATTAGCATCAATAAAAAATGCCAATAATAGTAATGACATTAACGAAGTGGTTGAAAATGCTCAATTAAAATTAGGATCAGTGAATGTTAAAGCTATAATTAAAGAAGAAACAATCAAAGCATTAGATGATAAGATTGCAGAACAAAAAGAAAAGATTAATAATTCACAAGCAAATCAAGAACAAAAAGATAAAGCATTGAGTCAATTAGGCCAGCTTACTTCTAAAATTGGTGAACAAGTAGATCAAGCCCAATCAAATGAAGATGTGTTAAAAGTTAAAGAAGAAACAATCAAACAAATTGAAGCGATTGTTCCAAAAGTAACTCAAAAAACACCTCAAAAAGATCCAAACCAAGAACCGGTAAAAACACCTCAAAAAGACAAAGATAATGATAATGATGTTCCAACTCAACAAACAACAGTCACTGGAAGCAATACTGATGAAGATAATACTCCTATAAAAAATGGAGAAAACATCGATGAACAAGTTACTTCATCAACAGTTGAACAAAGTGAAGAGAACGACAATAACTCAACATCAGAAGCTAAACAATTACCAGAAACTGGACAAAACGATAGTCACATACCAGTGGCAGGAATTGCCTTTGCGGCTGGTGCTGCTATAGTTAGCAGACGACTAAGTCAAAAGAAAGATAAATCAGAATAAAATAGTTAAACTGTAAGTTTGATCCAATAAAATCATAAATAAAACAGAGTTTAGGTATTAATCCTAAACTCTGTTTTTATATACAAATATTTATAATAAATTATCATATTTTCCAGCATTTAAACCTGCTACGTGACCAGTAACTAATGCACTTGTAATATTATATCCACCAGTATAACCGTGGATATCTAACACTTCACCACATAAGAAAAGGCCTTTAGACAATTTCGACATCATAGTCTTAGGTTCTATCTCTTTTAAAGAAACACCGCCACCAGTTACGAACGCCTTATCAATAGGTAAAGTTCCATTAACGTTAAATGAAAATCCTTTTAATAACTTAACTATTGTATTTAATTGTTGATTTGAAAGATGATGTGATGTTGTTTCATTATCAATTTCAGCTTGTTCTAAAATAAATAACAAATATCTTTCTTCAATTAACCCATGTAGACTGTTTTTAATATATTTATCAGGTTCATCTTTTAATAATTTTATAATATGTTGTGAAAGTTCATCCTCGTTCATAGTTGGAAAAACATCAAGTGCCATTTTTATATCTTGTTTCTTTTGATTTTTTTGTTCTTTATAAACAAATTGACTACATCTTAATGCAGCTGGTCCACTGACACCAAAATGTGTAAAAATCATATCCATTTGATGACTAATTCTTTTTTTGCCATTCTTTTTTAATACGGATAATTCTACATCTTTGAGACTTAGTCCTTTCAATGTTTTATCTTTAATAAAACGTTCAGGAGAAGTGATAGGTACTTCGGTAGGGAACAATTCTGTAATAGAATGGCCTAGCGATTTTGCAAAAGTATATCCGTCACCAGTCGAACCTGTTTGAGGCACACTCGTACCACCAGTTGCTATAATTAAACTTTTAGATTTATAAGTTTGTTGTGCAGTTTCAACTGAAAAAATACCTTCATTATCTTGTGATACATTAAGAACAGTGGTTTCTTCCTTAACTGTAACATTTTGTTTATTAATCGTATCAACTAAAGTATCCACGACGTCTTGTGATTTATTTGATACAGGGAACATGCGCCCATGATCTTCTTCTTTGAGTTTTACGCCGCGACTCTCAAAAAAATGAATAATAGATTCATTATCAAAAACAGAGAAAGGACTATATAAAAATTTTCCATTTCCTGGAATGTTTTTAATAATTTCTTCATAAGGTAAGCGATTGGTTACATTGCAACGACCACCACCTGAAATTTTTAATTTTCTACCAAGTCCTTTCTTTTTTTCTAACAAGAGAACTTGGTTACTACTAGAGCTAGCGGCAACAGCAGCCATTAGTCCGCTGGGGCCACCACCGATGATGATTGTTTGATACATTTTAACTGCCTCCAATAAATATTCATCACTATTGTATCTGAATAGAAAAATATATGCTATAGAAGTTGTATAATTAGATGACAATGAATAAAATGAGAATTATAATAGGAAACTTGAAGTATCATACATAAAAATCGACTAGCTAAGATTTGAGATTGCTTTTTATTTTATCAAAAGCGTGTTTACTAATAAAAATATGATAAAATCAATTAACACAAATAGTTTTTGTGATATATTTTATATTAATGTAAGCTAATAATAATGAATAAGATATGAAGTTAAATAACTTTAATAAACTTTTAAAGATAGGAAGATAGTTAATGAGCGAAAGTAAAGAAATGGTTCGTGGGACCTTCTTAATTACATTTAGTATATTAATTACGAAAGTTCTAGGTGTTCTATTTATTATTCCGTTTAACCATTTAATTGGTGGACAAGAAAATATGGCACCGTTTACTTATGCCTATGCGCCATATAATATTGCAATAGCTGTAGCAACAGCTGGTGTACCGTTAGCAGCTTCAAAATATGTTGCTAAATACAATGCTTTAGGTGCATACAAAGTAAGTCAGAAGTTTTATAAATCAAGTTTTATAGTGATGAGTATAACTGGTATTCTAGGATTTTTACTATTATACTTCCTAGCACCATATATTTCAGAATTAACACTATCACGTAATGCATCAGATAAAAACGGTTGGTCAGTTGCTGATATTACATGGATTATTAGAATTATAAGTATGGTTGTTATATTTATACCAGTACTAGCAACTTGGAGAGGTATATTCCAAGGTTATAAATCTATGGGACCAACAGCAGTATCAGAAGTTACAGAACAAATTGCACGTGTAATATTCATTTTAGTTGGAAGTTATTTAGTGTTAAATGTCTTTAATGGCACTGTATTAATGGCTAATGGTATAGCTACGTTTGCAGCAGCTATTGGTGCGATAACAGGTATTTTCACATTATGGTATTACTGGAGAAAACGTAAGAAACATATTGATAAAATGGTTTTATCAGATAACACAGATATAAATGTATCTTACGGAAATATGTATAAAGAAATTATAAAATATAGTATTCCATTTGTAATTGTGAGTTTAAACTTCCCGTTATTTAATTTAGTCGATCAATTTACTCATAACGGAGCTTTATCTATTGTAGGCGTATCTTCACAATTACAAGATATTTTCTTTAATATGTTGAATATGTCAACAAATAAAATAGTAATGATTCCTACATCTTTAAGTGCTGGTTTTGCAGTAAGTTTAATACCTTATATTACTAAGACATACGAAGAAGGTCGATTGCATGAAATGCATAGACAGATAAGAACATCTATTGGAGTGCTTATGTTTATTACTGTTCCTGCTAGTATAGGAATTATGGCATTAGCTCAACCATTATTTACAGTTTTCTATGGCTACGATCCAGTTGTTCAAGGTCATGACCCTAACTTTGATGGTAGTAGATTGTTATTCATATATGCTCCAGTAGCAATTTTAATTTCATTATTAAGTGTGACGGCTTCAATGTTACAAGGTATTGATAAACAGAAGTTAACTGTATATGTGATCTTGGGTGCAGTGGCTATTAAGTTGATATTAAACTATCCTCTAATTATGTTATTACGTACACCAGGTGCAGTACTTAGTACGTCAATTGCATTATTATTCGCAATTGGTTGCAACTTCTTTATCTTAAAGAAATATGCCAAATTTAAGTTCAGCTATAGTTGGATTCATTTTGGAAAAATATTCTTGTATTCATTCATTATGATGATAGGTGTAGAACTTGTCTTCTTTATTGGTAAGCTATTCTTAGCACCAAGTAAAGTAGGATATCTAATTATTATTATTGCTGGTGTTATCGTAGGTGCTGCAATTTATGGTGGAATTACAATAAAAACTAAATTTGCTGATGAATTTTTAGGAGAAATACCTGAAAAAATTAGACGTAAAGTTGGGTTCTTACGATGAGAATTGATAAATTTTTAGCTAATATGGGGATTGGCACACGTAACGAAGTTAAACAAAACTTGAAAAAAGGTCATGTGAAAGTTAATGATAGCGTGACTAAATCACCAAAAACCCATATCAATCCTGAAGTAGATATAGTTAAAGTTAATGAGGAAGTTATTAAATATATTGATAAAATTTATATTATGTTAAATAAACCAAGTGGTGTCATTTCTGCCACTGAAGATGACAAAGATAAAACCGTCATTGATTTAATCCCTGAGTATCAACACTTGGGGATTTTCCCTGTCGGTAGATTAGATAAAGATACAGAAGGTTTATTGCTTATTACTAATGATGGGCAATTTAATCATGATTTGATGAGTCCTCATAAACACGTTCCTAAAACTTATGAAGTTGTGTCTCAAAATTCCATATCGGAAAATGATATTAAATTATTCGAAAAAGGTATAGAACTTTCTGATGGAAAGGTGAAGCCAGCTCAATTAGAAATAATTGAAAACAAGCTCTCACGTGTTACCATATATGAAGGTAAATACCACCAAGTAAAAAGAATGTTTCATGAGATAGAAAATGAGGTATTAAAATTAAAACGTATTAAAATAGCTAATTTAGAGTTAGATGAAACACTCGAATTAGGAGAATATCGTTTATTAACAGAAAATGATTTTAAATTATTGTTAAACTAAAGAAAGAGAAGGTGTAATTTATGGCAAAAGGTACAAATTTATTTAGAGTAGTTCTAGGTTTAGGCGGCGCTGCAGCAGCAGTATTATTATCTCGTAAAGAAAGTAGAGATAAATTAAAAGAACAGTATAATCAATATAAAGAAGATCCAGAATCATACAAAGCAAATGCTAAAGATTTAGCTAATCAATTAAGTACGAAAGCTAATGAAACAATTCAAGACGTGAAAAACGATCCTAAAGGTTATGCAGAAAGATTAAAAAATGACCCTAAAGCTTTCTTAGAAGAAGAAAAAACTAAATTCACAAACTTAGATGATAAAAAAGAAGACGACCTAGACGAAGGTAAGTTTGATGATGAAGGTGGCGCAACAGTAAATAATAATTTACGTGTCGTTTCAGAAGATGACTTAAAAAATAATAAAAATGCGTTAGATGATAACAAATAATATTGGTTAACTTGAAACCCTATGTACTATTTCCAATAAGAGATAGTACATAGGGTTTTATTTAGTTATAAAAATTTAGAAAATTTCGTAATATTTCTGACGTCTTACTGTAGTTTCCTTGTAACTTCATGTAAAATAGTAAATAACTTATAAAAAAGGAAGTCGAATTCGAATGTGGAAAGAAAAAGTTCAAGAATACGAAAACCAAATAATTGAAGATTTAAAAGGTTTGTTGTCGATTGAAAGTGTAAGAGATGACAGTAAAGCTAGTGATGATGCGCCTGTAGGACCTGGACCTAGAGAAGCATTAGACTATATGTATAAATTGGCTGAAAGAGATGGATTTTCTACTCATGACGTAGAGCATATTGCCGGACGTATAGAAGCGGGTAACGGTGACGATCTCTTAGGTATTCTTTGCCACGTCGACGTAGTACCTGCTGGTGACGGTTGGGATTCAAATCCATTTGACCCAGTTGTTACAGACCAGTCAATCATAGCAAGGGGTACACTAGATGATAAAGGACCTACAATAGCAGCTTATTATGCAGTTAAGATTTTAAATGATATGAAGGTCGACTGGAAGAAACGAATTCATATTATTATTGGAACTGATGAAGAATCAGATTGGAAATGTACAGACCGTTATTTCCAAACGGAGGAAATGCCTGCACTAGGATTTGCACCAGATGCTGAATTTCCTGCTATTCATGGTGAGAAAGGTATCACTACATTTGATTTAGTTCAAAATGAAATGGCTGAAGATGTAGATGAACCAGATTATGAATTAATTTCATTTAATTCTGGACAACGTTATAACATGGTTCCAGATCATGCTGAAGCTAAAGTTTTAGTTAAAGAAAACATGACTGATGTTATTCAAAACTTTGAATATTTTATAGAATCAAATCAATTACAAGGTGAAAGCACAGTTGACAGTGGAATTCTTATTTTAACTATTGAAGGTAAAGCTGTTCATGGTATGGATCCTTCATTAGGTGTAAATGCTGGCTTATATCTATTAGAATTTTTAGCTACATTAAACTTAAATAAAAGTGCTAAAGACTTTGTAAACTTTAGTAATCAATATTTACATGTTTCTCATTTTGGTGAAAAAATGGGTATGAAATTCCATACTGATATTATGGGCGAAGTTACTACTAATATAGGTGTTATCAATTATGATAATGAAAATGCTGGCCGATTTGGAATAAATTTAAGATATCCGCAAGGTTTTGAATTTGAAGAAGCTATAGAACGTTTTACTAATGAAATTAAACCATTAGGATTTAGAGTAGAAATGGGTAAAGTTCAAAAACCACACTATGTAGATAAAAATGATCCTTTTGTTCAAAAATTAGTAACTGCATATAGAAACCAAACTGGAGATATGACAGAGCCATACACAATAGGTGGAGGCACATACGCCAGAAACCTAGACAAAGGTGTCGCTTTTGGGGCAATGTTTAATGATTCAGAAGACTTAATGCATCAGAAAAATGAATACATCACGAAAAAACAACTATTTAATGCAACGAGTATATACCTTGAAGCGTTATACTCATTATGTGTGGAGGGATAATTTATGACAAAAGTTTTTATTAATGGTGAATTTTTAAATCAAGATGAAGCTAAAGTATCATACGAAGATAGAGGATATGTTTTTGGTGACGGAATTTACGAATATATTCGTGCTTACGAAGGTAAACTATTTACTGTAAAAGAACATTTCGAGAGATTTTTAAGAAGTGCTAACGAAATTGGATTAGATCTTACTTATACAGTTGATGAATTAATTGAATTAGTTCGTAAACTCTTAGAAGTAAATGATGTTAAAAATGGCGGTATTTATATTCAAGCTACACGTGGTGTTGCACCTCGTGAACATTCATTCCCAACACCACCAGTAAAACCGGTTATCATGGCATTTACGAAAAGTTATGATAGACCATATGAAGATTTAGAAAATGGTATTTATACTATGACAACAGAAGATATTCGTTGGTTACGTTGTGATATTAAAAGTTTAAACCTATTAGGTAATGTTTTAGCTAAAGAATTTGCTGTTAAATACAATGCTAGTGAAGCGATTCAACATCGTGGAGAAACTGTAACAGAAGGTGCTTCAAGTAACGTATACGCCATTAAAGATGGAAAAATATATACACATCCTATAAATAATTTTATTTTAAACGGAATTACGAGAAGAGTCATTAAATGGATTTCTGAAGATAAAAATATTCCATTTATTGAAGAAACGTTTACTGTTGATTTCTTAAAAAATGCAGATGAAGTTATTATTTCAAGTACGTCTGCTGAAGTTATGCCAGTAGTTAAAATTGATGGGGAAGATGTCGGAGATGGTAAAGTAGGCACTGTTACGCGACAATTACAAGAAGGATTCAATCAGTATATAGAAACACATAGTATATAAGTTGAATATTTATCAAAATTTCCACAACTATCTCACTCTAAATATGTTATAATCTAATTCAAAGTAGTTTTATAAATATTTAATGAGCGGACTAGTAAAATGTGTCTTTTAGTTTCTCATTTTTAGTTGAAATATGATGGTAAAAATTATAAAATCTTCTATGAGTGATATTAAATGAGGACGCAATTTTCAAGCGTATTTTTAGGGACAAAAATATACGAAATAGCCAACTCACAAAAACTGTAAAATAAATTTTAACAAGCGTGTAGAGCGACTATACGGTTTATATAAATTAGAATATATGGCTCTTGAAAACATATTTCTGGAGCCATTTTCTAATTGAAAGTGAGGTGAACGTGTTGGAGCAGTTTTATCAGTTAGGGTGGACATTAGATTCAGCTGGAGGCGCTTCTGGAGAGGCCTATATGGCTGAACAAGATGGACAAAAGTTGTTTTTAAAACGAAATACGAATCCTTTTATTGCAGCTTTATCTGCAGAGGGTATTGTACCTAAACTTGTTTGGACAAAAAGAATAGAAACCGGCGAAGTAGTTACGGCGCAGCATTGGAAAAACGGTCGCGAATTAAGTGCGAACGAAATGCATCAACCTAGAGTAGCCAAAATATTAAAAAAAATCCACAATTCTAAACCATTACTTACAATGTTAAAAAGAATGGAAATGGAACCTATTACGCCAGAGATTATGCTTAATAAAATTAATGCCTCTTTATCTAGAGAAGTGTTAACACATCATGTTGTTAGAAAAGCATTAACATATTTAGAAGAGCATATACCAAATTTAGATTCTCGTTTCTTTACTGTCGTACATGGTGATGTTAATCATAATAATTGGTTGTTATCTGATAGAGACGAACTATTTTTAGTAGACTGGGAAGGTGCAATGATTGCAGATCCAGCTATTGATATCGGAATGCTGCTTTACAATTACGTTCCCGAGAAGAAATGGTCTAAATGGTTCGAAACTTACGGCGTACAAGAAAGTTTGAACTTGAATAAACGTATGAAATGGTACACTGTGATTCAATCAATTGGTATGGTTCAATGGTATGAAGAACAGAAACGTTTTAAAGATATGAATACATGGCTTGAATTTTTAAATGAAGTTATGAATAGTAACTTATTTATTTAAGGAGATTTGATTATGAGAGTTCGCTACAAACCATGGGCGGAAGATTATTTAAAGGACCATCCAGATTTAGTAGATATGGATGGTTCACATGCTGGACATATAGAAGAATGGTTTGATAAGAAGCAACCTATTTATATAGAAATTGGCTCCGGTATGGGACAATTTATCACTACACTTGCCGCACAACATCCAGAGATTAACTTTATTTCAATGGAACGTGAAAAGAGTGTTATGTATAAAGTGCTTGATAAAGTAAAAGAGCAAAACTTAACAAATCTCAAAATGATTTGTAATGATGCGATAGAACTTAATGAATATTTTAAAGATGGGGAAGTTTCTAGAATATATCTAAACTTTTCTGATCCTTGGCCAAAAAGACGTCATGCTAAACGTAGATTGACTTATCATACATATCTAGCGCTTTATAAACAAATTTTAATTGATGATGGTGAAATTCACTTTAAAACTGATAATAGAGGTCTTTTTGCCTTTAGTTTAGAAAGTATGTCTCAATTCGGAATGTACTTTACAAAGATGAATTTAAACCTTCACGAAGAAGACGATGAGGATAATATCCTTACCGAATACGAACAGAAGTTTTCGGATAAGGGTTCTAGAATATATCGAATGGAAGCAAAATTTCATAATAATATTCAGCCAAATACTGATAATATATGATTATAAGCCTGAGACATTTATTGATGTCTCAGGTTTTATTTTGTCCAAGTTTAATTATTCAAATTAATACTAGCGACATTATTTTAGTTATTAGGATAAATTTCATTAATATTATTTTAACTTTTTAAAAAAATTGACTTTCAAAATTTTGTAATATCTTTTCGACAAATAAGTGAATAATTTCACAAAAGTAATTGATAATGATTATTATTTAGTATAATTAAAAGTGATCAAGGGAGGAATAAAAATGATTAATAAAGATACAATTGTTGCTGACGTCGTAACCGACATGCCATTAAGTTCCGATATTTTCAGAAAATATGGTATCGATTTTTGTTGTGGAGGCAATATTTCAATTGAGCAAGCCGTTGAAAATAAAAAAGTTGATGTACAAACTATCTTAGATGAAATTAACCAGTTACCTAATGAATCACAAGGTAATATCAATGTTAAATATCTTGATGTGCCATCATTAATTCAATATATACAGTCTCGTTATCATGAAACGATGCGTGAGGAATTTAAAAATCTATCTCCATACGTTACAAAAGTAGCTAAGGTACATGGACCTAACCATCCATTTTTAATTGAATTGCAAAATTTATATCGTCAATATAGAGATGGAATGCTTGAGCATATGGATGAAGAAGATAATCACGACTTTCCAGCATTAATCAAAATTTCACGAGGGGAACACGTTGATGATGCTTCGAAAATTATAGAAAGCCTAGTTAATGACCATACACAAACTGGACAATTATTAGAGGATATGAGAGTACTAACTAATCAATATCAAGCACCTAGTGAAGCGTGCCAAACTTGGAGACTCGTATATGATCGTCTTGAAAATTTAGAGCGTGAAACACATGAACATGTTCATCTTGAAAACCATGTCTTATTTAATAAATTTTAATTAAAGAAAGGGTGTTTAATATATGGTAAAAAAGTAGCAGGTCACACATTTTTAGCTCAACTCGGGAAAAAACGTTTACGTCCAGGTGGAATTTTAGCTACCAATTGGTTAATTGATAAAGGTTGTTTTTCAAATGATAAACGTGTTTTAGAAGTTGCATGTAATATGTGTACAACGTCTATTGAATTAGCTCAAAAATACCAATGCCAAATTGAAGCAGTTGACTTAAATAAAGCAGCATTACAAGTTGGCCAACAAAACGTAGATAAAAACGATTTAAATGACTATATTCATCTAACACAAGCAAATGCGATGGATTTACCTTTTGAAGATGAAAGTTTCGATATTATTTTAAACGAAGCAATGCTAACAATGTTACCTTATAAGGTTAAAGAAAAAGTATTAAAAGAATATTATCGTGTACTTAAACCTAATGGAATTGTACTTACACACGATATTGCTATTATAAATCGAGATAATGAGGACGTTATAGTTAATGAATTGAGTAAAGCAATCAATATGAAAGTGACGCCTTTAACGCCAGAAATTTGGTATAGTTTATTTAAAGATGCAGGATTTTCACAAGTTGAATCAAAAATAGGACCATTATCATTGATGTCACCAGTTGGCATGTTAAGAGATGAGGGTTTACTAGGAACTTTAAAAATTTTAAAAAATGCATTTAAAAAAGAAAACCGTCATATGTTTATAACTATGTTTAAAACAATGCGCAAACATAAATCAAATATGAATTATATTGTTCATGCTATTAAAAAATAGTTAAAATTAAAACGATTGATAACCTTAACATAGATAAAGATGTAAGGTTAAAGAAATCATTTAAAATAAGACAAAACCCATCAAAAGGGTCTTGTCTTATTTTTTACTTTTTAAGAACATCATACTTATGAATGGTATTAAATTGGACAAGATGATGATGTTATAACCTAAATTTGATGAAACAATTGACGTTGAATAAATAAGAATGAGTTCAATAATAATAAAAATTGTCGTAAACAACAGAATAATCTTATTATGTTTATATTGCATTATTGTCCTCCATATATTTAATTGCTTTAAAATGCGCAATAAGAACTTTAACATTAATTGCTATATATACGTTATTGTATTAAATTTGTTAATAAGAGTAAATTTAGTAAATGAGTGGGAAGGTGTCTTTTTATGAAATTAGGAGAATTAACTATTAACGATATTAATGGGGGTAATACTCATATTGATGGAGGTGCCATATTTGGCGTTGTACCTAAACCATTATGGACTAGAAAGTATAGTGTGAATGATAAGAATCAAGTTCATACACCAACACATCCAATTCTTATTCAACATCCTCAATATAATATTTTAATCGATGCAGGTGTAGGTAATGGTAAATTAACTGACAAACAAAAAAGAAATTATGGCGTAACTCAAGAAGGCTTTATAAAAGAAGAATTACAATATTTTGGTTTAACGCTTGATGATATTGATATTGTGTTAATGACACATTTACACTATGATCATGCTGCTGGACTAACTGATTCAAATGGAAATGCACGATTCAAAAATGCTACTCATTATATTCAACAAGATGAATGGCATGAATTCTTAGCGCCTAATATACGTAGTAAAGCGACGTATTGGGAAAAGAATCAAGGTGATTATCAGGACAATATTATTTTATTTGATAAAGAGATTGAACCGGTATCAGGAATTAAAATGATACACACTGGTGGTCATAGCTTTGGTCACTCTATAGTTACTATTGAAAGTGAAGGAGAAAAAGCTGTGCATATGGCTGACATCTTCCCAACAGTAGCACACCAAAATCCATTATGGGTTACCGCGTACGATGATTACCCAATGACTTCAATTCGTGAAAAAGAAAGACTCATACCTTATTATGTTTTAAATGATTACTGGTTCCTCTATTATCATGACGAAAACTATTTCGCAGTTAAATATAATCACAAGGATCATTCAATTACATCATCTATCAAACGTTCATATCGTCAGTATTAAGTTGAAAAAAGGTTATAGTTTAGTTCATTAAGAAAAGTGATACTATAATGAACTAACTATAACCTATCATTTTTATGTAAATTTTAATTTTATAATTCGATAATATTTAAAACTTCACCAGTATATGCATCAGCATAAAAATCATAATCTACTAATTTACCATTTTTAGTTGCGGAGATACCGCCAAGATAAATAGGTTTATTAGCATTAATATTAGGATCGTTAAGAGGTTGTTGTACAATATATGAACCTTTGACATCCATAAAGTATGTTTTGACTTCTTCTAATAACTTATCGGGATTATAAAATTTTTTCTTATTTAGGTAAACAATTACGCCAGTTGATAAAATGACTACCGTACAAGCACCTACAATTAATATATTTTTACAATTTAAACATTTCATTAATGTATCTCCCTTTTCCATGATTCATATTATTAGTTTACCATAATGAAGATGATATAATAAATTATAAGGAGTGAAACATCAAATGACTATTGAAGAGAGTAAAACATTAGAACGCATGGAATATCTGACAGAATTACATGGTGCACCAGGATTTGAAGATGATGTTAAAACATATATGAAAGAACAAATGACACCTTATGTAGATCATTTTGTAGATAATAAAATGGGTGGGTTTTATGGTGTGAAAAAATCACCTAAAGCTAATGCTAAACGTGTAATGATAGCAGCTCATATGGATGAGATTGGATTTATGATTACACATATCACAGATAATGGTATGATCCAATTTACTAATTTAGGCGGCGTAGCAAATGATATATGGCAGGGACAAAGATTAAAAGTAAAAAATAGAAAAAACGAAGAAATTATTGGTGTCGTTGCCAATATTCCAAAACATTTTAGAACTGGTAATGAAGCAGCACCTCAAATTAAAGATTTAATGTTAGATATAGGTGCAAGTTCGAGTGAAGAAGTTAGACAAAAAGGTATTGAAATTGGCGACACAATTGTACCTGCTACGCCATTTACTCAGTTATCAGAATATAGATATAGTGCAAAAGCGTGGGATAATCGATATGGTTGTCTCATTGCTATCGAAATATTAGAATTACTGAAAGATACAGAATTAGATGTTGATTTATATGTTGGTGCCAATGTACAAGAGGAAGTAGGTTTAAGAGGCGCTAAAGCATCAGCAGAATTAATTCAACCGGATATTGCATTTGTAGTAGACTGTTCTCCTGCAAATGATATAAAAGGCAAGCAACAATTATCTGGTGCGTTAGGGGAGGGGACATTAATTCGTATCAAAGATGGTACGATGATACTCAGACCTACTTTTAGAGATTATTTATTAAATTTAGTAAAACAATATGATATTCCGCATCAATATTATATGTCACCAGGAGGAACAGATGGCGGTGAAATCCATAAAGCAAATGATGGTATTCCTACAGCAGTAATAGGAGTATGTGCACGTTATATTCATAGTACAGATGCTGTTTTTGATATCCGTGATTATTATGCCGCTCGTCAATTATTAAAAGCATCAATTACGAATTTAAATGAAGAACAAATACAACGATTACAATATCAGTAATATAGGAGTGAAAAACATGATACAACTTGAAACAGAACAACAATTTGAAGAATTAAAGCAAGGAAATACAGTTTTTGAATTTACAGCAGGATGGTGTCCTGATTGTAAGATAATAGAACCAGAATTGCCACAATTAGAAGAGAAATATCAATCTTTTAAATTTGTATCAGTAGATAGAGATCAATTTTTAGATATTTGTATAGAAAATGGTATTATGGGTATCCCAAGTTTCTTAGTTTATAGAGACGGAGAATTACTAGGAAGTTATATTGGTAAAGAAAGAAAATCCATTGAACAAATAGATCAATTTTTAGCACAATATATTTAATTGAATAGTTGAAAAATATATTTAAAAACTTGTTTTTTTCTGTTACTATCCTTTGATTTATTGTAAACTATTAAAAGGTGCGAAATAGGAGTGATATGAATGAATGTCTTTCAAATGAGAGATAAAATTAAACAGCGTTTGAATCATTTAGATGTAAATTATAAATTCGATCGTGAAGACGAAACATTAAGAATTTATAGAAAAGACAATCATAAAGGTGTCACAATTAAATTAAACGCTATTGTCGCAAAATATGAAGAAAAAGAAGAAAAAATTGTAGATGAAATTATATATTATATAGATGAAGCAATTGCTCAAATGGCTGATCAAGGTATAGAACAACTTGATGAAATTAAAATTATGCCGGTGATTCGTGCTACAAGTTTTGATAAAAAGACTAAAGAAGGCCATGCATTCATTTATGAAAATCATACTGCTGAAACTAATATCTATTACGCATTAGATTTAGGAAAGTCATATAGACTTATTGATGCAAGTATGTTAGAAACATTGAAAATGACAGAACAACAGATTAAAGAAATGTCACTTTTTAATGTAAGAAAGCTTGACAATAAATATAGTACCGATGAAGTGAAAGGTAATATATTCTATTTTATTAATTCTAATGATGGTTATGATGCAAGTCGCATACTTAATACATCATTTTTAAATGATATACAAGATCATTGTGAAGGCGAAATGTTAGTAGCAGTGCCTCATCAAGATGTTTTAGTCATTGCTGATATACGCAACAAAACAGGCTATGATGTGATGGCTCATTTAACTATGGAGTTTTTCACAAAAGGACTTGTCCCTATTACTTCTTTATCTTTTGGATACGACAAAGGTCATCTTGAACCAATATTCATATTAGGGAAAAACAATAAACAAAAAAGAGACCTTAACGTCATACAAAGATTAGAAGCTAATCGTAAAAAATTTAATGATAAAAATAAATAATAATAAAAATAAATAATGATAAAGGAGATATATACAATGAATTTATTCTTTAATCCAAATGGTGTAGGAGATGTTGCATTCTTACAAATCGACCCTACAGAAGGCGAATTCAATTATAAAAAGAATAACGACGTAGTAGAAATAACTAACGAAGATAACGAAGTAGTTGGGTATAATTTCTTTAATATATCTACTCATATACAATTAGAAGGTAATGGACACATTAAATTAACTGAAGAAATCGTTAATCAATTACAACAAATGATTAAAAATAATGGTTTCACATATGAATTGAATGCTGATTTATCCCCAAAATTTGTTGTAGGTTATGTAGAAACAAAAGAAAAACATCCTGACGCTGATAAATTAAGTGTACTCAATGTCAATGTAGGTAATGATACATTACAAATAGTTTGTGGCGCACCAAATGTCGAACAAGGACAAAAAGTAGTTGTAGCAAAAGTGGGCGCAGTAATGCCAAGTGGTATGGTAATCAAAGATGCAGAACTTAGAGGCGTTGCATCTAGCGGTATGATTTGTTCAATGAAAGAATTAGATTTACCAAATGCTCCTAAAGAAAAAGGTATTATGGTGCTAGATGATAGCTATGATATTGGACAAGCATTTTTTGAATAACAAAGGAAGGTCGTGAAAGTATGAGCTGGTTTGATAAATTATTTGGCGAAGATAATGATTCAAATGAAGATATATTAAGAAATAAAAATAAAAGACGCCAGGCAACTCAATCGAATGATTCTAATCATGACTCATTACTGCCACAAAATAATGATATCTATCATCGACCAAAAGGTAAATTCCGATTTCCTATTAATGGTTTTGAATCAGAAAATGTGGGGTCTGAATATACATCTGTGAATGATGGGGAACAATCTTATGTGAAAAATGATGATAATGAAACTTTAACTTCTCAAGAAAGTAAGAGACATCGTCGTAGAAGGAATCATGCCAATGACGATGAGTATGTGAACTCGTCTCGACAATCTAATTCAAATAAAACTAGAAGAAAACAAGTAACAAATCCTTATGTCACTAAATCAACTCACCGCCAAATTTCTCCTACTTCATTAGGAGATAACAAATCTAATAATGGTGCTACATCTTCAAAATCACAACCAAGAATGAAATTACAATCCGAACGTTTTAAATCAAATTATAAAACGCAACCGGAGTATACATATCACAAAAGTGATTTTAAAGCTTCAGAAGTACCATCAGCCATTTTTGGTACGATGAAAAGACGACCAATTGAAAACGGCATGATACCTCCTAAAGACAATGAAGAAGAAACTAATAATAAAATGAGTTCAAATGTTAATCATTCTAGTGACAACGATGGATACACTGCCGAAAGATCCCAAAGCAACTTTAGAAGTAATCAACAATCGAATGATGTAAAAGAAACTAGTACAAATAGTAATTCAAAACATGATGAGAATATAAATCAACAAACATCGTCAGTGGGAGATGAAAAAGCAATTAACTCAACTCCTAACCATTCAACTAAAGATAATACTATTAATATTAACAATATCTATGCATCTCAAATTGTTGAAGAAATTCGAAGAAAACGTGAACGAAAAGTGCTTCAAAAGCGTCGATTTAAAAAAGCATTGCAAGAAAAAAGACAACAAAATAAAGAGACCAATGAAGATAGTATACAAAAAGCAATTGATGAAATGTATGCCAAACAAGCACAACAATATGTTGGTGAAAGTTCATTAGATATGGAATCTCAAGATGATAGCAATGCTATGATTGACGAGCATGACAACAATGAAACAATAAATCAAACAGATGCAATTGAAAATTCAGACCTAGATCAACAAGAAACATCTCATTACAATTATGAAGAAATCGATTTATCTGATATTAAACCAAGACATCAAGTAAATGATGACGATGTTACTGTGACTGATGTAACAGAACAAGATGAAGGCTCAGAAACAACTGATACTAACTATGTTTCATCTCAATCCATATATGATGATCGAACAACTACCGTCCAGAAAGACTCTGAATCTAGTCAAAGTGACTCTACAATTAGTTCAGAAAATGCAAAACATCATTACAGTGATAAAACATCAATATCAGAAAATGAAGATAATAATATAGATGATGCAGATTATCGAGAATTAGATGATAGTGAGCAACCAACAACATATTCTACTTCAGAACATACATCTTCATCTCTATATGATAGTGAGACATCACAACTTAATGATCATAAGCACTTGAATAGAAGAAGTGGTCATAATGCAGTTACTCAAAGCGTCGATCATGAAACGGAATATGCTAAAAAGCGAAATCCACATATTCAAGATAGCAATTTAGGTAATAGTGATAAAACAATGTCAACATCAGAATCAGTATTAGAAAGTGATGAATCATTAAGTGATAGTTTCATCTCTAATAATAGTAATGAAACATCTGAATTTGTCGCTTCATCTTATGATAATACTCAAAACTTAAGTAGTTCAGAAAATAGCTATTCTGAATCTATAAATGATAATCAATCAGAAAGTTCTGATCAGAAGTTTGATAAAGTTAATAGTGAAAATAAAGGTGTAGAAACTAATCAGCATCTACATTCTGAACAAACTAGCAAGCCATTAAAAGGTAGTAAGCCATTTAATGTTGTTATGACGCCTTCAGATAAAAAACGTATGATAGATAAGAAAAAATCTCGCACAGTTCATGTTCCAAATCTAACGCCTGAACGTCAATCAAATTCGACACAATCAAATAATATTAAGCAAGCATCGTCAGAGCAATACAATACATCAGAACACTCTGAATCAAATCAACAATCAAACAATATAAGTGAAAGTGAAGCGCCTTCAGCTGATCGTACAAATGAACTAAATCAAACAACATATGAAAGTGACTCAAATTCAACTGCAAGTGAACATAGCCTAAGTGCAAATGACGTTGTCAATAATGAGAATGTGCAAATGGCTCAGAGCGATTATAATGTTGGAATTAATCAAAATATGGAAGATGATAGTTCGTCTATGCAACATGCTTCCAATGATGTTAATGAAAATGATTCAGATAATCGCAATGAAGACAAACGAGAGAATACTCATGCATCTACATCTAAGGTTACATCTGGAGAAGTGGATAATAATAATGAAAATATTAAAGTTCAAAAGCCCACTATAAGAAAAGGTCCAAATATTAATTTACCTAGTATGGAATTGCTTGAATCACCAGAACCACATGAAGTAAATGAAGAGTGGATTGATGATAAAAAGCAAGAATTAAATGATGCATTATATTATTTCAATGTTCCTGCAGAAGTTCAAAATGTTACTGAAGGTCCAAGTGTGACCCGTTTTGAATTATCAGTTGAAAAAGGTGTTAAAGTATCAAGAATTACTGCTTTACAAGACGATATTAAAATGGCGTTAGCAGCCAAAGATATACGTATCGAAGCGCCGATACCAGGTACAAGTTTAGTAGGTATCGAGGTACCTAATCAAAACCCTGCCAAAGTCAATTTGAGATCAATTGTAGATTCAGATCAATTTAAAAATGCTGAATCTAAATTGACAGTTGCAATGGGTTATCGCATCAACAATGAACCATTACTTATGGACATTGCTAAAACACCTCATGCTTTAATTGCAGGTGCAACAGGTTCAGGTAAATCAGTGTGTATTAATAGTATTTTAATGTCGCTATTGTATAAAAATCATCCGGAAGAATTAAGATTATTATTAATTGATCCAAAAATGGTTGAATTAGCACCATATAATGATTTGCCACATCTTGTGTCACCAGTAATTACAGATGTTAAAGCAGCCACACAAAGTTTAAAATGGGCTGTTGAAGAAATGGAACGTCGATATAAATTATTTGCTCAATATCACGTTAGAAATATTACAGCATTCAATAAGAAAGCTTCTTATGAACAAAGAATGCCAAAAATTGTTATAGTAATAGATGAATTAGCCGATTTAATGATGATGGCGCCACAAGAAGTAGAACAATCCATCGCGAGAATAGCTCAAAAAGCGCGTGCATGTGGTATTCATATGCTTGTTGCCACACAAAGACCATCAGTTAATGTTATTACCGGTTTAATTAAAGCTAATATCCCAACTAGAATTGCATTTATGGTATCATCAAGTGTAGATTCTAGAACTATTCTTGATAGCGGAGGAGCAGAACGACTATTAGGATATGGCGACATGTTATATCTTGGTGGCGGTATGAATAAACCTATCCGTGTTCAAGGTACATTTGTTTCAGATGAAGAAATTGACGACGTTGTAGATTTCATTAAACAGCAACGTGAACCTGATTATTTATTTGAAGAAAAAGAATTATTAAAGAAAACACAAACTCAAGCACAAGATGATTTATTTGATGATGTGTGTGAGTTCATGATTAATGAAGGACATATTTCTACTTCGTTAGTACAAAGACATTTCCAAATTGGGTATAATAGAGCAGCGAGAATCATAGATCAATTAGAACAACTAGGTTATATATCTGGAGCGAACGGTTCTAAACCTAGAGATGTTTATATTACTGAGGCGGATTTGAATCAAGATTAAAAATTAGTAAGGAGTTTTATAATGACACACTATCATTTTGTCGGAATTAAGGGTTCTGGCATGAGTTCATTGGCACAAATCATGCATGATCTTGGGCATGAAGTGCAAGGCTCAGATATTGAAACTTATGTTTTTACAGAAGTTGCTCTAAGAAATAAAGGTATAACTATCTTACCGTTTGATAGTAACAATATTAAAGAAGATATGGTAATTATACAGGGTAATGCTTTCCCTGATACACATGAAGAGATAGTCAAAGCACATCAACTTAAATTAGATGTGATTAGATATCATGATTTTCTTGGCCATGTAATTAACCAATATACTTCGGTAGCAGTTACTGGTGCACATGGTAAAACATCAACAACTGGATTGTTATCTCATGTGATGAATGGAGATAAAAAGACTTCATTCCTTATAGGTGACGGTACAGGAATGGGTTTACCTGGCAGTGACTATTTTGCATTCGAAGCTTGCGAATATCGACGTCACTTTTTAAGTTATGATCCTGACTATGCAATTATGACAAATATTGACTTTGACCATCCTGATTATTTCAGAGATGTTGATGACGTTTTTGATGCATTCCAAGAAATGGCTCAAAATGTTAAAAAAGCTATCATTGCATGGGGCGACGATGAATATCTTAGAAAATTAGAAGCGGATGTACCCATTTATTACTATGGTTTAAAAGAAACTGATGACGTATATGCTAAAAATATACAAATCACTGAACAAGGTACACAATTTGATGTTTATATTAATGGAGAATTTTATGATCAATTCCTATCACCACAATATGGTGACCATAATATTCTAAATACATTAGCTGTTGTAACTATTAGTTATTTAGAAAAAATGAACGTTGATAATATAAAAGAAGCATTAGAAACATTTGGTGGTGTAAAACGTCGATTTAATGAAACAAAAGTATCAAATCAAGTATTAGTAGACGATTATGCTCACCATCCAAGAGAAATTAATGCTACAATTGAAACAGCTAGAAAAAAATATCCACAAAAAGAAGTTATTGCTGTATTCCAACCACATACATTCTCAAGAACTCAAGCATTCTTAGAAGAATTTGCAACAAGTTTAAGCGCAGCTGACCATGTTTTCTTATGTGAAATTTTTGGTTCAATTAGAGAAAACACTGGTGAATTGACGATTCAAGACTTGATTGATCGTATTGATGGATCAGCATTAATTGATGAAAATAGTATAGATGTATTAGAGAAATTTGATAATGCTGTAATATTATTTATGGGCGCTGGAGATATACAAAAAATCCAAAAAGCGTACTTAAATAAATTAGGTATAAAAAAAGATTTCTAATATGTTTATAATGATTTCTCAAGGGTATTAAATATTAATGAATTTTATAATTAGGTATTTAGGAGGCGTTTTTAATGGATTGGATTTTACCAATTGCTGGAATTATCGCTGCGATAGCGTTCTTAATTTTATGTATCGGTATCGTTGTAGTGTTAATTTCTGTTAAGAAAAATTTAGATCACGTGGCTAAAACACTTGATGGTGTTGAAGGTCAAGTACAAGGTATTACAAGAGAATCTACTGATTTACTTCATAAAGTTAACCGTTTAACTGAAGATATTCAAGGTAAAGTTGATCGTTTGAATTCTGTAGTTGATGCTGTTAAAGGTATTGGTGACTCAGTTCAAACATTAAATGGTTCAGTTGACCGTGTAACTAATTCTATTACACACAACGTATCTCAAAATGAAGATAAAATTTCTCAAGTAGTACAATGGTCAAATGTGGCAATGGAAATTGCTGACAAATGGCAAAATAGACACTACCGTCGAGGAAGTGCAAATTACAAAGCAAACACAGTAGCAAATGATACAGATCATAGCTATACTACACGTGTTGACAAATAATTAATAAGAATGAACTAAATGCACTTAAATGAGGTTGTTACTTGTTTAAGTGCATTTGTTATAGGGAGGAATAAATCATGGAACACTATAATCGTGATGATTTTGAAAGAAATAATACTGGAAATGATTTATACAGCCGTCATACTCGTATAAATAATCAAACACCACAACGTAAAGATTTTGTTGTAAGCTTTATTACCGGTGCTTTAGTAGGTTCAGCTTTAGGGTTATATTACAAATTGAAAGTTTTCGAAAAAGCTGATCAAGCAATTGCTAAAGAAAAAGAACTACGTGAAAAAGCATTAAATTACAAATCTCAAGCAGAACAACGTTTTGAATCTGTTAAAAACCAAGTTGAAAACTTCAGAAATAAATCAAAAGATGGTATCTCATCTGATGAATTATCAGCACAAAAAGTCGCAATCCAAAGAGAAGTAAGCGACAATAATTTAGCAGATCAATCACCAGAAGCTAGAGATATTCAAGAAGCAAAATTAGAAGCAGAAGGAAATTCTGGATCAGATGCTTCAGCTACAGAATTAGCAGCACAACAAAACGCAATTCAAGCTGAAACAAATAAAGATAGTTTAGCAGATCAGTCACCACAAGCACGTGAAATACAACAAGCCAAACAAGAAGCGCAAAATGAAGAGCAACAATCTAATGCAACGCCATCAGCTACAGAATTAGCAGCACAACAAAATGCAATTCAAGCTGAAACAAATAAAGATAGTTTAGCAGATCAGTCACCACAAGCACGTGAAATACAACAAGCCAAACAAGAAGCGCAAAATAAAGAACAACAATCTAGTACAACGCCATCAGCTACAGAGTTAGCAGCACAACAAAATGCAATTCAAGCTGAAACAAATAAAGATAGCTTAGCAGACCAATCACCACAAGCACGTAAAATTCAAGAAGCTAAGGAAGAAAGTCAGAATGAGGAACAACAATCTCATATAAATAGTAATCAACACGTATCATCTGAAGAAGTTGTAATGGCAAAATCTGCTATTAAAGAAGAATCTTCACTATCTGATCCATCAAAAGAAAAAGCTAGCAAATCAACACAATCTAATGCAGATAAATTAGCAAGTGCAGCTAAAACGAAGAAAACAAAATTAGATAATGATGCTAATGTATCAGCTAATACTAAAGCTTTAACAAAAGAACAGGGTGTAGCCAAAAATAATAAACAATCTACACCAAATTTAGTAACTAAAACTGAAGAACAATCAACAAAAAATAATGATGGTTCATTTGCTAATAGACTAGCAAGTGCAGCTAAAACTAAAAAAAGTAAATTAACTAAAGGTTCTAAAGAATCTCAATTAACTAAAGCATTACTTGAAGAAGCACCAATTGCAAAATCAACGATGACTAAAGTACCTAATTTAGTTACTAAAACAACAACAAAATCTAACCAAAAAAATAAATCAGCACAATCATCATCTAAACAATCTAGTACTAAGCAACCAACAAAAAAACAAAGTAAAGCACAGTTTGATAAAGGTGTCGTAACAAGACAAAATAATAATCAATCAACTAAAAAATCTAATAGTCAAGCTAAAGCAACAACAAAATCAACTAAAAAAAATAGTAATCAAACAACAGCACAAACAAAATCAACTAAGAAAACAACAAAATCATCTAATCAAAATAAAGCACAACAAGATAAAACAAAATCTACTCAACAAAAAGTAGAAAAAACAACTAGTAAAATCGAAAAACGTACTTTTAATGACTAATTAGTTTGTATTTAATATAAGTTAATATTATGATATTAATATAAGCACTCATTGGTTAGTATTTGATTTTAGTGGTTAAAATTAAATGTATAACATATTAGAGTGGAACCCATCATTCATTTACAGTAGGATGTATGACGTTCTGCTCTTTTTCTTTTTTAAAATATGTGTTCATAAATGGAAATATGGTAATACTATCATATTTTTAGAAAATTTAATCAATTCCGACAATTATAACTTGAACAATAAAATGTTAATTGTTAGAATGATTCGTAAATACATTTATTTTATCGCTTTAAAGTGATACATATAATGTGCAACTAATAGTATAGAGGTGGAATGACTATGGGTAATAAATTAGATAGCTACAGACAAGAAATTGTCTCATTAAACGATCAGATTTTAGAGTTATTATCTCGACGTGGTGAACTAGCTCAAAAAATTGGAGAAGAAAAAATTAAACAGGGTACACGTGTATATGACCCTCAACGTGAAAAGGAAATGATTAACGATCTTTTAGATAAGAATAATGGTCCGTTTAATGATAATGTGATTAAACAATTATTTAAAGAAATTTTTAAAGCCTCTACAGATTTACAAAAATCAGAGAATGAAAAACATTTATACGTATCTAGAAAATTAAAACCTGAAGATACAATTGTTCATTTTGATAATGGAGGTAAATTTGGAGAAGGTTATAAATCATTTGTTTTTGGTCCATGTTCAGTAGAATCGCAAGAACAAGTAGATACAGTTGCTGCTGATTTACAAGCAAAAGGTGAGAAATTTATACGTGGTGGAGCGTTTAAACCACGTACGTCCCCATATGATTTCCAAGGTTTAGGTGTTGAAGGTCTTAAAATCTTAAAAAATGTTAAAGATAAATATAATTTAAATGTCATTAGTGAAATCGTAAATCCAAATGATTTTGAAGTTGCAGATGAATATCTTGATGTTTTCCAAATTGGTGCACGTAATATGCAAAACTTTGAACTTTTAAAAGAGGCTGGTCGTACAAATAAACCAATTCTGTTAAAACGTGGATTATCAGCAACAATTGAAGAATTCACATATGCTGCAGAATATATCGCATCTCAAGGTAATAGAAATATTATCTTATGTGAGCGTGGAATTAGAACATATGAAAAAGCAACTAGAAACACATTAGATATTTCTGCTGTACCAATATTAAAACAAGGTACACACTTACCTGTGATGGTCGATGTAACACACAGTACTGGTAGAAAAGACATTATGTTACCGACTGCAAAAGCTGCACTTGCTGTAGGAGCAGATGGCGTTATGGCAGAAGTACATCCAGATCCTTCAGTAGCATTAAGTGATGCAGGACAACAAATGGATTTAAAAGAATTTAATGAATTTTATAATGAATTAAAATCACTAGCAGACTTATATAACCAAAAGAAATTAAAATAATCGATAATGAAATTAAAGCTACTTCATTGAACAAAAGGTATTTTGTAATGAAGTAGCTATTTTTGGTTTGAATTTAATTTATTTGTACAAAATATATCTTTTAATATGCATCATTAGAAATTTTGTTTTAAAGTGAATATAATTTAAATCTACAATTTTTCTGACAGAAATGTGAACAACAAAACAAATTTATTTCACTGCATCTTTAAATATGGTAAACTTTGAAAATAATATGAAAACACGGTATAATAGCGTATAAAACGCTTGCAAGGAGGAAATTATGACAGTAACAATTTATGATGTGGCAAGAGAAGCCAGAGTGTCGATGGCAACTGTTTCTCGTGTTGTTAATGGTAACCAAAACGTAAAGCCTGAAACTCGAAATAAAGTGAATGAAGTAATTAAAAAATTAAACTATCGTCCAAATGCAGTTGCACGTGGGCTTGCTAGTAAACGTACTACGACAGTAGGTGTGATTATTCCTGATATTTCAAATGTTTATTATTCACAACTTGCACGTGGTTTAGAAGATATTGCTACAATGTATAAATATCATTCAATCATTTCAAATTCAGATAATGATCCTGAAAAAGAAAAAGAAATTTTTAACAATCTTTTAAGTAAACAAGTAGATGGTATTATATTCTTAGGAGGTACAATTTCAGAAGAAATCAAAGAATTAATCAACCAATCATCAGTACCAGTCGTTGTATCAGGTACGAATGGTAAAGATGATCATGTTGCTTCTGTTAACATTGATTTTGAAAAAGCTGCTCAAGAAGTAACACAACATTTAATTGACCAAGGTGCTAAGAAATTTGCATTAGTTGGTGGTGATTATTCTAAGAAAGCCCAAGAAGATGTTTTAGATGGTTTAAATACAGTGCTATCTGATAATAATCTAATATTAGAAGATGCGCTTCATTTAACAGGGGCTGAAAGTTACAAAGAAGGCATGAAAGTTTTTGATGAAATGAAAGATAACTTACCTGATGCTGTATTATCAATCAGTGATGAACAAGCGATCGGTGTGTTACACGGCGCATTAGATTCAGGTATAAAAGTTCCTGAAGATTTACAAATCGTTAGTTTTAATAATACGCGTTTAGTAGAAATGGTTAGACCACAACTTTCAAGTGTAATACAACCATTATATGATATTGGTGCTGTTGGAATGAGATTATTAACTAAGTATATGAATGAAGAGGAAATTGAAGAACCTAATGTGATTTTACCTCATAGAATTGAATATCGTGGTACGACAAAATAATTAAATAATATACGTACTATGTAATAAACACCCCATAAATTAGACTGATAACTAATTTATGGGGTGAAATTATTTGGATGTAAAATCATACCAACTTGCTATTAAATCTGCTACACGTGCATTTTTTTCTGAAATTTCATCAGTTCTAGGTATATACGTATAATCATTCAAACGGTCTTCCCATCTTTTTGGAAGTGTCACTGAGCTATAATGTTTCCATTTATTAATCCAAGTTAATGGTAAATAACCTTTTTGAATAGGCTCATTAATTAAACTTAAATATAAATGACTCCAGGCACGAGGCACAACTCTCCATAAATTATAACCTCCGCCACCAAACATAATTATTTTATTATGAGTATATTTTTCAGCAAGTGCTTTAATTATATAAGGTAGTTGATATAAAGAATTTAAAGTACAACTTATATGTGTTAGCGGATCTCTGTAATGAATATCCACTCCATTGACGCTTAAAATGATATCAGGTTTAAATGCTGCAATGACAGGTTCAACTGTAGATTTAAATGAGCGCAAGAATGATTCATCTTCTGTATAAGGTTCTAATGGTACATTGACTGAATAACCATAACCGATATCTTCACCACGTTCAGTATAATGTCCAGAACCAGGAAATAAAAACTTACCAGTTTCATGGATAGAATAGGTTAATACATCATTGCTCGTATAAAAACTCCACTGAGTACCATCTCCATGATGTGCGTCTGTATCAATAATCATTACTCTTTGATTATAATGATTAACTAAATATTGAGCAGTTATAGCTACATCATTATAAATACAAAAGCCATTTGCACGACCTGGTAAAGCATGATGCAAGCCACCACCTAAATGACAACCATTTGTATAAGTACCGTCCATAATCTTATCTGCTAAGTTTAAAGCACCACCTACAATACGAGAACAATGACGATGCATATGTCTAAATGGAACTGTATCATCATTAAAACCATATTTTTTAGCTTCTTCAGAACTTAAGATGCCATGTGATGCATGTTTAATCGCTTGTATATAATCATAACGATGTATCAAAGCGAGTTCATCTTCTGTAGCAATTCGAGGTGTTAAAATATTTTCATTAGATAAAAACTGTGCATCTATTAAAAGTTCAGTTGTTAATTTTAAACGCATTTGATTAAAAGGATGCTCATTATTAAATCTATATTTTAAAATTTCATCTGAGTATACATAACCTGTTTTATTTTTATTACTCATAAGCTCATTCCTTTCAATCTGCTAATAAAAGAAGCGGTTTTGAAATCTAATATCGTCGAAAGCATGTTGTTGATCTAAACTAATTCTTTTACCAATTCTAGCCATTAAACAATTTGCTGGATGACTTGTAATTTCTGGATCATCTGTAGCAAAGACTTCTAAACCGCCTTTTTGCATTAATTTTTGCATTAACCGTTTATATTCAAATACATCTAGTTGGGCATGTTTTAAGTCCCAATGCCAATAATATTCAGTTGTTAAGACAATATAATCTTCAAATTCATCAGCTGATAAACTGATTTGAATTAATCTCCCACCTAAATGTAAATGACGGTAACCTTTGCTTAACTCGATTGCACCAAGCTCAATTAAATAGGGGAGTTGGCCAGTAGACCATCTTTCTAATTCATCTGGATAATGATACGTAACATAACCTATAATATGTTTGTCTCTCCGAATAATATAAACTCTACCTTCAGGTAACGTAGTAATTTCTAATAAAGCTTCAAATTGTTCATTGTAGGATCTAAATGCATTTAATCCATCGTCGAAAGTAAGCGTTTTCAAAAAAGAATATGAAACAGGGCCTTCTATTATAAAATGCTGATCTTCTAAGTATATATTCTCTTTAATATAAGATTTTATATGTTGCATATCTTCACCTCCTAATTAAAACCTCCTTGTTCTTTATACTTATTATACTTTTCTTGATGTAAAATGACAAAAATGATGTCAATTATAATTAAATGTTTTGAATAATGTGACAATTATATGTATAATTCACTATAAAGAAAGCGATTTCATAAATCGAAGGGGGATTTTCTTATGAAAGTTGAAGTATATAAAAGTGAACCTGGAAATTATAATTTGCAAGATTATGAACAAACGTATAATAACTTTGATTGGAAAGATGTTGAAAAGGCATTCTCTTGGAATAAGACAGGAAAAATCAACATGGCGTATGAATGTATAGATAGACATGTTGATGAGGGTAAGGGAGAAAAGATAGCATTAAACTATAAAGACGAACGTCGTCATGAATCATACACATTTGAAGAGATGAAAAAATACTCAAATAAAGCAGCCAATGTTTTAAAAAATAAAGCTAATGTTCAAAAAGGGGATAGAGTATTTATTTTCATGTCAAGAACACCAGAATTGTATTTCGCTTTCTTAGGTATTTTAAAAATTGGTGCAATTGTTGGACCACTATTTGAAGCATTTATGGAAAAAGCTGTGGCAGACAGACTTGAAAATAGTGATGCTAAAGTCATTGTTACAAATAAAGCATTATTACCACGAATTCCAAAAGATAAATTACCTAACTTGGAAACAATTGTTGTAGTAGATGACGATGTGGATGAGGCATATGTTGACTTTAATACTGAATTTAAAAAAGCTAGTGATGAGTTTGATATTGAATGGTTAAATGAAGATGATGGCTTAATTTTACATTATACATCTGGCTCTACCGGTCAACCTAAAGGTGTGCTACATGTTCAAAAAGCAATGTTAGTTCACTATATTTCTGGAAAATATGTATTAGATTTACAAGAAGATGATGTTTATTGGTGTACAGCAGATCCAGGTTGGGTAACTGGAACGTCATATGGTGTCTTTGCTCCATGGTTAAATGGTGTTACAAACTGTATTGTTGGTGGTCGATTCTCTCCAGAACAATGGTACAAAATGATTCAAGACTTTAAAGTAACAGTTTGGTACACTGCACCAACGGCTTTACGTATGTTAATGAGTGCTGGTGACGATATTGTAGAAAAATATGATTTGTCATCATTACGTTCAATCTTGTCTGTTGGTGAACCACTCAATCCAGAAGTTATCAAATGGTCTAAAGACGTTTTCCATAAACGTGTCTTAGATACTTGGTGGATGACTGAAACTGGTGGACATATGATTGTTAACTATCCTGCCATGGACATTAAATTAGGTTCAATGGGTAAACCATTACCTGGCATCGAAGCAGCTATAGTAGATGATGAAGGTAAAGAATTGCCACCTAATAGAATGGGTAACTTAGCAATCAAAAAAGGATGGCCATCTATGATGCATTCTATCTGGAAAAATCCAGAAAAATATGATTCTTACTTTATCGGAGATTGGTACGTTTCAGGGGATTCTGCATATAAAGATGAAGACGGGTATTATTGGTTCCAAGGACGTGTAGATGATGTGATTATGACTGCTGGTGAACGTGTAGGCCCATTTGAAGTTGAATCTAAGTTAGTAGAACATGAAGCAGTGGCTGAAGCAGGTGTCATCGGTAAACCAGATCCTGTACGTGGTGAAATTATTAAAGCATTCGTAGCACTGAGACAAGGGTATGAACCAACTGATGAATTAAAAAATGATATTCGCCAATTTGTAAAAGAAGGACTGTCTGCACACTCTGCACCTCGAGAAATTGAGTTTAAAGATAAACTACCTAAAACTCGTTCAGGTAAAATTATGAGACGTGTATTAAAAGCTTGGGAATTAGATTTAGATGCTGGTGACTTAAGTACAATGGAAGATTAAAAATTGACATTTGAAAAATGAATTTACAAAACTCTATTTTCATACATTAACGTCAATAAGTAGCGAAAAGGACCTAATTATTTTTAGGTCCTTTTTATGTGTAGAATTTAATGGTATTTTTGAAAACGCTATCAAATATTCGACATCAATAAATAAGTCGGTTATTATTAAAGATGTAAGAGCAACTGAATCATGTACATAACTGATTCTTACACTTATTTTTATAATTTTATAAATATTTATAAGGGGTTGAAATAAGTTGGAACATTTATCAGATTTAGAAATTGCAAACCAATCAAAATTAAGACCTATTAGTGAAATTGCTAATGAGGCAGGAATTTCAGATGAAGCTTTAGAACAATATGGACATTATAAAGCTAAAATTGATATAAACCAAATTAAACCTAAAGACAATAAAGGTAAAGTAGTATTAGTAACTGCTATGAGTCCAACTCCAGCTGGAGAGGGTAAATCAACAGTAACAGTAGGATTATCAGATGCTTTCCATGAACTAAAGAAAAGTGTCATGGTAGCTTTACGTGAACCTGCTTTAGGACCTACTTTTGGTATTAAAGGTGGCGCAACAGGCGGCGGTTATGCACAAGTATTACCAATGGAAGATATTAACTTACATTTTAATGGTGATTTCCATGCTATTACTACTGCAAATAATGCTTTATCTGCTTTCATAGATAACCATATACACCAAGGTAATGACTTAGGCATAGATCAACGTAGAATTGAATGGAAACGTGTTCTAGACATGAATGATCGTGCACTACGTCATGTAAACGTTGGTTTAGGTGGTCCAACTAACGGTGTGCCACGTGAAGATGGATTTAATATTACTGTTGCCTCAGAAATTATGGCTATTTTATGTTTAAGTCGTAATATTAAAGATTTAAGAGAAAAAATAAGTAAAATAACAATTGGATATACACGCGATCGTAAACCAGTTACCGTTGCAGATTTAAAAGTTGAAGGCGCATTAGCTATGATTATAAAAGATGCAATTAAACCTAACTTAGTACAGACAATTGAAGGTACACCTGCATTAGTTCATGGTGGCCCATTCGCTAACATTGCACATGGTTGTAATTCTATTTTAGCTACAGAAACAGCGAGAGACTTAGCTGATATTGTTGTCACAGAAGCAGGCTTTGGTTCAGATTTAGGTGCTGAGAAATTTATGGATATCAAAGCCCGTGAAGCTGGTTTCGAACCTTCAGCTGTCGTCTTAGTGGCAACAGTTCGTGCTTTAAAAATGCATGGCGGAGTCACTAAGGATACCTTGAAAGAAGAAAATGTAGATGCAGTTAAAGCTGGTATTGTTAACTTAGAACGACACGTTAATAATATTAAAAAATTTGGTGTAGAACCAATTATTGCAATTAATGCATTCATTCATGATACAGATGCTGAAGTAGAATTTGTTAAATCATGGGCAAAAGAAAATGGCGTAAGAATTGCTCTAACTGAAGTTTGGGAAAAAGGTGGCAAAGGCGGAGTTGACCTCGCTAATGAAGTTCTAGAAGTTCTAGATCAACCACAAAATTTCAAACCACTTTATGAATTAGAACAACCACTAGAAGATAAAATTGAAACAATTGTTAAAGAAATTTATGGCGGTTCAAAAGTAACATTCACTAGTAAAGCTCAAAAACAATTAAAACAATTTAAAGATAATGGTTGGGATCATTACCCAATTTGTATGGCTAAAACACAATACTCATTTAGTGATGATCAAACAGCATTAGGAGCACCAAGTGATTTCGAAATCACAATCCGTGAATTAGAAGCTAAAACTGGTGCAGGATTTATCGTTGCATTGACAGGTGCAATTATGACAATGCCAGGTTTACCTAAAAAACCTGCTGCATTAAACATGGACGTAACTGATGATGGACATGCAATAGGATTATTCTAAAATATATAGTTAACCCCTTGATAATTTATTGAATATTATCAAGGGGTTATTTTTAATTTGATGATTTTTTAGGTTTAGTTAATAAATGAGTTTTAATATTATATTGTTTTGCTTTTTGATATTCTGCCTTTGTAATTTTTTCTTCTACTAGCATACGTTTTAGAACATAATGTTGTCTTTTTATGCTATATTCAATTTCATTTGCAGGTTTTAAGTTACCATTTTCGTCATAGGGTGTATAACCATATGGACTTTGTAATAACCCAATAAGATAAGCGGATTGAGCGATATTTAAATGTTCCGCTGAAACACCGAATAAACTATAAGATGCAGATGAAATACCAGTGATATTAGCACCGTTATAATCTCGTCCAAATGGAACAATATTTAAATAGGTGTAGATAATTTCCTTTTTGCTTAATATATCTTCAAGTCGTTGAGCTAGTATAATTTCATTAGCCTTACGACTATATGTTTTTTCATTAGTTAACACTTGATTTTTAACTAATTGTTGTGTAATGGTGCTGCCACCAGAACTATGTTCTTTCTGAGATAAATCTTGAAACATTGCTCTTAAAATGGCTTTTGGAAGAATGCCGTTATGCTGGAAAAATAAAGTATCTTCTGAAGACGTTAGCGCTTTAATAACATCTGGATTCACATGTTTAGGACCTACTATTAATGGATTAAGTGAATGATCATATTCATATAAGATGTCCTTGTTTTTATAATTAATTAAATCATCTCCAGCAAAGTGAATGACTTTATGTTTTAATGCATTATCACTTATTGATGATGCTTCTTTAGTTAGTTGGTGAAAATAAACTAGGGCAGCTAATAAGATAATAAGTGTAAACACTACACCGATTATAAAAACTGAAACAATGATGTGTTTAATTCGTTTATATAATTTTTCAAATCGAAACAAATTATCATGTTGCCGATGTTGTTTCATATTATCCATAGCAAACCTCCTTATTTTAGCTTATTATATCATACTCGGTAAGTTGACTTTTAAAATAATGTTAACTATAATTAGATTCAAATACATAGGTTTCAGATGAAGGACAAGTAACTTTGTAGAGAATTTCAGAGAGTTAGTGGTTGCTGTGAACTAATATTTTCTATTTTGTGAATACACCTTTTTATTACAAGTCTGACGTTTGATTAATGAACGTATCATTAAGAGAGATATTAGGTTAAAGAATATCCAACAATTTTGGACACTTAGATAACTAAACGTTTGAGTATTATACCAAATGAATTAGTTTTAGAATTGTGGATGATTCACTTATGAAGCCTAAATTTAAGTATGGTGGTACCGTGCAAATGCGCCCTTACATTGATGAGATGTAGGGGCATTTTTTTGTTTAATTGTATATCTAATACACTTTTGATTATAGTAACTTTGAAAGTTATTGATATTTAGATATTCAGTAAAATATGATATGAACCATTTAAACTTAAAAGGCTTATCTTTCAATCACACTTACATCTAAACTTATGATAATAAAAGAATATTTTTAGGAGGAATTGAATAATGTCAAATGCATTAATTGAAGATTTAAAATGGCGTGGACTTATATATCAACAAACTGATGAAGCGGGAATTGAAGAATTATTAAATAAAGAACAAGTAGCTTTATATTGTGGTGCAGACCCAACAGCAGATAGTTTACACATTGGTCATTTGCTTCCATTTCTAACTTTAAGACGTTTCCAAGAACATGGTCATCGTCCGATTGTATTAATCGGTGGCGGTACAGGTATGATTGGTGATCCATCTGGTAAATCAGAAGAACGTGTATTACAAACCGAAGAACAAGTAGAAGCTAATGTACAAGGTATTAGTCAACAAATGCATAAACTATTTGAGTTCGGTACAGATAAAGGTGCAACTTTAGTTAACAATAAAGATTGGTTGGGGCAAATCTCGTTAATTAGCTTTTTACGTGACTATGGTAAACATGTTGGTGTTAACTATATGCTAGGAAAAGATTCTATTCAAACAAGATTAGAACATGGTATTTCTTATACAGAGTTCACATATACTATTTTACAAGCAATTGACTTTGGTCATTTGAACCGTGAATTAAATTGTAAAATCCAAGTAGGTGGTTCAGATCAATGGGGTAATATTACAAGTGGTATCGAATTAATGAGACGTATGTATGGACAAACTGAAGCATATGGTTTAACTATTCCTCTAGTAACTAAATCTGATGGTAAGAAATTTGGTAAATCAGAATCTGGTGCTGTTTGGTTAGATGCAGAAAAGACAAGCCCTTACGAGTTTTATCAATTTTGGATAAACCAATCAGATGAAGATGTAATAAAATTCTTAAAATACTTTACTTTCTTAAGCAAAGAAGAGATTGATCAATTAGAACAATCTAAAGAGGAAGCACCACATAAACGTGAAGCACAAAAAGCATTAGCTGAAAATGTAACTCGTTTTATCCATGGTGAGGCTGCTTTAAACGATGCCATTAGAATTTCACAAGCATTATTTAGTGGAGATTTAAAATCATTATCAGCTAAAGAATTAAAAGAAGGTTTCAAAGATGTACCTCAAGTTGAATTATCTAAAGAAACTACAAATATTATTGAAGCATTAATTGAAACAGGAATTGCTACTTCAAAACGTCAAGCGCGTGAAGATGTTAATAATGGCGCAATTTATATTAATGGTGAACGTCAACAAGATGTAAATTATGAACTTTCAGATCAAGACAAAATCGAAGACGAATTTACTATTATTCGTAGAGGTAAAAAGAAATACTTTATGGTTAATTACAAATAACTTATTTAAGATCATGAATCAATTACCTAAAGATCTAAATTGGTGTGTGGGAGGTTAAAACTTGAATAAAGAAGAAGTCATCATGATAGGGTTGAGAAACATGTTTAATAAAATTGCTTGGCTAAATAAAGATGAAATGCAAGAAGCTCTAAAAGAATACAAATCAAGTGAAGTTCATTGTATTGAAGCCATACATGACTTAAAAAACCCTAATGTTAAAAGTTTAACTGAACAATTATTTATGACAAGAGGTGCCATAAGTAAATTGACAAAACGTCTTCAAACAAAATCGTTGATTGAAAGTTATCGAAGCGATAGTAATAAAAAAGAAATATATTTTCGACTTACACCAAAAGGTCAACAAGTTTATAACACACATCAGCAACTACATGCTAAGTTTGAAGCAAGAGATCGAGTGGTATTCGACAATTTATCACAAGAAGAATTTGATAGTATATATCAATTTATTGAAAGATATAATAACCATTTAGATGATGAAATTAAGAAAAATGAATTACAACTTTAAATAAATTTAGAAAGTTATAGTTTCGAGAATGAGGCATTATTGATGCCTCATTTTTATTTTTCAAATTTTTATTGTTGACAAGGAAACAAAATAGGTGTAAATTTGTTGACGTAGAAACAAAAAGGAGTCACTTATGTCAGAATATAAAGCACAAAGTCAACAAATTCCAAAAGAAACGAGGTATGCAGCATGGGCTATTGCTATAGGTGCTATCGCTCCAATGTTAGATTCAACGATGATCAACATTGGTATCAAACAATTAAACCAAACATTTCATACTAGTATTGATATTGTTCAATGGGGAATTACAGGATATATTCTAGCTTTAGCTATTGCTATTCCATTCTCTGGTTGGTTAATGAATCAATTCAATAGTAAAAATGTATTTATAATAGCAATGTCATTATTCGGTTTAACTTCATTAATGGTTGGACTTAGTAATTCAGTTAACGTATTTATTCTATTTAGAATTGTTCAAGGTTTTAGCGCAGGTGTTATCACTTCTCTTATGTTTACTTTATTAGTTAAGACTGCAGGTCAAGAACATATAGGTAAGGTAATGGCTATTGTAAGCACCCCAATGATCTTTGGACCTATATTAGGACCTACGTTAGGTGGTTTTATTATTCACTTTGCATCTTGGAGATGGATGTTTTTTATTAATATATTAGTAACTGTTATTTCGGTACCACTTATGATGAAATACGTACCATCTTTTAAACCATTTAACAAAGATAAATCGTTAGACGCTATTGGAATTGCTATGTTAGGAATTATTAGTACAAGTTTAATATATGGTATCACCGAAGCAGGAGATAAAGGTACATTTTTGGATCCTTTAGCAGTCTTTTGTATAACTGTAGGTGTGATATTTATTGTTGGTTATGTCATTTATAATTTAAGAAATCAATTTAATACGATATTACCTATTAACTTATTTAAAAGTAAAACTTACTCAGCTTCAATGTTAGGATTACTTTTGGCTAATATAGGTATTATGGGACCAATGGTTATACTGCCGTTATTCTTTCAATCTTTTAAACATTATTCTGCAATCGAAGCAGCTTTAGCATTAATACCTCAAGGGGTAGGGATGTTGATCACACGTCCATATATAGGTAAATATATTGATAGAATAGGTGCAAAATACGTTATTATGATAAGTATTGTGATTGCTATTATCGGCACTTTACCATTAGCTTTTGTAGATCAACATACATCTATCTGGTGGATATCTCTAATATTATTTATTCGAGGATGTAGCGTGGGTGGTATAAATCTTGGATTGATGGCAGATGCATATAAAGGTGTGTCAGAATCACAATTATCAGAGGCTGGTGTTGGCATCAATATGATAGAGAATGTTGGTGCTAGTTTTGGAACAGCCATTATCGCTACTGTAGTCGCTTCTAACATTTCAAAATCTGCTATGCATGATGTTATCAGTAAGCAATTAACAGGATTTCATGAAGGATTTGTGGTTTCTGTGATAGCTATTTTATTTATATTAATTCCAGCCTTATTTTTAACTAAAAATAAACAAGGTATTGATGAATCTTAATTTCATCAATACCTTGTTTTACTATTATTGTGCAAATTGACTTTGTCTTTCTGAAGATGACTGTGTAGATGTTTGTGTTTGTTTTTTTAATTTAACATCAATACTTTTAGTTTTACCATCTCGGATAACTGTTAATTTAATATGCTCTCCGGGTTTCTTATGTTCATATAAATAAGTTCTTAGATCAGTATCTTCTTTAACAGTTTTATTATCAACTTTTGTTATAATATCACCTTTTTTAAGGTTACTATCATGACTCACTTTAGCAACATAAACACCAGATTGACTATCGGTATTCATTTCTTTTCTGTATGATTCAGGGATATCTTGTAAATTGATTAATCCTATACCAATAGATGGACGTTCGATTTTCCCATGCTTAACTAATTGCTCAATTGTAACTTTTACTTCATTACTAGGAATAGCAAATCCAATTCCTTCGACTTGTTCAGATGCAATTTTCATTGAGTTGATACCAACTAAATTACCATTAATATCTACAAGTGCACCACCAGAATTACCTGGGTTGATCGCTGCATCAGTTTGAAGTACATTTACTTTTGTATTGCCACCAGTCGTATTAGCATCAATTGTGCGTTCATTTGCAGAAATAATACCAGATGTGACTGAATTTGCAAATTCTAAACCGAGTGGGTTACCCATTGCAAACACGCTATCTCCTGTTTGAACTTTTGATGAATTTGCAAAATCGATTGATTTGATACCTTTAGTATTATCTATTTTTAATACAGCAATGTCTGTAACAGCATCTTTGCCGACAAGTTTAGCTTTAACTTGTTTTGAATTGTGTAATTGTACTTTTATCTCAGATGCACCATCAATAACATGGTTATTTGTTACGATATAAGCAGAACCGTCACTAATTTGATAAATAACACCTGAACCTATACCAGCTTCTTCTGGTTTAGAAGTTTTTCCTTTTAATAAATCATCAAGGTTATTTGATTTTTGCATATTAATAACTCCAACAATAGCTGGAGAAACATCTTTAATCATCTCATGGACAGAATCATATTTATCACTTTTTCCATCTAATTGATTACCGCCTTTACTATTTGACGCTTCATTAACCGTTGCACCATCATGATTTAATACAGTTTGATTAAGTATCTTACCAATTCCAAGAACGAGTAAGGCACCAATAATACCTGCAATTAATGCAACTAAAATGGTTTTAAACCACGGAAACTTAGGTTTATTATATCGAGATGGTTGTTGTTGAGAATCATAAGATTGATTCGATTGTGTATAATCTGACATATTTGACCTCCAATTTTAATAATCTCTACTCTTAATTATGTAATTTTTTTCACAAAAACGCTAGTCTTCTGCTATCAGACTTTAGACTTATTTAGAAGTTATCTTGTTCATATTGCAGGTAAATGATAAAATCTATATGTTAAATAGAAAACTATATAAGTAGGTGTAACGATGTATAAAGTGATAAGTAGTATTTTATATTTTATTTTAGTTAAATTAGGCAAATCACTATTTGTTATTGGTAAAGAAAACATTCCCAAAGACAATAATTATGTTGTGACTTGTACACATGAAAGTTATAACGAGGTTATAATGTTAGGTATGGCAATTTATCCAAATCAAATTAACTATATGGCTAAGAAAGAATTATTTAGTAATAAATGGGGCGGGAAATTCCTGAGCTCATTAAATGCGTTTCCTGTTGATAGAGAAAACCCAGGTCCAAGTACATTGAAACGACCAATTAAATTACTAAAAGAAAATAAAACTGTAGGCATATTCCCAACAGGTCATAGAACATCAATGGAAGGTGCACCATTAAAAAGAGGTGCAGCTACAATAGCTATGTTAGGTAAAGCACCTATTTTACCAGCTGCATATGTAGGACCTAAAGCATTACATGGATTAGTGACTGGGCAAGCTTTACTTAAATTTGGAGAGCCAATTGATACAAGTGATATTCCTAAAGAGTTAAAGAGAAATGAAAAAGTAGAATATTTAACTAAAGAAATTGAACGTAGAACAACTGTGCTTCAAAAAGAATTAAATGAAATAGCTAAAAATTTATAGTAAAACAATAAAGGTTGGATAATGATTCAAGTACGAATAAATCATTATCCAACCTTTTAATTTTCAGTGATATTAATAAAATAAATAAGTACTAACAATTGTAAAACTAAACTTATTGTTTAATTTTCTCGAATTTATCTTCACTGTCTGGTTTATCATCAGGCGAGTCAATCGTATATATTGCCTTTTTACCCACTTTTAAATATCCTGTTTCTCCGCCTAAATTTGCTTTAGCTAAATTTTTATGGTCTTTATCATCTTTAATAGACCCTTCAAGTGACATACCGTCAATAGTGACTTTGAGTGATTCACCTTTAATCGTAATGATATCTCCATCACTATTTTGCCATTTTCCTTCAGCTTGTTTAGTAGGGCTACTAGAACATGCTACTAATAATATACTTAAAATTGAAATTAAAACTAAAAACTTTTTCACGTTGCACCATCCTCCTTAAATATTGACTTTATTTTATCAAACAAACAAAATGTTGTGTATAATACATTTTGTATAATTTATTTTAAATGAATTAATATAAAGTTAAATATTAAGCTATTTATAGATGTATTTAATATCTTTTTTTCGAATTAAAAAGAAAGATTTCAAAAAATAACTAATTAAATATCTTGAAAAGTTCATAATTAGAGCGTATTAGCAATTTTAATTATCTTCTTATTCTGATACAATATTTAAGGATAATAATTGATGTGACGGCATTTAAGAACGCTTTCATTAAATATTAACTATAAATAACGTTGAATTATATAGTTTTGGATATCAAATACATAATTGTTGTAATTCAATCGAAAAGGGGAGAATTGAATGTATAAATTTTTTCAGAACTTAGGTCGTTCATTAATGCTTCCTGTTGCTGTCTTACCTGCTGCAGCGATTATAGTAGGGATTGGTAACGCACTTAATGCATTACATGTTTTACCTCAAGTAGCTCTATTTTTTGTAGCAGTGGGTACAACTATTTTAGGGCAATTGGGAATACTATTTGCCATTGGTGTAGCAATTGGTATGGCTAAGAAAAATGATGGTGCCGTTGCACTTGCCGCAGCATTAGGTTTCTTTGTTGTTACACAAGTACTATCACCTAAAAATTTAGCACCTATTTTACATATGAAACAAAGTTCCATAGATTTATCATTTGAAAAAATGGATAATGCTAATGTTTTTGTAGGTATTATTATTGGTTTAATTGCAGCATATACCTATAATAAATTTAGTGACACTGAATTACCAGTTGCATTATCGTTCTTTAGTGGGAAACGTTTAGTTCCAATACTAACAGCCTTTTTCTGTACTTTCTTAGCAATTATATTATTATTTGTTTGGCCAGTTGTATATGGTGCAATCATGACATTTGGAACATGGATTGTAGGTATGGGGCCATTTGGAGCCTTTATATATGGTGTAGCGAATCGACTATTAATTCCAACTGGTCTACATCATGCATTAAACACTGTATTTTGGTTTGATACAATTGGCATTAATGATATCGGTAAATTCCAAACTGGTAAAGATGCTGTTCATGGTATAACAGGTCGATATCAAGCTGGTTTCTTCCCAATTATGATGTTTGGTATGCCAGCAGCGGCATTAGCGATGTATCATACTGCTAAAACTTCACAACAAAAGCAAGTTTATGGCTGGTTTTTAGGAAGTGCTATTGCTGCATTCTTCGTTGGTGTCACTGAACCTATTGAATTTGCGTTTATGTTTGTAGCACCTGTATTATATGTTATTCATGCTTTCTTAACAGGTCTATCACTATTTATTGCAGCACTTTTCCATTGGACAGCAGGATTCTCATTTAGCGCTGGTCTTATAGATTATCTATTATCATTAATTAATCCAGTATCTAATCATCCACTCATGTTACTAGTACAAGGTGTTGTATTCTTTATCTTATACTACGTCATCTTTAGATTTGTTATTCAAGTATTTAACTTAAATACTATTGGTCGTGGAGATAATGAATTAGCTGATCCAACAGACGAAGATGCTATTGAAAAAGAAAATGATAATGGTAAACCAACTAAAACAAGTAAATATACTAAGTCAGCTTCACAAATACTGGAAGGTTTAGGTGGTAGCCAAAATATTACTACCTTAACTAATTGCGCAACAAGACTAAGACTCGAACTTAAAGACAATTCAAACATTGATGAACAAAAAATCAAGAACGCTGGAGCTGTTGGTGTAACTAAAAGTGGTCAACATTCTACGCAAGTGATTATAGGTACACATGTTCAACAAGTAGCAGATGAAATTGAAAAACAAATGGAACAATAATATTAAAGTAGAGCAAATTCATTTTTGAATTTGCTCTATTTATTTTCACCATGTATATTATATAGTATCAGAATTTTCTGAAAGGGAGTAAGATAGATGAAGTCAGTTTTATTTGATGTTGATGGTGTATTTTTAAGTGAAGAAAGATGTTTTGATGTTTCGGCATTAACAGTATATGAATTGCTAATGGATAATAATTATTTAGGTTTGGATAATAACAATAATTTAAACCATCTTGATGATGACATAATTTCAAATGTAAGGTCTAACATCTTTGTGAATGATAAAGTATTGCATCAATTAAAATCATTAGGTCTTAATTCTAATTGGGATATGCTCTATATTGTATTTTGTCTACATTTTATTAAAATCTTAAAGCTACTGCCATTAGACAAGATTGAAAATGTATTACAAACAAAGTCTATAAAACCATCGCAATTACAATTAATAGGTCAGTCTATAACCAAAGATTATCAAATTGATTATAATTTACCACTTACTTTTTTAAATTCGGTTGATAGTGGGAAAGAGAATATTTTTGCATCTTTAAAGGAATTTGCTAAAAGTGAGCTTAGTGTGAGTAATGTATCACTATTTGAATTTAAAAGTTCATTATGGTATTTAACGCAATCTATATATCAAGAATGGTATTTAGGATCAACCCTATTCGAGACTGTTGAAGGTCAATTAGCATATAAAAGTGATAAGAATGGCTTTATACATCAAGAAATTGTCATTCGTCCAGTTGAAGAATTGCAAAGTTTGTTTAATGATTTGAAAAATGAAGGCTATCTTATTGCAATAGCAACAGGTCGACCTAGAACTGAAACGCTTGTGCCTTTTGAATCATTAGAATTGTTACCGTACTTCGACAATAATAATATTGTGACAGCAAGTGAAGTGATGAAGGCAGAGAATTTATATCCTAATTATAAGCCATTAGGTAAACCTAATCCTTTTAGTTATATTGCTACATTAAATGGTAATAAAGAAGAAGAATATTATAAATATGCTTCGGTACAGAATGATATTGTAAATAAAGAAGATGTTTTTATAGTAGGGGATTCTTTAGCAGATTTATTAAGTGCTAAGAAAATTGGTGCTACTTTTATAGGAACATTAACAGGATTAAAAGGTAAGCAAGCTAAATCAGAATTAGAGTCATATGAAGCGGATTATATTATTAATCATGTTGGTGAATTAAGACAAATTTTATTATAAAAATAAGCTACAGAATACATGAGTGATGTACTGGATACAACATTCATATATTTCTGTAGCTTTAATTATTTTAAGGTTTAAATCGTTAGCTTGGTACTTATAATTTTATTAAATGGTACGACTTGATTTAACTCTTCAATAATTTGTTGAGGTGCTTGTTGATCAATAGAGAGAATCATTAATGCCTGTCCACCTTCATCAGTTCTTCCTAAAGTCATTGACGCAATATTTATACCTTTAGAACCTAATAAGTTTCCAGTTTTACCTACAATACCAGGCTGGTCATTATGACATGTAACAATTTGATATTGATTAGGTTTAAAATCTAATGAGAAGTTATTAATTCTAACAATTCTAGGACCGAAACCGGCTAATACTGTACCACCGATTTTAATTGAATCTTTATCATTAGATAATGATAATTCAATATAATTACTGAAACCAGAATCATTTTTATTCTTTTCAATATTGTATGATACATCTTGTTTATTTAATAAAGCAAGGGCATTTATAATATTAACTTCATCTGCAAAATCTTCTTTTAATATATGAGTAACTATAGTTCTTGTAATTAGACTAGTATCTGCTTTTGCAACATCACCGTCATAAGTCATTGTAATTTTACTTGGTGCACCACTTAATAATTGTATTCCAAATTCTCCAAGTGTTGTAGCTAAAGATAAATAATCTTTAACGTTTTGATCTACGTTATTCAAATCCATCTTAGGTGCATTAACGGCATTTTTGACAGTACCATTTGTAAGAATATCTTTCATTTCATTAGAAACTGATATAGCTACTTTTTCTTGAGCTTCTACCGTTGAAGCTCCTAAATGAGGTGTCACTATAATATTATCGTGTTCAATTAGTGGTGAATCTGTAGGCGGTTCATGTTCAAAAACATCAATTGCTGCCCAAGAAATAAGTGACTGATCTAATGCATTTACAAGTGCTTGTTCATCAATAATACCGCCTCTTGCAACATTTATAATTTGTAAGTTTGGCTTAGCTTTTTTGAAAAATGCCTCTCCTACAATACCTTTCGTTTTAGGTGTAAGTGGCGTATGGACTGTGACAAAGTCGGCATTTTCAGCAATTTCGTCAACTGTTGCTAATTTAATGTCTAATGTTTTTGCTTTATCTTCGGTTAAATAAGGGTCAAAAGCTAAGATATTCATACCAAAACTTTGCGCACGTTTGGCTACACCTAAACCAATACGACCTGCACCAATAACACCTAATGTTTTGTTATATAATTCAGTACCACGAAAAGCTTTACGGTTCCATTCACCTGATTTTAAAGATTGATGCGCTTGAGGAATATTTCGAGCCATAGCTAAAATCATTGCGATTGAATGTTCGGTTGCAGATATTGTATTACCGTCTGGTGCATTGATTACTAAAATCCCTTTTAAAGTAGCTGAGTCGATGTCGATATTATCTACGCCCACGCCAGCTCTTGCAATTACTTTTAAGTTTGAAGCGGCTAGAATGATTTTATTCGTAACTTGTGTTTGACTGCGTACAATTAATCCTTCATATTCGGGAATAATATTGATTAAGTCATCTTCTGATAAATCGGTTTTTATATCAACTTCAAATTGTTCATCTTCCAATAAACTCTTTATACCCTCATTTGAAATAGGGTCGGACACTAAAATTTTATGACTCATGATGAATCACCTCCATGAATTTAGATATACCTGTTCCGATATAATTAGTTTTTCTTGCTTCAGTAAGGATTAGTTCTAAAGCTGATACGACGGATAATATATCAAATGGAGAAATCTTACCCATATGTCCTATTCTTAGGATTTTCCCTTTTAAATGTCCTTGTCCTCCGGCAATTGTAATATTAAATCGGGATTTAAGTTGGTTTTTAATTAATGATAGTTCATCTTTTGTATTAGGAATGAAAGCTGTGACAGTAGGGGAAGCTACATCATCATCATCAACTAATAATTTAAGGTTTAAGGCTGTTAAAGCAGCACGGAGAGCATCTCTTATAAGATAGTGTCTTTCAATAACATGGTTGAAGCCCTCATGTTTAACCAAATCAACATATGCATTAACGCCTCTAAATAGCGCAACATTAGGTGTAAAAGGCGTTGAGTGATTATTTGCTGAATCAATATATTTATTTAAATCAAGATAGAATCTAGGTGTAGTTACTTCGTTAAATCTTTGCTTTGCTCTATCATTATAAGCTACAAATGCCAATCCAGGAGGTAGCATAATAGCTTTCTGACTACCTGAAACTAAGACATCTATATTGTCTTTGACTAAATCTACTTCAACAGCTCCAATACAGCTAACGCCATCCACTACAAAAAAGATATCTTTATCATATGTTTTAAGTGATTTTCCTAGTTTATGGATAGGGTGTAAAACGCCAGTTGATGTTTCACAAAATTGAGAGAACACAGCTGTTATTTTTACATTTAGTGATTTGATATAGTCTATAAACTGGTCAACATTAACTGATTTTCCCCAAGTAACCTCAAAGACGTGCACATTGCTATAATACGTTTCAGCTATTTGTTTGAACCGATTACCAAATGCACCTGAAACTATAATGACAATATGATCGTCAGGGTTAGCGATATTTAACATACTTGCTTCAAGTACGCTTGTACCACTTGAAGTTAATATTAAAATATCGTTTTGTGCGCCAAATATCGGTTTTAAGCCGCTAAATGCTTCTTCAGCAATCGTCTCAAAATCGGGAGAACGATGACCTACCATAGGTAATTGAATTTGAGCCATAATTTCATCAGGTACAGGGGTTGGTCCAGGTGTAAGTAAAAGGGGTTGATAATAATGCATAAAATATTCCTCCAACTGTAAGATTTAATTATTTTAACAAATATTCTGAAAATTTAAAAGATAAAATTAAAAGCTACCAGTCCGATTATTATTAATCACAAAAGAACTGATAGCTAGAATGTATTATTTAATTGTTGGTTTAATATGTACAGCAACGTTATTGCGAATTGAGTTAGAGATCATACAGTTATTGTCAGCAATTTTTAACAATTTAGGTAATCGATTTTCAAGACTTTCTCTATTATGTGGTGCAACTTCGATTTCAGGATAATGCGTAATGGAATCCATTCTGAATTTAGCATTTTCAAATATAGCAGTGCCTATAGATGATTGTGTTATAGAAATATCATCGTAACCTGCTCTTTCAAGTGTAGCTGCTAATGAAATAATGTAACATGAAGAGGCAGCACTAACTAATAATTCGTCTGGATTCGTACCGACACCATTTCCGCCAAGTGTACTAGGTATAGATATTTGCTCATTAATAATATCTCCTGTAACGTTGCCAACTTCATTTCTACCACCATGCCATTTTGTTTGAACTTTAAAATCATGTTGAACCATTTAAATTGACCTCCTGTGTCATTATGGTAACTTAAGTTTAGAATATATCTAAACAAATTAAAAGAAAGGTGACTCTCATGACAATTGAACGACCAAACCAATCATTCAAGTTAATCGCGCATAGAGGATTACCTAAAGATTATCCAGAAAATACATTGATTGGGTATCAACATGCGTTAGATTTACCGATTGATATGTTAGAAATTGATTTGCATTATACTAAAGATAACAAACTAGTTGTAATTCATGATGATACAATTGATCGTACTTCTAATGGAAAGGGAAAAGTAAAAGATTATACACTAGATGAGTTAAGACAATTTGATTTCGGATCAAATCATGATGGTCAACCGAATCATGTACAGATTCCCACATTTGATGAAGTGCTACAATTACATTCAAATAGTTCTAAAACATTACTTATTGAAATTAAAAAGCCAAGTCAATACCCAGGTATTGAAACAATGATTGTAGACAAACTTAAAGAATATAAAGTTCCAACTAAAAAAGTGATTTTACAATCATTTGATTTTAATAGTGTGAAAAAACTTTCAGATATGAAAATAGAATATGAATTAGGAGTATTAATTAGTAAGAAAAAATATTGGTATAAGTTACCTAACTTTAAAGAAATCGCTCAAGTAGCCAATTATGTAAATCCTAACTTTAGTCTCGTAAATAAACATTTTATGGACAAAGCACATAGCGAATATTTAAAGGTTATGCCTTATACAGTTAATGAGACGAAAGATGCAAATCATCTTATCAACTTAAAAGTGGATGGCATTATAACAGATATACCAGATAAATTGTAAATAGAAGAGGAGAAACAAACGTAACGTTAGTTTCTCCTTTTTTAAAGATTAAAAGATATAAAAAAACACCCAATCTCCAAATGGAAATTGGGTGGAAAATATAAACCAATTATCTTGAGTAGTACTCAACGATTAATTGTTCATTGATTTCAGCTGGTAACTCGCTACGTTCAGGGAAACGAACGAAAGTTCCTTTTAAGTTGTCAGCATCAAAGTTTAAATATTCAGGTACGAAGTTGTTGATTTCAACAGACTCAGTAATGATATCTAATTTTTGTGATTTTTCACGAACGCTGATTTCTTGACCAGGTTTTAATGAATATGATGGGATGTCTACGCGACGGCCATCAACTTCAATGTGACCATGGTTAACTAATTGACGTGCTTGACGACGAGTACGTGCTAAACCTAATGAATAAACTACTGCGTCTAAACGACTTGCAAGTAAAATCATGAAGTTTTCACCGTGTACACCGTATTGTTTAGCAGCGATGTCAAAAGTGTTACGGAATTGACGTTCTGTCATTCCATATGAATAACGTAATTTTTGTTTTTCACGTAATTGTAAACCATATTCTGATAATTTTTTACGTTGGTTTGGACCATGTTGTCCTGGTGCGTAAGGACGTTTTTCTAATTCTTTACCTGTACCGCTTAATGAAATACCTAAGCGACGAGATTTTTTCCAGTTTGAACCTCTGAATCGAGCCATAATAAGACTCCTCCTTTTTCTTTTTTGTTGTTATGAATAAACAAAAAAGAGTGTTATATGCTTATTAAGATATGTTGTTTTATGTGTCTTCACCTTATAGCGACAGTTACACGACACGTCCACATTGGGAACAACATAGCGCTCAATAATATACAACTGCTATTTTCGTTAATTCACACAAATTTCATTGTACCAGTTTATATAGAAGAGTCAATACTTTTATACTAAATTAGTTATATTTGATTTTCTATAATCGAAACGATTTTTTCCAATCCTATTCTATCTTGATCATTAAATCTATTTTTTATTGGCGCATCAATATCTAAAACGCCTATAATTTTACCATCCTTATGAATTGGTACAACAATTTCTGAATTACTATTTGCATCACAAGCAATGTGACCTGGAAATTGATGGACATCTTTCACAACTTGTGTTTCATTAGTAGAGACTGCAGTTCCGCATACACCTTTTCCGATTTGAATGTGGACACAAGCAGGATGACCTTGAAAAGGACCTAAGATAAGTTCGTTTTCCTCTATTAAATAGAAGCCGACCCAATTAATTTTATCCATATTGTCATTAATAAGCGCAGAGGCATTACTTAATATAGCAATTAAATTAGTTTCATCTTCTATTAGACTAGAGAGCTGTTTTTGTAATAAGTCATAATTTGTATTTTTAATGTCTATCATAACCTGTCCCCTTAAATAATATTTTACAATAGTATAAGGTGTTTAAAATATTCTATCAATAAATACATTTTCTGATTTAATGAAACGATAAATTACGTTATAATAATGAATGATAACATAGGAGGAGAAGTACATATGGTGTTATATATCATTTTAGCAATAATTGTTATTATACTGATTGCTGTAGGTATAATGTTTTATTTGCGCTCGAACAAACGACAGCTCATTGAAAAGGCTGAAGAACGTAAAGTTGAAATTGAAACTCTACCTTTTGACCAAAACATTAAAAAATTATCAAGCTTAAACTTGAAAGGTGAAACTAAAACTAAATACGACGCAATGAAAAAAGACAACTTAGAAAATACTAATAATTACTTAGCTCCTGTTGAGGAAAAAATTCACAATGCTGAGGAGTTATTAGATAAGTTTAATTTTTCAGGTGCTCAAGCTGAAATCGATGATGCTCACGAATTAATGGATCAATATGAAGCTAGTTATAATAACCAAGTTTCACAAGTAGATGAGATTTTAGCACTACATAAAGATAATGAATCGTTATATGAAAAGTGCAAAGTTGATCATCGTGAAATGAAAAGGGATATTTTAGCTAATCGTCATCAATATGGTGAAGCTGCAAATCCATTGGAAACAGAAATTGAAAATTTTGAACCTAAATTATCTCAATATGAAGTATTAAAAGCTGATGGCAATTATGTGCAAGCACACAATCATATTTCAGCATTACATGAAGAGATGCAAAGTTTAAAAGAATATATGGAAGAAATTCCAGAATTAATCCGTGAAGCACAAAAAGAATTACCTGGTCAATTCCAAGACTTGAAATATGGTTGCAGAGATCTAAAAGTAGAAGGATACGATTTAGACCATGTCAAAGTTGATGGAACAGTTCAAAGCTTGAAAACAGAATTAAGTTTTGTTGAACCTATGATTAGTAGATTAGAATTAAACGAAGCAAATGATAAACTTGAATATATCAATGATAAATTAGATGAAATGTATGATTTAATTGAACATGAAGTTAAGGCTAAAAATGAAGTAGAAGAAACTAAAGATGTTATCACTGATGATTTATTTAAAGCCAAAGACATGAATTATACATTGAAAACAGAAATTGAATATGTTCGTGAAAATTATTATATTAATGAATCAGATGTTCAAAGCGTAAGACAATTTGAAAATGAAATTCAAAATCTTATCTCTGTATATGATGAAATTCTTAAAGAAATGTCTAAATCTGCAGTTCGCTATAGTGAAGTACAAGATAATTTACAATATCTAGAAGATCACGTGAGCGTTATTAATGAAAAACAAGATAAACTACAAAATCATTTAATTCAATTACGTGAAGATGAAGCAGAAGCTGAAGATAATTTAATTCGCGTACAATCTAAAAAAGAAGAAGTTTATCGCCGATTACTTGCTTCTAACTTGCCAAGTGTTCCGGAAAGATTCATTATTATGAAAAATGAAATAGATTATGAAGTTCGTGAAGTAGATGAACAATTTAGTGATAGACCAATACATGTAAAACAATTAAAAGACAAAGTTGCTAAAATTGTTATTCAGATGAACACATTTGAAGATGAAGCTAATGATGTATTAGTTAATGCAGTTTACGCTGAAAAACTAATCCAATACGGTAATAGATATCGTAAAGATTACCAAAGCATTGATAAAAGCTTAAACGAAGCGGAACGTTTATTTAAAAACAACCGTTACAAACGTTCAATCGAAATTTCAGAACAAGCACTTGAAAGTGTAGAACCAGGAATTACTAAGCATATTGAAGAACAAGTAATTAAAGAATAATTGATATTAATTAATAGAGACATGATTTCCATATAATTGGAAGTCATGTCTTTTATTTTTATAAAAAAATAGTATAATGCTTGAGTATGCTTATTTAGAATATTAAATGGTAAAATACCTCAATAATACATAATAATTATTAATATAAATAAACGAGATAAAACGCTATAAAAAATAGAAATGATTATCCTAAATGTTTAGATTAAACTTAAAAATTTTCAAGAAAGAGAAGTGTTATCAATGATTTATTTAGATAATGCAGCTACTACAAAAGTTGATTCAAGTGTAATGAATTCTTTTGTGAAAGTTAATGAATCACTTTATTTCAATCCCAATAGTCCTCATCAAGCAGGTCTTCAAGCTGAAAAACTATTACAACAAGCAAAAGAGCAAATCAATCAAGCACTTAAATTAAATCATTTATATGATATTATTTTCACAAGTGGTGCAACTGAATCGAACAATATGGCTTTGAAAGGTATAGCTTATCGTAAAAAAGATACTGCTAATGAAATTATCACGTCAGTATTAGAGCATCCTTCTGTATTAGAAGTTGTAAGATATTTAGCTGAAAAAGAAGGATTCATATTAAAATATGTCAATGTTAAACCTAATGGACAAATAGATATTGAACATTTCAAAGCATTGATGAATGATCGTGTAGGGCTTGTAACATGTATGTATGTGAATAATATTATGGGACAAATTCAACCTATTAAACAAATTGTAAACATATTAAAAAAATATCCGAAAGCTCATTTTCACGTTGATGCCGTACAAGCACTAGGAAAAATCCCGTTAAATATAGACGGAATTGATAGTTTAAGTTTAAGTGGGCACAAATTTAACGGACTTAAAGGGCAAGGTTTATTAATTACTAGAACAGCTCATAATCTCGAACCAATTATTCATGGCGGTGGACAAGAATTTGGTGTTCGTAGCGGCACAGTCAATTTACCGATGGCGGTATCAATGGTTAAAGCAATCAATCAAGCTGTTCAACAAACTGAACAATTAAACCAAACATTATCTTCTTATCAACAACAAATAAGAGAAATGGTTGAAACTTATCCTGGTGTGAAAATAAACTCTCCAGAAGATGCAGCGCCACAAATCATTAATATAGGTTTCCCTGGTGTAAAAGGCGAAGTATTAGTTAATGCATTTTCTAAACAAGATATAATGGTTTCTACTACGAGTGCATGTTCCTCTAAAAGAGGAAAACTGAATGAAGTATTATTAGCTATGGGAATACCGGAAAAACAAATCGAAGGCAGTATCCGATTATCAATGGGTCAAACTACCACACAAGCTGATATTGATACATTTAAAGAAAAATTTGAACTAATATATAAAGAAATCAAGGAGTTGTTGAAATAATGAAATACGACCATTTAATCGTAAGATATGGTGAGTTAACGCTTAAAGGTTCTAACCGTAAAAAGTTTGTTAACCAATTAAAAACCAATGTGACTAGAGCGTTAAAACCTCTAGAAGGATTTCATATCAAAGGTAAAAGAGACCGTATGTATATTGAATTATCAGATGAAGCTGATATTGATGAAATCATTGACCGTTTATCAAAAGTATATGGTATCAAATCAATCAGTCCAGTATTAAAAACAGAAAAAAATGATCAAGCAATTGCTGAAGTAGCTGTTCGTTTAGCACAATCATTTGAAAAAGGTTCTACATTTAAAATTGACGTCAAAAGATCTGATAAATCGTACCACAAAGACACTTATGAATTACAACGTGAAATTGGTGGCGAAGTATTAAAAAATGTTGAAGGTTTAACAGTAGATGTTAAACGTCCACAACATGAAATTCGAGTAGAAGTTCGATTAGATGCGATTTATTTATATGTAGATGTTATACAAGGATCAGGTGGTTTACCTGTAGGTACTGGTGGTAAGACGTTATTGATGCTATCAGGAGGTATAGATTCACCTGTTGCTGGTATGGAAGTTATGAAACGTGGCGTAACTATTGAAGCCATTCATTTCCATAGTCCACCATTCACAAGTGAAAAGGCTAAGGAAAAAGTCATTGAATTAACACGTATTTTATCAGAACGTGTGGGTCCAATTAAGTTGCATATTGTACCTTTTACTGAATTACAGAAGCAAATTAATAAATCAGTTCATCCAAGATATACAATGACATCTACAAGACGTTTGATGATGAGAGTGGCTGATCAATTAGTTCATAAAATTGGTGCGTTGGGTATTGTAAACGGTGAAAACTTAGGTCAAGTGGCTAGTCAAACATTAAATAGTATGTATGCCATAAACCATGTTACGTCAACACCGGTGTTACGACCATTGTTAACACTTGATAAAGAAGACATTGTTAAAAAAGCAAAAGACATTGGTACGTTTGAGGTGTCTATACAACCATATGAAGATTGTTGTACGATTTTCACACCTAAAAATCCTGTTACAGAACCTGATTTTGATAAAGTTGTAGAATATGAAAGTGTATTTAATTTCGATGATATGGTTGACGAAGCAGTTGAAAATATTGAAATGATAACTATAGATAAAAATTATAAATCTGAAAAAGATAAAACAACTGATGCTTTAATTGAAGATTTGTTTTAATAGATTAGCGTAAAGGGGTCATGTCATGGGATGGGATGTATACGTTATATTAATCATAGTTTTATTTGGCTTTTTAGCTGCATTTATTGATTCGGTTGTAGGCGGTGGAGGTTTAATTTCAACCCCTGCACTATTAGCAATAGGGCTACCACCTGCAGTTGCATTAGGTACAAATAAATTAGCTAGTTCTTTTGGAACACTAACGAGTACAATAAAATTCGTTAGGTCAGGCAATGTAGATTTAAAGATTGTAGCGAAATTATTTCCTTTTGTACTTGTGGCTTCAGTTGGCGGGGCATATTTAGCAACAATGCTTCCTGCACAATTGCTAAAACCATTAATCATAGTCGCTTTGTCATTGGTATTTATATATACGCTTGTTAAAAAGGACTGGGGATCAGTACGTACCTTTACTTCTTTTACACCTATAAAAGCAACTATGTTTGTTATTGCTTATCTCATCATTGGTTTTTATGATGGATTTATTGGTGGTGGCACAGGCTCTTTTATGTTATTTGTATTACTTATGTTTGGTTTTGATTTTTTAAGTGCTGCAGGTAATGCTAAAGTACTTAATTTTGCATCGAACATAGGTGCACTTATATTATTTATGTCATTAGGACAAGTAAATTATTTTTATGGAATGATTATGGCGATAAGTATGATAGTAGGTTCATATGTTGGAGCCCAATTTGCAATAAGTAAAAGCGTAGGTTACGTAAAAGTGTTATTTATAATCGTTACAGCAGTTTTAATTGTTAAAAATGCATATGATTATATTATACATCTGCTTACAAATTAAATAACTATAATAAAGCAAATCAAGGATGGTATTAATGCACATTGTATTAAAATATCTTTTGATTTGCTTTTTTATTTTCAATAAAATAAGTGGGGATAAGATATTCATGATTAACACACGTAATGACACGGATAAATTTTAAAAATATAAAAGTTTAAAATTGAATTTAGTCTTACTGTTATCGTATGATATAAATGTATGAAAATTATTTATAGGAGGTCATAACAATGACTGAAATTACTTTTAGTAACAATCCAGTAACATTATCAGGACAACAAGTGAATGTAGGTGATATTGCACCTGATTTTACAGTATTAGATAATGATTTAAATCAAAAATCATTAGATGACTATGCTAATAAGAAAAAATTAATTAGTGTTGTACCATCAATTGATACAGGTGTATGTGACCAACAAACTCGTAAATTCAACGAAGAAGCTTCACAAGAAGATGGTGTTGTATTAACAATTTCAGTTGACCTACCATTTGCACAAAAAAGATGGTGCGCTTCTAATGGTTTAGAAAATGTTGTTACATTAAGCGACCATAGAGACTTATCATTTGGTGAGAACTTTGGTGTAGTAATGGAAGGAATGAGATTATTAGCTCGTTCTGTATTCGTACTAGATCAAGATAATAAAGTGGTTTATAAAGAAATTGTGAGTGAAGGAACAAACTTCCCAGATTTTGATAAAGCTTTAGAAGCATATAAAAATTTATAAGAATTAAATTTTAGATACCGATTTGAATAGTAAGTGCCCATCTTTTTAAAAGTGATAAAATGATAAAATATTGATTTTCACTATCGAAATGATGGGCACTTTTTATAGAGAGGGAATTAAAATGACTGAAGAAAATACGATTATGGAAAAGTTATTCCAGCACTTAGATGAAAAAGCTAAAACTTTAAATCAAGAAAATGGGCAAAGTTTTATAGAAAATCTAGGTTTAGCTATGGAAGACGTTTATACAAGCCAACGAGAAATGTTGGAACAAGCAACATTGCAAGATCGAAGAAAAGCTTTCCAATTTGCATATTTAAGTTTAATGCAAGAGGAAAATATTCAAGCGAACCATCAAATCACACCAGATTCTATTGGACTTATTTTAGGATTCTTGGTACAACGATTTACGCAAAATAAAGAAGAGATGCATGTTGTCGATATTGCTAGTGGTGCTGGACATTTAAGTGCGGCTGTTAAAGAAGTATTAACCGATAAAACAATTATGCATCATCTTATAGAAGTGGATCCTGTATTATCAAGAGTTAGTGTGCATTTAGCAAATTATCTTGAAATCCCGTTTGATGTTTACCCACAAGACGCTATTATGCCATTACCACTAGAAGAAGCAGATATCATTATTGGTGACTTACCAATTGGGTATTATCCAGTTGACGAACGTAGTAAAGAAATGAAATTAGGTTTCGAAGAGGGACATAGTTACTCACACTATTTACTTATTGAACAAGCTGTAAATGCATTAAAAGGGGCAGGATATGCATTTTTAGTTGTTCCAAGTGAATTATTTTCAGGAGAACATGTGAAACAGTTAGAAAAATTCATTACTACAGAAACAGAGATGCAAGCATTTCTTAATTTACCATCAACATTATTTAAAAATGAGAAAGCTCGTAAATCTATATTGATTTTACAAAAGAAAGAAACTGGTGTTACAAAACCAGTTGAAGTATTTTTAGCTAATATACCTGATTTCAAAAATCCACAACAATTCCAAGGTTTTATGTCTGAATTAAATCAGTGGATGGACACAAATCATACAAAAAAATAATCTGTAACAGTATAGAATTCAAACTGTGTTAATGATAAAATAAACTATGAAAAATATAATTAAACAAACGATGGAGGACAAAATATTATGTCAAAATTAATTTTGGCGATTAATGCTGGTAGCTCTTCTTTGAAGTTCCAGCTTATTAGAATGCCTGAAGAAAAAACAGTTACCAAAGGCGTTGTTGAAAGAATTGGTATGAAAGATTCAATTTTTACAATCTTAGTTGAAGGGGAAAAACTAACCGAAGTCAAAGATATCAAAGACCATGAAGAAGCGGTAGATATTATGTTGGCGAAATTCAAAGAACATAATATTATTCAAGATATCTATGAAATTCAAGGAACAGGACATCGAGTTGTACACGGTGGCGAAACATTTCCTTCATCAGCTGTAGTAACTGACGAAGTTGAAGAACAAATTGAGGCATTGAGTGAGCTAGCACCATTGCATAACCCAGCTAACTTGATGGGTATTAGAGCATTTAGAAAGCTTTTACCAGAAATACCACATGTAGCGGTTTTCGATACATCATTCCACCAAACTATGCCTGAACAGGCTTATTTATATAGTTTACCTTATCGTTATTATGAAGATTACGGAATTCGTAAATATGGTTTCCATGGTACTAGTCATAAATATGTTTCACGTCGTGCAGCAGAAATCTTAGGTAAACCAATTGAAGATTTACGCATTATTTCATGTCATATTGGTAATGGTGCATCAGTTGCTGCGATAGATGGAGGAGAATCAATTGATACTTCAATGGGATTCACTCCATTAGCAGGAGTAACTATGGGTACACGTTCAGGTAACCTTGACCCAGCGTTAATTCCATATATTATGGAGAAAACTGGTAAAAATGCTGATGAAGTGTTAAATATTCTTAATAAAGAGTCTGGATTATTAGGATTAACAGGTACTTCAAGTGACTTACGTGATTTAACAGAAGAAGCTAAACATGGACGTCATAGATCACGTGTTGCATTAGATTTATTCGCTTCAAAAATCCATAAATATATCGGTTCTTATGCAGCAAGAATGCATGGCGTAGATGTAATTGTGTTTACTGCTGGTATAGGTGAAAACTCACATATCATTCGTGGTAAAGTGTTAGAAGGACTAGAGTTTATGGGCGTTTATTGGGATCCTAAGAAAAATGAAAATCTTCATGGTGAAGAAGGCGAAATCAATTACCCACATTCACCTGTTAAAGTACTCGTTGTACCAACAGATGAAGAAGTTATGATTTCAAGAGACGTAGTTAAATATGGTGGCTTATCTGTAGAAGAAGAATCATCAGAAAATGCTGAGTCAAAATAAAAAATTAAGTGTAACTAAAAATACCACTATCTAAAGTTAGATAGTGGTATTTTTTCTAACTAATGTTCTTTTTCAGCGTATTTAACTATAAAACAAATAAAAAACTCACCTTAATTAAAAGGTGAGTCTATATAACCTAAACTAATATTAATTAGAATATCTTTCACGTAATTGTGGAGTTGCAACTTGTGGTTGGAAGTCATTTGGAATTTCTTCTGTTCTTACAACTAAAACATCACAAGGTGCGTGTCTAACGATAGCTTCAGAAACAGAACCAACGATGAATCGTTCAACTGCATTAAGACCTGAAGTACCACTCATAATTAAGTCAGCACCAACTTCTGGTGCAATTTTTTTAGGGATAATCGCTTTAGGTGAACCAAATTCTAAACGCGTTTCAACGTTTGTAACACCAGCATTTGCTGCAACTTCTTTGTAACCTTTTAATAATTCTTCAGAGAAGTGTTTAGATTTTTCAGTAAATTGAGCATCATATACCTCATAAGAAGAATATGTTCTAGAGTCAATAACATTAACAATTGTAAGTTTTGCGTCGTTACGTTTAGCAACCCCAACTGCTTTGTTAAAGGCCCATTCTGCTTCGTGTGAACCGTCGACTGCGATTAAAATATTTTTGTAAGTAATCATAGTCAGTACCCCTTTCGTCTTTTCTTAATTTTATTTTAACATACTTTTCAGAATTTTTAACTCGAAAAATTAACAATTTTGTGTATTTTTGTAGGCGCTTTCATTTGAGTTTTAGTATTGTTTAGGGTTAATATGATAGTGGAGGTGTGAGGAATGAAAATAGGTATTCCTAAAGAGATAAAAAATAATGAAAACAGAGTGAGTCTATCACCAAGTGGTGTACATGCTTTGGTTGAACAAGGACACACTGTATTAGTTGAAACAAATGCTGGAATGGGCTCTTACTTTGAAGACATAGATTACAAAGAAGCAGGGGCTGACATCGTTTCAGAGGCTTCTCAAGTTTGGGATGTTGATATGGTTGTTAAAGTAAAAGAACCATTAGAAGAAGAATATCAATATTTCAAAGAAGGACTCATTTTATTCACTTATCTACACTTGGCTAATGAAGAAAAATTAACAAAAGCGCTTGTAGATAACAAAGTGATTGGTATTGCGTATGAAACAGTACAATTACCTGATCGCTCATTATCTTTATTAAGTCCAATGAGTGAAGTTGCTGGAAGAATGGCAACTCAAATTGGCGCTGAATTTTTACAAAAATTTAATGGTGGTATGGGAATTTTACTTGGTGGCGTACCAGGTGTTCCTAAAGGAAAAGTAACAATTATCGGTGGCGGTCAAGCTGGCACAAATGCTGCTAAAATAGCATTAGGTTTAGGTGCAGATGTCACTGTTTTAGATGTGAATCCTAAAAGATTACAAGAATTAGACGATCAATTTAATGGTAGAATTCATACTATTATGTCTAATCCTTTAAATATTGAAACATATGTTAAGGAAAGTGATTTAGTGATTGGTGCAGTATTAATTCCAGGAGCTAAAGCACCTAATCTTGTAACTGAAGATATGATTAAAGAAATGAAAAATGGTTCAGTGATCGTTGATATTGCAATCGACCAAGGCGGAATTTTTGAAACAACTGATAAAATCTCAACTCACGATGATCCGACTTATATTAAACATGGTGTTGTTCACTATGCTGTTGCCAATATGCCAGGGGCAGTACCTCGAACATCAACTTTAGCACTTAATAATGCAACATTACCGTTTGCTCAAACATTAGCTAATAAAGGCTATAAAGAAGCATTTAAATCAAATCATGCATTATCATTAGGTTTAAACACATATAAAGGTCATGTTACACATCAAGGTGTAGCAGAAGCGTTTGATATGCCTTATACTTCTGTAGAAGATGCATTAAAATCATAATTTATAATTAAATAAAAATGATATATAAATAATCCCTCAAATGGAGAATCATTTGAGGGATTATTATTGTTATTGTGAACAATAATTATTTTGTGTAATGCGTTAAAATTTCACAACCATTTTCAGTAACTAAAATATCATCTTCGATACGCACACCGGCTACACCCGGAACATAAATACCAGGTTCAATAGTAATCACCATACCCGCTTCTAAAATATTATCATTAGTACTAGAAACATCTTGATATTCATGTTCTTCAAGTCCTAAACCATGTCCAAGACGATGAGGGAAGTACTGTCCATAACCTGCATTATCAATAATATCTCTAGCGATTTTATCTATATCTTTTAATTTAACGCCTGGACGAATTGCAGCTATCGCAGATTCCTCTGCATCTAATACAATGTTGTATATATCTAAAGCTTCTTTAGAAGGTGTTCCAAATTGTACCGTTCTAGTCATATCACTACAATAATGCTCATAAATAACGCCTAAATCGAAAAGAACAAGTTCATTATTTTGCAGTTTACGATTACCAGGTACACCATGAGGAGATGCGGCATGATCACCAAATAAAACCATAGTATCGAAACTCATTTCATTTACGCCATATTTCTTAATTTCGTTTTCAATATGGTTAACGACTTCTCTTTCGCTAATGCCTTCTTTTAAATAAGCAACGCCTATTTCAATACATTTGTCCGCAAGATTAACAGCATGTTTTATTTTCTTAATTTCATCAATAGATTTAATATTTCTTAAATCTTTAATAACTTGATCTATATCGCCATAATGCTCTATTTGAAATGCATTCGTCAATTCACGTTGACGTTTTACTGTTAAATGTTCACTTTCTATAAGTATTTGTTTAAATGATTGTTGGTATAAATCAAACGGATTTTCTGTATCTAAATATCCTATAATTTTTCCTTCATAAGGTGACTGTTTAACTTCTTCAACTTCCATTTTAGGGCAAAATAAAACAGTTTCACCATTTGATTGAATTAACAGTGCAAATAATCTTTCATGTGGTTCACTACGGTAACCAGTAAAGTAATATATATTTAAGGGTGTAGTAATCCATGCAGCATCTACATTTTCTTTTTGTAAATAATTGACGATATCATTAATTTTTGACATGAAATTGACCTCCTATACAAGATTAAGTTAATTTTATTCCAAATAATCATATATTTCAAAGTTTCATATTATTAAATACCAAACGTGTTATAAAAATGGTGAGCTAGGGTATAATAAATACATAATTATTTAGGAGGGCTATAATAATGAAACTATCATTTCATGGTCAATCAACAATTTATTTTGAAGGCAACGGTAAGAAAGTAATCGTAGATCCATTTATATCAGGTAATGATAAATGTGATTTAGATGAACAAAGATTAGCAGTTGATTATATTATTTTAACGCATGGTCACGAAGATCATTTTGGCGATGTTGTAGAATTAGCTAATAGAAATCACGCTACAGTGATAGGTAGTGCAGAAATAGCTGGATATTTATCTACTTATTATGGTGTCGAAAATGTACGTGGAATGAACATTGGCGGTAAAGCTGAATTAGATTTCGGTAGCGTTAAATATGTTCAAGCATTCCATAGTTCTAGTTATACACATGAAAATGGTATTCCAGTATATCTTGGTATGCCAATGGGTATTGTTATTGAAGCAGAAGGTAAAAAAATTTATCATACTGGTGACACAGGATTATTCAGCGATATGGAATTAATAGCTAAACGTCATCCAGTTGATGTATGTTTCGTTCCAATCGGTGACAACTTTACTATGGGTATAGATGATGCAGCATATGCAGTTAATGAATTTATTAAACCAAGTATCTCAGTTCCTGTACACTACAATACTTTCCCATTAATTGAACAAGATCCTCAACAATTTAAAGACGCTGTAAATGTTGGTGAAGTTCAAATATTAGAACCTGGTCAAGAAGTTCAATTTTAATTATAGATATAAAAACATCCTTGGTATGAGTGCCAAGGATGTTTTATAGTATGACGTTATTAATTACGCATTTATATTGAAATAAATATTAGCTAATCAATACATGTTATTTAACGATAAGTACTGGGACAGTTGCACGTTTAGCAACTTTGTGACTTACGCTACCAAGTACAAATTTTTTCTTTTCTTCTGCTTTGCGGTTACTAACGACAACAATGTCATACTTACCACTGTTAGCATGTTTTACTAGTTCTTCTTTTGCATTACCACGTACAATGATTTGATCATAATCAATACCATAATCTTCTAAAATGTGACGTGTTTTTTCTAAACGTTTGCTACGTTCTTCAGTGATTTTATCCAAATGCACACCAGCTTTAATTGACGCTTGAGCATCTTGTTCATTGATGGCATTTAAAATAGTTACAACAGTATCATCACCTGCAAGTTTAGAAACAGCTTCTAAAGCTTTTTCATTTTTAATATGAGTATCTACACCTAATAATATATTTTTATACATAAGTCTATCCCTCCTTATCTCCATTCTAATAAAAATAGGGGAATATTTCCATTTAAATTAAAAGTAATTTTAATAAAATTATCTTTTCACAAAAGATGTTAATTTATAATAGAAGTTTTATAAATTCGAAAGTGCGCTTCAATGATTTTTTCTCGTTAAAAAGTTATAATAAGCATAACATTGTTCTAAGAAGAGGTAACGTTATGACTAAACATGAACAAATTTTAAAACACATTGAATCGCTAGCAATCGGTTCGAAAATCTCAGTAAGAAAAATAGCAAAAGATTTAACTGTTTCAGAGGGTACAGCTTATAGAGCTATTAAAGATGCGGGCCAACTTGGATTAGTAACAACAATAGATAGAGTTGGTACAGTTAGAATTGAAAAGCGAAATCGTGATGAAATTGATAATTTAACTTTTAATGAAATTGCTAATATTATTGAAGGTCAAATTATTGCAGGTAAAAACGGTATTAATAAAACAGTCTCAAATTTTGCAATTGGTGCTATGGAGTTAAAGGACATATTAAGATATATTGGCCCACAAACATTACTCATTATTGGAAACCGTGAACAAGTTCAGCTTGAAGTGATGAAAAGAGGAACAGCAATATTAATTACTGGCGGATTTTATCCAAGTAAAGAAGTGATAAAATATGCTGACGAACATGATTTACCTATTCTTTCTTCTAGCTACGATACATTTTTAGTTGCAAATATTATTAACCGTGCGATGTTTAATCAAAAAATTCGTAAAGAAATCTTAGTAGTTGAAGATATTGTTAAGCCTATTAATGAGCTTTCAGTTTTAATGAACTCTATGACTTTACAAGACTATAAACAAATTGCAAATGAAACAGGACATACACGTTTTCCAGTTGTGAATAATGATTATAAACTAGTTGGTATTGTCACTAGTAGAGAAATAATAAATATGAATGAAAATGATTTAATTGAAGACGTTATGACTAAAAATCCAATTAGTGTTAAGTTATCAAATACTGTGGCTAGTTGTGCACACTTATTAATTTGGGAAGGTATTGAACTCTTACCAGTTACAGATAATAATAAAAAAGCAGTTGGTGTTATAAATAGGCAAGATGTTTTAAAATCTATGCAATTATTAGGACGACAACCTCAAATTGGTGAGACGATTAACGATCAAATTGCGAAACATATTACAATTAACCATGACAGTATTCAGACGGATGTGTCGCCGCTATTAACTAATCATTATGGCACACTAAGTAAAGCCGTATTTGTCGGTATTATAGAAGAAACTTTACGTCATGAAATGAGAAAGTATAAAAAAGGCAATGTCATGATTGAAAGTTTGAATATTATTTATTTAAAAACTGTGCCAATTGAAACTGGTATCGATGTTGAGTACGAAATGCTAGATGTGGGAAGATATTTTGCTAAATTAGAAGTTACAATGTTTTGTCAAAATGAAAAAGTTGCTAATGCATCAGTCATTTGTCAAATGTTTGAAGGATATTAATCAATGATATAAAAGAGGGGTCAATATAAATGGAAATACTAATGAATGATATTATGAAAGAAATAGAATCAACAGACAAAGTTATCATACACAGACATGTGAGACCAGATCCAGACGCATACGGTTCTCAATTAGGTTTGAAATATTATTTAAAACTTAAATTTCCTGATAAAGAAATTTATGCAGTAGGTGAAGCAGAAGAGTCACTTAATTTTATTGGAACATTTGATCAAGTTGAAGATGAAACTTATCAAGATGCATTTGTAATTGTTTGTGATACAGCCAATGCGCCTCGTATTGATGATCAACGATATGCATTAGGTGCGAGAGTGTTAAAAATTGATCATCACCCTGCTGTTGATCAATATGGAGAAATTAATTTAGTAAATACTAATGCGTCTTCTACAAGTGAGATTATTTATGATATGATCCTGCACTTTAATGACGAAAGCATCATCAATGCGGACGTTGCACGTGTGCTTTATTTAGGTATTGTAGGGGATACAGGAAGATTCTTATTTAATAATACGACACAACACACAATGGAAATTGCTGGAAGACTAATTGGATTCCCATTTGATCATAATGCTGAGCTTAATAAAATGTCTGAAAAAGACCCTAGATTAATGCCATTCCAAGGTTATGTTTTACAAAACTTTGAGTTATTTGAAGATGGCTATTGTCAAGTGCGTATAACTAAAGATGTTTTAGAACAGTTTAATATTAAATCTAATGAAGCGTCACAGTTCGTCAATACCATTGCTGATATCCGTGGTCTTAAAATCTGGATGTTCGGTGTAGATGAAGGAGATCAAATTCGTTGTCGTCTACGTTCTAAAGGACAATTTGTCATAAATGATGTTGCCAGTGATTTTGGCGGTGGAGGCCATCCTAATGCTTCTGGCGTTTCTGTTTATAGTTGGGAAGAATTTGATTTGCTAGCCAAAGCTTTACGTCAAAAATTATAAGTACAATCACTTAAAGAAAGGAGTCATACAAACATGGTTGCATATTTAAATATTCATACGGCCTATGATTTATTAAACTCCAGTTTGAAAATTACAGACGCAGTTGAAAAGGCCAAAAGAGAAGGTGTAGATACACTTGCAATTACAGATACAAATGTTTTGTATGGCTATCCTAAGTTTTATGATGCTTGTATCGAAGCGGGTATTCATCCTGTATTTGGGATGACTGTATTATTAACTGATGGTTTATATCAAATAGAAACAGTATTATTAGCTCAAAATAATGATGGTTTAAAAGATTTATATCAATTATCTTCAGCGATAAAAATGAAAGAGAAAGTAGATATTTCAATTGATTGGTTAAAACGATACGAAGCAAATTTAATTATTATTTTTAAAAATGCAGAAGAACAACATCAACAATTAATTGAGTCTTTTGATTTTAAGCAACATGTTTACATAAATCAAAATTCAGTCCAAATAAACAATAGAGAGTGTGTATGGTTAAATACTGCACGTTATTTAAATAAAGAAGATGCAGATACAATAACTGCATTACAAGCAATTAAAGATAATAGTAAGCTTGATTTAGTAGGGGAACAGGAAGATTTTGACGAGCATTTTTACACTTCGGAAGAAATACATAATCTTGGTTTAGATACATCCATTTTTAGAAAAACTGATGAAATAGCTCAATTATGTACTGCAGAACTCAATTATCACCAATCACTACTACCGCAATTTGAAACACCTAATGGTGAAACTTCAAAAAAATATCTATGGATGAAGTTAGAAGAACAACTAAAAAATTGGAATCTTAATCATCCTCATTATATAGACAGATTAAAACACGAATATGCCATTATTACGAATATGGGATTTGAAGATTACTTCCTTATTGTAAGTGACTTAATTCATTATGCTAAAACACATAATGTAATGGTTGGACCTGGTCGTGGTTCATCTGCTGGTTCACTAGTAAGTTATTTATTAGGAATTACTACAATTGACCCAATAAAATTCAATTTACTTTTTGAAAGATTTTTAAATCCTGAACGTGTAACAATGCCTGATATTGATATTGACTTTGAAGATACAAGACGTGAAAAAGTTATTCAATACGTCCAAGAAAAATATGGTCAACTTCATGTTTCTGGAATAGTGACATTTGGACATTTATTAGCTAGAGCTGTGGCTAGAGATGTAGGCCGTATTATGGGATTTGATGAAATAACATTAAATGAAATTTCTAAACTCATTCCACATAAATTAGGGATAACTTTAGATGAAGCATATCAAAATGACGATTTTAAACAATTCGTTCATAGAAATTATCGACATGAACGTTGGTTTGATTTGTGTAAAAAATTAGAAGGACTCCCACGTCATACCTCAACTCATGCAGCAGGTATTATTATTAATGATCACGCACTTTATGAATATGCGCCATTGACATTAGGGGATACTGGATTGCTTACACAATGGACAATGACTGAGGCAGAACGTATTGGTCTATTGAAAATCGACTTTTTAGGACTTAGAAATCTATCAATTATACATCAAATTGTGAACCAAGTGAAAAAAGATTTGAACATTGATATAGATATTGAACAAATTCCATTTAATGATAATAAAGTGTTTGAATTATTATCCCAAGGTGATACGACAGGTATTTTCCAATTAGAATCTGATGGTGTTAGAAGTGTATTGAAAAAATTGAAGCCCGAACATTTCGAAGACATTGTTGCCGTCACATCATTATATAGACCTGGGCCGATGGAAGAGATCCCTACATACATTACACGCAGACATGATCCTTCTAAAGTTCAGTATCTACATGAAGATTTAGCACCCATTTTAAAAAATACTTATGGCGTAATCATTTATCAAGAACAAATAATGCAAATAGCAAGTAAGTTCGCAAACTTCAGTTATGGCGAAGCAGATATTTTAAGACGTGCTATGAGTAAGAAAAATAGAGCAGTGCTAGAAAGTGAAAGACAACACTTTGTTGACGGTGCGTTACAAAATGGGTATGACGAATATATGAGTAAACAAATATTCGATTTAATATTGAAATTTGCTGACTATGGTTTTCCAAGAGCACATGCCGTTAGTTACTCTAAAATTGCATATATTATGAGTTATCTAAAAGTTCATTATCCAAATTACTTTTACGCTAATATATTGAGTAATGTTATTGGTAGTGAGAAAAAAACGTCAGCAATGATTGATGAAGCGAAGCATCAAAATATTAAGATATTGCCTCCTAATATCAATGAAAGTCATTGGTTCTATAAAGCAACATCTGACGGAATTTATTTATCGTTAGGTGCTATTAAAGGTGTTGGATATCAAAGCGTTAAACTTATTGTTGACGAACGATATCAAAACGGTGAATTTAAAGATTTCTTTGATTTTGCCAGAAGATTACCTAAACGAGTCAAAACTAGGAAATTATTAGAGTCATTGATTTTAGTAGGTGCGTTTGACACATTTGGTAAAAACCGTGCTACGTTATTACAGTCCATTGACCAAGTTATTGATCAAGTTACTGATATTGAACAAGATGATATGTTATTTGATTTCTTCACGCCTAAACAAGATTATGAAGAAAAAGATGAATTACCAGACAAACTAATCAGCGAATATGAGAAAGAATATTTAGGTTTTTATATTTCGAAACATCCAGTAGAAAAAGAATTTAATAAAAAGCAATATTTAACTATTTACAGATTGAATAACGCTCAAAATTACCATCCTATATTAGTGCAATTTGATCAAATTAAGCGTATCAGAACAAAAAATGGGCAAAATATGGCTTTTGTGACATTAAATGATGGTCTACATTTGATGGATGGAGTTATCTTCCCAGATCAATTTAAAAAATATGAACTTGAGTTGTCAGAAGAACACATTTATGTCATACAAGGGAAATTTGATAAAAGAAATGGTAAGAATCAGCTTATTATTAATGACATATACAGTGAAGAAGCGTTTGAGACACATAAACTCACACATTCAAATCAAATTATCGTAAGACATATTGAACAAGCAAAAGGATTTGAACAATATATTGACCAAGAAAAGACAAAACAAACTATTGAAGTACAAGCATATGATGATGAATCTAAGCGAATGTCACGTATAGGATTTATTAATAAAAATTCTGAAAATATGAGGGAACTAATACAGTTATTCAAACCTAGTGATATCCGATTTATATAACTTTTAACTACTATTAAATTATGATATAGTAAACTGATGATTTATATTTTAATCATCAGTTTATTTTGTAATTGTTTTTTGTACTATTTGTTTGTAATTGTCATTATCTTATACATAAAATAATGATAAAATATGAATGATCAGCAGAAAAAATAATTATAAAAGTAACGAAGAAATGTTGATTCAAAGTTTAGCTAGTTGCTAAATTTTTGACATTTTTAAATACATTTTAAAAGTACATTGTTAATGCAATCTGTTTACAGTTAAAAATGATTGATAATTGTTTACTCAGTTAATTCTAAAAAAATAAATAGGGGTTGAATAGCATGTCTTTAAGAGATGAAGCATTAGAAATGCATAAAAAGAATCAAGGTAAATTAGAAGTAACACCTAATGTCAAAGTTACAAACAAAGATGAATTAAGTTTAGCTTATTCACCTGGTGTAGCCGAACCTTGTAAAGAAATACATGAAGATAAAAGAAAAGTTTATGACTATACTATAAAAGGTAATACAGTTGCTGTAGTAACAGATGGTACTGCTGTTTTAGGATTAGGGAATATCGGTCCGGAAGCAAGTATTCCAGTTATGGAAGGTAAAGCAGTATTATTCAAAAGTTTTGCTGGTGTTAATGGTGTTCCAATTGCGCTTAATACAACAGATACTGATGAGATTATTAATACTGTAAAATTACTTCAACCTAACTATGGAGGAATCAATTTAGAGGATATTTCAGCGCCGCGTTGTTTTGAAATTGAGGAAAGATTAAAAAAAGAAACTAATATTCCTGTTTTTCACGACGATCAACACGGTACAGCTATTGTAACTACAGCAGGCTTAATTAATGCCTTAAGAATTGTAGATAAAGATTTAGCCGACATTAAAGTTGTCCTCAACGGAGCTGGTGCAGCAGGTATTGCAATTGTAAAACTGTTATATTCATACGGTGTGAGAAATATGGTTATGTGTGATTCTAGAGGTGCCATATTTGAAGGCAGAAGTTATGGTATGAATGATACTAAAGAATATGTAGCTAAGTGGACTAATAAAGACAAAATAGAAGGCGAATTGAGTGAAGTTATTCAAGATGCAGATGTCTTCATTGGTGTTTCTATTGCAGATTTATTATCTAAAGAAATGGTAGAAAGTATGGCTAAAGATCCAATAATCTTTGCAATGGCTAACCCTAACCCAGAAATCAATCCTAATGATGCTAAAGAAGCTGGAGCTAAAGTAGTTGGAACAGGTCGCTCAGATTATCCTAACCAAATCAATAACGTATTAGCATTCCCTGGTATTTTTAGAGGTGCTTTAGATACTGAGGCAACACATATTAATGAAGAAATGAAAAAAGCTGCCGTAGAAGCTATTGCAGACTTAATTCAAAGTGATGAATTAGAGCCAAATTATTGTATTCCTGGTCCATTTGATAAACGTGTAGCGCCATCTGTAGCTAGAGAAGTTGCTAAAGCGGCTATGGAATCAGGTGTTGCTAGAATTGAAGTTGACCCACAAGATGTGTATGATAAAACAATGAAATTAACAGACTTAAAATAATTATAGTTGTAATGAGAGTGGGAGATTAATAAACATGTCATACTAAAAAAATAGTTGTATATGTTTTAAGAAAAATGTAAAACGGTATCGTTTTAACTAGGTTAAAGATGATAATATACCTAATCATATTCAAAAGTAGTTTTATATTTTTCTCTCTCACTTTTGTTATAATTTATTCATTTTATACATAACAATATAATCTACATGAAAAAATTAAGCCTAATAAGGGTCAAAGGTTTTTGGAGGTTTCCCTATGTTTAAAGATTTTTTTAATCGAACAAAGAAAAAGAAATATTTAACGGTTCAAGACTCAAAACAAAATGACGTACCAGCAGGAATCATGACTAAATGTCCAAAATGTAAAAAAATTATGTATACCAAAGAATTAGATGAAAACCTAAATGTATGCTTTAATTGTGACCATCATATTTCTTTATCTGCATATAAACGCATTGAAGCGATTTCTGATGAAGGTACATTTAATGAATTTGATAAAGGGATGACTTCTGCAAATCCATTAGATTTCCCTGGATACATTGAAAAAATTGAAAAAGATCAGAAAAAAACTGACTTAAATGAAGCTGTAGTAACAGGTACTGCCGAATTAGATGGTGTTAAGTATGGTGTGGCAGTTATGGATGCTCGTTTTAGAATGGGAAGTATGGGGTCAGTTGTTGGTGAGAAGATTTGTCGAATTATTGATTATTGCACAGAACAATGTTTACCATTTATTTTATTCTCTGCCAGTGGCGGTGCCCGTATGCAAGAGGGTATTATTTCTTTAATGCAAATGGGTAAAACAAGTGTTTCACTAAAGAAACATTCAGATGCAGGTTTACTTTATATTTCTTATATCACTAATCCTACTACAGGTGGTGTATCTGCTAGTTTTGCATCAGTTGGTGATATCAATCTAAGTGAACCAAAAGCACTAATAGGCTTTGCAGGACGTCGAGTAATTGAACAAACAATTAATGAAAAATTACCTGAAGATTTCCAAACAGCAGAATTTTTATTAGAGCATGGTCAACTAGATAAAGTGATACATCGAAAAGATATGAGAACTACACTTGCTAATATTTTAAATCTACATCAAGAGGTGAGAAGCTAATGCTTGATTTTGAAAAGCCACTTTTTGAAATAAGAAAGAAAATTGATTCATTAAAAGAATCTCAAGAAAAAAACGATGTTGATTTGCAAGAAGAAATCGATATGTTAGAAGCTTCTTTAGAACGCGAAACTAAAAAAGTGTATACAAATTTGAAACCGTGGGATAGAGTTCAAATTGCAAGATTGCAAGAAAGACCTACGTCATTAGATTATATACCAAAGATTTTTGATTCATTTATAGAATTACATGGCGATCGTAATTTTAGAGATGACCCAGCAATGATTGGTGGTATTGGTTATTTAAATGGTAAAGCTGTTACTGTAGTTGGACAGCAAAGAGGTAAAGATACCAAAGATAATATTTATCGTAATTTTGGTATGGCACATCCAGAAGGCTATCGAAAAGCATTACGCTTGATAAAACAAGCAGAAAAATTCAACAGACCTATTTTTACATTTATTGATACTAAAGGAGCGTATCCTGGTAAAGCAGCAGAAGAAAGAGGACAAAGTGAATCAATTGCTACCAATTTGATTGAGATGGCCTCACTCAAAGTGCCTGTCATTGCAATAGTCATCGGTGAAGGTGGTAGTGGTGGTGCGCTAGGTATCGGTATTGCTAATAGAGTATTAATGCTTGAAAATAGTACATACTCTGTTATATCTCCTGAAGGAGCTGCTGCATTATTATGGAAAGATAGCAATTTAGCCAAAATAGCTGCAGAAACAATGAAAATTACGGCGAATGATTTACACCAACTTAATGTTATAGATGACGTAATTAAAGAACCTTTAGGCGGTGCGCACAAAGAAGTTGAAGCACAAGCTCAAACTATTAAAAAGGCTTTTGTGGCACATTTAGATGAATTAGAAAAACTTAATAAAGATGAATTAGCAGAAGATCGTTTTAATAAATTTAGAAATATTGGATCTTATGTAGAATAAATATTAGATAGAGTGATAGTTAAAATGAAGACTATTGCTCTATTTTTATTATTGTTAATATAAAATTCATAATTAAAAACGTTTACATCTACATAAGTACTTTCTTTTGATGGAAGAAGTAAAAAATTTATGGTAATTTAGAGTTGAAGATAAAACTAGATATAGGAAGGTATGTCGTCATGAAGAAAATTGCAGTTTTGACTAGCGGTGGAGATTCACCGGGGATGAATGCTGCTGTTAGAGCAGTTGTACGTACAGCAATTTACAATAATATTGAAGTTTATGGTGTATATCATGGTTATCAAGGTTTAGTTGAAGACGATATTCATAAACTTGAATTAGGCTCAGTTGGAGATACAATTCAACGTGGTGGGACATTCTTATTCTCAGCAAGATGTCCAGAATTCAAAGAAGAAGATGTACGTAAAGTAGCAATCGAGAATCTACGTAAAAGAGAAATTGAAGGTTTAGTAGTAATCGGTGGAGACGGAAGTTACCGTGGTGCTCAACGCATTAGCGAAGAGTGTAAAGAAATACAAACAATCGGTATTCCTGGAACGATTGATAATGATATTAACGGTACTGACTTTACTATTGGATTTGATACTGCGCTTAATACAATTATTGATTCAGTCGATAAAATTAGAGATACAGCTTCAAGTCATGCTAGAACATTTATCGTTGAAGTAATGGGACGTGATTGTGGTGACTTAGCACTTTGGGCTGGCTTATCTGTTGGTGCAGAAACAATTGTTGTACCAGAAGTTAATACAGAAATTAAAGAAGTGGCTGAGAAGATTGAACAAGGAATTAAACGAGGTAAAAAACATTCAATCGTTATGGTTGCTGAAGGTTGTATGAGCGGACAAGAATGTGCTGAAGAATTAAGTAAATATATAAATATTGATACTAGAGTGTCAGTATTGGGTCACATTCAACGTGGCGGTAGCCCATCTGGTGCTGATCGTGTATTAGCATCACGATTAGGTGGACATGCGGTTGAATTATTAATGAGTGGTGAAACAGCTAAAGGTGTTGGTATTAAACATAACCAATTAACTGCGACACCATTTGATGAAATCTTTGGTCATTCTGATCATAAATTTGATAAACAAATTTACCAACTAGCTAAAGAGTTATCTATATAAATTTCAGGAGGATTATAAAATGAGAAAAACTAAAATTGTATGTACTATTGGACCAGCATCTGAATCAGAAGAAATGATTGAAAAATTAATTAACGCTGGTATGAACGTGGCACGTTTAAACTTTTCACATGGTAGTCATGAAGAACATAAAGGTAGAATTGATACAATTCGTAAAGTTGCTAAACGTTTAAATAAAACTGTAGCTATTCTTTTAGATACTAAAGGACCAGAAATTCGTACTCATAACATGAAAGATGGCGTTATCGAATTAGAAAAAGGTAAAGAAGTTATTGTAAGTATGAGTGAAGTAGAAGGTACACCTGAAAAGTTCTCTGTAACTTACGACAACTTAATTAATGATGTACAAGTAGGATCATACATTTTATTAGACGATGGTTTAGTAGAATTACAAGTTAAAGATATTGATCATGATAATGGTGAAGTAAAATGCGACATTTTAAACACTGGTGAACTAAAAAATAAAAAAGGTGTTAACTTACCAGGTGTTAAAGTAAATTTACCAGGTATCACTGATAAAGATGCTGATGATATTAGATTCGGTATTAAAGAAGATGTAGACTTTATCGCAGCAAGCTTTGTTCGTCGTCCAAGTGACGTATTAGATATCCGTGAAATCTTAGAACAAGAAAAAGCTAATATTACAATCTTTCCTAAAATTGAAAACCAAGAAGGTATTGACAATATTGAAGAAATTCTTGAAGTATCTGATGGTTTAATGGTTGCTCGTGGTGACATGGGTGTTGAAATTCCACCTGAAAAAGTACCTATGGTTCAAAAAGATTTAATTAGAAAATGTAACAAATTAGGTAAACCAGTTATTACTGCAACACAAATGTTAGATTCAATGCAACGTAACCCACGTGCAACACGTGCAGAAGCTAGTGACGTTGCAAATGCTATTTATGATGGTACAGACGCAGTAATGTTATCTGGTGAAACAGCTGCAGGTTTATATCCTGAAGAAGCAGTTAAAACTATGAGAAACATTGCAGTATCTGCAGAAGCAGCACAAGATTATAAAAAATTATTATCTGATAGAACTAAATTAGTTGAAACTTCACTAGTAAATGCTATTGGTATTTCAGTAGCTCATACAGCTCTAAACTTAAATGTTAAAGCAATTGTAGCTGCAACAGAAAGTGGTTCAACTGCACGTACTATTTCTAAATATCGTCCACATTCAGATATTATTGCTGTTACTCCTAGTGAAAAAACAGCTCGTCAATGTGCGATTGTATGGGGTGTTTATCCTGTAGTTAAAGAAGGACGTAAGAACACAGATGCATTATTAAATAATGCAGTAGCAACTGCTGTTGAAACAGAAAGAGTACAAAATGGTGACTTAATCATTATTACTGCAGGTGTTCCAACAGGTGAAAAAGGTACAACAAATATGATGAAAATCCATTTAGTTGGTGACGAAATTGCTAAAGGGCAAGGTGTTGGCCGTGGATCAGTTGTAGGTACTGCTATTGTTGCTGATTCAGCAAGTGATTTAAAAGATGTTGATTTAAGCGACAAAATCATCGTTACAAACTCTGTTGATGAAACATTAGTACCATATGTAGACCAAGCTATCGGTTTAATTACAGAAGAAAATGGTATTACATCACCTAGTGCAATCGTTGGTCTTGAAAAAGGTATTCCAACAGTTGTAGGTGTTGAAAATGCTACTAAAGAAATTAAAAATGATATGTTAGTTACTGTAGATGCTGCAAACGGTAAAGTATTCGAAGGTTATGCTAACGTACTATAATATATAAAATTATCGTCTAGATAATTGAAAATGCAAAAGGGATTGTAACAACTAAGTATTTTAACTTGGTAGTTACGATCCTTTTTAATATTTATAAGTAAATTAAAATAAAATAATTATACAAAAAAGTCAGTAAATGAATTTATAAAACTCATTTACTGACTCTTTTAAGTTTAAAACTCAACTCAATGATAAATTAATCATTCAGTTTTTGAGATTCTTTTTTATATCTCCAATACATGAAACCTAACAATATGAACCATAACGGCGTTAAGTAAATTGCACGTCTAGTAGTTTCATTAACAAATAATAACCCAAATACTAAGATGAAGAATATTAAAATCACATAGCCCATATATTTACCACCAGGTAATTTATATATAGACTCTTTATGTAATTTTGGATTCTTTCTACTGTAATTAATATAAGCGACAATAATTAATGCCCATACGATTAAGAATAATACAGTCGATAAAGTAGTAACATAAGTAAATACTAATGTTGCATCTGGGAAGATATAATTTAATAATGCTGCAATTAGTAATAATGCTGATGAGCCAATGATTGCTACGTGAGGCACACCATTTTTATTAGTTTTACTAAAAGCAGGTGGCGCTTGCTTTTTATCTGATAAACCAAATAACATTCTACTATTTGAGAATATACCACTATTACAAGATGACGCTGCTGCAGTTAATACTACAAAGTTGATTAATCCAGCTGCAAATGGAATACCAATTAAAGTAAATAACTTAACGAATGGACTGTTATCAGGATCAACCTTATCCCAAGGAATAATTGACATGATAACAGCTAGGGCACCTACATAAAATACTAGAATACGAATAGGTACACTATTTATTGCCTTAGGAATTGTTGATTCAGGATCTTTTGTTTCACCAGCAGTTACACCTATCATTTCTATACCAACGAAAGAGAATACTGCCATTTGGAATGACATAAAGAAGCCTGATGCACCTTTAGGGAATATTCCATGACTATATAAATTAGTTAAACTTGCATGACCAAACTGAGTTTTGTATGCAAATAAAATCATGACGGCACCTACAACAATTAAACCTAAAATAGTGACGATTTTAATGATAGAGAACCAAAATTCTAATTCTCCAAATAATTTAGCACTAAGCAAGTTAAATGACATTAGAACTAAAACGCAAAATAATGCGCTTATCCAATTGGGAACTGCAGGGAACCAAAAACTAACATATTTAGCTACAGCAGTTACTTCTGCCATACCTGTTATAATCCAACATAGCCAATAAGTCCAACCTGTAACAAATCCAGCAAATGGTCCAATGTATTTGTTAGTTACGTCTGCAAAAGATTTAAAATTAGTATTTTGAATTATAATTTCGCCTAACCCACGCATAAACATGAAAAGCATGAATCCAATAAAGATATACGTGAGTAATATTGAGGGACCCGTCATAGCAATCGTTTGTCCAGCACCCAGGAATAATCCTGTCCCAATAGCGCCACCGATGGCAATTAATTGCACATGACGATTGCTCAATTCTCTTTGTAGATTTTCAGCCATAAGACCTCTCCCTTACTTTTTATATAATTATATTATGCACTTATATTGGTTTTTATACAATTCATTTAATAAAAAAGTGTCGAAATACACTGCCTTATAATTAGAAATTTGTAATCATACACGATAACCAAATAAAAACTTTCTTATCTATTTAGAATCTCATACAAATTTATGTTTTGAAATACTGATATAAAGCCATTTCAAGAGCTATTCGACCATAGTGAAACCATTGGGCAATAGTAATTATTCATGATTTAAGAGATTTATTTGTTTCACAAAATCTTAATAATTAGCTATAATACTATTTGAAAGCCATTTCATAAAGAAATAGTAAAGGGGAAATTTATCATGGCAGAATTACAAAGAGGTTTGGAAGGGGTAATTGCAGCTGAAACTAAAATCAGTTCAATTATAGATAGCCAATTAACTTATGCAGGATATGATATTGATGATCTTGCTGAAAATGCCCAATTCGAAGAAATTATTTTTTTATTATGGAATTATAGACTTCCAAATAAAGAAGAACTACAAGAACTTAAGTCTAAATTATATGAGTATATGACTCTAAATCCAAGAGTATACAAACACTTTGAAGAATATGTAACTGATAAAGTACATCCAATGACAGCTTTACGTACTTCAGTTTCATACATTGCTCATTTTGATCCAGATGCTGAAGATGAATCTGATGATAAGAAATATGAAAGAGCTATTCGTATTCAAGCAAAAGTAGCTTCATTAGTAACTGCATTTTCACGAGTACGTGAAGGTAAAGAACCACTTAAACCAAATTCTGATTTAAGTTATGCAGCGAACTTCTTATATATGCTTAAAGGTGAACTACCTACAGATATCGAAGAAGAAGCATTTAATAAAGCATTAATCTTACATGCTGATCATGAGTTAAACGCATCTGCATTTACTGCTCGTTGTGCAGTATCTTCATTATCAGATATGTATTCTGGTATTGTTGCTGCTGTAGGTTCATTAAAAGGACCTTTACATGGTGGTGCTAATGAACGTGTAATGGCAATGTTACAAGAAGTAGGTTCTTTAGATAATGTAGACAAGTATTTAGATGAAAAATTTGCTAACAAAGAAAAAATTATGGGATTTGGTCACCGTGTATATAAAGAAGGAGATCCACGTGCCAAATATTTACGCGAAATGAGTAGAAAAATCACTGAAGAAACTGGTAAAAGTGAATTATATGAAATGTCATTAGCTATTGAAAAACGTATTAAAGAAGAAAAAGGATTAATTCCAAATGTTGACTTCTTTAGTGCTACTGTATATCACAGTATGGATATTCCACATGACTTATTCACACCAATTTTCGCAGTAAGTCGTACATCAGGCTGGATTGCGCATATCTTAGAACAATATAGAGATAATAGAATTATGCGTCCAAGAGCTAACTATATTGGTGAAACTGATCGCAAATATCTACCTATTGAAGAAAGATAATTAATCATTTATATTGTAAAATGAATTTTATTAAAATTACTTGGAGGTCAAATGTATGACAGCAGAAAAAATTACTAAAACTAACGACGGTTTAAATGTACCTAACGAACCAATTATTCCATTTATTATTGGTGACGGAATCGGACCAGATATTTGGAACGCAGCTAGCCGCGTGATTGACGCAGCAGTTGAAAAAGCTTATAACGGTGAAAAACGTATTGAGTGGAAAGAAGTACTAGCTGGACAAAAAGCATATGACAATACTGGAGAATGGTTACCTAAAGAAACTTTAGATACAATTAAAGAATATTTAATTGCTGTTAAAGGTCCTTTAACAACTCCAATCGGCGGAGGTATTCGTTCATTAAACGTTGCTTTAAGACAAGAGTTAGATTTATTTACATGTTTACGTCCTGTACGTTGGTTCCAAGGTGTACCATCACCAGTTAAACGTCCACAAGATGTTGATATGGTTATCTTCCGTGAAAATACAGAAGATATTTATGCTGGTATTGAATTTAAAGAAGGTACTCCAGAAGTTAAAAAAGTAATTGATTTCTTACAAGACGAAATGGGCGCAACAAATATTCGTTTCCCTGAAACTTCAGGTATTGGTATTAAACCAGTTTCAAAAGAAGGTACAGAAAGATTAGTAAGAGCGGCGATTCAATACGCTATCGATAATAATCGTAAAGCAGTAACTTTAGTTCATAAAGGTAATATCATGAAATTCACTGAAGGTTCATTCAAACAATGGGGTTATGATTTAGCTCATAACGAATTTGGTGATCAAGTATTTACTTGGCAACAATATGATGAAATTGTTGAAAAAGAAGGTAAAGACGCTGCTAATGAAGCACAATCAAAAGCGGAACAAGAAGGTAAAATTATTGTTAAAGATTCAATCGCTGATATCTTCTTACAACAAATTTTAACTCGTCCTTCAGAACATGAAGTAGTTGCTACAATGAACTTAAACGGTGACTATATTTCAGATGCATTAGCTGCACAAGTTGGTGGTATTGGTATCGCACCAGGCGCTAACATTAACTATGAAACTGGTCATGCTATTTTCGAAGCAACACATGGTACTGCTCCTAAATATGCTGGATTAAATAAAGTAAATCCATCATCTGAATTATTAAGTTCAGTATTAATGTTAGAACATTTAGGTTGGCAAGAAGCTGCTGATAAGATTACAGAATCTATCGAAGCAACAATTGCTTCTAAAATTGTTACTTATGACTTTGCACGTTTAATGGATGGTGCAAAAGAAGTTTCAACTTCAGAATTTGCTGATGAATTAATTAAAAACTTAAAATAATAAGATACAAGAAAAGACGGATTGGGAAACCAATTCGTCTTTTTATTAAGATTTTGTAAATTATTAGTTTTTAATATCATTTCTTATAAAAAAATGATAGCTTAATTAATGAAAAGACAATATTTTTCATATATTAGCTTAATAAAAGCTTTGTATTAATTTAATTGTTAAGTTTATGTAAATTTGATGTATAGGTATATTATTTCTATTTAAACATCAGTTATAATAAACATGTAATTTAAACGGGGAGGCACACCATGTCACAAAAAGTATTAGTCGTTGACGATGAACAATCAATCGTTACTTTACTCAAATATAATTTAGAAACAGCCGGATACATAGTAGAAGTAGCCTATGACGGTGAAGAAGCATTACAAAAAGTTGAATCATCTCAACCGGATTTAATTGTATTAGATGTTATGTTACCTAAAAAAGATGGTATTGAGGTTTGTAAAACGATTAGATCTGATAAAAATTTAGTACCTATTCTTATGCTAACAGCTAAAGATGATGAATTTGATAGAGTGTTAGGTTTAGAACTTGGTGCTGATGATTATATGACTAAACCTTTCTCACCAAGAGAGGTAGTGGCAAGAGTGAAGGCTATTTTAAGACGCTCTCAATTTGTAAATGAAATAGAACAGAGTGAAGGCGATGAGGAAGATATCATTATCGACTCTATTCGAATTAGACCAGAATTTTTTGAAGTTTATAAAGATGATGAATTATTAGAATTAACGCCTAAAGAATTTGAGTTATTACTTTATCTGATTGAACGACAAGGACGAGTGATCACTAGAGAGCATATGTTAAATTCTGTGTGGAATTATGAGTTTGCTGGCGATTCACGTATCGTTGATGTTCACATTAGTCATTTAAGAGACAAATTAGAAGAAAACCCTAAACAACCCAAATTAATTAAAACTGTACGTGGATTAGGATATAAATTGGAGCGTCCTAAAAGATAATGTTAAAGTTTTATCATCGCATATTACTTTTGATTAGTACTATCACAATCATTAGCTTTATAGGTTTGGGTGCTATTGTCCACAACATGATTTATCAAACATTAACACAAAGTCAGACTAAAGAACTTAAAAAAGAATCACGCAACTATATTAGTATGTATAATAATGGTAAACAGAATGAAATTAAAAATATTGCAAACAATCAAGAAAATTTAATAGTCATTAAGAAAAATGACAAAACTATTTTTACAACTGATAAAAATAGTTCATTAGATGGACGGATAGATAACGAAGCAAATCCTTCCAATTTGATTCATAAAAATACTAAATTAGGGTTAAAGTATACATTTAAAAGTCAAATTGGAGATAAAACAGTATACATAAGTGGTATTAATGATGAAATACTAGATTTACAAAAAGAAATGTGGAAGTATCTATCAATTGTAGGGATTATAGTATTAATCACTGAATATCTAGCAAGTAGAAGTATTCATCGTACATATATAAGACCTATTAATGAAGTAACCTATGCAACTTCTCTTTTAGCTGATGGTCATTATCATGTACGTGTACCAGAAAGTAACGTTAAAGAAACAAAAGCATTATTTGTTACAACAAATGAACTCGCAAGACGTTTACAAAAATTGAATAACAGACAAAAAATACAATCTAATAGACTGAAAACAACTTTAGAAAACATTCCTAGTTCTGTACTTATGATAGATAAACATGGAGATATAGTTGTAGCTAATTCAGCTTATTATGAAGTGTTTACTCCTGAACAAAGTGTTGAAAATAAAAGTTATATTGGTTTTATTAACGATCCAATTGAGAAATTAATACTAGAAAGTTTTAGAACAGAGAAAGTTATTTATGAACAAATTGAAGTAGATATCAATAACGTACATACAAAGTATTTTGATGTTTCTTGTGTACCGATACTCTCAAAATCTAAAAAGAAACTTCAAGGTATGGTAGTTGTATTACATGATATTACTAATATCCAAAAATTGGAGAATTTGCGTCGTGAATTTGTTGCTAATGTGTCACATGAACTTAAAACGCCTATCACTTCAATTAAAGGGTTTGCAGAAACGCTAATAGAAGGCGCTAAAAATGATGAAGAATCATTAAATATGTTCCTAAATATCATTTTAAAAGAATCAAATAGAATTGAGTCACTTGTGATGGATTTACTAGACTTATCACATATTGAGCAACAAACAGATATCGCAACCAGTTATTTAAATCTTTCTGAACTTGCTTATACAACAATTGAACATTTACAAAATCAAGCACAAAGTAAAAATATAGACATCATACCAGAAATAGAAAATGATGTTATTTTTAAAGCGAATGAAGATAAAATAGCTCAAGTTATAACTAATTTATTATCTAATGCAATTAACTATTCAACAAATGATAGTGAAGTAATTGTAAAGGTATATCGTCAAGGCAAGAAAGTAAATTTACAAATTCAAGATTTTGGTATAGGAATTACTCAGGAAGAACAAAAACATATTTTCGAAAGATTTTATAGAGTAGATAAAGCTCGAAGTAGAGATTCTGGAGGCACTGGTTTAGGTTTATCTATAACTAAACACATTGTCGAGGCACATAATGGTAGAATTAGTGTTGATAGTCAATTAAATAAAGGGTCTACATTTAAAGTATCTTTTATTGATGAAGATTAAATCAATTATAATGAAACATCCTAATGTGGGTTAACGCTCATATTAGGATGTTTTTTAATATGTAGAAATAGCAGAAACTGAATAACGGTACTTAATATTTATTGACAGTACCTTGTTTATGATAAAATATATTTAAATATGTGCTGGAGGTTTAGATAGTGAATAAATTAGTATTAATTGATGGTAATAGTTTAAGTTTTAGAGCATTCTATGCTTTGCCATTACTTTCAAATAAGGCAGGCATACATACAAATGCAGTATATGGCTTTGCAATGTTACTAGAGAAAATTCTAAAAGAAGAACAACCCAATCACTTTTTAGTGGCGTTTGACGCAGGAAAGACAACTTTCAGACATTCTAAATATAATGAATATAAAGGTGGAAGACAAAAAACGCCACCAGAACTAAGTGAGCAATTCCCATACATCCGTCAATTATTGGACGCTTACCATATTAAAAGATATGAGTTAGAAAATTATGAAGCCGATGATATTATAGGAACATTGAGCCGCGAAGCTGATGAAGCTGGCTTTGAAACGATAATTATTACCGGCGATCGAGATTTAACTCAACTTGCTACTGATCATGTAACTATTTACTATACAAAAAAAGGTGTTACAGATGTTGATCATTATACTCCAGAGTTTATTGCAGAAAAATATAATGGTTTAACACCTAACCAAATTATTGATATGAAAGGTTTAATGGGTGATACATCTGATAATATACCAGGCGTGGCAGGTGTTGGTGAAAAGACAGCGATTAAGCTACTTAATCAATTTAATACTGTAGAAGGTGTATACGATCATTTAGATGATGTATCAGGTAAAAAATTAAAAGAAAAGCTCGAAAATAGTAAAGAAGACGCTTTAATGAGTAAAGATTTAGCTACAATTAATATTGAAAGTCCAATTGAAGTTAAATTAGCAGATACTAAAATGGATTCTGAAGTAGATGAATCAGATAAAATTGAGCTCTTTAAAAAGCTAGAATTTAAGCAACTACTTGCAGATATTGGAGATGTAGAGGCTACTGAGGAACAGAAAGATAAGGAATTTGATATTGAACCAAATTTTGAACATGTTGATTTTTCAAATTTAGAAGAAGCAACCATTCATTTTGAATTAGAAAATAGTAACTACTTAAGAGATAATATCCTTAAGTTTGGTTTCCATACTGGAGATTTACATGTTGTTATTGATGCAAATGAAATTTCACAATATAAAAATTTAGTACAATGGTTGGAAAATCCTAATACAAAGAAAATAGTATACGATGCTAAGAAAACTTATGTTGTTGCTCATAGATTAAACATTGACATACAAAATATTGAATTTGACGTAATGCTAGCGAGTTATATTATAGATCCATCTAGAACAATTGACGATGTGAACTCAGTAGTTACACATTACGGTCAACATTATGTTCAAGATAATATAACGATTTATGGTAAAGGTAAAAAGCATCATGTTCCGGACAATGCTATTCTTAATAAGCATGTGGCATCGATTACAGAAGCTATTTTTGCCTCTAAAACTGAAATGGAAAGTCAGTTAAAAGAATACAACCAAGTATCTCTTTTAGCAGATATAGAATTACCTTTAGCCCGAATTTTAAGCCAAATGGAAGAAATAGGTATTTATACTGATGCAAAAGATTTACAACAAATGGAAAAAGAAATTCAAGAAAAATTAGATATACTAATTAAAAACATACATGAAGCTGCTGGAGAAGAGTTTAATATCAATTCACCAAAACAGTTAGGTGTAGTATTATTCGAGACACTTCAATTACCAGTAATTAAAAAAACTAAAACAGGCTATTCAACTGCAGTTGATGTTTTAGAACAATTACAAGGGCAACATCCAATAATCGATTATATTTTAGATTATCGCCAGTTATCTAAGTTACAATCGACTTATGTTGAAGGGTTACAAAAAGTAATCAGTGATGATAAACGTATTCATACACGTTTTAATCAAACATTAGCTCAAACTGGAAGATTATCTAGTATTGATCCTAATTTACAAAATATACCAGTCCGTCTGGAAGAAGGTAGAAAAATTAGAAAAGCATTCAAACCTACGTCATCTGATAGTGTTATTTTATCTGCCGACTATTCACAAATTGAATTAAGAGTGCTAGCTCATATTACTCAAGATGAAAGTATGAAAGAAGCATTTATAAATGGACATGATATTCATACAGCGACTGCTATGAAAGTGTTTGATGTAGAAGCGGACGAAGTAGACAGTCTGATGAGAAGACAAGCAAAAGCTGTTAATTTCGGAATCGTTTATGGTATTAGTGATTACGGATTGAGTCAAAGTTTAGGCATAACTCGTAAAAAAGCAAAAATCTTTATCGACGATTATTTAGATAGTTTTCCTGGTGTGAAACAATATATGTCAGATATTGTTAAGGATGCTAAAGCACAAGGCTATGTAGAGACATTATTACATCGCCGTAGATATATTCCAGATATTACAAGCCGTAACTTCAATTTGAGAAGCTTTGCTGAAAGAACTGCTATGAATACGCCAATCCAAGGTAGTGCTGCTGATATTATTAAACTTGCAATGGTTAAATTTGATGAAGAAGTACAGTCAACCAATTATCACGCAAAATTATTATTGCAAGTACACGATGAATTGATATTTGAAGTACCAAAAGAAGAAGTAGATTCATTTAGTCAATTTGTTGAAGATATTATGGAATCAGCACTTGATTTAGATGTGCCTTTAAAGGTAGATTCTAGTTATGGTGAAACTTGGTATGACGCAAAATAAAGGAAGGTATTAATATGCCAGAATTACCTGAGGTAGAACATGTTAAACGAGGTATTGAACCATACGCCATTAATACAATTATTGATAAAGTAAAATTCTCAGAAAGTGTTATTAATGGAAAAAAGAATGGTAGAGAAACCATAATCAAGGGAATCGAACTTGATAGTTTTAAACGTTTAACTGAAGGATATAAAATTATAAAAATCGACAGAAGAAGTAAATACATCGTCTTTTATATTCAACAAAATGATGAGAATCGTATTTTAATTAGTCATTTAGGTATGGCTGGTGGATTCTTCATTGTAAATGATTTAGAACAAATTACTGCACCTAATTATCGAAAACATTGGCAAGTGATATTTGAACTAAACAATGGCAAAAAATTAGTTTATTCAGATATAAGACGTTTTGGAGAGATAAGAAATGTTAGCAGTTTTGAGTCCTATCCATCATTTTTAAAAATAGCTCCAGAACCATTTGATGATGATGCATTACAACATTTTTTAGATTGTACAAATAAAAAAAGTTATATTAAAAAACCGATTAAACAGGTTATTCTAGATCATAAAGTCATTTCTGGTTGTGGAAATATTTATGCTTGTGAGGCTTTATTTAGAGCAGGTATAAAACCACATCGACTAACTCAAAGTTTAACTGACCAAGAAAAAGAAATGGTATTTTATCATGTTCGTTCAGTACTAAATGAGGGTATAAAATACGGTGGTACCAGCATTTCGGATTATCGACATGCTGATGGAAAAACAGGTGAAATGCAGCTACATCTTAATGTATACAAACAAAAATATTGCAAGGTATGTGGGCATCCAATCGAAACTGAAGTCATTGCATCAAGAAATAGTCACTATTGCCCGACTTGTCAGAAATAAAGGAAGCGTGAAAATATGTCAAAAGTAATAGGACTTACTGGTGGTATTGCATCAGGCAAATCTACTGTATCTGAATTATTAACTGCATTTGGATTTAAAGTGATTGATGCAGATACAGCTGCAAGAGAAGCAGTTGCTAAAGGTACAACAGGTTTAGAAAAGGTAAGAGAAACATTCGGAGAAGAAGCTATCGATGAAAATGGTGAAATGGATCGGAAGTATATGGGAGACTTAGTCTTTAATAATCCTGATCAACGATTAGTGCTAAATGAAATTGTACATCCGATTGTTAGAGAAATTATGGATGAAAAGAAACAACAATATATTGAAGAAGGCCATAATGTCATAATGGATATCCCGCTTCTATTTGAAAATGAATTACAAGATACTGTAGACGAAGTATGGCTTGTTTATACTTCTGAAAGTATTCAAATTGATCGTTTAATGGAGCGAAATGACTTAACCCAAGAAGAAGCAAAAGCACGTGTTTATAGTCAAATTTCTATAGATAAAAAAAGTAGAATGGCTGACCATGTCATTGATAATTTAGGAGATAAATTAGAATTAAAGCAAAATCTAGAGAAATTACTTAGCGAACAAGGTTTCATAGAAAAGTAAATTATCATTTTAAACTCAATGTCTTTTAAGGGCATTGAGTTTTTATTTTGATAATGTTTGCTTATTACATATGATTATAAAAATATTTTGTAAAGTTTAAGTAAACGCTTTCAAAATGATGTTATTATGTTATACTAATGCCATAAAGTATAACATATAAATAAATGATCAAGGGGTGCTTTAAATGGCTACAAATATTGCAATTAATGGAATGGGTAGAATTGGTAGAATGGTGTTAAGAATTGCTTTACAAAATGATAACTTAAATGTAAAGGCAATTAATGCTAGTTACCCACCTGAAACAATTGCACATCTTATCAATTATGATACAACACATGGTAAATATAATGAAAAAGTAGAAGCTATTGAGGATGGTATTAGATATAAGGACCAAGACATTAAATTAGTTTCAGATAGAAATCCTGAAAATTTACCATGGAAAGACTTAGATATAGATGTTGTCATCGAAGCGACTGGTAAATTTAATCATGGTGATAAAGCAATCGCACACATTAATGCAGGTGCTAAAAAAGTATTATTAACTGGACCTTCTAAAAGTGGACATGTACAAATGATAGTTAAAGGTGTCAACGACGATAAATTAGACGTAAATGAATTTGACATCTTTAGTAATGCATCTTGTACAACAAATTGTATCGGACCAGTTGCCAAAGTTTTAAATGATGAATTTGGTATAGTAAATGGTCTAATGACTACAGTTCACGCTATTACGAATGATCAAAAAAATATTGATAACCCACATAAAGATTTACGCAGAGCGCGTTCATGTAATGAAAGTATCATTCCGACTTCAACTGGTGCAGCAAAAGCATTAAAAGAAGTGCTACCTGAAGTTGAAGGTAAATTACATGGTATGGCTTTAAGAGTACCAACTAAAAACGTATCACTTGTGGATTTAGTTGTAGATTTAGAAAAAAATGTTACTGTTGATGAAGTAAATCAAGCTTTCAAAAATGCTAATCTAGATGGTGTGTTAGATGTAGAAACTGAACCACTTGTTTCAGTAGATTTCAATACTAATCCAAACTCTGCTGTTATTGATGCACAATCAACAATGGTTATGGGAGATAATAAAGTTAAAGTAATTGCTTGGTATGATAATGAATGGGGTTACTCAAATAGAGTTGTTGAAGTAGCTGAACAAATTGGTAAATTAATTGATTCACAAAGTGCAGTAGAAGCAGTTTAAAATTGGTAAAAATAAATATATTGAAGCTGTCAATCAAATCCAAACATAAGGATTAGGTTGGCAGTTTTAATTTTTTATAGAAAGCTTTAGAATAATAATTTAGATGTTTCTATTTTCATTAGACAAATTGTTAAATGAAGAGAAATTTAAGTATATTTGTTTTCATTTTTAAGTTAATATAGCCACTTTTTAAAAATAGGTTACACATTTTGAACCATTTATCTCAAATGCGCTTTCTTTTTTAACGTATGATTTTATAGTATAATTGAGAATAATTAAAATAGAAAAGGGTGACAATTATGAAATGCCCAAAATGTAATTCAACGCATTCTAGAGTAGTCGATTCTCGTCACGCAGACGACGCAAATGCAATTCGTCGAAGAAGAGAATGCGAAAATTGTGGTACAAGATTCACAACATTTGAACATATAGAGGTAAGTCCTTTAATTGTAGTAAAAAAAGACGGAACAAGAGAACAATTTTTAAGGGAAAAAATATTAAACGGTTTGGTTAGATCATGTGAAAAACGCCCTGTAAGATATCAACAACTTGAAGATATAACTAATAAAGTTGAATGGCAACTTAGAGATGAAGGTCACACAGAAATATCATCAAGAGAAATAGGGGAACATGTTATGAATTTACTTATGCATGTTGATCAAGTATCATATGTTCGATTTGCTTCAGTATATAAAGAATTTAAAGATATAGATCAATTATTAGCTTCAATGCAAGGGATTTTGAATGATAATAAACGGAGTGATTTATAAATGGGATTACAATCCTTTGAATTTGGATTAAGACCACAAGACAGTTTTGAAGTTATACAAAATTTCCATTTAAATTCACAACATCTAGAGATACTTAATCGTCTTTTTACACCGTTAATTGGACAACAAGCCATTGGTTTATATCATTTTATGCACCAATTTTCCAATGATAATGAACAAGCTTTAACTCACTATGTAATTATGAACGAATTAAAAGAAAATTTATTAGAATTTAGAAATCAAATGGATTTACTAGAAGCGATCGGATTAATGAAATCATTTGTTAAGCATGAAGAACAACAAACTCATTTTGTTTATCAACTTGTCCAACCTCCTTCTGCATATCAATTTTTTAATGATCCTATGTTATCAGTATTTCTTTACAGTGAGGTTGATAAAAAAAGATATCAAATTTTAAAAAAGCATTTTGAACAAAAAAATAAAGATTTATCAAATTATCAACAAACGACAAGAAAATTTACAGATGTATTTCATGTTCCTAATAAAATAATAGATGTCGATACTCAAAATATACCTCAATCAGGAGAATATGCTGGTATCGATTTATCGAATGAATCATTTGATTTTGAAATGTTAAAATCCATGTTGCATAATCATTTTATTTCAAGTGAAATAGTGACTAAAGATGCTAAAGCTTTAATCATGCAACTTGCAACACTTTATGGATTAACAGTAGATGCAATGAAACATATTATTTTAAATTCGATTACTAGTGCACAACAATTATCATTTGAAGAAATGCGTAAACAAGCTCGTTCATATTATTTAATAGAACATGATAATCAATTACCTAAATTAGAACTAAATCAGAATATTAAACAAAACAATACGGCAACACAAAATAAAGAAGATAAAGATCCTGAAAATGATACAGATGCTTGGTTAGATTTATTAGAACAAACAAGTCCTATTGATATGTTAGCTTCTTGGTCAGAATCTGAACCAACTTTGTCACAAAAAAATATGATTGAAGAATTAATTCATAGAGAGAAAATGAATTTTGGTGTGATTAATATCTTGCTACAATTCGTAATGCTTAAAGAAGATATGAAATTACCTAAATCGTATATTTTTGAGATTGCTTCTAATTGGAAGAAAAAAGGGATTACTACAGCCAAACAGGCTTATGAATATGCCTTGAAGGTAAACCAACCTAAACCAACATATGAATCAAAATCTAATTCCTATCAAGGATATAATAGAAAAAGTAAATTAGTCTCTAGAGAAAAAACACCTAAATGGTTAGAAGAAAGAGACAATCCAAATGCTGCAGAACATTCAAAAGATGAAACTGATGATCAATTTGAAAAAGATCGACAAGCATTTCTAGAACAATTAAATAAAGATTGGGAGGAGGATTAGATGGAAAGTTTTAAACAAATTGTTGGGTCAAATAAAGATTTCGGAAAAAGAATTGCAAAAATACGTCAACAAGTAGTTAATGATCCTGACGTTAAGACATTTTTAAATGAACATCAATCAGAGATAACAAATGCTATTATTGATGAGGATTTAAATGTTTTACAAGAATATAAAGATCAACAAAAACATTATGACGGTCATAGTTATAACGAATGCCCAAATTTTGTTAAAGGTCATGTACCAGAATTATATGTAGAAAATGAACGTATAAAAATTCGTTATTTACCTTGTCCTTGTAAAATTAAATATGATGAAGAACGTCTTAATTCTAAATTAATTACATCACATCATATGCAACGTGATACATTAAACGCTAAAATAAAAGACATTTATACGACTGGACGTAATCGATTAGACTTAGCAATGCAAGTTAATGATATTTGTAAAAAATTGATTAATAACGAAGATGTTAAAGGTTTATATTTATATGGTCCTTTTGGTACTGGAAAATCATTTATTCTAGGTGCTATAGCTAACCAACTTAAGGCTAAAAAAGTACCATCTACTATTGTCTATCTGCCAGAATATATTAGAACATTAAAAGGTGGTTTCAAAGATGGTAGTTATGAAAGAAAATTACAAAGAATACGTGAAGCTAATATTTTAATGTTAGACGATATCGGAGCAGAAGAAGTTACGCCATGGGTTAGAGATGAAGTGATAGGACCATTGTTACATTATAGAATGGTTCATGAATTACCTACATTTTTCACTTCAAACTTAAGTTATGAAGAATTAGAGCATCATTTATCAATGACACGTGAAGGCGCTGAAAAAACTAAGGCTGCTAGAATTATTGAAAGAATTAAAACATTATCAACACCATATTTCTTAAAGGGAGAAAACTTTAGAAACAATTGATATTTTTAAATAATATTGTATAATGGACTTAAATCTAAATCGTTGAAACTGTTGAAGATAAGATAATTTAATCACTATTACACAGAAAGCCATTACTTGATGAGAATATGGTTAATATATTAAATTATTACTACTTTAATGTATGGCATTTGTAATGAATGCTCGGCTCAAGACCGTTATCTTATGTAGAGAAGACGTTGAATGTAATCTTTTGGTTATATTTTGACGTTCAACTAGGGTGGTACCACGACGATCTCGTCCCTGTATTAGGGGCGGGATTTTTTTATTTTCTCACATTCGTTACAACTTGATATTTATTCAATAAGTCAACGATATGATTTTCATATTTTAGGAGGTTATAGTATGGATCAAATTAATATTCAATTCCCAGATGGCAATTCAAAAGCATTTGATAAAGGCACTACTACAGAAGATATAGCGCAATCAATAAGTCCTGGATTACGTAAAAAAGCAGTAGCAGGAAAATTTAATGGGCAAATGGTAGATTTAACACGTCCATTAGAAACAGATGGTGAGATTGAAATTGTAACACCAGGTAGCGAAGAAGCTTTAGAAGTTTTACGTCATTCAACTGCTCATTTAATGGCACAAGCTTTAAAAAGATTATATGGTGACGTTAAATTTGGCGTAGGTCCAGTTATTGAAGGTGGATTCTACTATGATTTTGATACTGAAGAAAAAATCTCATCTGACGATTTTGAAAAAATTGAAAAAACAATGAAACAAATAGTGGATGAAAATCATAAAATAGAACGTAAAGTTGTATCAAGAGATGAAGCTAAAGATTTCTTCAAAGACGATCCATACAAGTTAGAATTAATTGATGCGATTCCAGAGGATGAAAATGTAACATTATATTCTCAAGGCGAGTTTACTGATTTATGTAGAGGTGTACATGTACCTTCTACTTCAAAAATTAAAGAATTCAAATTACTTTCTACAGCTGGTGCATATTGGCGTGGCGATAGTAACAATAAAATGTTACAACGTATCTACGGTACAGCATTTTTCGATAAAAAAGATCTAAAAGCACATCTTCAAATGTTAGAAGAACGTCGCGAACGTGATCACCGTAAAATTGGTAAAGAATTAGACTTATTCGCAAATAATCAACTTGTAGGTGCGGGTTTACCATTATGGTTACCAAATGGTGCTACAATTCGCCGTGAAATCGAGAGATATATCGTTGATAAAGAAGTAAGTATGGGCTATGACCATGTTTATACACCAGTTATCGCTAACGTAGATTTATATAAAACATCAGGTCACTGGGATCATTATCAAGAGGATATGTTCCCAACAATGAAATTAGATGAGACAGAAGAAATGGTACTACGTCCTATGAACTGCCCACACCATATGATGGTTTATAATAACAAACCACATTCTTATCGTGAATTACCAATTCGTATCGCTGAATTAGGTACTATGCATAGATATGAAGCTAGTGGTGCAGTATCTGGATTACAACGTGTAAGAGGTATGACTTTAAATGACGCTCATATTTTTGTAAGACCTGACCAAATTAAAGAAGAATTTAAACGTGTTGTTAATTTAATTCAAGATGTATACAAAGATTTTGGATTTGAAGATTATACTTTCAGATTAAGTTATCGTGATCCAGAAGATAAAGAAAAATATTTCGATGATGACGAAATGTGGGTAAAAGCTGAAAAAATGATTAAAGAAGCTTCTGATGAGTTAGGACTTACTTATGAAGAAGCAATTGGCGAAGCGGCATTCTATGGTCCTAAATTAGACGTTCAAGTTAAAACAGCTATGGGTAAAGAAGAAACTTTATCAACTGCACAATTAGACTTCTTATTGCCAGAACGCTTTGAATTAACTTATATTGGCCAAGATGGAGAACAACATAGACCAGTGGTTATTCACCGTGGTGTTGTATCTACAATGGAAAGATTTGTAGCATTCTTAACAGAAGAAACAAAAGGGGCGTTCCCAACATGGTTAGCGCCTAAACAAGTAGAAATCATTCCAGTAAATGTTGATTTACATTATGATTATGCTAGATTAATTCAAGACGAATTAAAATCTCAAGGTGTACGTGTAGAAATCGATGACCGTAATGAAAAAATGGGATATAAAATTCGTGAAGCACAAATGCAAAAAATCCCTTACCAAATAGTAGTGGGAGATAAAGAAGTAGAAAATAAAGAAGTAAATGTGCGTCAATATGGTTCACAAGATCAAGAAACTTTAGAAAAAGATGAATTCATTTGGAATTTAGTTGATGAAATTCGTTTGAAAAAACATAGATAAACTTGAAATTAACAGTCAGTTCATGTATATTACAAGGTAGTTAAAATAAAAGTTGAGTTAGAGGTTGCAATATTAAATAGTAGCTTGTCAGAAGTTGTATGGAACGAATGTTGAACAAGTCAAAGGTAATATTGCCGAAACAAACGTTAACCATAATAGACGTTTGTTGGGACAGTTGTCGAAAGAAACTGTACTGTCACTTAATGTGATGTGCTACCTAATATAGATAAAAGCAAAGTGGTTGCATATCTTAAAGGTATGTAGCCACTTTTTTATTTGCAATGATAAAGTTAATTATTGAATGAAACTAACAATTTTAACGAAAGTCATGCATTTAGTTTTGCTTTGAAAAAGTAACATTGAAGCCTCTAAATACAAGGAAAGGATTCTTCTATGAGTAAAAATCAAAATCAGAATGAAGGCGTTCAACGAGGTTTAAAAGATCGACATCTTTCCATGATAGCAATAGGAGGGTGTATCGGTACTGGACTATTTATGACTTCTGGTGGTGCTATTCATAGTGCTGGTGCGTTAGGTGCACTATTAGCATACGCCATTATTGGTGCCATGGTCTTTTTCTTAATGACATCATTAGGAGAAATGGCAACATATTTACCAGTTTCTGGTTCATTTAGTACATATGCAACACGTTTTGTTGATCCATCATTAGGATTCGCATTAGGTTGGAATTACTGGTTTAACTGGGTTATTACAGTAGCTGCAGACGTTACAATTGCAGCACAAGTGATTCAATATTGGTCACCAATGCAAGGTGTACCAGCATGGATTTGGAGTTGTATATTCCTTGTTATTATCTTTGCATTGAATTCACTATCGGTTAGAGTATACGGAGAAAGCGAATACTGGTTTGCATTAATTAAAGTTGTAACTGTTATCATATTTATCATTATAGGTTTATTAACTATTGTCGGAATCATGGGCGGTAAATTTGTAGGCTTTGAAACATTTACAAAAGGCGAAGGCCCAATATTAGGTGGTAATTTAGGCGGTAGTTTATTATCAATTTTAGGTGTATTCTTAGTTGCAGGGTTCTCTTTCCAAGGTACTGAGTTAATAGGAATCACAGCAGGAGAATCTGAAAATCCAGAAAGAGCTGTACCTAAAGCAATTAAACAAGTGTTTTGGAGAATATTACTATTTTACATTCTAGCGATATTTATTATAGGTATGTTAATTCCTTATGATAGCAATGCATTAATGGGAGGAGATAGCAGCGTATCAACGTCTCCATTTACATTAGTATTCCAAAATGCAGGCTTAGCATTTGCAGCATCATTTATGAATGCTGTTATATTAACTTCCGTATTATCCGCAGGTAACTCAGGTATGTACGCTTCTACAAGAATGTTATATTCTATGAGTAAAGATAAATTAGCATATGCATCATTCTCAAAAACTAATAGAAATGGTGTACCTTATATTTCTCTAGCAATCACTGGAATAATTGTAATTATTATCTTTTTATTACAACATTTAAGTGGTGATGCTTATGACTATATTGTAGCTGCTAGTGGTATGACTGGCTTTATCGCGTGGGTAGGTATTGCAGTCAGTCATTATAGATTTAGACGCGCATTTGATAAACAAAATTATGATAAGTCTAAATTGAAATATAAAGCTAAATTATTCCCATTTGGTCCAATATTTGCTGGATTCTTATGTGTTATTGTTATTTTAGGTCAAGATGTTGATTTCATTAAGACTGGTGATTTTGATATCAATAGATTTATCATTACTTATATGGGTATCCCAGTATTTTTAGCATTCTTTATTTATCATAAAGTAAGATATAAAACTAAAAAAATTCCATTAGAAAAAGTGGATTTACGTCAAGATGTGTCTATGGAAGAAATAAGACATCATGATTAAATAAAAAAATAGTTGACGAATACATTAATAGTTGGTATGATTAGTAACGTTGAATACGAAACGAACCAAGTAGAAGCTCCCGCTTCTCACCTGTAGCGACGCTGTAAGCAGTTGGCAGGTTAATCATGTTACACAATTAATGTGTGAAGAAGAGCGGGTAGTGATACTCGCTCTTCTTTTTGCTTGGGACAATTTCGTAAAATACTGGGAGGTGTCAACCATAGCAAAAGATCAAACTCAAATTAATGAGAAAATTCGCGCGAAAGAACTTCGTTTAGTAGGTCAAGATGGTGAACAAATTGGTGTCAAATCAAAACAAGAAGCTTTAGAAATGGCTGAACGTGTTGATTTAGATTTAGTAATCGTAGCACCAAATGCTAAACCACCTGTTGCTAGAATTATGGATTACGGTAAATTCAAATTCGAACAACAGAAAAAAGAAAAAGAAATGAAGAAGAAACAAAAAACAATTAACGTTAAAGAAATTCGTTTAAGTCCAACAATTGAGGAACACGATTTCCAAACAAAATTGAAAAATGGACGTAAATTCCTTTCTAAAGGCGATAAATGTAAAGTTTCAATTCGTTTCAGAGGTCGTGCAATTACGCATAAAGAAATTGGTCAACGCCAATTAGAAAAATTTGCTGAAGAATGTAAAGACCTTGCTACTGTAGAACAGAAGCCTAAAATGGAAGGCCGTCAAATGTTCCTTATGTTAGCACCAATTAATGAAAAATAATTAAATTAATTTCTAGGAGGAAATGAATCATGCCTAAAATGAAAACTCACCGTGGAGCAGCAAAACGTGTTAAAAGAACTGGTTCAGGTCAATTAAAACGTTCAAGAGCTTTCACATCTCACTTATTCGCAAACAAAAACACTAAACAGAAACGTCAATTACGTAAAAGTAGATTAGTTTCTAAAAGTGATATGAAACGCGTAAAACAATTATTATCTTATAAAAAATAATGAAATTAACGATTATCGATTAATAACGTAGATAGAATCTAAGGAGGAATTTAATATGCCACGAGTAAAAGGTGGAACAGTAACAAGAGCACGTCGTAAAAAAACGATTAAATTAGCTAAAGGTTACTTCGGTTCAAAACATACATTATATAAAGTAGCTAAACAACAAGTCATGAAATCAGGTCAATATGCATTCCGTGACCGTCGTCAACGTAAACGTGATTTCCGTAAATTATGGATTACACGTATCAATGCAGCAGCTCGTAAACATGACATGAGCTATTCAAAATTAATGAACGGCTTGAAAAAAGCTGACATCGATATTAACCGTAAAATGTTATCTGAAATTGCTATTTCAGACGACAAAGCTTTCGGTGAATTAGTATCAAAAGCTAAAGACGCTTTAAAATAAATTAATCTTTGATAAGATAGGAAAACCTTTCTAATCTTTATCAAATTATAAAAGCTGAGACATTTTATGATGTCCCAGCTTTTATTTATATTTCTTCGACCAAATATTATATTTAACTATAATTTTATAAAACAATGAAAAGTTATAAATCGCGATTTGAAAATAATTTTGATAGAATGAATTCATAAAAGTAAGTATAAAGGAGAAAAGTATGTCTAAATTTGATGAGCAAATTATTGTAGTACCAAGAACAACTCTTTTTGATAATGAAACAAATGCGTTTAATGGCTTTCTATCGAAAAGTGATGTAAAAGGCGATAATATTTTTAATTCATTAAGTCATTATGAAGTTAAACGTAGAGGAGATATGGAAGAGAACCCAGACTATAAACAACTTATCTCATATTGTCTTTTAGAAAACCAAAATGGCGAAATCCTTGTTTATGAACGCCTATCTGGTGGAGGAGAAGAACGTTTACATGGACAATCATCTATAGGTGTAGGTGGACACATGAATGATGTTGTCGGAGCAGATTCAATCAATGAAGTATTACGAGTCAACGCTCAAAGAGAATTAGAAGAAGAAGTAGGTCTATCTACAGAAGATTCTCAAAATATGGAATATATTGGATTCATAAATGACGATAATAACGATGTTGGTAAAGTTCACATGGGTGTTGTTTTTAAAATCACTGTGAATTCTAACGATGTAGAAGCTAAAGAAACAGACACTTTAAGAATTAAATGGATTGAAAAAGGAAAAATTGAATCTTATGATGACTTTGAGACATGGAGTGCATTAATTCTTCAAGATTTATAATAATTGAGGTGCAAAATGAATGTCAGATATCATTCCGTTTCCATTATCAGAGGGAAAATTAAAAAAAGAAATCAAACAAGCTGAGTTAACGCAAAATTTTGATGAAATGTATAATCTATTTGAACAATATGAAAGTCAATTCGATTTAGATGAAAATTTGGCTATGACAAAATGCAACATGTTATATCAAATGAATGCATTTTTAGAATTGAGAGAAGAAGCAATCATCTTATTAAAAAAAGGTTTAAACAGATATGATGATTTAATGATTTATTACGTTAAAAGTTTAAATGGATTAGAACAATACTATGAAGCTGTTGAAGTCATAAATCAAATTATAGATGAAGTGCGTGATCATAAGACAAGAATGGAGTTATTTCCTTTAAAAGAATATGCACAAGCTCAGTTACAATCTAATAAACAACAACTTTCACAATCTTTAACTGAATTTAATCACTTAAGTACCAGAGAACAAACTCATATCTTACTTCAATTAATAGATAATGGACATTTTGACTTTAAAGAATCGATAAATTATTTATTAAACAATTATTCCTTTGAAAATAATATTATAAGTTTAATGATAGAGTATTTAAGATTCGCTCAATCAGAGGAGCCTATAAGAATTGATAAATACGGTTATACATCAGAAATTAAACCAAAAGATTTAAAAGGTCTTGAACATACAACTATGAAAACTCGAATTATACCTGAAGTGATTAATCAATTAGAAGACGGTGCTTTACATATTGTAGACGAGGCGAACCACATTATGAACAATCATTCTATATTATTATATCCTCTTAATATAGAAGAAATATTTACCATTGATGAATGGACAAAAGCATATGATGTTTATTTTAAAGGAATGATTGGTATAGAAAAGAATGTGGTGAAAGAAGAGGCATTAACTTTTATAAAACAATTAGAAAGTTGAATTCGAATTTAATTTCTTGCAAAAGAGAAATAAATCATTTAACGTGAAATTTAATTGAAATAAGTAGTAAATAATTTCACAAACGTTGCAATTTCAATGTTTGTGTACGTAATTGACCTATGCTATAATAGGGAAGTTGAAAAAATAAAATAGTTATTCATGGAGGTATTTATACATGACAGCAACTTGGGAAAAAAAGGAAGGTAACGAAGGATTATTAACAGTTACTGTTCCAGCAGAAAAAGTAGATAAAGCATTAGATCAAGCATTTAAAAAAGTAGTTAAACAAATTAATGTACCTGGATTCCGTAAAGGTAAAGTGCCTCGTCCAATTTTCGAACAACGTTTTGGCGTTGAAGCGTTATATCAAGACGCAGTAGACATCTTATTACCTGAAGCTTATGGTGAAGCAATTGATGAAACAGATATTAAACCTGTTGCTCAACCTGAAGTTAATGTAACTCAAATTGAAAAAGGTAAAGATTTCATTTTTGAAGCTACTGTAACTGTTGAACCAGAAGTTAAATTAGGTGACTACAAAGGTTTAGAAATTGAAAAACAAGAAACTGAATTAACTGATGAAGAATTAGAAGAATCAATTAACCATAGTTTAAGTCATATGGCTGAAATGGTTGTTAAAGAAGATGGCGCTGTTGAAAATGGCGACACTGTTAATATTGATTTCAGCGGATCAGTTGATGGTGAAGAATTTGAAGGTGGACAAGCTGAAGGTTACGACCTAGAAGTTGGTTCAGGTTCATTTATCCCAGGTTTCGAAGAGCAATTAGAAGGTATGAAAACTGGAGAAGAAAAAGATGTAGTAGTCACTTTCCCAGAAGAATACCATGCTGAAGAATTAGCTGGCAAAGAAGCTACGTTCAAAACAAAAGTAAATGAAATTAAATATAAAGAAGTACCTGAATTAGACGATGAAGTAGCTAATGAATTAGATTCTGAAGCAAATTCAGTTGATGAATACAAAGAAAATTTACGTAAACGTTTAGCTGAACAAAAAGCAACAGAAGCTGAAAACACTGAAAAAGAAGAAGCTATTAACAAAGCAACTGAAAATGCTACTATCGACATTCCTCAAGCAATGATCGATACAGAATTAGATCGTATGGTTCAAGAATTTGGCCAAAGAATTCAACAACAAGGTCTAGACTTACAAACTTACTTCCAAATTTCAGGTCAAAATGAATCTCAATTAAGAGAACAAATGAAAGACGATGCAGAACAACGTGTTAAAACAAACTTAACATTAACTGCAATTGCTGATGCTGAAAATATCGAAGTTACTGACGAAGATATCGATAAAGAATTAGAAAAAATGAGCGAACAATTTAATATCTCTGTAGAAGATATTAAAAACACATTAGGTAATACTGATATCGTGAAAAACGATGTTCGTATTCAAAAAGTAATTGACTTATTAAAAGATAATGCAAAATTAGTTGAAGGTAGTAAAGAAGACTAATTTATAGATATCCTCTACAGCAACAAACATTTAATATTATTATTCTTATATTAATAATTGGAAGGTTTAATAAGATAATCTATCTTGTGGGGTGGGGCCATGAGTTCAATCTATAACAGTTTGAATTCAGTCCCACTCTTTCCTATTTTTTAAGCAAATAAATTGAATGTTATTATGTTGCATTATAGAATGCTATCTAGTATAGTCTTTATGGAATAGGGGTGTAGAAAAGAATGTTCAAATTCAATGAAGATGAAGAAAATTTAAAATGCTCTTTCTGCGGTAAAGATCAAGATCAAGTTAAGAAATTAGTTGCAGGAAGTGGCGTGTATATTTGTAATGAGTGTATTGAACTATGCTCAGAAATCGTTGAAGAAGAATTAGCACAAAATTCTTCAGAAGAATTAACAGAATTACCAACTCCTAAAGAGATTATGGACCATTTAAATGAATATGTAATCGGTCAAGAAAAGGCTAAAAAAGCTTTATCTGTAGCTGTATATAATCACTATAAACGTATTCAACAACTAGGCCCTAATGAAGATGATGTTGAATTACAAAAAAGTAATATCGCATTAATCGGACCAACAGGTAGTGGTAAAACATTATTAGCACAAACATTAGCTAAAACATTAAATGTTCCATTTGCAATTGCAGATGCTACTAGTTTAACTGAAGCTGGCTATGTTGGTGACGACGTTGAAAATATCTTATTACGCTTAATTCAAGCAGCAGACTTTGATATAGACAAAGCTGAAAAAGGTATTATATACGTTGATGAAATTGACAAAATTGCAAGAAAATCTGAAAACACATCAATTACACGAGATGTTTCCGGTGAAGGTGTTCAACAAGCACTATTAAAAATCTTAGAAGGTACGACTGCTAGTGTACCTCCTCAAGGTGGACGTAAGCATCCGAACCAAGAATTGATTCAAATTGATACTACAAATATCTTATTCATCCTTGGTGGTGCATTTGATGGTATCGATGAAGTAATTAAACGTCGTTTAGGTGAAAAAGTAATTGGATTTGCTAGTAATGAAGCAGACAAATATGATGAAGAAGCATTACTAGAACAAATTAGACCAGAAGATTTACAGTCTTATGGTTTAATTCCAGAATTTATCGGTCGTGTTCCAATTGTAGCTAACTTAGAAACGCTAGATGTAGATGCACTTAAAAATATATTAACTCAACCTAAAAATGCATTAGTTAAACAATATACTAAAATGCTTGAATTAGATAACGTTGAATTAGTATTTAGCGATGAATCTTTATCTGCTATTAGTGAAAAAGCTATTGCACGTAAAACAGGGGCACGTGGTCTTCGTTCAATAATTGAAGAAGCACTAATTGATATTATGTACGATGTACCATCATCAGAAGATGTTACTAAAGTCGTCATTACCGAAAAAACAATCAATGATGAAGTTGAACCTGAATTATATGATTCAGAAGGTAATCTAATTAATGATAGTAAAACATCAGCATAAATAACGTTTAAATAGAGTCACATGTTTGTGGCTCTATTTTTTTGTTTAGAAAATGAGTGATTTACTTCTATTTGAAAATGTAGGATGACATTAATATAGGAGTAATGGTAAAGTGTTAATGTGAGAAATAAGTAAAGAGAGGATCACCAATGAAAATTAATCCTAATAATATAGATTTAATTATAAGTGCTGTCAAAGAAGAACAGTACCCAGAAACAGAAGTACCAGAAGTTGCATTAAGCGGACGTTCAAATGTGGGGAAATCATCATTTATTAATAGTATGATAGGTCGTAAAAACATGGCAAGAACTTCACAACAACCTGGTAAAACTCAAACATTAAATTTCTTTAATATCGATGACCAGCTTGTGTTTGTAGATGTGCCCGGTTACGGATATGCGAAAGTAAGTAAAGTACAACGTGAAAAATTCGGCAAAATGATTGAAGAATATTTAACAACACGTCAAAAATTACAACTCGTTATCCAACTTGTTGATTTGAGACATAATCCAACTGAAGATGACGTGCTCATGTATAATTATTTAAAACACTTTGATATACCGACGCTAATTATATGTACTAAAGAAGATAAAATTCCTAAAGGGAAAGTACAAAAGCATTTAATTAATATTAAACATAAATTAGATTTAGAAGATGGCGATACGATTGTAAGTTATTCTTCTGTCAAAAATAATAAACAACAACAAATTTGGGATCTTATCGAGTCTTATTTATAATTACTTTAAATATTCACATAAACATTTCTATATATACAATATTTTTATGAGATTTAAAGAAATTAGTAACAATTTTGACAAAAAATTGAATGTAGATTAGAATCTTTCTAATTTATTTGAGCAATCGACTTAATAAAAGATTCAAATGTGTTATACTTGTGTTATTGTAAGTATATGGAGGGCGTTATAAATGCATTTTATAGCAATAAGCATTAATCATCGAACTGCTGATGTAGCACTAAGAGAGCAGGTTGCTTTTAGAGATGATGCCTTACGATTAGCCCATGAAGATTTATATGAAACTAAATCCATCTTAGAAGATGTTATTTTATCTACATGCAATCGTACTGAAGTATACGCCGTTGTTGATCAAATCCATACAGGTCGTTATTACGTCCAAAGATTTTTAGCACGTAAATTTGGATTTGAAGTAGATGATATTAAAGATATGTCAGAAGTTAAAGTGGGGGACGAAGCAGTAGAACATCTATTGCGAGTTACTTCTGGATTAGATTCTATTGTACTTGGTGAAACACAAATTCTTGGTCAAATGCGAGATGCATTTTTCTTAGCTCAAGAAACAGGTACAACAGGAACAATTTTTAATCATTTATTTAAACAGGCAATTACTTTTGCTAAAAAAGCGCATAGTGAAACTGATATTGCAGATAATGCTGTTAGTGTTTCATATGCAGCTGTTGAATTAGCTAAAAAGGTATTCGGAAAACTAAAACATAAACAAGCTGTCATTGTTGGTGCAGGGGAAATGAGTGAACTATCACTCTTAAATCTTTTAGGATCAGGAATTACAGATATAACTATTGTTAATAGAACTTTGAGTAAAGCTAAAACTTTAGCTGAAAAACATCAAGTTAACTATCAATCTTTAGATGAATTACCAACTTTATTACAACATGCTGATATTGTTATCAGTTCTACAAGCTCAGAATCATATATCATTACCAACGATATGATTGAATCTATTGCTAATCATCGTAAATTAGATTCTTTATTACTCGTTGATATTGCAGTTCCACGAGACATAGAACCAGGTATTGATGCCATTAACAATATTTTCAACTACGACGTAGATGATTTAAAAGGACTCGTAGATGCGAACTTAAGAGAACGTCAGTTAGCTGCACAAACTATTGTTGAGCAAATACCTAGTGAGATTGAAACTCATAATGATTGGGTAAATATGTTAGGTGTGGTACCAGTTATTAGAGCATTACGTGAAAAAGCAATGAATATTCAATCTGAGACTATGGATAGTATTGATAGAAAGTTACCTGATTTATCAGAAAGAGAAAGAAAAATCATTTCTAAACATACGAAAAGTATTATTAACCAAATGTTAAAAGATCCTATTAAGCAGGCTAAAGAATTAAGTAGTGATAAGAAAAGTAACGAAAAATTAGAGCTCTTTCAAAGCATTTTTGACATAGAAGCTGAAAATCCTTATGAACAAGCAAGACAGCACAAAGAAAGTAAGGCTAAAGAAATTTCGGCTCGTCGAATTTTTAGTTTTGAATAAGCATATTAATATGGTGATGATATGCAAGAAAACCTGTTTATTAGATTTCATGAAATAATATTAATTATATATTTGATAAGCATTGTTTGCTATTTTCTAGATTTTGTACGTAAAAGTCATAAGATTAGAGTATTTGGCATGTATACATTAGGGATTGTTTGGGTTTTACAAACAATCTCTTTATCTGTTTTTATTATACAAACAAAACATGTGCCATTAGGTTCTTTATTCGACGTATTTTTCTCGTTGACGTGGATTATTATTTCAATATCACTGATTTTGAATTTAATAAAAACATTAAATTTTTCTGTTTTCTTTTTAAATTTAATTGGTTTTATCCTTATGGCAATGATTACGTTTGAACCTAACAGATATCATAGCCAAGTTCAGCAAATTGCAGTAATCAATGAATTATTACTTGTTCATATAGGTTTAGCTATATTGAGTTATGCCTTTTTTGCACTAGCATTTGTAAATTGTTTACTTTATATCATTCAATATCGTAATTTAAAAGAAAAGAATTTTGATCAAAAATACTTTAGAATCGGAAGTGTAGCCACACTTGAATCTATTGTATTTTTTACAACTTTAACAGGTTGGATTATACTCATAATTAGTATTATTTTAGGCGCTCAATGGGGTGTTTTCTCTGTAGGAGAACGAATCTTTATTGATCCTAAAGTTATCTTTTCAACTATCATTACAATATTGTATGGTATTTATTTAATATTTAGAGTGAGAAAAGTTTTCATTCAAAGATATCTTATATACTTTAATATTATTTTATTCTGTTTATGCATGATTAATTTGTTTTTTACTACTCATTTCTCATAATTAATAGTAGTTAAAATTAATAGCATTGAAATATATAATAAGATTGAGTGATTGTTTAGGAGGCAGCAAAATGCGTAAGTTAGTGGTTGGATCTCGAAGAAGTAAACTAGCCTTAACACAAAGTCAACAATTTATAGATAAGTTGAAACAAGTACGACCTGACTTAGATATAGAAATTAAAGAAATAGTAACTAAAGGTGACCGTATTGTTGATAAACAGTTATCTAAAGTTGGTGGCAAAGGTTTATTTGTTAAAGAAATCCAAAACGAATTATTCAATAAAGAAATAGATATGGCTATACATTCTTTAAAAGACGTTCCAAGTATTATTCCAGAAGGACTGACATTAGGATGTATTCCTGATAGAGAAATTCCATTTGATGCATATATTTCTAAAGATCATACTCCTCTAAGAGAGTTGCCAGAAGGAAGCATCGTTGGAACAAGTTCGTTAAGAAGAGGTGCTCAAATTTTAGCCAAATATCCACATTTAGAAATAAAATGGATTAGAGGTAATATTGATACACGTCTAAAAAAATTAGAAACCGAAGATTATGATGCAATTATACTTGCCGCTGCTGGATTAAAACGTATGGGTTGGTCAGATGATATAGTGACAACTTATTTAGATAAAGATATTTTACTTCCAGCCATTGGTCAAGGTGCATTAGGTATTGAATGTAGAAGCGATGATGCTGAATTGTTAGAGCTTTTAAAAGAAGTTCATAACGAAGATGTAGAAAAATGTGTGACTGCTGAAAGAACATTTTTAGCTGGGATGGATGGTAGTTGCCAAGTTCCTATCGGTGGCTATGCTACGATTAATGGCAGTAAAGAAATAGAATTCACAGGATTAATCATGACACCTGATGGTACTGAACGATATGAACATACTGCTATAGGTACTTCTCCAGTAGAACTTGGTAGAGAAGTTAGTCGTGTTTTAAAAGAACAAGGTGCTTATGAAATTATTAGGAAATTAAATGAAGAACAATAATCTTCGAGGTGACACTTAAAAATGAGACCAGTTGTAGTTATGACACAAACAAGTAAATTTCAAAGTGATTTGGTTGAGATTATTCATAAACCATTTATAGAAATACAATCACTTTATTTTGATGAAAACTTGTTAAAAAATAACTATGACTGGCTTATTTTTTCGTCTAAAAATGCAGTCAAATATTTTTTAAAATATATGAATTTGGTAAATTATCAAAAGGTAGCTGCAATAGGTAAAAAAACTGCTGAATATTGTCAATCATTAGATATATCAGTAGATTTCATTCCAATTGATTATTCACAAGAAGGATTTATAAATCAATTCTCAGAACACAATCAAAAGATACTTTTACCTTCAAGTAAACAAGCTAGACCGTATTTATATGATGAGTTATCAAAAACAAATGATGTAGTTAAAATTGATTTGTATGAACCTATACCTAATTATCAAAATATCAAAGAAGTGAAATCTCTAATCAATAATCACAAAATTGATGCTTTAACATTTTCAAGTTCGTCTTCAGTGCGTTATTATTTTAATGAAGACCCGATACCTAAGTTTGATCATTACTTTGCAATTGGTAAGCAAACGGCTGAAACACTTCATTCTTTTAATCAAACAGTAAAGATTGCAAATAAACAAACATTAGCGTCGATAATAGATAAAATATTAGAAAGTAGGGACAAAAATGAAATTTGATAGACATAGAAGATTACGTTCTTCTCGAACAATGCGAGATATGGTGCGAGAAACACATGTTAGAAAAGAAGATTTAATTTATCCTATATTTGTAGTTGAAAAAGATGACGTGAAAAGTGAAATTAAATCACTACCAGGTATATATCAAATAAGCTTGAATTTATTACACGAAGAAATAAAAGAAGCTTATGATTTAGGTATTAGAGCAATTATGTTCTTCGGTGTACCTAATGAAAAAGATGATGTTGGTTCTGGTGCATATGATCATAATGGTGTTATTCAAGAAGCAACTAGAATAGCTAAAAAAATGTACAGTGATTTATTAATCGTTGCAGACACATGTTTATGTGAATATACAGACCATGGCCATTGTGGCGTCATTGATGATCATACTCATGATGTTGATAATGATAAATCATTACCTTTATTAGTTAAAACAGCTATTTCTCAAGTAGAAGCAGGTGCAGACATCATAGCACCAAGTAATATGATGGATGGCTTTGTAGCAGAAATTAGACAAGGATTAGATGATGCAGGATATCAAAATGTACCAATTATGAGTTATGGTATTAAATATGCATCAAGTTTCTTCGGTCCGTTTAGAGATGCAGCTGATTCTGCTCCTTCATTTGGAGACCGTAAGACATATCAAATGGATCCTGCCAATCGTTTAGAAGCACTTAGAGAATTAGAAAGTGATTTAAAAGAAGGTTGTGACATGATGATTGTTAAACCAGCTTTAAGTTACTTAGATATTGTTCGCGATGTTAGAAATAATACTAATATTCCTGTTGTTGCATATAATGTAAGTGGGGAATATAGTATGACAAAAGCAGCTGCTTTAAATGGTTGGATTGATGAAGAAAAAGTAGTTATGGAACAAATGGTTTCAATGAAACGTGCTGGTGCAGATATGATTATTACTTACTTTGCTAAAGATATTTGCCAGTATTTAGATAAATAACCAAATGATTAATAAAGAGGAGGCAAATACAATGGGATATGAAAAATCAATTAAAGCAATGGAAGTTGCTGAAGACTTAATGCCAGGTGGTGTTAATAGCCCGGTTCGTGCTTTTAAATCAGTAGATACACCAGCTATTTTTATGGATCATGCAGAAGGTTCAAAAATATACGATATAGATGGTAATGAATATATTGACTATGTACTTAGTTGGGGACCACTTATTTTAGGTCATAAAAATAAACAAGTTATTGAAAATCTTCACAAAGCTGTAGATAATGGTACGAGCTTCGGTGCTTCAACATTACAAGAAAATAAATTAGCGCAATTAGTAATTGATCGAGTTCCATCAATTGAAAAAGTTAGAATGGTATCATCAGGAACTGAAGCAACATTAGATACGTTAAGATTAGCACGTGGTTATACAGGACGTAATAAAATAGTTAAATTTGAAGGGTGCTATCATGGTCATAGTGATTCATTATTAATTAAAGCAGGGTCAGGCGTTGCTACATTAGGTTTACCAGATTCACCTGGTGTACCAGAAGGTATCGCTAAAAATACTATCACAGTTCCTTATAATGATCTTGAATCTTTACGTCTTGCTTTTGAAAAATATGGTGATGACATTGCGGGTATCATCGTTGAACCAGTAGCAGGTAATATGGGTGTTGTTCCTCCAGTTGAAGGATTTTTACAAGGTCTAAGAGATATAACTAATGAATATGGTTCTCTGTTGATATTTGATGAAGTTATGACTGGTTTTAGAGTAGGTTATAATTGTGCTCAAGGATATTTTGGTGTAACACCTGATTTAACATGTTTAGGTAAAGTTATTGGTGGAGGTTTACCAGTAGGCGCATTTGGTGGTAAAAAAGAAATAATGGATCAAATAGCTCCTGTAGGAAATATTTATCAAGCGGGTACTTTATCAGGTAATCCTTTAGCAATGACAAGTGGCTACGAAACTTTAAGTCAATTAAGACCAGAATCATATGATTATTTCAATGAATTAGGTGACTTACTTGAAAAAGGACTAAAAGAAGTGTTTGCAAAACATAATGTTCCAATTACTGTTAACCGCGCAGGTTCAATGATTGGATACTTCCTAAATGAAGGTCCAGTTACAAACTTCGAACAAGCAAATAAAAGTGACTTAAAATTATTTAGTGAGATGTATAGAGAAATGGCAAAAGAAGGCGTATTCTTACCACCATCTCAATTTGAAGGTACATTTTTATCAACTGCACATACTAAAGAAGATATTGAAAAAACAATTCAAGCCTTTGATAACTCATTAAGTCGAATTGTAAAATAACTAACTATTTAAACATAGAAATTGAAGTTTTGAATTATTTTAAAAGAGCCATACTTTTTGCTAAGCAAATGAGTATGGCTCGTTTAATATATAGCTAGTATTGGTATAATAAAATAACGTAATTATAATAAATCCTGATACTTTAATAAAGGTAGTGTGTGAATGAAAACAATATATATAAATAACCTGATAATATTGGTATTATCTGTGTTGATAAGTTTGCTTCTAAAAGTATCACATATCTTATTGCCATTTATGTTCGGTCCTATCATAGCCGCCATTTTATGTATTAAAGTATTTAAATTAGATATAAAATGGCCATTTTGGTTAAGCCAAATCGGATTGATTTGTTTAGGTGTACAAATTGGTTCTACTTTTACTAGAACTGTAATAAAAGATATTCAAGCAAGCTGGTTTTCAATTGTAATAGTGTCAGTATTATTATTAGTATTAGCATTATTAATTGCTTATTTCTTTAAAAAAATAGCTAAAGTTAATACTGAAACGGCTATATTGAGTGTGATTCCAGGAGCATTGAGCCAAATGTTAGTCATGGCTGAAGAAGATAAAAAAGCGAACATACTAGTAGTGAGTTTAACGCAAACATCACGTATTATATTTGTAGTCATCTTAGTCCCATTAATTTCATATTTCTTTAAAAACGATCAAAGTAGTGAAGGACATATAGTTAAAGCGCAACCGCTAACTCATGTACTAAATTTTTGGCAAGTTTGTATATTAATTGTCTCCATTATTTTAGTATATTGGCTAATGACAAAAATTAATTTTCCTACAAAACAGTTATTAGCACCAATTGTTGTATTAATTATATGGAATATATCTACTGATATTACTTTTGCATTAGACAACTGGTTGCTCGCTTCTGCACAAGTAATCTATATGATTAGAATAGGCTTACAAATTGCAAGACTACTTTCAGATTTAAAAGGAAGAATTGCGGTTGCTATTGCATTTCAAAATATAATGCTCATTATAGCTGCATTTATAATGGTATGTGTATTACATCTATTCACGCATGATTCTATTAATGAATTATTCCTAGGGGCTGCTCCAGGAGGTATGAGTCAGATAGTATTGGTTGCTATCGAAACTGGTGCAGATGTAGCTATGATTTCAAGTTATCATATATTTAGAATCTTTTTTATATTATTTTTAATAGCGCCTTTAATCAATTATTTCCTAAAATATAGAGCTAGACAGCAATAAATTATAATAAGCGCATATAAATGGTGTGATTGTATACCAATTATATGCGCTTATATATTATATCTAATTAATGCTTAGGTTTTTGAGGACAGTCTTTTAAATGTGCATCATATAGACCTGCAGCTTCTAAAAATGAAAATACTGTGACTGGACCTAGAAATTTAAATCCGTATTTCTTTAAATCTTTAGAAAGTTGAGTTGCACGTTCATCAACGGTAATTCGATCTTCAGGAACTTCATATCCCAAATCTATAGGTTTACCATCAACATATGACCATAAATAGTCACTAAAGCTACCATAATCTTGTTCAATTTTTAAATAACCTTTAGCTTGGCCAATAATAGCTTCTATTTTTTTACGGTTATGAATAATATTAGGAAAATCCATTAATCTATCGACATCATCTTCAGTCATTGATGCAACTTTTTCAGGTTCAAATTGATAAAAAGCTTCCTCATACGATGCTTTCTTTTTTAATATAGTAAGCCAGGACAGTCCAGCATGTTGAGATTCTAAGGCTAATAATTTAAATAAATCTTTGCTATCATACATGGGGTGTCCCCATACTTGATCATGATATTCAATATAAATAGGATCTTTAGTACCAAAGGCACAAGGGTTCATAAAATTCCTCCTAATAGATTGACTTATGTGAATTTCCATTATACTATAATTAAGTAAATGAATATAATGTTTGGGAAGAGTAGGTTTTAATTACTTATTAGAGAGTGTATGGTTGGTGAAAATACATAGATAATTGTTACTGAAGGTAGCCCACTAAGTTCTTTTGCTGAATAGATGTATCGATAGTAGGCAAAAGCGTGTTTGAGCGTTAATCAATTCTAGAGTGCTCGAAAGTATAGGATAAGATAAAATCTTAATCTAAAATACTTTCTTGAATATAGGTGGTACCACGGAACATCCGTCCTATGATAATAGGAAGGGTGTTCTTTTTTATTTTTTGAGGAGGAAACAACAATATGGAAATGAAACCAAAATATAATCCACGCGAAGTAGAAGCGGGAAGATATGATGAATGGGTGAAAAATGGTTACTTTAAACCATCAGAAGATACAAATAAAGAAACTTACACAATAGTAATTCCACCACCTAATGTGACCGGTAAATTACATTTAGGTCATGCTTGGGATACTACATTACAAGATATTATTACACGTATGAAACGTATGCAAGGATATGACACGTTATATTTACCAGGTATGGACCATGCCGGAATTGCTACTCAAGCTAAAGTTGAAGCTAAACTTAATGAACAAGGTATTTCTCGTCATGATATCGGTCGTGAGAAATTTTTAGAACAAGCTTGGGATTGGAAAGAAGAATACGCTTCATTTATTCGCCAACAATGGTCTAAATTAGGACTTGGACTTGATTATAGTAGAGAACGTTTTACTTTAGATGATGGCTTAAGTAAAGCTGTTAAAAAAGTATTCGTAGATCTTTATAATAAAGGTATTATCTATAGAGGAGAACGTATTATTAACTGGGATCCTCAAGCGCGTACTGCATTATCTGATATTGAAGTTATCCATGAAGATGTTCAAGGTGCGTTTTATCATTTTAAATATCCATATGCAGACGGCGATGGATATATTGAAATTGCAACGACTCGACCAGAAACAATGTTAGGTGATACAGCGATTGTTGTTAACCCTAATGATGAAAGATATAAAGATGTTATAGGGAAAAAAGTTATATTACCAATTGTGGGAAGAGAACTACCTATTTTAGCAGATGAATATGTCGATATTGAATTTGGTTCTGGTGCAATGAAAGTAACACCTGCACATGATCCTAATGACTTCGAAATTGGTCAACGTCATGATTTAGAAAACATCATCGTTATGGATGAAAAAGGTCATATGAATGATAAAGCTGGAAAATATGAAGGACTTGAAAGATTCGAATGTCGTAAACAACTAGTTGAAGATTTAAAAGAGCAAGATTTAGTTATTAAAATTGAAGAGCACGAACATTCAGTAGGACATTCTGAAAGATCTGGTGCTGTAGTCGAACCATATTTATCAACACAATGGTTTGTAAAAATGAAGCCATTAGCACAACGTGCGTTAGATAATCAAAAAACTGATGATCGTATCGATTTTTATCCTCCTAGATTTGAAAATACTTTTAATCGTTGGATGGAAGAAATTCGTGATTGGACTATTTCAAGACAATTATGGTGGGGCCACCAAATTCCTGCTTGGTATCATAAAGAAACAGGTGAAATTTTTGTAGGTGAAAGTGCGCCAGAAGATATTGAGAACTGGACTCAAGATGAAGATGTTTTAGATACATGGTTCTCAAGTGCGCTATGGCCGTTTTCAACTTTAGGTTGGCCAGATACTGATGCTGATGATTTTAAACGTTATTTCCCTACCAATGCGCTTGTAACTGGTTATGATATTATTTTCTTCTGGATAGCTCGTATGATTTTCCAAGGTCTTGAATTCACAGATCGTAGACCTTTTAATGATGTTCTATTACATGGTTTAGTTAGAGCAGAAGATGGACGCAAAATGAGTAAGTCTCTTGGTAATGGTGTAGACCCAATGGATGTTATCGATGAATATGGGGCAGACAGTTTAAGATACTTCCTAGCTACTGGTTCAGCACCAGGACAAGATTTGCGTTATTCAACAGAAAAAGTTGAATCTGTATGGAATTTTATTAATAAAATTTGGAATGCAGCACGATTTAGTTTAATGAATATTGGGGAAGAATTTAATGTTGAAGATATCGATTTATCTGGTAACTTATCTTTAGCAGATAAATGGATTTTAACTAGATTAAATGAAACGATTGCGACAGTGACTGATTTAAGTGATAAATATGAATTCGGTGAAGTAGGTCGTGCGTTATATAACTTCATTTGGGATGAGTTCTGTGATTGGTATATTGAAATGAGTAAAATACCAATGAATGGTGAAGATGAAGAACAAAAACAAATAACACGTTCTGTACTAAGTTATGTATTAGATCGTATTATGAGAATGTTGCATCCATTTATGCCATTTGTTACTGAAAAAATTTGGCAAAGCTTGCCTCATGAAGGAGAAACAATTGTTAATGCAGCATGGCCTACAGTAAACCAAGAATTAATGTTTGATGATAGTAAACAAACGATGCAACAACTAGTTGAGATTATTAAATCAGTAAGACAATCACGAGTTGAAGTTAATACACCTTTATCTAAAGCGATACCAATTATGATTCAAGCTAAAGATGAAAATATTAAATCAACACTTACTGAAAATGCTGATTACATTGAACGATTCTGTCATCCTAGTGAATTAAATATAGATGTGAATATCGAAATTCCTGAAAAAGCTATGACTTCTGTAGTATTAGCAGGCAAAGTCATTTTACCTTTAGAAGGATTAATTGATATGGATAAAGAAATTGCTCGTTTAGAAAAAGAATTAGATAAATTGCAAAGTGAACTTGACCGAGTAGATAAGAAATTAGCCAACGAAAACTTTGTAAATAAAGCACCCGAAAAAATTATTAATGAAGAAAAAGAAAAGCAAAAGCATTATAAAGAAAAATATGATGGTGTTAAAGCAAGAATTGAACAATTAAAATCATAGGAGTATGTGTCATGAATTACCTTGAAAGCCTTTATTGGATACATGAAAGAACGAAGTTTGGCATCAAACCAGGCGTGAAACGTATGGAATGGATGTTAGAAAAACTAAATAATCCTCAAGATAATATAAAAGGAATACATGTTGGTGGTACGAATGGCAAAGGTTCAACTGTGGCTTATTTAAGATCAGCATTGGTTGAGAATAATTATGAAGTAGGGACTTTTACTTCTCCTTATATCGAAACATTTAATGAGCGTATAAGTTTAAATGGCCAACCAATTACAAATGACGAGATTGTTGAACTTGTCTCTCGTGTAAAACCTGTAAGTGAAACTTTAGAACTAGAAACTGAGCTTGGTAATGCAACAGAATTTGAAATTATTACAACGATGATGTTTTTATATTTTGGAGAAATACACCCTGTTGATTTTGTTATTATCGAAGCGGGCTTAGGTATAAAAAATGATTCAACGAATGTATTTAATCCAATTATTTCTATTTTAACGAGTATAGGTTTAGATCATACTGATATTTTAGGAAATAGTTATTTAGATATAGCTAAAGATAAAGGTGATATCATTAAACCTAATACACCGATAATATATTCTGTGAAAAACGAAGATGCTTTGAAATATATTCGTGACTATGCAGTTGAACAAAATGCAACACCTATTGAACTGGATAGAGACATTGTTGTAGTTTCTCAAGACGATGAATTTACTTATAGATATAAAGATTATGAATTAGAAACTATCATTTTAAATATGCTAGGTGATCATCAGAAAGAAAATGCTGCATTAGCAATAACTGCACTAATTGAATTAAATGAAGCAGGCATTATTGAATTAGACTTTAACAAAATGATAGATGGCATCGAAAATGTAAACTGGGTAGGCAGAATTGAACAAGTTAAAGATCAACCTTTAATGATTATTGATGGTGCCCATAATAATGAAAGTGTAGAAGCATTAATTGATACTATTAAATATTATTATGGCAGAGATCAAATTGATATATTATTTTCAGCAATTAAAGGTAAACCTATTAGTGACATGTTAGATAAATTGGAAGAAATTGCTTCTAAATTTTACGTGACTGATTTTAATTTTCCTAAAGCTTTAGCAAAAGAAGAAATCATCGAGAATAAAAACATTGAAAATGTTGAATTAGTTGATGATTATACGAAGTTTATTGAAAATTATAATGGACATGGTCTCGTCATTACTGGTAGTTTATATTTTATAAGTGAAGTTAAAGCTAGATTAAATTTTGAATAAATAAGTAAGTTGCAGTATTATCCTTATATTTTAAGAGGCTTTATTAAACTGTCGATACAAATTAAAAATTGTATCGACAGTTTTTTGTATATTAATTTTATAGAGGTTGTTTATGTATTATATAACTATTAAATAATATTTACTTATTTTATTGTTGTGATATAATGTATTTGAAAGGGGTGCTTAATGTTAGTTTATGCTTTTTTCTCTTCGATACTATTTAGTTTTTTATATCAGTTTTCGACGATAGATAAAGTACAATTACAATATTTAATATCAAGATCAACATGTGATTATTGCAAAACAACTATTAAATATATTGATTTAATTCCAATTTTTAGTTTTCTCATACTTAGAGGTACTTCAAGGTGCTGCCATAAACGTTTGAAATATAATTATATAATTGGTGAGATCCTAGCACTGCTTCCCATACCATTGATTTATTACAATGTAATCCATACTAATCCCCAAATATATTTAACAATCTATCTATTTTTATTAATTATGTCTCTCAATGATATAGATTATTTCTCTATTAATATTCATTTTTTGATTACGTTCTTACTTATATTGTTCTTCACAAATCACACTTTTCCACATTCATTCTTTTTAACTTTTATCATTAGTCATATTTGCTATTTTATTATCCATCAATATATTGGATATGGTGACATTCTTCTCTTTAATATACTCTCTTTATTTTTACCTATTGAATATATATTTTACATTGTACTTTTCACTTTCATAATTGGAGGATTCATTTCAATCTTCATTAAAATCTTCTTGAATCCCAATATCACTCGCATTCCGCTTATTCCATTTATATTTTTATCATTTATTTTTGTATCTAGTTACTTTCCACTATTGAATGATTTTTTAGGAGGAATATTTATATGAAAATCAAAGAAATGGCAACATCAGAGAAACCTAGAGAACGTTTACTTACTTATGGTACTGACACTCTATCAAATTCTGAATTGTTAGCTATATTAATTAATACTGGTAGAAAAGGGTTTTCAAGTATTGATATAGCAAATGAATTATTAAGTCATACATCGTCACTTAAAGATTTAAAAAAACTTTCTATTAAAGACTTAATTAAAGTGAAGGGGATAGGTTATTATAAAGCGATTACTTTGAAAGCAGCATTTGAATTAGGTGAAAGAATGAATCGTTTATCTCATCATGAATCCGTAAAAATAACTTGTCCAAGTGATGTAGCAGATTTAATGATGTCTAAATTAAAGGATTTAGAACAGGAACATTTTTATGTTTTATTGTTAAATTCAAAAAACGTGGTTATTAAGCAAAAATGTGTTTTTATAGGAACTTTGAACAGTTCTATCATACATCCTAGAGAAATATTTAATGTTGCAATTAAAGAATCGTGCAATGCTATGATAGTTGTTCATAATCATCCGTCAGGTGATGTGACACCTTCAGAAGAAGATATTAATACTACGTTTAGATTAAGGGAATGTGGTGTGATTTTAGGAATACATTTATTAGACCATATTATTATTGGTGATAACCAGTTCACAAGTTTAGTAGAGTTAGGGTATTTTGAAGAAGAATAAACTGTTTCTAGAATTAATTTTTAATGAATAGTATAATAAGAGAAAAGATAAGCCAGGAGGTCATTTAAATGACTATATTTCTTATAATTGGTGTATTGATTCCAATTATATTTATTATGCGATTAAATGCTAAAAACCAAGCTATGAATTTGAAATTATTTTTACACACAATTGGTTATTCTGTAGTCGGAATAGTAATTACAACAACTATCGGAACAATGGTAACGAAATCCCACAATTCCATTTTACTTGTCATTATTGGATCTATTATAGTTGGTGTAATTTGGGGAGTATTACTTGCATTAAGTTATATTTTCTTTAATTTTTTATCAAATACGTTTAAAAAATAACTTAAAAAAATAAGCTATGAAGATTGAACATCACAATAAAACTGTTCATTTTCATAGCTTTTATATTATTGAATATAAGCGATTAAATTATCATAATTATCCATAAGCCATACAATACCTTGATAAACAAGATACAAACATAAAATGATAATACCAGCTGATATTAAAAATCTTAATATTGATACACCTACTCTAAAGAGTAAGATAACAAGTAATACAATCAGTATGATTGATAATAAACTCATAAAGGAAACCTCCTAACAGCATGAAACTCATATTTATATCATAATAAATTTTAATAAATAAGACATCAGTCTATAGATATATCTATGATACAACCCTAGCCCTATATATTTTTACGTTGTGATTATATATAATAGTTTAAATGGAAAGGGAGGATATATAATGAGATTCATATTTAGCATAATAAAAAACATTATAGCAGTCATTGCCATTTTAATCATTATTTATATCGCATTAAAGTATGCGCCATTTTTAAGAGATCAAGAATGGAACCCTATAAGTAATCCTCCAAATCAAACAGAAAGAAATATGGATAACCCTGTTAATAATTCTAAACAACCACAACATGGTAAGCGTTATTCACTCGAAGATAATGATATTATTAAAAACGTACCGACAAGTCAAATAAAGAATGTATTTAATATGATAGATAAAAAAGAATTTATGTCAGTATCAGGTATAGGTAGAATGGGCTACAATGATGAATATTTAGCAGGCCAAAGAGGAGACGAATTTATTATATATAAATTTGGATCTGATTCTATCAGAGTTTATAATAATGAATTTGAAATGCAACAAGATTTACATGAATTAGGTCAAAATATTGAATTGAAAAATAATCAAGCTTATTAACATTAATTGTAGTGTATGTTTGAAATCATGCTCCAAATGAGTTAGCCTTTATATATAGAGTAATAAAAAGGTTGGTGTGGACAATGGTCGAAAAATCTAAAGAACAACGTGCCAACGAACAAACTAAAGCTCAAAATCTATTTGCTCGTTGGAGAAAAGAAGAAACATTATATAGTGAAGATGAGAAAAAAGAACGTAAAGAACAAGAAAAACAAGCAAAACAACAAAAAAATAATGAGTAATTAATTAGAAATAATTTGCTTTTAAGCTGCTGACTTTAATTAAGTTAGTAGCTTTTTTATTATTTTTAACTAATAATTGGCTTGAAATATTATGTATAGAAGAAAAATGAGTTACATACCGTTTTATATACAAACTAATCAATGTTAACAAACATTAAAAAGACTAAAGCTAGAGCAAAACGCATCTTGAGAGATTTATTTTATTTTTTTAATCTTACGCATTAATAAAATTACTTTTTAATGAGAGTTAGTGCTTTATTTCATTTCAGCAGTAATATAGAATAGTAAAGAAGAATAAATTTTTAAAGTATTATAAGAGGTGTTATGGGTGCTTAAATTTTTCAAAAATAACAAACTCATTGTTGTTTTATGTGCAATAATTGTTTTTATTGCATTAATTGGTTTGTCTATTCGCTCTCAATCTCAATCACCTCCCGAGCAATATGTAGGGGATTCTGTATCTTTCGGGCAACGACTGATAAGTTATCCTGTGAATTTTGTTACTGGAGCTATTGGTAATTTTTTTAATCAGGGTGAATCAAAGGAAACGAAGAATAAAATTAAACAATTAGAAGCCAAAAATCAACAATTAGAGGCTGAAAATAAGAAGTTTAAAAAAGAACTAGATATGAAAGATATATCTAAATATGATCCGATATCTACAACAGTTATTTCTAGAAATCCGGATCAATGGATGAATACGATTGTAATTGATAAAGGATCAAAAGCTGGAATTAAAAATAACATGGCAGTTATGACTTCAGAAGGACTTGTTGGTAGAACAACTAAAGTTAACCAATTTTCTTCACAAGTAGATTTAATATCAACAAATACACGTGCTGGTAAACTATCTGTGAATATTCAACATAAATCTAAAAATGTATTTGGATTAATCGATCACTATGATGCAAAAAACGAAGAGCTAGTTATTAGTGATATCAATAATAAAGATAGTATCTCTAAGGGAGATAAAGTAGTCACTAGTGGTTTAGCCGATCAACTTCCAAGCAGTTTATACATAGGAGAAGTTACAAGTGTTGAAAATGACCAATATGGTTTAGCAAAAGAAGTAAGAGTGAAAACAGGTGCAGATTTATCTGATTTAAATCATGTATATGTTGCAAAACGTGATGCTTCAACAATTCCCGATGACGAAAGCGGGGATAACTAATGCGGGGAATTTATTATTTCTTAATTGGGATTATTTTATTCTATATAGATACAGTGATAGGAATAGTAATCCCAATACATTTCGGTAAAATTGACGTGATATTTGTGCCACACTTAACTTTAATGTATTTATTAATTTTAACGATATACCGAGGTTTTGGTGTAGCTGTTATACTTGCGATATTCTTCGGCCTTATTACTGACTTGTATTTAGGAAGCATTTACGGATTGTATATGTTTGGTTACATTTTAGCAGTAGTAATTATGGATAGACTCTTTAAAATATTTTACAGAGACACAGTGATGTTGTTCATTGTAATTCTATTAAGTACTATATTTTTAGAAATTTATGTTGCCATTATTTATGGTGTAATAGGGTTTATCCAATTTAACCTATTGGAGTTCTTATTATTAAGATTACTACCAACATTCATTCTTAATTTAATATTGTTAATTATTTTGTATCCTATTATGTTAAAGTTTATGAGAAAAATTCAAAACAAGATTGACAGTAGAATATAACTAATGGTAAGATGCAGTAGTTGAGTAGTTTCAAGCTACATACAACCGCTCAAATATAGGTTTAAGTACAAATTGATTTGAAGTGAATTGAACGCTTTACTCAAGTTAAAAGTCATTAGAAAGAAAGCGATTGACAATCGAGGCGTTGAAATAAGTGAGAGATGAGTTTATTTAGATAAATGATTCGAATCACGAATGAAACAACGAAGAGTGCGAACGCTTTACTTAATGACAATGTCACCTATTTATGGCGTGACTTATAATATAGGAGGTGCAAAGTATGTTTGCTATTATTGAAACAGGTGGAAAACAAATCAAAGTAGAAGAAGGACAAGAAATTTACGTTGAAAAATTAGACGTAAACGAAGGTGATTCTTTCACATTTGATAAAGTATTATTTGTAGGTGGAGATTCAGTTAAAGTTGGTGCGCCAACTGTTGAAGGTGCTACTGTTACAGCTACTGTTAATAAAAACGGTCGCGGTAAAAAAATCACTGTATTCACTTACAAACGTCGTAAAGACTCTAAACGTAAAAAAGGCCATCGTCAACCATATACTAAATTAACTATCGATAAAATTAACGCGTAATTATGATTACTGTTGATATTACAGTTAATGATGAAGGCAAAGTAACAGATGTCGTTATGGATGGCCATGCTGATCATGGTGAATATGGTCATGACATCGTCTGTGCTGGAGCTTCAGCAGTATTATTTGGTAGTGTTAATGCTATTATGGGATTGACTACTGAAAAGCCAGATATCGATTATGACGATGATGGTGGTCATTTTCATATAAGAAGTGTTGATACAGATAACGATGAAGCACAATTAATTCTTAAAGCAATGCTTGTATCTTTACAAACAATTGAAGAAGAATATAATGAAAATATCAGATTAAATTATAAGTGAGGTGTATCCCGATGTTAAAATTAAACTTACAGTTCTTCGCATCTAAAAAAGGGGTAAGTTCTACAAAAAACGGACGTGACTCTGAATCAAAACGTTTAGGTGCTAAACGTGCTGACGGTCAATACGTTACAGGTGGTTCAATTCTTTATCGCCAACGTGGTACTAAAATTTACCCTGGTGAAAATGTAGGTCGTGGTGGCGATGATACATTATTCGCTAAAATCGACGGCGTTGTTAAATTTGAACGCAAAGGTCGCGACAAAAAACAAGTTTCTGTATATACAGTAGCTGAATAATTTTGTCTAGATAACACCAGAAGTGAAGACTTCTGGTGTTTTATTTTGTTTAAAAAGTCAATTTTTGGTAGAACTAAAATTTTTCTACAAATACACTTAATGATATAATTAAAAAGATAATGAAAACTAATTTAAGTAAAAGAGGTGAGATATATGTTTGTCGATCAGGTCAAAATATCTCTTAAAGCAGGAGATGGCGGTAATGGTATTACTGCATATAGAAGAGAAAAATACGTACCATTTGGTGGACCAGCAGGTGGAGACGGCGGCAAAGGTGCTTCAGTAATATTTGAAGTAGATGAAGGTTTAAGAACTTTATTAGACTTTAGATATCAAACACACTTTAAAGCAAAAAAAGGTGATAATGGTCAAAGCAGTAATATGCACGGTAGAAATGCTGAAGATTTGGTTTTAAAAGTACCACCTGGCACTATTGTTAAAAGCATAGAAACTGAAGAAGTACTTGCAGACCTTGTAGAAGATGGTCAAAGAGCAATTGTAGCTAAAGGTGGTCGTGGTGGTCGTGGGAATTCGCGATTTGCTACACCTAGAAACCCAGCACCAGACTTCAGTGAAAAAGGTGAACCTGGTGAAGAAATTGATGTAACTTTAGAACTGAAGTTACTAGCAGACGTTGGTCTAGTCGGTTTCCCTAGTGTAGGAAAATCAACATTGCTATCAATTGTATCTAAAGCTAAACCTAAAATTGGCGCGTATCATTTTACAACAATTAAACCTAATTTAGGTGTTGTATCAACACCAGATAACAGAAGTTTCGTTATGGCAGATTTACCTGGTTTAATAGAAGGTGCGTCAGACGGAGTTGGATTAGGTCATCAATTTTTACGTCATGTTGAACGAACTAAAGTTATCGTTCATATGATTGATATGAGTGGTTCGGAAGGCAGAGATCCTGTTGAGGACTATCATGTGATAAACAAAGAATTAGTTGCATATAAACAACGTTTAGAAGATAGACCACAAATTATTGTTGCTAATAAAATGGATATGCCAGATGCTGAAGATAATTTAGAGTTATTTAAAGAAGAAGTAGGTACTGAACACACGATTATCCCACTTTCAGCTGTTTCTAGAAATAACATCGATCAATTACTTTATACAATTGCTGATCAATTAGATAAAGTGAAAGATATTGATTTCTCAGTTGAAGAAGATGACAATGTCGGTGTTAACAGAGTTGTATATAAACATACTCCTTCTCAAGATACATTCACTATTACTAGAGATGATGATGGTGCTTATGTTGTTAGTGGCAATGCTATTGAAAGAACATTCAAGATGACAGACTTTAATAGTGATCCAGCCGTACGTAGATTTGCTAGACAAATGCGTTCTATGGGTATTGATGATGCACTTAGAGCAAGAGGTTGTAGTAATGGAGATATTGTAAGAATTCTTGGTGGAGAATTTGAATTTATAGAATAGGAGTGCGAAAGATGGACAATAAAGAATATAAGAAATTTTATCTTATTCGCGAAGACGTTTTACCAGAATCAGTAATTAAAACGCTGAAAATTAAAGATGCTTTGAAAAATAATTCTGAGTTGTCCATCTATGATGCTGTAAAACAATACGGTTTATCAAGAAGTGCTTTCTATAAGTATAGAGAAACTATATTTCCAGTTGATGAAAAATTATTAGATCATCGAGAATTTACATTAATTTTATATGTTAATGATATTGTTGGAATGTTGGCTCAAGTATTAAATACAATTTCTCAATTAGAATTATCAGTACTTACAATTCACCAAAGTGTACCTATGGAAGATAAAGCGACGATTACTCTATCATTAAATGCGTCTTCATCTGAACTTATGATTGATGATGTAATAAAAGCATTAAGAGAAATCGAACATGTTTCCAAAGTTGAATTGATAAGCATGAGTATGTAAATAAGGAAGTGCTAAAATGTACGCGTATATTAAAGGGCAGTTAACACAGTTGTTCCCAACACATGTTGTTGTTGATGTAAACGGAGTAGGTTATGAGATTCAGACACCTAATTCATACCGTTTTCAAAAATATTTAGATAATGAAGTTCAAATATATACGTCATTAATTGTTAGAGAAGACGCTCAATTACTTTATGGTTTCATTAATGAAGAAGAGAAAGATATGTTCTTAAGTTTAATTAAGGTGACTGGTATTGGTCCTAAGTCAGCATTAGCTATACTTGCTACTAGTACGCCTAATGAAGTAAAACAAGCAATTGAAAACGAAAATGATACGTATTTAACTAAGTTTCCAGGCATTGGTAAAAAAACTGCTCGACAAATCGTGTTAGATTTAAAAGGTAAAGTTCAAATCACTGAAGAAAATAGTGAAACATTATTGAACATTACTTCTAACTCTACAGATAATGAACCTATGATTAAGGAAGCAATGTTGGCTTTAGAAGCATTAGGTTACTCAAAACGTGAATTATCTAAAGTAGAAAAGGTTTTAAAACAATCTAATATCAATTCTGTTGATGAAGCAGTTAAAATCGGTCTACAAACGTTGGTTTCTTAATTACCTAATTTAACAAATGAAAGGGGGAAATGATATGGATGAAAGAATGGTCGATCAATCTGTACATAGTGAAGAATCTGACTTCGAATTATCTTTACGACCTACGAAATTAAAACAATATATTGGTCAATCTTCTATCAAAAGTAATTTAGAGGTATTTATAAAAGCAGCTAAATTAAGAGAAGAACCTTTAGATCATGTTCTATTATATGGTCCCCCAGGATTAGGTAAAACTACGTTATCTAATATTATTGCTAATGAAATGGAAGTTAATATTAGAACGGTTCCTGGACCTTCTTTAGAACGTCCAGGGGATCTGGCTGCTATTCTTTCTGGTTTACAACCAGGAGATGTACTTTTTATAGACGAAATACATCGTTTAAGTAGTGTAGTTGAAGAAGTATTGTATCCGGCCATGGAAGATTTTTTCCTAGATATTATTATAGGAAAAGGTGATGAAGCACGTAGTATACGTATCGATTTACCGCCGTTTACACTCGTAGGTGCGACTACAAGAGCAGGTAGTTTAACAGGTCCGCTAAGAGATCGATTTGGAGTACATTTAAGATTAGAATACTATAATGAAGCAGATTTGAAGGAAATCATTATAAGAACAGCTGAGGTACTAGGAACAGACATTGATAATGAAAGTGCCATTGAATTAGCTAAGCGTTCTAGAGGTACACCTCGTGTAGCAAACCGTTTATTAAAAAGAGTAAGAGATTTCCAACAAGTTAATGAAGATGATCAAATATATATTGAAACTACAAAACGCGCATTAAAATTATTACAAGTAGATGATTATGGCTTAGATTATATTGATCATAAGATGATGAACTGTATTTTAAATCAATATAAAGGTGGACCAGTGGGCTTAGATACGATTGCTGTCTCTATTGGAGAAGAACGTATTACTATAGAAGATGTATATGAACCTTTCTTAATTCAAAAAGGATTTTTAGAACGTACACCACGCGGTAGAAAAGCAACACCTTTAGCGCATGAACATTTTAGTCATAATAATGAAATGAGGGAGTAAGTTGAATATTGAAGATTTCGACTATGATTTACCTGAATCTCTAATTGCGCAAACACCTTTAAAAAATAGAGACCAAAGTAGATTATTAGTTTTAGATAGAAATACAGGTGACATGGAACATCTTCACTTCAGAGATATAATCAATTATTTTGAACCGGGAGATACGTTAGTATTAAACGATACTAGAGTAATGCCAGCTAGACTTTTTGGTTTGAAAGAAGAAACAGGTGCCAAAGTTGAAATGCTTATGTTAACGCAAATTGAAGGCAATGATTGGGAAGTTCTATTAAAACCAGCTAAGCGTATCAAAGTTGGTAATAAACTTAACTTTGGAGAAGGCAAAATTATAGCTGAGTGTATTGAAGAGTTAGAACAAGGTGGCAGAATTATGCGCTTGCATTATGATGGCATTTTACAAGAACGATTGGATGAACTAGGTGAGATGCCTTTACCACCTTATATTAAGGAACGCTTAGATGATCCAAACAGATATCAAACTGTTTATGCTAAAGAAAGCGGTTCTGCTGCAGCGCCAACTGCCGGGTTACACTTTACTGATAGTTTATTAGAAGCTATCAAAGAAAAAGGTGTGAATATAGCATTTATCACTTTGCATGTTGGACTTGGAACATTTAGACCAGTTAGTGTAGATAATATCGATGATCACGAAATGCATAGTGAATATTATCAAATGACACAGCAAACTGCAGATTTATTAAATGAGACAAAAGCAAAAGGTCATCGAATCATTTCTGTTGGAACGACTTCAACCAGAACACTAGAAACAATACGTAGAGATCACTCTGAATTTGTAGAAAAAAGTGGTTGGACAGATATCTTTATCTATCCTGGATTTGAATACAAAGCTATAGATGGTCTGATCACTAACTTCCATTTACCAAAATCAACGCTAGTCATGTTAGTGTCAGCGTTTAGTAGTAGACAGTACATTTTGAATGCATACAAAAAAGCAGTAGAAATGGAATATAGATTCTTTAGTTTTGGAGATGCAATGTTAATTATATAAAAGAATGTGAGGATATATTTTATGCCTGCAGTAACATATGAACATATTAAAACTTGTAAACAATCAGGTGCAAGATTAGGTATTGTACATACGCCACATGGCTCATTTGAAACACCTATGTTTATGCCAGTTGGTACTAAAGCTACCGTTAAAACTATGAGTCCAGAAGAATTGCGTCAAATAGAGGCTCAGATTATTTTAGGAAATACGTATCATTTGTGGTTGCAACCTGGAAATGATATCATCAAACACGCTGGGGGGCTCCATAAATTCATGAATTGGAATGGTCCTATTTTAACTGATTCTGGAGGATTCCAAGTTTTTAGTTTAAGTAATTTACGTAAAATTTCAGAAGAAGGCGTTGAATTTAGACATCATACAAATGGTTCTAAATTATTTTTAAGTCCTGAAAAATCAATGCAAATTCAAAATGATTTAGGTTCAGACATCATGATGGCGTTTGATGAATGTCCACCTATGCCTTCTGAATATGAATATGTAAAAAATTCTATTGAAAGAACTACACGTTGGGCAGAAAGATGTTTAAAAGCACATGCTCGTCCTGAAGAACAATCACTTTTTGGAATTATCCAAGGTGGTGAATATAAGGATTTACGTGAACAAAGCGCTAAAGAGCTTGTCGAATTAGATTTTCCTGGATATGCAATTGGTGGCCTTTCAGTAGGAGAACCTAAGCCAGTTATGTACGAGATGGTTGAACATACAGAACAATTCATGCCTAAAGATAAACCTAGATATTTAATGGGTGTGGGATCACCAGACGCATTGATTGAATGTAGTATTCGTGGAATGGATATGTTTGACTGCGTACTACCAACTCGTATAGCTAGAAATGGTACATGTATGACTTCAAATGGACGTTTAGTTATTAAGAATGCTAAATTTGCAGATGATTTAAGACCATTAGATGAAAATTGTGATTGTTATACATGTAAAAATTATTCTAGAGCATATATAAGACACTTAATCAAAGCAGAAGAAACCTTTGGTATACGTCTTACTACTATTCATAATTTACATTTTCTGCTAAAATTAATGGAAGATATTAGACAAGCCATTCGAGAAGATAGACTTTTAGATTTTAAAGCAGAATTCTTCGAACAGTATGGATTAAATGTAGATAACCCTAAAAACTTTTAAAGAGGAGAATGTAACATGCAATTTACATCATTGATATTACCGATCTTATTATTGGCTCTAATGTATTTCTTCTTAATTAGACCACAACAAAAACGTGCTAAAGAGCATCGTGAAATGATCAGTCGTGTTGAAGCTGGCCAAAGAATTACTACAATCGGTGGAATTAAAGGTACAGTTAAAGCAGTTGACGAAACAACAGTAGTCGTAACAGTAAATGGACACGGTACTGAAATGACTTTTGAAAAACCAGCTATTAAACAAGTTGATCCTTCATAAAGTAAAATAAAAAATGTTAGTTTAATTGTTATTAATTATAAATACTGATGCTATCAATTTAGGTAGTATCGGTATTTTTATTTTTATCCAAAATTATATATATTTTAATTCATTAAGCGAATTTTATAGTGAACTAAATAGCTTACTTTCTTTAAGTTTACAAATCAATTCCTAATAAGAAAGTATCCAATAATTTCGCTCTAAAGTGTAGTATGTTAATATGAATAGGTCGTAAAAAGTTAATCTTTTGATTCCGACTTGCAAATATTAGGATTTTTCGAGTATTCTAGTATCATAAGTAAATAATGAGGTGTTCATGTGAAGAAAAGTAGTAGACTGATTGCATTCTTACTACTGGTAGTCCTTCTGTTCGCAGGTATGGGTCTTACATACAAGAATGTAATTAAGAATGTTAACTTAGGCCTTGATTTACAAGGTGGCTTCGAGGTACTTTATCAAGTTGATCCATTACATAAGGGTGATAAAATTGATAAAAATGCGTTGCAATCAACAGCGCAAACCCTAGAAAACCGTGTTAACGTATTAGGTGTTTCTGAACCTAAAATCCAAGTTGAAGATCCTAATAGGATAAGAGTACAACTTGCAGGGGTTAAAGATCAGAAAGAAGCAAGAAAGATTTTATCATCTCAAGCTAATTTAACGATTCGTGATGCAGATGATAAAGTTAAATTAAGCGGTGCAGATATTAAACAAGGGTCTGCTAAGCAAGAATTTAAACAAAATACAAATGACCCAACAGTTACTTTTAAAGTCAAAGATAAAAACAAATTTAAAAAAGTAACTGAAGAAATATCTAAAAAGCAAAATAATGTGATGGTTGTTTGGTTAGACTTCAAAAAAGGCGATAGCTATAAAAAAGAAGCTAACAAAAAAGATCCTAAATTCGTATCAGCTGCAAATGTTGATCAACCAATTAATTCCGACAGTGTAGAAATTTCTGGTGGATTCCATGGTCAAGAAGGCGTTAAAAAGGCTAAGCAAATTTCAGAGCTATTAAATGCCGGATCTTTACCAGTTGATCTTAAAGAAATTTATTCTAACTCAGTAGGAGCAGAATTTGGTCAAGACGCTTTAGATAAAACAATCTTTGCTTCAGTAGTTGGGGTAGCACTAATTTACCTATTTATGTTAGGTTTCTATAGATTACCAGGTTTAGTGGCAATTATTGCATTAACAACATATATTTATCTAACTCTAGTAGCATTTAACTTTATATCAGGTGTCCTTACATTACCTGGTCTAGCAGCGTTAGTATTAGGTGTCGGAATGGCAGTAGATGCTAATATCATCATGTACGAGCGGATTAAAGATGAGTTGAGAATAGGTAGGACGCTTAAACAAGCATATTCCAAAGCAAATAAAAGTTCATTCTTAACTATCTTCGATTCAAACTTAACAACTGTAATTGCCGCAGCAGTCTTATTCTTCTTCGGTGAAAGCTCAGTTAAAGGTTTCGCGACAATGCTGTTACTTGGTATATTGATGATCTTCGTAACTGCAGTATTCTTATCTAGATTACTATTATCATTACTTGTTTATTCAAATCTATTTAAGAAAAAATTCTGGTTATTCGGTGTTAAGAAACAAGATAGACATGATATTAGTGAAGGTAAAGATGTGCATGATTTAAAAACTTCATTTGAAAAATGGAATTTTGTTAAATTAGCTAAACCACTCATTAGTTTAAGTATTTTAATCGTTGTTGTAGGTTTGGTTATTCTGTACATTTTCAAATTGAACTTAGGAATTGATTTCTCTGCAGGTACGCGTGTTGATTTACAATCAAAAGAACCGCTAACACAATCGAAAGTTGAAAAAGTAGTGAAAGAAGTTGGATTAGAAGCAGACCAAATTCAAATTAATGGATCTGGTAGTAAAAATGCGACAATTCAGTTCAAACAAGATTTATCTCAAGCAAAAGATAATCAGTTAAGTGACAAGATGAAATCTGAATTTGGTGATACACCACAAATCAATACAGTTTCACCACTGATTGGACAAGAATTAGCCAAAAATGCAATGCTTGCATTAGTTTATGCTGCATTAGGTATTATTATCTATGTGTCACTGCGATTTGAATGGAGAATGGGATTATCTTCTGTTTTAGCATTATTACATGACGTATTTATCATAGTTGCTGTATTTAGTTTATTACGTTTAGAAGTTGACTTAACGTTTATCGCAGCAATTTTAACGATAGTTGGTTATTCAATTAACGATACAATTGTTACGTTTGACCGTGTACGTGAAAACCTTCATAAAATTAAGGTCATCACTACATCAGAACAAATCGATGATATTGTTAATAGATCAATTAGACAAACAATGACACGTTCAATTAATACCGTATTAACAGTAGTCGTTGTTGTTGTGGCAATCCTTTTATTAGGAGCACCAACAATATTTAATTTCTCATTAGCATTATTAATTGGATTAATTTCAGGTGTATTCTCATCTGTATTCATTGCTGTTCCTCTATGGGGAATTATGAAAAAACGTCAATTGAAAAAATCATCTAATCATAAACTAGTTGTTTATAAAGAGAAAAAATCAAATGATGAAAAAATAGTAGTATAATTAACTAAAGGTTGAGCATAAATGTTGGATATAATCTGCAATAGATTTTCCCAACAAAGGCTCAACCTTTTTATTTTCTTCAATTTTAGATATAATGACATTTGGAAATGAGGAAGGTTACTTATGATTAAATCTAAATATAATTGGAATTTAAATAACCCAACTGAATATATAACTGATGATATTGTTAAACGATTAAAACTATCACCTATTATTAAGAAAATTTTAGAAAGTAAACATATTGTTGACGAAGAAGGCATTCAACAAACACTAAATGGTGTGGAAATAGATCATGAAACCTCTCTTTTAAGTGATATCGACAAAACAGTTGAACGAATTAATCAAGCCATCGATAAAAATGAACGCATTCTTGTGTATGGAGATTATGATGCTGATGGCGTTACTTCTACAACAATATTAGTACATACACTTCAAAAGTTAGGAGCTCAAGTAGGATGGTATATTCCAAACCGTTTTACAGAAGGATATGGACCTAATGAAATGGCCTTCCAAAATGCCTATGATGAAGGCGTATCACTAATTATTACAGTGGATAATGGTATACAAGGTCATAATGAAATTAAAATGGTACAAGATTTAGGTGTAGATGTGATTGTGACCGATCATCATGAAATAGGTCGTACCTTACCTGAAGCATATGCTATCGTACACCCAATGCATCCAGAATTTGATTATCCATTTAAATATTTATGTGGTGCAGGAGTAGCATACAAACTAGCACAAACATTGTTAGATAATGTACCAAATTATTTTAAAGCGTACGCTGCGATTGGAACAATTGCGGATTTAGTATCTTTAACAGATGAGAATCGTTCGATTGTTCAAAATGGATTGCGAGTGATGAATGAAAGTTGTCCTATAGCAATAAAAGCGTTATTGAATCAAGCAAGTTTCAATGATGAAATTTCAGAAGAAACAATAGGGTTTATTATTGGTCCAAGATTAAACGCAGTAGGAAGATTGGAGGATGCATCTTTAGCTGCTGAGCTATTGATGTCAGATAGTCCAGAAGAAGCGGAATTCTTGGCAGAACAAGTAGAGCATTTTAATCAAGAACGTAAAGATATTGTCGTTTCTATAACAGAAGAAGCACTTGCAATGGCAGAAGACTATGTTAAGCAAGGTCACCAATTTCTATTGTTAGCTAAAGAAGATTGGCACGAAGGTGTATTAGGTATCGTTGCTTCTAAAATTGTAGAGACATATAGTTTGCCAACGTTAATATTAAATATTGATTATGAACAAAATCATGCTAAAGGGTCAGCAAGATCAATTGAACAAGTATCAATGTTCGAAATATTAAGTGCGCACCAAGATTTAATTAGCAAGTTTGGTGGCCATCATATGGCTGCAGGAATGACGATGGACATTGATAATATAGATGAGTTACGCACTGGCTTAAATGATTGGATGGCGCGTTTAAGTGAAACAACATCGCTAGAGCCAAGTAAGAATGTTGATGTATTACTAGATGAATCTGATATTACAATTAAAAATATTAGAGATATTCAAAAATTAAGACCTTTTGGTACGGATTTCACTTCTCCGTTATTTGAAATAAGAGATATTGCTATTAAATCTCTTAAAGCAATAGGAAAAGAACAGAATCACTTAAAAATGACATTAGGTGAATCAAATTTAGTTTCATTGTTTTGGCAAAATGGCGCATATGCATCTCAATTAGAAATAGGTCAACCTGTAAATTTAATTGGTAATCTTCAAATTAATGAGTGGAACGGTAATCAAACACCTCAATTTATGGTTCAAGATATTGCTATGGATACATTGCAAATATTAGACTACCGAAGTAAAAGTAAAAATACAGATTTCTTAAATAATGATGAAACTACTGCTTTTATGATTCAATCAAAAGCCCAAAAATTAAATGAAAATGAATTTTATTATGGTGAAACTGTACCTGATCATTTTGATAAAATGGTATTAAGAGATTTACCCATGACGCTTGATGAGCTAAAACTTACTTTACAACAAACACAAATCTCTCAGGTTTATATCGTATTCCAACATAAAGCTTCAATTTATTTTGAAGGTATGCCTAGCAAAGAATTATTTAAAAAATGTTATAAAGCTTTAATTAATAAAAAAGAAATGAATTTAGCAACTGAAGGTATGATGTTATGCGAATTTCTCAATATTAAAGCAAATATACTAAAATTTATGTTAAAAGTATTTTTAGAATTAGGATTTATTAACGAAGATGATGGTATAATAACGATTGCGACTCAACCTAGTAAACAGGACATAGAATCAAGTCAGATGTATCAAAGTAGGTTGTCTAGAATAGAAGTTGAAAAATTATTATTATACGATGATTTTACGCATTTAAATCAATGGATAAAATCACATTTGGGAGATAATTATTAGGAGGAAATTTTAAAATGGATTTAAAACAATATGTATCTGAAGTTCCAGATTGGCCGAAACCGGGAGTTAGTTTTAAAGATATTACAACAATTATGGATAATGGTAAAGCTTATGGTTATGCCACAGACCAAATTGTAGAGTATGCAAGAGAAAAAGACGTGGACGTAGTAGTTGGACCAGAGGCTCGCGGATTTATTATTGGTTGTCCTGTAGCATATTCTATGAGTATTGGATTTGCACCAGTTCGTAAAGAAGGAAAGTTACCTCGCGAAGTTATCAAATATGAGTATAACTTAGAATATGGAACAAATGTCTTAACAATGCATAAAGATGCTATTAGACCAGGACAAAGAGTATTAATCACTGACGATTTATTAGCCACTGGTGGTACTATCGAAGCTGCTATTAAACTTGTTGAAAAATTAGGCGGCATCGTAGTTGGCATTGCATTCATTATAGAATTAAAATATTTAAACGGTATTGAAAAAATTAAAGATTATGATGTAATGAGTTTAATTTCTTACGATGAATAGTATTAATTTAAAACTTGTAAACTAAAGAATATAAGCTAGTTCTCACACTTATTAACATATTATCGTTAATAATATGATATATGAGAACTAGTTTTTTGCATTTAAGGAATTAACGGACCAGTCAAATGTATTTATATAAACAGTGAAGATAAAATTAAGGTAGGGTTGCTTTACAATATAATTGAGATTCATTTATTTATTCAAAAAATTGTAGTATCATATAGCTAATATTATATTTTAATTCATGATAGATAGCTTATCAGTGCCTCTAAATTTTGATAAAATGAAAACAATTCAAAGTTGTTGAGTCACATGGCTATTTTGTTTTCTTTTTAAATTTAAGCCATTAGTTACATTTAATGATTATTTATTATATAAAGTCATTTTAATGTTTTTTAGATAAGCCTTTACTAAATGAGTTAGTTAAAAATTAATTTGCATAAATTCTTATCATCATTTTTAATTTTAGGGCATAATACATAACAATCGATAATAAAGTTCAGAGATAGAAATATAATCAATAAGTGGGGTGTCTATATTGAATAACGAGTATCCTTATAGTGCTGACGAAGTGCTTTACAAGGCAAAGTCCTATTTAAGTGAAAGTGAATATCAATATGTTTTAAAAAGTTATCATATTGCTTATGAAGCACATCAAGGGCAATTCAGAAAAAATGGCCTGCCATATATCATGCATCCTATACAAGTAGCGGGAATTCTTACTGAAATGAGATTAGACGGACCCACGATAGTTGCAGGTTTCTTACATGATGTCATTGAAGATACGCCGTATACATTTGATGACGTCAAAAATATGTTTAATGAAGAAGTTGCAAGAATTGTAGACGGTGTTACAAAATTAAAAAAAGTAAAATATCGTTCTAAGGAAGAACAACAAGCAGAAAATCACCGTAAATTGTTTATAGCCATTGCCAAAGATGTGCGTGTTATTCTAGTTAAATTAGCAGATAGATTACATAATATGAGAACGCTTAAAGCAATGCCTAGAGAAAAACAAATTAGAATTTCTAAAGAAACCCTAGAAATTTATGCCCCATTAGCTCATAGACTAGGTATTAATACAATTAAATGGGAATTAGAAGATACTGCCTTAAGATACATTGATAGCGTGCAATATTTCCGCATCGTTAATTTAATGAAGAAAAAACGTAGTGTACGTGAAGCATATATTGAAAATGCTATTGGTCAAATTCAAGGTGAAATGGATAAAATGAGTATTGTTGGTGAAATCAACGGTCGACCAAAGCATATATATAGCATTTATAGAAAAATGATGAAACAGAAAAAGCAATTCGATCAAATATTTGATCTACTTGCTGTACGAATCATTGTTAATACTATTAATGATTGTTATGCAATTTTAGGTCTTGTACATACGTTATGGAAACCTATGCCAGGACGTTTTAAAGATTATATAGCAATGCCTAAACAAAATATGTACCAATCATTACATACAACTGTAGTTGGTCCTAATGGCGATCCGCTAGAAATACAAATTCGTACTTACGAAATGCATGAAATTGCTGAACATGGTGTAGCAGCACATTGGGCATACAAAGAAGGTAAAACTGTAAATGAGAAAACACAGGATTTCCAAAATAAATTAAATTGGTTAAAAGACTTAGCTGAAACAGACCATACGTCATCTGACGCACAAGAATTTATGGAATCTTTAAAATACGATTTACAAAGTGATAAAGTCTATGCATTTACACCTGCAAGTGATGTTATAGAATTGCCATATGGTGCGGTACCAATTGATTTTGCATATGCGATTCATAGTGAAGTAGGAAATAAAATGATTGGTGCTAAAGTAAATGGAAAAATCGTACCAATTGATTATATTCTTCAAACTGGTGATATCATTGAAATTAGAACCAGTAAACATTCTTATGGACCAAGTAGAGACTGGCTAAAAATTGTTAAATCATCAAGCGCTAAGAGTAAAATTAAAAGTTTCTTTAAAAAGCAAGACCGTTCTTCAAATATTGAAAAGGGCAAATTCATGGTTGAAGCGGAAATTAAAGAACAAGGATTTAGAGTTGATGATATTCTTACTGAAAAAAATATAGAAGTAGTAAATGAAAAATATCATTTTGCAAATGAAGATGACTTGTATGCTGCAGTTGGTTTTGGTGGTGTAACTGCAGTTCAAATTGTTAATAAATTGACTGAACGTCAAAGAATATTAGATAAACAAAAAGCACTAAACGAAGCACAAGAGGTAACTAAATCTGTACCAATAAAAGAAGATATTATCACTGATAGTGGTGTTTATGTTGAAGGACTAGAAAATGTTCTAATTAAACTATCAAAATGTTGTAATCCTATACCAGGTGATGATATTGTAGGTTATATCACCAAAGGTCACGGTATTAAAGTGCATAGAACAGATTGTCCTAATATAAAAAATGAAACAGAAAGATTAATTTCGGTTGAATGGGTTAAATCAAAAGATTCGACCCAACGTTATCAAGTTGATCTTGAAGTTACTGCATATGATCGTAATGGTCTATTAAATGAAGTGTTACAAGCAGTCAATTCAACTGCAGGTAGTTTAATAAAGGTTTCTGGCCGTTCCGATATTGATAAAAATGCAGTTATTAATATTAGTGTCATGGTTAAAAATGTAAATGATGTTTACCGTGTAGTTGAAAAGATTAAACAGTTAGGTGATGTATATACTGTTACAAGAGTATGGAACTAGAACTTAAGAGGTGCAAAGAAAAATGAGAGTAGTTGTACAAAGAGTTTCAGAAGCTTCTGTATCAAATGACAACATTCACAATTCTATTAAAAAGGGTTATTGCTTATTAGTAGGTGTTGGTAAATCATCAACAGAAGCTGATGTGCAAGCAGTTGCCAAGAAGATTGCGAATGCTAGATTATTTGAAGATGAAAATGACAAACTGAATTTTAATATTCAACAAATTGAAGGAGAAATATTATCTATTTCACAATTCACTTTATATGCTGATGTGAAAAAAGGTAATCGACCTGGCTTTTCAAATTCTAAATCACCTGATGAAGCAAATGAATTATATGAATCGTTCAATGAGGCATTAAGATCATATGGATTAAATGTGAAAACAGGTGAATTTGGAACACATATGAATGTAGAAATTCATAATGATGGTCCTGTTACAATCATTTATGAGAGTCAGGATGGCAAAGTAATATGAACAACTTGAGTAAATGGTTAACTAAAAGTTGGCAAAATAATCGCCTTACATTTATTGTTGTCATTTGTTTTGTGTTGTTTCTAATATTATTATTTATGTTCTTAAATTATAATGATGAAGATAATGGCACAATATCTATTACTGAAAGCGCAGAGTTGAGAACAGGACCAAATGCTGCTTATCCTGTTATCTATAAAATTGAAAAAGGCGATACCTTTGAAAAGATAGGTAAATCTGGGAAATGGATTGAAGTGAAGAATAAAGCTGGAGACAAAAAAGGTTGGGTTGCTGGTTGGCATACTAACTTAAATATCCATGCCGATAATTCTAAAAAATCTAATCCATTAAAAGGGAAAACGATTGTACTTGACCCTGGTCACGGTGGACGTGATCAGGGAGCTTCAAGTAATACTTCCTCAAAAAGTTTAGAAAAAGTATATACATTAAAAACTGCAAAAGAGTTAAAAGCATTACTTGAAAAAGAAGGTGCTCATGTAAAAATGACACGTTCTGATGATACATATGTGTCTTTGGATGATAGGAATATCAAAGGAGACGCTTTTATAAGCATACATAATGACTCGCTAGATTCCCCAAACGCTAACGGTGTAACTGTATATTGGTTACAAGATAACCAAGAATCACTAGCCCAAACACTTAGTAGTAGCATCCAAAAGAAATCCCTCCTTACAAATAAAGAAGCAAGGCAACAAAACTATCAAGTATTAAGACAAACGAATATTCCTGCAGTATTGTTAGAATTAGGTTATATTAGCAATCCAACAGATGAAGTTATGGTTAGAGATAAGTTACATAGACAAATTGTTGAAGAAGCAGTTGTTGACGGTCTAAAACAATATTTCTCATCATAGAACTTGCAAATCATTAGAAAACTCGTTATCATAATAATTGAATTATAAATAATAAACCAATTGTATTCTTGAAAGAATAAACAAAAGAGGTAGTATATAAATATATACGTAGAAATGTAACCCATAAGGCTGAAAGGTTACACTGAGTAGTTTATGACTTTGAACACAAGAAGAGGTGCTTTATTCCAAAGTAAAGCCGGGTAACGTACGTTAAACGTTTTGAGTGGATTTGAGACAATTATGTCTAAATCAATTAGGGTGGCAACACGGATATTCGTCCCTTGTGTAGTATTAAATACTATGCAAGGGCTTTTTTATTTAATTTTTTAAATTTATAACGAAATAAACGTGCTCAGTATTAGTAAAGGAGATAAAATATGATTAAAATTCCAAGAGGAACACAAGATATATTACCAGAAGATTCAATCAAATGGCGTTATATTGAGAACAAACTTGATCAATTAATGGAACTATACAACTATCAAGAAATTAGAACGCCTATTTTTGAAAGCACTGAACTTTTTGCTAGAGGTGTGGGAGATTCTACTGACGTCGTTCAAAAAGAAATGTACACATTTAAAGATAAAGGTGACCGTAGCATTACATTAAGACCTGAAGGGACAGCTGGTGTAGTTCGTTCTTATATTGAACATAAAATGCAAGGTAACCCAAATCAACCTGTGAAGTTATATTATAATGGTCCAATGTTCCGATATGAACGTAAACAAAAAGGTCGTTATCGTCAATTTAACCAATTTGGTGTTGAGGCAATTGGTTCAGAAAATCCAAGTATTGATGCTGAAGTATTAGCGATGGTTATGCATATATATGAATCTTTTGGTTTAAAACATTTGAAGTTAGCGATTAATAGTATTGGTGATAGTGATTCTCGTAAAGAATATAACGAAGCGTTAGTAAAACATTTCGAACCAGTTATCGGTGACTTTTGTCAAGATTGTCAATCACGATTACACTCTAATCCAATGAGAATATTGGATTGTAAAGTTGATAGAGACAAAGAGGCAGTTAAAAATGCTCCACGTATTACTGATTTTTTAAACGAGGATTCTAAAGCATATTATGAGCAAGTAAAAAAACATTTAGATGATTTAGGTATTCCTTACGTAGAAGATCCTAATTTAGTACGTGGATTAGATTATTATACTCATACAGCATTTGAATTGATGATGGATAACCCTAATTATGACGGTGCAATTACAACGCTTTGTGGTGGCGGACGTTATAATGGTCTTCTTGAATTATTAGGTGGACCAAGTCAAACAGGTATTGGCTTTGCATTAAGTATTGAAAGATTACTTCTAGCATTGGAAGAAGAAGGCATTGAACTAGATTTTGAAAATGAATTTGATTTATTTGTAGTAACTATGGGAGAAGCTGCAGATCGATATGCAGTTAAGTTACTTAATCAGCTACGTAAAAATGGTGTTAAAGCAGATAAAGATTATATGAACAGAAAAATTAAAGGACAAATGAAACAAGCTGACCGATTAAATGCGAAATATACTATTGTAATTGGTGATCAAGAATTAGAAAACAATCAAATTGATATTAAAAATATGGAAACCGGTGAATCTGAATCAATACAATTAGATCAAATTGTTGATTATTTTCATAAATAGAAAGGGAGTTTTAAAATGAGTAAGCGAACAACATATTGTGGATTAGTTACAGAGAACTTATTAAACGAAAAAGTAACTTTAAAGGGATGGGTTCATAACAGACGTGACTTAGGTGGATTAATTTTTATTGATTTAAGAGATAGAGAAGGTATAGTACAAATTGTGTTTAATCCAGACTTTTCTCAAGAAGCATTAAATATTGCAGAAACTGTTAGATCAGAATATATCGTAGAAGTACAAGGTGTAGTTACTAAACGTGATGCTGAAACAGTAAACCCTAAAATAAAAACAGGTCAAGTGGAAGTGCAGGTTGAAAATATTGAAATTATCAATAAATCTGAAACACCACCATTTTCAATTAATGAAGAAAATACAAATGTAGATGAAAATATAAGATTAAAATATAGATATTTAGATTTACGTCGACAAGAACTAGCACAAACTTTTAAAATGAGACATCAAACAACACGTTCAATTCGTCAATACCTAGATGAAAGTGGATTCTATGATATTGAAACACCAGTTTTAACAAAATCAACGCCAGAAGGTGCAAGAGACTATTTAGTACCTTCTCGTGTACATGATGGTGAATTTTATGCATTACCACAATCACCACAGCTATTTAAACAATTATTAATGATTAGTGGTTTTGACAAATATTATCAAATCGTAAAATGTTTCCGTGATGAAGATTTACGTGCTGACCGTCAACCTGAGTTCACTCAAGTCGATATAGAAATGAGTTTTGTTGATCAAGAAGATGTTATGGCTATGGGTGAAGAAATGTTACGTAAAGTCGTAAAAGATGTTAAAGGTATTGATGTTGAAGGCCCATTCCCACGCATGACTTATGAAGAAGCGATGAATCGTTATGGATCAGATAAACCTGATACACGTTTTGATATGGAATTAATTAATGTTTCACAATTAGGTCATGAAATGGACTTTAAAGTATTTAAAGATACAGTTGAAAACAATGGAGAAATAAAATCTATTGTAGCTAAAGGTGCTGCAGAACAATATACTCGTAAAGATATGGATGCATTAACAGAGTTTGTTAACATATACGGTGCTAAAGGATTAGCTTGGGTTAAAGTAACGGAAGAAGGTTTAACAGGACCTATTGCACGTTTCTTTGAAGACAAAGATGCTGAATTATTAAAATCACTTACTGATGCAGAAGCTGGAGACCTAGTTATGTTTGTAGCTGACAAACCTGAAGTGGTAGCACAAAGTTTAGGTGCATTACGTATTAAACTTGCAAAAGAATTAGGCTTGATTGATGAAACGAAATTAAACTTCTTATGGGTAACTGATTGGCCATTATTAGAATATGATGATGAAAGCAAACGTTATGTAGCAGCGCATCATCCATTCACATCACCTAAGAAAGAAGATATTGATAAATTAGATTCTGAACCTGAAAATGCCCAAGCTAATGCATATGATATTGTATTAAATGGATATGAATTAGGCGGAGGTTCTATTAGAATTCACAACGGTGAATTACAAGAAAAAATGTTTGAAGTATTAGGATTTACCAAAGAACAAGCGCAAGAACAATTTGGTTTCTTACTTGATGCATTCAAATATGGTGCACCACCACATGGCGGTATTGCGTTAGGTTTAGATAGATTAGTTATGCTATTAACTAATAGAACTAATCTTAGAGATACAATTGCTTTCCCTAAAACAGCGTCAGCTACTTGTTTATTAACAGATGCTCCGGGAGAAGTGTCAGATAAACAATTAGAAGAATTATCACTACGTATTAGACATTAATTGATAAACTATTAAGATTTATCATTTATCGTTTATGTCTAATTATTGACTTAACAAAAATGATTAAAAAAATACGAAGTTGATTAATTCCTTTATCATGAGATTTGTGGTAATATAATGACATAAGATAGTCATCTGTGATGTTCGTAAGTTTGCTTTTTATTTGGGCCTAACACTCTTTGATCAGGGAGCCCAATAGGTTTTCATGCAGCGCACACGCCTCATTTGGAGGACTTGCAAAACATGAAACAGGGCACCCACCTGTATAAAACAGGCCGAATGATCAAGCTATTTATAACTACGGCATCTACGGACTCTATCGGTACGCAAGACTTAGGTCTTGCGTATTTTTATTTTTAAATTAAAATAATATATACATAACATAAAAGTAGATTGTTTAGTTAAAGGAGATTAAAATGAAACATCAATTTTCTAGAAATGAATTAGCTGTAGGACAAGAAGGACTTGAATTATTAAAAAGTAAAACAGTAGCCGTATTAGGCGTTGGTGGAGTAGGGTCTTTCGCTGCTGAAGCATTAGCCAGAACAAATATTGGTCATATCATTTTAATTGATAAAGATGATGTTGATATTACAAATGTCAATCGTCAAATTCATGCACTTACATCTACAATTGGACAAAGTAAAGTAACACTTATGGAAGAACGAATTAAGCAAATTAATCCAGACTGTAAGGTAACTTCACTACATATGTTCTACACTGAAGAAACTTATGAAGAGATTTTTAATAATTATGATATAGATTACTTTATTGATGCGAGTGATACAATTATTTATAAAGTACATTTAATGAAAGAGTGCCTTGAAAGAGGTATCGACATGATTTCCAGCATGGGTGCGGCTAATAAAATTGATCCAACTCGTTTCCAAATAGCAGATATTTCTAAGACACATACTGATCCAATGGCAAAGGTAATTAGAAATAGATTAAAACGACTTGGGATTCGTAGTGGAATTAAAGTCGTCTTTTCAGATGAAAGTCCGATAGTTATACGTGAAGATGTAAAAGAAACAGTTGGCGATAAAAATGCAATTAATAGAAAAGGGCAAATGCCACCATCATCAAATGCATATGTACCTAGTGTCGTTGGGTTAATATGTTCAAGCTACGTTATTAACGATATTTTAAAAGATATTCCATTGAGACGTATTAAAGATAAAGGACAATACTAATAATCGTATTAGGTATAAAATAAAAAGATAGCTCATTCATACGTAATTAATACGTTGAAGAAGAGCTATCTTTTTTGTTTATTTTGACTGATTCAATAAATTTTCATAAATGGCTTTAAATTGTTGTTCGCTTTTAGAGGTAGTTTTAGGTTCATAATAAATTCGATTTTTAAGTATATCAGGTAAATACTGTTGTACAACATGACCGTTTTCATAATTGTGCGGATATTTGTATCCAGTTGCACGTCCTAATTCTTTTGCACCAGCATAATGACCATCTTTTAAGTAATCGGGGATTTGACCTACTTTACCTTGTCTAATATCACTTAATGCTTTATCAATTGCAGATATACCTGAGTTAGATTTAGGTGATAAACATAATTCAATCACAGCTTGGCTTAATGGTATTCTTGCTTCAGGAAAACCTAAACGTTCAGCTGATTGAATTGCAGCTAATGTTCGGTGACCCGCATTAGGTGAAGCAAGTCCTACATCTTCATAACTTATAACTAAAAGTCGTCTTACAATTGTTGGTAAATCACCAGCTTCAATAAGACGTGCTAGATAATGTAATGCCGCATTGACATCACTACCCCGAATAGATTTTTGAAATGCACTCATAACATCATAGTGCATATCGCCATCTTTATCACTTACAAATGCACCTTTTTGTAAACAATCTTTAGCATCTTGCAAAGTTATATGACGTGATCCGTCTTTTTCAGAAGCACTTAAAACCGCTAATTCTAATGCATTTAATGCACTTCTAACATCGCCTTGACTCTGAGTTGAAAAGTATGTCATTGCATCCTCATCTACAATAGGAGAATAAGACTTAAGGCCTCTCTCTTTATCTTCTAACGCTCTATTCAAAGCGATATGAACATCATCATCGTTCAATGGATAAAGTTCAAAAATTTGAGCTCTAGAACGTATTGCTGGATTGATGGCATGATATGGATTTGAAGTTGTAGCACCAATCAAGACAATTTTCCCATTTTCTAAATGAGGTAATAGAAAATCTTGTTTTGCTTTATCTAAACGATGGATTTCATCTAATAACAAAATCACTTGTCCAGACATTTTTGCTTCATCAACAACCATTTGCATATCTTTTTTAGTGTTTGTTACAGCATTTAATTGTCTAAATTTATATTGAGTACTACCGGCAATAGCTTTAGCAATACTTGTTTTTCCTATTCCAGGAGGACCATAAAAAATCATTGAAGAAAGTCGTTTAGTATCAACCATCCTTCTTATGATACCTGTTGGTCCAACTAAATGTTGTTGTGATATAATTTCATCTATATTAGTAGGTCTCATCCTAGACGCTAAAGGTTCAGTATTCACATTTGTCACACCTTTCTAATATAATCTTAACGTAAAAAATGGTAAAATGGGAATAAATAATTCGAATTAAGTGAGGTTATACAATGAAAATATCAACAAAAGGGAGATATGGTTTAACTTTAATGATTTCTCTTGCTAAAAGAGAAGGACAAGGGTGTGTATCATTAAAAACCATTGCGGAAGAAAATAATTTAAGTGATTTATATTTAGAACAACTTGTGGGACCCTTAAGAAATGCTGGATTAATTCGAAGCGTTCGTGGTGCTAAAGGTGGTTATCAATTAAGACTACCATCAGAAGAAATTACAGCTGGTGATATAATCAGATTGCTAGAAGGGCCTATTACTTTTGTGGAAAGTATTGAATCAGAACCACCAGCACAAAAACAATTATGGATCAGAATGAGAGATGCAGTTCGTGACGTATTAGATAATACAACACTTCAATACCTAGCGGAATACAAAGAAACCGACCAAAACCTCGACGGTTATATGTTTTATATATAGGGACCCAGCAGAGAGAAACTGACGTGTCAGTTTCAACAAGCAAAGCCAGCTGGGCAAGGGACCCTTCACAAAGAAATTGGTAAAACCAATTTCAACGAGCAAAGCAAGAAGGGCAAGGGACCCACCAAAGAATTTTTCAAAAACATACATGAAACAGTGATTACCTATACTCTATAATCCGAATGTTACTTATAAGAAACAAAATGTATAATCTGAGTTTCTTATATAATAAGTCTTATCTTTCGAACCAAAATCTAAAAAAATATAAATTTTTTGGTTTTATATGTTTAGTTCTATAAACAAGTGGTATTTATGGAATATACATCACATAAGTTGTTGAATTAATTAAATTAACAACATATAAGATGTATTTAAGTTAAAATTAAACTTTTAACAAAATACAAATTTGTTCAAAATCGAAAGGAGCTTTTATTTATGGGATTCATGGATAAAGCAAAAGACGCAGCAGAAAAATTCAAAAACAGTGATAATGAGCAAGTAAACAAAGCGAAAGACACTATTAACGAGTATACTGATACTGGTAAAGGTGACAAAGATAAAAAAGAAGACAAAGACGATAAATAATCGTTTAAAATATTTTTTAGAGATAGCATTCAATGCTATCTCTTTTTTTATAGAAAAAAGGAGTAAGGCAAATCTAAAATGCCTTACTCCTTATGAATTTATATTACATTGCATCAATAATATGTTTGAATTTTTGATATGAATCATATTGTTTTTGTTGATCGTAAATATAACTTACACCCATAATTTCATCAATATCTCCATAGTAATCAATGAAATCTTTAAGTTTTTGTTTAACTGTGCTTTCAGACCCAATTAAAGAGGATTTAATTCTTTGTTTGGCCATTTCTAATTCTCTTGGTGTTAAAATTTGATCTAATTCATTTGTTGGTGGTTGAACAGGTTGCATTTTACCTCTCGTAATACTAACCATAACCTGAGCCATTGAAGTAGCTAGATACTCAGCTTCTTCATCAGTATCACCTATAATTACGTTTAATCCTATAATGACATAAGGTTCACTTAATACATCAGATGGTTCAAACAATTCTTTATAAATTTCAATAGCTTCTTTCATCTGTTGTGGTGCAAAATGACCTGCAAATACATAAGGTAATCCTCTTCTAGCTGCAACATGTGCAGAATCAGTAGATGATCCAAGTATATAAAGAGGGACATTTTTATTAACTGCTGGATAAGCACGTACATATGCTTGTTGATTTGCTGGACCAAAATATGTTTGTAATTGATCGACTTCTTCTGGAAATTGATATACGCCATTATGTTGGTCTCGACGTAGCGCACTTGCTGTCATCATATCAGTACCCGGCGCTCTACCTAAACCTAAATCAACTCGATTTGGAAATAAAGTAGCCATCGTACCAAATTGTTCTGCGACTATGAGTGGTGCATGGTTAGGTAACATAATGCCACCAGAACCAACTTTTATAGATTGAGTATGCTCTAAAGTATGTTGGATTAATAATGCTGTGGCAGAACTTACTAAATTTGGTGCGTTATGATGTTCTGCTATCCAATAGCGTTCATAACCAAAATCTTCCAATTGTTGTGCCAATGAAATCATATCATTTAAAGCTTCTCTATCTTCTTGTCCTTCTCTGATAGGGACAAGGTTTAATGCGGAAACCTTTAAGTTATTCAAATTGATCATGCCTCCATAGTAAAAATAGTATATGAAGTATAACAATGTTTATTTGATTAAAATAATAAACTGCTCATATGTATTTTAGTCTCTTGATTTTGATTGAAAAATAGAATATTAATGATTCATAAATATCATGGGTAGTATACGTAATAATAATTTCAACTAATTATGGATAATGTTAAAATTAAAGTAACTATTAATCAAACAGATAGGTAGAAAAATAGTTTTCTAGGTGCTATTATAGGAACATTGATAATTTTGTGAGGAGTGTCAAAACATGGAAGTATATGCAGATTATGCTGCAACAACCCCAGTTAAACCTGAAGTAGTAGATTCTATGATGAACATATATCAAACTCATTATGGGAATCCATCTTCTATTCATTCAATTGGTAGAGATGCCCGTAAATATTTAGATGAGTCTCGCCGAACAGTAGCACAATGTTTAGGTGCAAAAGCTAACGAAGTGATTTTTACTAGTGGTGCAACGGAATCTAATAATACTGCAATAAAAGGGCTAGTAAAAGCTAATGAGCACATTGGTAATCATTTAATTACAACAAAAATTGAGCATCACTCCGTACTAAATGTATTTGAACAATTAGAACGAGAAGGATATGACGTAACATATTTAGACGTTGATGATACTGGTGCAATAGATTTAGATCAATTAGAAGAAGTGATTACAGATAAGACAATTCTAGTGTCTATCATGTTTGTTAACAACGAAGTAGGTACTGTTCAACAAATGTATGATATAGAAGATATTGTTACAGCTACAAATGCATTATTCCATGTAGATGCAGTTCAAGCAATCGGTCATTTAGATATTAATTTTGACGATTTTAAATTTGATACAATGAGTGTCACTGGTCATAAATTTGGTGGACCTAAAGGTGTTGGTGCGCTATTAGTTAGAGAGAATACTCCGATACAGTATAGTCAACTTGGAGGAGAACAAGAAACTAAACGTCGTGCTGGTACAGAAAACTTAGCGCAAATTGTCGGCTTTGCAAAAGCAATTGAACTTGCTGAACAACATAGAGATGAAAATAATATTCATTTAATGAATTTAAAAGAATTATTTTTAGTTAGCTTACAAGAACGTGCTATTCCATTTGAACTTAATGGTTCAATGGTAGATACAACAGGTCATATTATAAATTTATATTTTCCATTTATTGATGTTGAAACAATGTTAACTTTATTAGACTTAAGTCAGATTTATGTATCATCTGGCTCAGCTTGTACAGCAGGTTCAACTACTCCGTCACATGTATTAGCTGCAATGTACGAAGATGAAGAACGTGCTAAACATTCTGTAAGATTTAGCTTTAACGAAATTACTACCGAACAAGAAGTCAAATATATAGTTGCAGAAATTCATAAAATATACCATAAATTTAAGGAGGAATAGTAGTGACAAATAAAGATAATCGCGTAGTCGTTGGTATGTCTGGTGGCGTAGATAGTTCAGTAACAGCATCTCTGTTAAAAGAACAAGGCTATGATGTTATAGGTATTTTCATGAAAAATTGGGACGATACCGATGAAAATGGTGTATGTACTGCAACAGAAGATTATAATGATGTCATTGAAGTTTGTAACCAAATTGGCATTCCATATTATGCAGTTAACTTTGAACAAGAGTATTGGGATAAAGTGTTCACCTACTTTTTAGATGAATATAAAAAAGGGCGTACACCAAATCCTGACGTTATGTGTAATAAAGAAATTAAATTCAAAGCCTTTCTAGAACATGCACTGAAATTAGGTGCAGATTATGTAGCAACAGGTCATTATGCAAGAATAAGAAGACATGACGATGGACATGTTGAAATGTTAAGAGGCGTTGATAATAATAAAGATCAAACTTATTTCTTAAATCAACTTTCACAGCAACAGCTTTCAAAAGTAATGTTCCCAATAGGTGATATTGAGAAAAAACGTGTGCGTGAAATTGCTGAAGAACAAAACTTAGCAACAGCTAAAAAGAAAGATTCTACAGGAATTTGTTTTATAGGTGAAAGAAACTTCAAAACATTCTTATCACAATATTTGCCAGCTCAATCAGGTGATATGGTGACATTAGATGGTAAAAAAATGGGTACACATAGTGGATTAATGTACTACACTATCGGTCAACGACATGGTTTGGGTATCGGTGGAGACGGTGATCCTTGGTTTGTAGTCGGTAAAAATTTAGAAGATAATGTCCTTTATGTAGAGCAAGGATTCCATCATGAGGCATTATACAGTGACTATTTAATTGCTTCAGATGTTTCATTTGTTAATGAAAATGAAATTGATTTAGAACAAGGATTTTACTGTACTGCTAAATTTAGATACCGTCAAAAAGATACAAAAGTATTTGTACAACGTGAAAATGACGAAGCTATTAGAGTAACTTTCAATGAACCAGTTAGAGCTATCACACCTGGTCAAGCGGTTGTATTTTATAATGAAGAGGTTTGTCTTGGTGGTGCAACAATTGATGATGTGTATAAAACATCAGGTCAATTAAGTTATGTTGTGTAAAAAATCAGCCATTAATTCATAGAAATGTTTCTTTGAATTAATGGCTTTTTAATATGAATGATTGTGGTAGTATCCAACCATTGGAGAACATGACAAATTCATTTTAAATAAAAATACATAAAGTGGTAAAATATGATTAAAATAAAAGTTTGAACTTGAAATGAAATCATATAATACCTATATCATTATTTAAGAATTAAGGAGATGTAATTTTAAATATGATAGATCAAAAAACGATATATCAATTTATCAAAGAAGGCCAATTAGAAGAAGCTTTAAAAGCTTTGTTTGATAATATAGAAGAAGATCCATCAATTACTGAAAATTATATTAATGCTGGTATTGTATTGGCAGATGTTGGTGAAATTGAGAAATCTGAGCGATTTTTTCAAAAAGCAATAACGATTGATTCAGAAAATGGAGCAATATATTATAATTTAGGAAACTTATATTACAATCAAGGTAGATATAATGAAGCGATAAAGTTATACCAACAAGCTATGAAATATGATGTGGAACCTGTAGATTGTAACTATATGATTGGAATGGCTTTTAATCAATTAAATGCGCATAAAGAAGCATTACCATTTTTAATGACAGCAGCTGAAAAAGATCAACAACATGATATAGAAGTACAGTTTCAATATGGTTTAGTATTGTGTCAGCTAGAAATGTTTGATGCTGCAATAACACAATTAAACTATGTGTTGTCATTGGATTCATCACATGTAGATGCGATTTACAATCTTGGACTGGCTGCTTACATGAAGAATGAAGATATAAATGAAGCGATAGCATATTTTAAGCAAGCAGTTGAGATTGATCCAGAACATTTACTAAGTCAACATGCTTTAAAAACATTTTCAACTATGCAAGAAGAGGAGGAGTAATATGACTGACCCTACACTATTTGATTATTCAATGATAAAAGGCACTGTAGAAGCGATTTTGTTTCAAAATAGTGATAATTACTATACAGTTTTAAAAGTGGATACCATTGAGACAAACGAATCATTTGATACAATGCCAACAGTGGTAGGGTTTCTTCCTAATGTTGTTGAAGGTGATGTATATACATTTAAAGGACAAACTGTTGAGCATCCAAGATATGGTAAACAATTAAAAGCCGAAACATTTGAAAAAGAATTACCACAAACTAAAGATGCAATCATCAGTTATTTATCAAGTGATTTATTTAAAGGAATAGGTAAAAAAACAGCACAAAACATCGTAAATACTTTAGGAGAAAATGCGATTAATGATATTTTAAACGACGCTAGTGTTCTCGAAAAAGTACCTAGCTTGCCTAAGAAAAAACAAAAGCAAATTGCAGAACAAATTGCTTCTAATCAAGAATCTGAAAAAGTCATGATTAGATTACATGATTTAGGTTTTGGTCCAAAATTAGCTAGTTCTATTTATCAATATTACGGTGCAGAAACGTTAAGTGTATTAGATAAAAATCCATATCAACTTGTCTATGATATTAAAGGTATTGGCTTTAGTAAAGCTGATCAATTAGCACAAAAAATAGGAATTAAATTTGATGACCCTGAACGTTTAAAAGCAGGTTTATTATTTACGTTAGAGGAAGAATGTATTAAACAAGGACATACTTATATACCTAATGATCAAATTATTGCAGCAACTTTTAATGTTTTAACACAAAATAATAATAATGATGATAACCAAATTAATCATGAGCATTTACAAACAATGTTATTACAATTGAATGAAGAAAAAAGATTAATTGTAGATAAAGAAAAAATATCGATTCCAAGTCTTTACTATTCAGAATTAAAAAGTGTTCAAAACTTATATAGAATTAAAACTCATACTACAAAATTAAAAGAAATAGAACAATCTGATTTACAATTACATATAGGTGATATCGAAACAAATAATGAAGTGAGCTATGCTGCTTCACAAAAAGATGCATTACAAACGGCTATAAATTCTAAAATTATGTTACTAACTGGTGGACCGGGAACAGGGAAGACAACAGTTATAAAAGGAATAGTGGAATTATATGCAGAGGTGCACGGAATATCTTTAGACTACGATGACTATCAAGAAGATGATTATCCAGTTGTACTAGCAGCACCAACAGGTAGAGCTTCAAAAAGATTACAAGAATCTACTGGATTAGAAGCCATGACGATTCATAGATTGATTGGATGGAATCAAGATACCCAACCTGAAGATATTTTGGAAAATGAAATTAATGCGCGTTTGATTATAATTGATGAAATGTCAATGGTTGATACTTGGCTATTCCATCAATTTTTAAGTGCAGTGCCATTAGATGCTCAAATTATTCTTGTAGGAGATGAAGACCAACTTCCTTCTGTTGGACCTGGACAAGTCTTTAAAGATTTAATAGACTCAAATACGATTCCAAGGGTTAATTTAACTGAGGTATATAGACAACAAGATGGATCTAGTATTATAGAATTGGCACATCGCATGAAGTTAGGACAACCAATTGATATTACACAACGATTCCATGACAGAAGTTTTATTAATTGTGGTACAGAACAAATACCTAATGTAGTTGAGAAAGTCGTAAACAGTGCGGTAAATAAAGGATATGACATGAGTGATATTCAAGTACTAGCACCAATGTATAAAGGTAATGCAGGTATTAAAAGGTTAAATCAAATATTACAATCTATTCTAAATCCAAAAGAAAAAGATACTAGAGAAATCGAATTTGGCGATGTTGTCTTTAGAAAAGGAGATAAAGTTCTACAATTAGTTAATCGTCCTAATGATAATATCTTTAACGGGGACATTGGCGTAATTCTTGGTATTTTCTGGGCAAAAGAAAATGCTTTAAATAAGGATGTACTAGTCGTAGACTTTGAAGGAAATGAAATTACTTTTACAAGACAGGATATGCTCGAATTAACCCATGCATACTGTACATCTATCCATAAATCTCAAGGTTCAGAATTTCCAATCGTGATTATGCCTATAGTTAAACAATATTTTAGAATGCTACAAAGACCTATTTTATATACTGGTTTAACAAGAGCGAAACAATCATTAGTATTACTAGGGGATCCCCAAGCGTTTGATATCGGTCTTAACACAAACGGTCAGAAAAGATTAACGCAATTATTTACTTTATTAAAACAATACTTTACTGAAGAAAAATCCTATGATTTATCTTTAACTGAAGAGAATAATGAGTCAAATGATTCACAAGGTATACATTATGAAGATGATGTTTCAGATGAAAATGATGAAAATGATTCAGACAAGGCTATGACTATAGAATTAACTGAAGAAACAATATATCAAATTGATCCTATGATTAATATGGGAGAAACTTCACCGTATGATTTCGCTAATCGTTGACATTTGAAAACAATAAAATTAAAATAAACTTAAGTTCGCATAAAGACGAGTAAACAATTTTGAATTTTAAGAGATGTGCTGGTTGGTGGAAAGCACAATTAAAATTGTTGAACGCTACTTTGTGTCAATTTAAATATGTGACTAAAGTGATAAGTAAAGGTTAGCATGGAATAATTGATTAAAATTCATATTCTAATAAATGCAGTATTAATCCTAACCGTAATAACTTATAACTAGGGTGGTACCGCGACAACGTTCGTCCCTTTTGTGGATGAACGTTTTTTGTTTACCTTATAACACTAGTGTCCAATATAAACTTAATAAAAATGTGTATGAACTAAATATAGGGAGTGTACGTGGATGAAAAATTTAAAAGCAAGCGAAATTAGACAAAAATATTTAGACTTCTTTGTTGAAAAAGGTCATATGGTTGAACCATCTGCACCATTAGTACCTATCGATGATGATAGTTTACTTTGGATTAACTCTGGAGTTGCAACTTTAAAAAAATATTTCGATGGTCGAGAAACACCTAAGAAACCAAGAATTGTTAACTCACAAAAGGCTATTCGTACGAATGATATTGAAAATGTAGGTTTCACAGCAAGACACCATACTTTCTTTGAAATGCTAGGTAATTTCTCAATTGGTGACTATTTTAAGAAAGAAGCTATAGAATTTGCATGGGAATTTTTAACAAGCGATAAATGGATGGGTATGGAGCCAGAAAAATTATACGTCACAATACATCCAGAAGATACAGAAGCTTATAAAATTTGGAACGAACAAATTGGCTTAGAAGAAAGTCGAATTATTCGTATAGAAGGTAACTTTTGGGATATTGGTGAAGGACCTTCTGGACCTAATACTGAAATTTTCTATGATCGCGGTAATGATTTTGGCCAAGATGATCCAGAAGAGGAAATGTATCCAGGTGGAGAAAACGAACGCTATTTAGAAGTGTGGAATTTAGTGTTTAGTGAATTTAATCATAATAAAGATCATACTTATACACCACTTCCAAATAAAAATATTGATACCGGCATGGGATTAGAACGTATGACTTCTATCTCACAAAATGTACGTACAAATTATGAAACAGATTTATTTATGCCAATAATTAATGAAGTCGAAGAAGTGTCAGGTAAAAAATACCTTCAAAAAGATGAGCAAGATGTAGCGTTTAAAGTTATAGCTGACCATATTAGAACTATTTCATTTGCAATTGCTGATGGTGCTTTACCAGCAAATGAAGGACGTGGCTATGTATTACGTAGATTATTGCGTAGAGCAGTAAGATTTAGCCAAACATTAGATATCAATGAGCCATTTATGTATAAATTAGTTGATATTGTTGCGGATATCATGGAACCTTATTATCCAAATGTCAAAGATAAAAGTGATTTTATTAAACGCGTTATCAAATCAGAAGAAGAAAGATTCCATGAAACACTTGAAGAAGGTCTTTCAATTTTAAATGGATTTATTAGTAAAGCCAAAGAAACTAATAATGAAATTAATGGTAAAGATGCTTTTAAATTATATGATACGTATGGCTTCCCAATTGAACTTACTGAAGAGTTAGCAATTCAAGAAGGTTTAACTGTTGATATGGCTACATTTGAAGCAGAAATGCAACAACAACGCGATAGAGCACGTCAAGCTCGCCAAAATTCACAATCTATGCAAGTTCAAAGTGAAGTATTAAAAAATATTACTACTGAAAGTCACTTTGTTGGTTATGATACTACAGATTATCAAACAGAATTGATTCACCTTATTGAAAATGGAGAAGAAGTTGAAAAAGCAGATGCTGGTGAAACAATTTACTTCATGTTAAAAGACACACCATTTTATGCAGTGAGTGGTGGACAAGTAGCTGATAATGGTACTGTTAGTAATGAGCATTTTGAAATTTTAGTGACTGAAGTTACTAAGGCACCTAATGGTCAAAATTTACACAAAGGTGAAATTCAATTTGGTCAAGTAACAAAAGGTGCACAAGTTGATGCTAGTGTGAACAAAGATGAACGTCGTTCTATCCAAAAAAACCATAGTGCCACACACTTATTGCACGCTGCTTTAAAAGAAGTTTTAGGTGACCATGTTAACCAAGCAGGTTCATTAGTAGCACCAGACCGTTTAAGATTCGACTTCTCTCATTTTGGACAAATGACTCAAGATGAAATTGATCAGGTTGAAAGACGTGTCAATGAAGAAATCTGGAGAGGTATTTCTGTTCATATTCAAGAAATGGGAATTAATGAAGCTAAAGAAATGGGTGCAATGGCACTGTTTGGTGAAAAATATGGTGATATTGTAAGAGTCGTTAATATGGCACCATTTTCAATAGAATTATGTGGTGGTATTCACGTAGACAATACTGCTGAAATTGGTTTATTCAAAATTGTTAGTGAATCTGGTACTGGTGCAGGTGTTAGACGTATCGAAGCATTAACAGGAAAATCAGCGTTCTTATATTTAGAACATATCCAAACTCAATTCAATATTATTAAAGATCAAGTTAAAGTGAAAACAGATGATCAAGTTGTAGACAAAATTACTCAATTACAAGAAGAAGAAAAGAACTTATTAAAACGTTTAGAACAACGTGATAAAGAAATTACAAATCTTAAAATGGGTAATATCGAAGATCAAGTAGAAACAATAAATGGTTTTAAAGTATTGGCAACAGAAGTTGAAGTACCTAATGCTAAAGCAATTCGCTCAACTATGGATGACTTTAAATCAAAATTACAAGACACTATTATCGTCTTAGCAAGTAATGTAGATGGTAAAGTTTCTATTATAGCTACAGTTCCTAAAACTCATACAGATCAAATTAAAGCAGGTGACATCATTAAAAATATGGCACCAATCGTTGGTGGTAAAGGTGGTGGCCGTCCAGATATGGCTCAAGGTGGCGGTACTCAACCTGAAAATATCACAGAATCATTACGCTTTATTAAAGATTACATTAAAAATATGTAATTTTAGTTACAGTTCGTGTAGAATAAAATGGAATCAATTTATGAATTGAAGGAGTGACGAAATGGAAAACTTTGATAAAACAATGAAATTTAAATATGAAGATATTCCAGAAGAAGATGTCAAATCAGTATTAGAGAATGTCCACCGAACACTAGAAGAACGCGGATACAATGCAGTAAATCAAATCGTAGGATATTTATTATCAGGTGATCCTGCTTATATTCCACGTCAAAATGAAGCTAGAAATCAAATTCGTCACATTGATAGAGATGTGATTATGGAAGAACTCGTATCTAATTATTTAGCTGAGTCTAAAGAATAGTATCAATGTTAAAGCATAAAATACTTGGTTTAGACGTAGGTAGTAAAACAGTAGGAATAGCGATTAGTGATTTAATGGGTTGGACTGCTCAAGGTTTAGACACACTCCATATCGATGAACAAAATAATGAATTAGGCATCGAACAATTAGTTGAAATCATCAAGAAAAATGATGTCGGTACAGTTGTAATCGGTTTGCCCAAAAACATGAACAATTCTATTGGATTTCGTGGAGAGGCTTCGTTACAATACAAAGAGAAACTTCAAGAAGCATTACCATCTATTGAGATTGTCATGTGGGATGAAAGACTTAGCACGATGGCAGCTGAAAAGTCATTACTAGAAGCAGATGTTTCAAGACAAAAAAGAAAAAAAGTAATAGATAAAATGGCAGCCGTATTTATATTACAAGGCTACCTAGACTCTATTTAATAAAAGGAGAAATAAAATGACTGAACATAATCACGATGCAGAATTAAAAATTAACAATGAAGAAGAATTATTGACATTATATGATGAAGATGGAAATGAAGTTCTTTATCGTAAAATGCTTGAATTCTATCATCCTGAATTCAAAAAAGAATATGTAGTACTTGCTGAAGAAGGCGCACAATCTGATGAAGACGACATGATTGAATTAGTACCAATGATAAATGAACCTGATGAATCAGGTGACGGTGGTAAATTAGTCCCAATCGAAACAGATGAAGAATGGGATATGATTGAAGAAGTAGTTAATACTGAAATTGATGAATAATCTTAGAATAAATATTTAAATTTTACTCCTTATGTAACGATATCTATTGAATATCTGACATAAGGAGTTTTTCTATATATGATTTGTTCAAAGTTTGTTTACATACATGCTTATCATTTAGATTTATACTTATATTCACAAAGAATTTATGGTAAAATATTTGGAGTTAAATATTTTATATATCGTTATGTAACATAACGTTTAAAATACTTGTACGTAGTTACAATCAGTCAAAGCCATTGGTTATTTTACTAATCAATATTGTGACTGATTTATTTTATTGCCTTTTTAAATTGTAGTTATTTTACACAAAGGAAGTCGTTGTATAATGGATAATAATGAAAGTTATATTCTCAATTTACATAAAACTAATGATAATGACATTGAACTTTTAAGAGAATATGCAAATACAAATCAAGTGCCGATCGTGGATCGTAATACACTAGAAATAATCAAACAAATTATACGTATTCATCAAACTAAACGGATTTTAGAAATTGGTACGGCTATAGGATACAGTTCAATGCAATTTGCTTCAGTGTCTAATGATATACATGTAACTACAATGGAAAGAGACCCAGAAATGATAGACCAAGCGAAACATAATATCACTTCTAATCAATTTACTAATCAAATTGAGTTAATTGAAGGTGATGCATTAGAACAATTTGATAAAGTTAAATCTCAAACGTTTGACATGTTATTTATTGATGCTGCGAAAGCACAATCGAAGAAATTTTTTGAACTATATACGCCTTTACTTAAAAAGGGTGGCATTGTTGTGACAGATAACGTTTTATATCATGGTTTTGTCTCAAATATCGATATAGTTCGTTCACGTAACGTACGTCAAATGGTTAAAAAAGTACAACAATTTAATGAATGGTTAATGCAAAATGAACAATATACAACTAACTTTTTAAATATGGACGATGGTTTAGCAATATCTATTAAAGGAGAATGACTATGACAGAATTACTAGTTACTCCTAAGTCAATAACACATATGGAAACACTAATAGAAATAGGTGCAGATGCATTTGTTATTGGTGAGCAAAAATTTGGTTTACGACTTCCAGGAGAATTTAATCGAGAAGACATGGAAAAAGCAGTAACATTAGCCCATGAGAATGATAAGAAAGTGTATGCTGCAGTTAATGGTTTGTTTCATAATTATCATTTAGCAGCAGTAGAAGATTATATTCAATTTTTACATCAAATTGGTGTGGATAGAATTATTTTTGGTGACCCAGCTGTTGTGATGTATGTTAAACAACAAAATAATCCTATTCCATTACATTGGGATGCAGAAACACTTGTTACTAACTATTTTCAGTGTAACTATTGGGGACAAAAAGGTGCTACAAGAGCAGTATTAGCGAGAGAATTAAGTCTGGAAGAAATTATAAATATAAAAGAACATGCTGACGTGGAAATAGAAGTTCAAGTTCATGGCATGACATGTATGTTTCAATCTAAAAGAATGTTATTAGGCAACTATTATACATTCCAAGATAGACAAATGAAAATTCAACGTAATGAAAATCAAAATGATTTATTATTATATGATGAAGAACGCGAAAATAAATATCCTGTTTTTGAAGATTATAATGGTACACATATTATGTCACCAAATGATATGTGCCTTATAGAAGAATTAGAACCGTTTTTTGAAGCAGGTATCGATTCATTTAAAATTGACGGCATATTACAGACAGAAGAATATATCAATGTTGTTACACAACAATACAGAGAAGCAATAGATTTATATAATGAAGATCCTGAAACTTATGAAGATGAAAAATTTATGCTTGTAGATCCTATCGAAGACATTCAACCAGAACATCGACCATTTGATGAAGGTTTCTTATTTAAGCATACGGTATATTAGGAGGCTGAATCATGAAGACATTAGAAGAAGTTAAACAAACTTCAAATACTAAAATGAAGAAGCCAGAATTACTTGCTCCAGCTGGTAACTTAGAAAAGTTAAAAATTGCTGTACATTATGGCGCAGATGCAGTTTTTTTAGGCGGACAAGAATATGGTTTAAGATCAAATGCTGATAACTTCACAATGGAAGAAATTGCTGAAGGTGTTGAGTTTGCAAACCGTTATGGTGCAAAAATTTATGTTACGACTAATATTATTGCGCATGACGATAATATGGAAGGGTTAGACGATTATCTTATTAATCTTGAAGCGACAGGTGCAACAGGTATTATTGTTGCTGACCCCCTTATTATTGAAACTTGCAAAAAGGTAGCACCAAAATTAGAAATTCATTTATCCACACAACAATCTTTATCTAATTATAAAGCAGTTGAATTTTGGAAAGAAGAAGGATTAGATCGTGTAGTTCTAGCTCGAGAAACAGGAGCTATGGAAATGAAAGAAATGAAAGAAAAAGTTGATATTGAAATAGAAGCCTTCATTCATGGTGCTATGTGTATTGCTTACTCTGGTAGATGTACATTAAGTAACCACATGACAGCACGTGATTCCAATAGAGGTGGCTGTTGTCAAAGTTGTCGTTGGGATTATGATTTACTACAAGTAGATGAAGATGGTGAACTTGATTTATTTTATGAAGATGGACAAATCGTCCCATTTGCAATGAGTCCGAAAGACTTAAAATTAATCGAATCAATCCCACAAATGATGGATTTAGGTATTGATTCGTTAAAAATAGAAGGCAGAATGAAATCAATTCATTATATAGCTACTGTTGTGTCAGTATATCGTAAAGTAATTGATGCATATGCTGAAGACCCAGACAATTTTAAAATTCAACCTGAATGGTTAATGGAATTAGATAAATGTGCTAATAGAGATACAGCACCAGCATTCTTTGAAGGTACTCCAGGATATGAGGAACAAATGTTTGGAGAACAACAATCGAAGAAGTCTCCTTATGATTTTTGTGGCTTAGTTTTAGATTATGATCAGGATACAAAAATTGCTACAATTCAACAAAGAAATCACTTTAAACCTGGACAAGAAATTGAATTTTTTGGTCCGGAAATTGAAAGTTTTAAACAAGTTGTTGATACCATTTATGATGAAGAAGGTAATGAGCTTGATGCTGCGCGCCATCCATTACAAATTGTACAAATTAAAGTTGATCGTCCAATCTATGCAAACAACTTGATGAGAAAGGAAATCGGTTAATGACACAAACGACGATTATAGGAATTGCTGGAGGCTCTGGCTCTGGTAAAACGACAGTCACAAATGAAATTATGAAAAATCTTGAAGGTCATAGTATTGCATTATTAGCGCAAGACTATTATTATAAAGACCAATCACATTTAACTTTTGAAGAGCGTTTGGAGACAAACTATGATCATCCATTTGCATTTGATAACGATTTGTTAATTCAAAATCTAAGAGATTTACGAAATGGCAAAGCAGTTAAAGTACCAACATACGATTATGCTAATCATACAAGAAGCGATCAAACGATTGCATTTGAACCGAAAGATGTTATCATCGTAGAAGGTATCTTCGCTTTAGAGAATAAAACGTTACGTGATATGATGGATGTTAAAATATATGTCGACACTGATGCAGACTTAAGAATTTTACGTCGTCTTAAAAGAGACACTCATGAGCGAGGACGTTCTATGGATTCGGTTATCAATCAATACTTAAATGTGGTGCGTCCAATGCACGTGCAATTTATTGAACCAACTAAGAAACATGCTGACATCATCATCCCAGAAGGTGGTAGTAACAAAGTAGCCATAGACATTATGACTACTAAGATTCAATCTTTAGTTAGTAAACAATAGTATTTAAAAGTAAAGGAAGATGACATAATGGAAAATCAAAAACAATATCCAATGACTCAAGAAGGGTATGAAAAATTAGAACAAGAATTAGAAGAATTAAAAACAGTTAAAAGACCTGAAGTAGTTGAAAAAATTAAAGTTGCACGTTCTTTCGGCGATTTATCTGAGAACTCAGAGTATGATGCGGCTAAAGATGAACAAGGTTTTATTGAACAAGATATCCAACGTATTGAACATATGATTAGAAACGCTTTAATCATTGAAGATACAGGCGATAATAATACAGTACAAATTGGTAAAACTGTTACGTTTATCGAATTACCAGGAGACGAAGAAGAAAGTTACCAAATCGTAGGTTCAGCTGAAGCGGATGCATTTAAAGGTAAAATCTCAAACGAATCACCAATGGCGTCAGCATTAATTGGTAAAGAATTAGACGATGAAGTTCGTGTACCACTACCAAACGGTGGAGAAATCAACGTTAAAATTGTAGATATAAAATAATTAACTATTCTAAAAATAGTCGCAACAGCCTGGGACAAAAATCAGTGTCTCAGGCTACAATTATATATAGGCAGTAGTTGACTGATAAAGTAATTCTTTTTTCTTTAGAAATTAGAATTACTTATGCATGAGTGTTAACTCATGTAATCCTTAGTGGAACACATTAGCTAAAGCTAATGTGTAAGTATCACTAAACTATTAAAATAGTAGTGACACTTTATTTTTCAAATCTAGTCAACCTTGCCGGGGTGGGACAACGATAAAGAAATACTTTTTCTTTAGAAATTAGTATTTCTTACGCATGAGTTCAACTCATGTGTTCCATTAATGTACACCTTAGCTAAAGCTAATGTGTAAGTACTACTAACCTAATAAAATTAGGAGTAGTGCTTTATATTTCTGTCCCACTCCCTTGCGCTTTTTTGGAATGTTTAATATTTAAGTGAGACATTTGAAAAATCTTTTAATTTAATGCAATCATTTTAATAAGGAAAACTTATTTGGTGATAACGATTACAGTGACAAATTAAACTTATTATGATTAAATATAATAAAGAATTTTTTGAATAGTTAGTAATTATTATTAGTAAACGTAAATCTTAGAATGAATTGAGAAATTGGTTATTACTAATAATTAGAATAATTTATTAAACAATCACGCAAATAAAATGATACAATAATATAGCACAACAAACTAGTCCTATAAAAGGGGAGGAATTGGTAAGTTGGAAACTAGATTGATAAATGAACAATCTTTAATGATTTATTTTGATAATGAAATTACTAAAGATACATATAATAAAGTAAATAAATTAGTTCAATATATTAAGGAACAAAATCATAAAGAAATCATAGATATAGTACCTTCATATAGAGCTATTTTGATTTCGTTTGATAACACAAGTATTGATGGCACTAAATTAATTGAAAATTTAGAACTTAATCAATTTAATGACTCAGAATCAAATCAATTACAACAACGAAAAGTAGTAACAATACCCGTAGTTTATGGTGAAGAATTTGGACCTGATTTGGAAGAAGTTGCCTCTAGTAATCAATTAACAACTGAGGAAGTAATCCAGATACATACACAACAACCCTACTTAATATATATGTTAGGTTTTATGCCAGGATTTCCATACTTAGGTGGTCTAGACGAACGTATACATACACCTCGTCGTTCAGAGCCAAGAGTAAAAATTGAAGCAGGATCAGTTGGTATTGCGAATAACCAAACTGGTTTATATCCTTTAGATTCACCAGGTGGTTGGCAAATTATTGGACGTACGCCGCTAAAAGTATTTGATTTAGATAGAGAGCCAATGACAATCTATGAAGCTGGTGACTATATTCAATTTAAAGCGATTACACAAGATGAATTTGAACAAATTCAAGCAGATATTAATGCTGGAAATTTTGAATTAGATAAGTGGGTGACTTACGACAATGAGTATTAAAATTATAAAGCCAGGCTTGTTCACAACCGTTCAAGATGAAGGAAGAAAAGGCTATATGAATTTAGGTTTTTCGGAAGCTGGCGCACTTGATAAATTTAGCTATTTGATTGCTAAGCATCTAATCGGTAATGAAGGCCCTTCACTTGAATATACAATTGTAGGACCATCTATACAATTTTTAAGTGATAATTCATTTACCATTACTGGTGGACAGTTTAATGCAAAATTAAACGGGAACCCTATACAGACACAAGTCATCTATGAAGTTCATCAAGGTGATATTTTGGAAATCGGTAATGCTATTAAAGGCGCTCGAGGTTACATTACATTTGGTCAACCATTGGATATACTAAAAGTTGCAAATAGTTATGCAACGCATACTAGAAGTAAAATGGGTGGCTTTAAAGGTCGTGCATTAAAGAAAGATGATGTTATAGATACAGTATCATTACCTAAATATAAGAAATATGTAGGTCAAGCTGCAGAAATAAATTTAAACTATGAAGACAATGTGATTCATATTGTCGAAGGGCCACAAATTGAAGCTTTTTCAGAAGAGGCTAAAGCAAAATTAGTTGAAAATGAATTTATTATCTCAGATATGTCAGATAGAATGGGATTTCGCTTAAAAGGTGAAAGTATCCCACCCGAAGAATCTGCAGATATTATTTCTGAACCAGTAGCCTTAGGCAGTATCCAAGTTCCAAATGATGGAAACCCTATTGTATTATTAAATGATAAACAAACTGTTGGGGGCTATACAAAAATTGCAACAGTAACACAACTAGGATTAAATAAATTAGTTCAATTACAACCAGGAGAAGCTGTGCAATTTAAATGGATATCAATTGAAGATGCTATAAATGAATCTGCAACATTTAACGAGCAATTTGAAGACGAATTATCAAATATACAAAAACAACCGCTATACGAACTATCTATGTTAAGACAAACATCAAAAAAATTAGCGAATCTACTTAAAGGAGATATTTAATCAATGAATACTAAAAAAATAGAAGAAATCATTAAACTAGTCAAAGCTAATGATGTGAAAAAATTTAAATATAAAGATTTTGAAAGTGAAATTGAATTAGATTTTACAGAAGGACAAGTATTAGCACAGCCTACCAATGTACCTCAAGCTCAAAATGGTGCGACATCAAATGGTGTAAATCAACAAGATTCTCAAAAAACTGATGTTCAATCTGAAGAAAATGCGATCAAATCACCAATGGTCGGAACATTCTTTTTACAAGATAGTAAAGAATTAACAGAACCTCAAATTAAAGTCGGCGATAAAGTAGAAAAAGGCGATGTTATTGGTTACATTGAAGCTATGAAAGTAATGAATGAAGTTACTAGTGATATTGCTGGTGAAGTAGCTGAAATTGTTGTCGATCATGGAACTAATGTTGAATATGACCAAGTTTTAGTAACGTTGAAGTAAGGGGGTACAAGTAAATGTATCGATGTTTAATTGCAAACAGAGGGGAAATTGCTGTTAGAATTATTCGTGCCTGTAGAGAGATGGGCATTGAAACTGTAGCAGTATATGCTAAAGGAGATGAAGATAGCTTACATGTAGGATTAGCTGATCAAGCAGTTTGTATTGGTGAAGCAAATCCACTAGATAGTTATTTAAATATTCCTAGAATCATAGGTGCTGCAGAGGTAACTGGTGCGAATGCTATTCATCCGGGATATGGATTTTTATCTGAGTCAACAACATTCGCTAAAGCTGTAGAAGATAATAATATCAATTTTATCGGACCTAATAAAACAACTATGGAAATGATGGGAGATAAAATTACAGCTAGACAAACTGTTGATGGTGCTGGAGTTCCTGTTATACCTGGTTCAACAGATGAAGTTAAAACTGTAGAAGAAATAAAAACACTGGCAGAAGACATTGGTTATCCTGTTGTTTTAAAAGCTGCAAGTGGTGGCGGTGGTAAAGGAATACGTATTGTTAAAGAACCTGACCATCTTGAAAAAGCGTTAAAAGAAGCTAAAAGTGAAGGACAAAAATACTTTAATGATGACCGAGTATATGTAGAAGCCTTTATTCCTGTTGCTAAACATGTTGAGGTTCAAATTATTGGAGATGGAAAAGATAATTTTGTTCATTTAGGAGAACGTGATTGTTCAGTACAAAGAAAAAATCAAAAATTAATTGAAGAATCTCCATGTGCTGCACTAACTGAGGAAAGACGCCAACGTATTTGTGATGATGCAGTTAAAGTTGCTCAAGCTTCAAATTACAGAAGTGCAGGTACGATTGAGTTTTTAGTTACTGAAGATGCACATTATTTCATTGAAATGAATGCAAGAATTCAAGTAGAACATACTGTTACAGAAATGCGTGCTGACAGAGATTTATTACTTGCACAACTTTATCTACTACAACATGATGAGCTTCCTTTTAAACAAGAAGACATTAAGTTTAATGGTCATGTAATTGAGGCAAGAATCAATGCTGAAAATCCTGAAAAGCATTTCCAACCAACACCAGGTAAAGTAAATGCATTACACTTACCACAAGGTTTTAACGTTAGAGTAGATTCACTTCTATATCCAGGATATAAAGTATCTCCTTATTATGATTCTTTAGTAGCAAAAGTAATTGTAAAAGGTGCAGATAGAGCTAGCGCAATTCAAAAGTTAAAAGTAACTTTAGATGAAATGGTTATCGATGGTTTTACAACAACAGCAGATTTCCTTTATGCAGTATTAAACTATCCTGCATATTCAGATGGAGACGCAAAAGATGTTGATATTAAATTCCTTGAAAAACATCAAATAAGTAAAGGAGTGGAATTATAATGCAAATTGATTTAAATTGCGATTTAGGCGAAGCATTTGGTAATTATTCTTTTGGTGGAGATAAAGATATTCTTCCTCTAATTACATCAGCAAACATTGCTTGTGGTTTTCATGCTGGTGATGCGAATGTAATGAATGAAACAATTCAATTAGCTAAAAAAAATAACATTGGTATAGGTGCACATCCTGGTTTACCTGATTTACAAGGTTTTGGTAGACGTAAATTAGATATGACACCTGATGAAATATATAACATTGTAGTATACCAATTAGGCGCATTAAATGGCTTTTGTCAAATACACGACGTTAAAATGAATCATGTTAAGCCTCATGGAGCATTGTACCAAATGGGTGCTAAAGATGAAGCTATAGCAAATGCTATTGCTAAAGCAGTTTATGATTTTGACTCAAGTCTTGTATTTGTTGGTTTAGCTAATACATTACTTATTTCAGAAGCAGAAAAAGTTGGATTAAAGACAGCTTCAGAAGTATTTGCAGATCGTCGATACGAAGATGATGGTCAACTTGTAAGTCGTAAAGAAACGGATGCAGTGATTACTGATTCTGAAGAAGCATTGGAACAAGTTGTAAAAATGGTAACTGAGAATAAAGTCATTTCAAAAAATAATAAGGAAATCACTCTTCAAGCAGACACAATATGTGTTCATGGAGATGGCGCACATGCGCTTGAATTCGTAACAAAAATAAGAGAAAAATTAACGAAAGAAGGCATTGATATCCAAACTTTATAGGGGGTTTTTAGATGGGAGAAAAACTATCATCAAATCACAATGGGAAAGCTCAATTTACTAGAAATCATAAAAGGTTGTTATTAGGATCTGTATTTTTGATGGCTACATCAGCTATCGGTCCAGCATTTTTAACACAAACAGCAGTATTTACTGCACAATTTTATGCTAGTTTTGCATTTGCTATTCTCATTTCTATAATTATTGATATTGGAGCTCAAATAAATATTTGGCGTGTACTTGTTGTAACTGGTTTAAGAGGCCAAGAAGTATCTAATAGGATACTGCCTGGTCTTGGAACAGTAGTCTCGATTTTAATTGCATTTGGGGGCTTAGCATTTAATATAGGTAATATAGCCGGAGCAGGTCTTGGACTAAATGCGATGTTTGGTATAGATGTAAAATGGGGTGCTGCGATAACTGCTATTTTTGCTATCTTAATATTTGTTAGTAAAAGTGGTCAAAAAATTATGGATGTTGTGTCTATGATTTTAGGAGTTGTTATGATTCTTGTTGTAGCCTATGTCATGGTAGTGTCCAATCCACCTTATGGTGATGCACTAGTACATACATTTGCTCCTGAACATCCAATTAAGTTGATTTTACCAATTATCACACTTGTAGGTGGTACTGTTGGTGGTTACATAACTTTTGCTGGTGCCCATAGAATTTTAGATTCTGGCATAAAAGGTAAAGACTTTTTGCCGTTTGTGAATCATTCAGCTATTGCAGGTATTTTAACTACTGGTGTGATGCGTACTTTACTATTCTTGGCAGTTTTAGGTGTTGTTGTAACTGGTGTTACATTAAGTTCTGAGAATCCACCAGCTTCAGTGTTCGAACATGCGATTGGACCAATTGGTAAGAACATTTTTGGACTCGTTATTTTTGCAGCAGCAATGTCCTCTGTTATTGGATCAGCTTATACAAGCGCAACGTTCTTAAAGACAATGCATAAATCTTTGTTCAATAAAAATAATTTAATCGTTATTTCATTTATCGTTATTTCAACTTTAATCTTCTTGTTTATTGGTAAACCAGTTAGCTTATTAATCATAGCAGGCGTAATAAACGGTTGGATTTTACCGATTACATTAAGTGTAATTTTAATAGCGAGTAGAAAGAAATCGATTGTTGGTGATTATAAACACCCTACTTGGATGTTAGTGTTCGGAATTATTGCAGTATTAGTAACTATCTTAACTGGCATCTTCTCATTGCAAGATTTAGCTAGTTTGTGGAAAGGCTAAGATTGTAATATTAAATTAAGATAATAAATATGCGTTAATATTATTCATTTAGTTAATAAATGTTTAGTATTAACGCTTTTTTTATAACTTAAAACATACGATTATATATTAGTTAAATACTAACCTATTGTCGTTGAAAGCTATAAAATGTGATAGAATAACAAATGCTAGTATAATAAGATAAGGTGGGACAATAATGATAGGTATTATTGGTGCAATGGAAGAAGAAGTTGCCATTTTAAAAGATAAATTAGTGAATTTAAGCGAAATTAATGTAGCTCATGTTAAATTCTATAAAGGTGAACTTAATCAAAAAGAAGTAGTCATTACTCAAAGTGGTATTGGTAAAGTTAATGCAGCTATTTCTACAACATTACTAATCGAAAAATTCAATCCAAAATACATCCTAAATACAGGTTCAGCCGGAGCACTAGATGAAAACTTATCTATAGGAGACGTATTAATCAGTGATAATGTAGCTTACCATGATGCAGATGCTACAGCATTTGGCTATGCATTGGGTCAAATCCCACAAATGCCAGAAAAATATGAAGCAAATCAAAATTTAATAAATGAAACAAGTGAAGTTGTAAAACAACAAAATTTAAATGCTAAAGTTGGGCTTATTGTAAGTGGTGATAGTTTCATAGGAAGTGCAGAACAAAGAAAAACGATAAAAACTCAATTTAGCGACGCAATGGCTGTAGAAATGGAAGCAACTGCTATCGCTCAAACATGTTATCAATTTAAAGTTCCATTCATCATTACGAGAGCTGTCTCTGATTTAGCTAATGGCGAAGCAGATATGACATTCGAGGAATTTTTAGGAAAAGCAGCTGTTTCATCTAGTGAAATGGTAGAATTATTAGTCGGAAAATTATAATTAAAGAGTAAAGGTGACAATTCAATGGGTATTATTAAACATTATTTTATGCCTAATGCATATGTAAAGTCAGTATTCGAAATCAATGTTGATAAATTGGCTGAAACTGGTGTAAAAGGTATTATCACAGATTTAGATAACACACTTGTAGGTTGGGATGTTGTCGCGCCTACTGAACAAATTAAACAATGGTTTAAAGAAGCAAGAGAAAAAGGCATACAAATCACAATTGTTTCAAACAATAATGAACAACGTGTAGGTGAATTTTCAAAAGATTTAAATGTAGATTTCATTTGTAAAGCTAGAAAACCGATGGGTAAAGCATTTAAAAAAGCAATTAAACAAATGAGCATCAAACCTAGTGAAACAGTGGTAGTTGGTGACCAAATGTTAACAGATGTTTTTGGTGGTAATCGCAATGGTTTATATACGATTATGGTTGTACCTGTTAAACGTACTGACGGGTTTATTACCAAGTTTAATCGCTTAATTGAAAGAAGATTATTAAATCACTTCAGGAAAAAAGGTTATATTAAATGGGAGGAAAATTGATTGAGTGATGAATTGAAATGTATAGGTTGCGGCGCACCATTGCAATCAGAAGATAAAAACGCACCAGGTTATGTACCGGAACATAATATGTTTAGAGAAGATGTTATTTGTAGAAGATGTTTTCGATTAAAAAATTATAATGAAGTACAAGATGTAGGACTTGATAGCGAAGATTTTTTAAATTTACTTTCTGGATTATCAGATAAAAGCGGTATCGTTGTTAATGTCGTAGATGTATTTGATTTTGAAGGTTCATTTATTAATGCAGTTAAACGCATTGTTGGTAATAAAAAAGTTATTTTAGTAGCTAACAAGATGGACTTACTTCCAAAACAAATTAACAAACGTCGTGTAAAAGAATGGTTGAAACGTTCTGCTAAGAAATACGGTCTTGATTCTGAAGACGTTGTACTCATTTCAGCTGAAAAAGGACAGGGTATTGAAGATCTATTATATTCAATCAATAAACATCGTCAACAGGAAGATGTCTATATTGTAGGTACAACTAACGTAGGTAAATCAACATTAATTAATAAATTGATAGAGCTTAGTGTAGGTGAAAAAGATGTTGTCACAACGTCTAGATTCCCAGGAACTACATTAGATATGATAGATATTCCATTAGATGAAAAATCATTTATGTTTGATACACCTGGTATTATTCAATCACATCAAATGACTCACTTTGTCACAGAAAAAGAATTAAAATTAATTATGCCTAAAAAGGAAATCAAACAAAGAGTATATCAACTAAATGAAGGACAAACATTATTCTTTGGTGGTTTAGCTCGAATTGATTATGTTTCAGGTGGAAAAAGACCATTGATATGTTTCTTTTCAAATGAATTAAATATTCATAGAACTAAAACAGAAAAAGCCAATGATTTATGGAAAAATCATATTGGAGATTTGTTAACACCACCTCATGATCCTAATCAATTTAATATGAGTGAAATGAAAGCTGTTCGATTAGAAACAGGCAAAGAAAAACGAGACGTAATGATTTCTGGACTAGGATTTATTACAATTGATGCTGGTGCAAAAGTTATTGTTAGAGTACCTAAAAATGTAGATGTCATTTTAAGAAATTCGATATTATAAGGAGGGATAAACGTGAAATTTGCAGTAATTGGACATCCAATTTCACACTCTTTATCACCACTTATGCATACTGATAATTTTGCATCTTTGGGTTTGAATTATACTTATGAAGCAATTGATATACCTGAAGATCAATTTCATAACATTAAAGAAATAATTAAAGAAAGAAAATTAGATGGATTTAATGTTACGATCCCACATAAAGAACGTATTATTCCATTTTTAGATGAAATAGATTCACAATCTACAACTGTTGGTGCTGTTAATACAGTAATGGTACGTGACGGTAAATGGATTGGATACAATACAGATGGGATAGGTTATGTTACTGGCTTGCGTCAAGTTTATAATGATTTAGAAAATGCATATATATTAATTTTAGGCGCTGGTGGAGCTAGTAAGGGTATAGCAAATGAATTAACTAAATTTGTTCAACCGAAATTAACGATTGCTAACCGTTCGATGAAACGATTTGAGTCATGGCATTTAAATGTTAATCAGATAACTCTAGAACAGGCTGAATCCCACTTAGATGAGTTCGATATTATTATTAATACAACACCTGCTGGTATGGATAATAATCAAGAATTACCCATCAGTCTCAAGAATTTAAACACAGACACCTTAGTAAGTGATATCGTATATATTCCGTATAAAACACCAATTTTACTAGAAGCGGAAAATAAAGGTAATCCGATTTATAATGGATTAGACATGTTTGTATATCAAGGCGCTGAAAGTTTCAAAATATGGACTGGATACCAAGCCGATATTAAAATGATGAAACAATCAGTAATAGATAAATTAAAAGGAGTTTAATTATGTTAACTGGAAAACAAAAAAGATATTTACGTAGTTTAGCACATAATACTGATCCAACCTTCCAAATTGGTAAGGGTGGTATAAATGAAAATATGATTAACCAAATTGACGATACTTTAGAGAATCGCGAATTAATTAAGATACACGTATTACAAAATAATTTTGATGATAAATCAGAACTTGCTACTGCATTAAGTGATGCTACGAATAGTGAAGTTGTTCAAATCATAGGGTCTATGATTGTTTTATACAGAGAATCAAAGGATAATAAAGAAATTACGTTACCATAATGAAAAAGAAAATTATTTTATATGGTGGACAATTTAACCCGATTCATATCGCTCATATGATGGTAGCTAGTGAAGTGTATCATGTCATCAAGCCAGATGAATTTTATTTTTTACCAAGTTATATGTCTCCTTTAAAAGAACATTCTGATTTCCTAGAAGCACCACAACGCATTAAAATGATAGAGTTAGCAATTGCTACTTTAGGTTTTGGTAAAATTAGTGAAGAAGAAATAGAAAGAAAAGGGCAAAGCTATACTTATGATACGTTATCATCATTAATAAAGTCACATCCTAATAGTGAATTCTACTTCATTATAGGCACTGATCAATACGATCAATTAGATAAATGGTACAATGTTGATGAATTAAAGAAATTGATTACATTTATAGTGGTTAATAGAGAGAAAGATGTACAGTCTGTTGAAGAAGGTATGATATCTATCACTATTCCTAGAATGGATATTAGTTCTTCAATGATACGTGAACGTGTTAAAGCGAAACAGTCTATTCAAATATTAGTTCCTCAAAGCGTTGAACATTATATTCGAGAGGAAGGATTATATGAAAATTGAAAATGCTATAGAGTTAGTCAAAGAGAAATTGCCAGAAAAGCGATTTAAACATTCACTTAGAGTAGCAGAGACAGCTGTAAAATTAGCAGAAATCTATGATGGCGATAAAGATAAAGCTGAACTAGCTGGTGTACTTCATGATTATTGTAAATATGATGATTTAAGTACTATGTATCAAACAGTGAGACAGTATGATTTAGAATCTGATTTATTGAGTTATGGTGGAGAAATTTTGCATGGACCGGTTTGTTCAGCAATAATGGAAAATGACTTTGATGTCAAAGATGAAGAAGTTTTGTTAGCTATTAAATATCATACAACTGGTCGTCAACAAATGACAAAAACAGAAAAACTAGTATTTATAGCTGACTATATAGAGCCTGGTCGTAAGACTCCAGGAGTTGAAGAAATCAGAGATATGGCATACAATCAAGGTAGCTTAGATAAAACAATTTATGAAATTTCTAAGCGTACAGTACTATTTTTAATTCAAAAAGATATTACAGTTTACGGTGCTACGATTGCTTGTCTAAATTATTATAACTATAGTGATGAAAGAATAAAGGATGATTAAATGAATTCAGACAAATTGTTAAACATTGCTGTTGATGCAGCAGAGAACAAAAAAGCAGAAGATATTATTTCTCTTAATATGCAAGGTATCAGTGATATGACAGATTATTTTGTTGTATGTCATGGTAATAATGAACGTCAAGTTCAGTCAATTGCTAGAGCTGTAAAAGAAGCAGTTCATGAACATGATATCGATGTTAAACGAATGGAAGGTTATCAAGATGCAAGATGGGTTCTAATTGACCTTGCCAATGTAGTTGTTCATATCTTCCATAAAGATGAACGATCTTATTATAATATTGAGAAATTATATCAAGATGCTCCAATCGAATCATACGGACAGGTTGTTTACTAATTATGTCTCAATATGAAGAAATGAGTTTGGTTTATGATCAACTCACACAAGATCAACCTTATGAATCATGGTTTGATATAGTTCAATTTTATGCTAATCATCATGCCGATATCCTTGATATTGGATGTGGTACAGGTACATTAACATGTATGTTAAATGATTTAGGAAATGTTAGTGGCATGGATATTAGTCCGGATATGCTTTCCATTGCCTCTCAAAAATCTAATCAAATCAATTGGTTAGAAGGAGACATGACGAATTTTCAATTAGATCATCAATTTGATATTGTTACTATTTTTTGTGATTCATTAAACTATTTACCTACATTAGACAATGTTGAAGATACTTTTAAATGTGTTTATAACCATTTGAAAGATAACGGTTTGTTAATATTTGATGTACATACCGTTGCTAAAATGACTACATTATTTAGTGACCAAAGTTATATAGATGAAGCAGAACATTTATTTTTAGGATGGGATGCTCTAAAAGGCGCGGAACCATTAAGCGTTATTCATCAAATGTCATTTTTTATTGAAAGAGAAAATGGTTTATATCAAAGATTTGACGAAGAACATTATCAACGTACATTTGAAAAAGATGTATATACTCAATTATTGGAAAAATGTGGATTAACTTTAGTCAAAACGTTTACAGATTTCAATATGAATCAAGATGATGAACAGGCAGATCGATTATTTTTTGTAGCTCAAAAACATTAAATATAAAGTAAAATCACGCTGACATACGTTAATTAGTATGAAGGGGTGATTTTTTGCTTTCTAAATTAACACAATTAATAAAGATTTTGACACCGTATCAACTATATATTGGAATTGGAATAGCAATTATTTTTATAGCAGTTTTATCTTATTCTATGAATCATAATGAAGACAAAAGTCAACAAACATATGTTGAATCAAATACAGATAGTTATAGTAATAAAACAGATAAAAAAGAAACTTTATCTAAACGTCATCAAGGCGAAACTAAAGATTCTGATGCAAAAAAGGAAAATAAAGTTATATACGTTGACATAAAGGGGGCAGTAAAGCATCCCAATGTATATAAAATGAACAGTTCTGATAGAATCATTGACTTGTTAAAGAAAGCCCAATTAAGTAATAATGCTGATACTAAACAAATTAATTTATCAGAAAAATTAATAGACCAAAAGTTAATTTACATACCTGAAAAGGGAGAAAAGACTTCTCAAAATATACAAGAACAAATTACAAGTAATACGGTTGATAGTACACAATCAACTATTAATTTGAATGTAGCGACAGAAGAGCAATTATTGAAAGTTCCTGGTATAGGTCCTTCTAAAGCCAAAGAAATTATAGATTATAAAAATAAAAATGGTGCTTTTAATAGTATAGAAGATTTAAAAAACATAAAAGGATTTGGACCAAAAACATTTGAAAAATTAAAGGCTTATTTTACTGTGTAATAAGAGTTGCATTTGCATTATGATTTTAAAATGAGTAAGCTATAATTATTATTTTAATTAAGTACGATGGAGGCATAGATCATCATGGAAAGAATAAAATGGGAAGAATATTTTATGGCACAAAGCCACTTATTAGCATTAAGATCAACTTGTCAAAGATTATCAGTTGGCGCGACGATAGTTAAAGACAACCGTATTATTGCAGGCGGTTATAATGGATCCGTAGCTGGTGAAGTACATTGTATCGATGAGGGTTGTTTGATTGAAGATGGCCATTGTATAAGAACTATTCATGCTGAGATGAATGCGTTATTACAATGTGCAAAGCAAGGTGTATCGACTGAAGGTGCAACAATTTATGTCACACATTTCCCATGTCTTAATTGTACAAAATCAATCATTCAAGCAGGAATAAAGACGATTTATTACGCTGAAGATTACCATAATCACGAGTATGCCATGAAGTTACTGGATCAATCTGGAATAGAATACAAAAAAATTCCATTTTCACCAGATTATGTTGCAAAGTATTTAACTCAAGGTTAAGTTTATTGTTTTATATTGCAATATCATTTCTAGTAGGGATACTTTGGTTATTTAACAAAGTGCTCTCTACTTTTATACTTTGTATGCTAATGTTTCTATTAATAAGAAAAAATGTAATTAAGCAATATCTATTCTTGGTATGTATCTCAGTATTACTTAGTGTTTTAATGTTAAATTTAGCACTTACTAAACATAAACAAGAAATGCAAAATATTAAGAATAGTAAACATATTAATGAAGCAGTAACTTTTATTAAATTAAACAAAGAAAGTAATATCTATAAAGGACTCCTTGAATGGCATGACCACAATGTAAAGTTTTATTACAGACATCAAGGTGATTATAATCGATTGAATATTGATAATTATAGATGTGCTATAAATGGAGATTTACAGTTATTAAATTCGAATCAGCCTATAATATTTATTAAACAGATAGATTTAAATAGTTGTACACAAAATAAGAAAATTAATCCTATAGCCAAACATCAAAGTTATATTCAGAATCAAATGAGTAAAACAAAAAATGTTTATCACGATAGGTTACTAGCTTTGATTACTGGTGACACATCAACATTAAATCAATCATTTATTGACGATGTTAAAGAAATAGGAATTTATCATTTACTTGCAGTAAGTGGTTCACATGTTGCTGCAATTATTTATTTAGTACATTCCGCTTTTGTGAGATTGAACACACCATATTTATTAATTAAGCTTTTACTTCTACTTATATTACCTCTATATGCTTTTTATACTGATTTTGCTCCTAGCGCAGTTAGATCTATATTAGTCGGCATAATTTTACTCATTCTTCCTAGACAGTTTAAAAGTAAACCGTTAGATATACTCTCTTTTATTTTTATATTAATGTATTTTATCAATCCACTGATAGTTTTTGATATTGGTTTTCAGTTTAGCTTTTTTATTTCATTCTTCCTTATAATTTCTACACCATTATTAAAGGAACTTACTGGACTAAAATTATTAATGTCAGTGACAATTATAGCTCAATTAGGAGCGTCAGTAATTACTGTCTACTATTTTAATCAAATTCAATGGATAGGATTAGTTTCAAATTTAATTTTCGTTCCTTTATATAGCCTTATTATCTTTCCGCTAGCGATTATATTTTTCTTTCTTAGCCACTTCACAACCCACTTATTAATTTTAAATACAGTAATAAATTATAGTTACCGTATACATGATCTATTTCTTTCTTTATTTCTTTCATTAAAGTACATTAGAATTTTTGTTCCTGAGTTAAACACTTTCGCAATAGTGTTTTTAATAATTTCTGTGTTCATTTCATTATTTTTATTCGTTAAAAGAAATATTTTAACGTCTGTTTCGATAATTTTTCTTAGCATTATAATAATTATATATACATCGAGGCCTTCAGAAACAGAGTTAACAATGTTAGATGTTGGTCAGGGAGACAGCATTTTATTTCATACTGAGTACAATCTAAATATTATGATTGACACTGGTGGAAAACTAACTGACAGTCACACTAAATCTAATAATAATATAACCAAATATAAGATTTTACCAAGTTTAAAAGCCAAGGGGATATCTACAATTGATTATTTAATTATTACACATCCTCATTTAGACCACATGGGTGAATTATCATATTTAAGTAATCATATAAACATCAAAAATATTATTATAGAGCCATCAAGTTATCCTAAAAATGTCCTAAAAAATATTAAAAGTATTTGTCAGTTAAATGGTATCAATTTCATGGATATTACCTTACTCAATTCTTTATCTATTAAAGATGGGAAACTTGAATTTTTAGATACTTATATTCAAGAAAGCGACGATAAAAATGAACACTCAATTGTTACATTATTAAAATATAAAAATAAAACTATTTTACTTACTGGTGATATGACTATTAATAATGAGGAACTACTGTTAAATCGATATCAATTACCTAAAATAGATATTTTGAAAGTTGCGCATCATGGCAGTAAAACAAGTAATTCTGCAAATTTAATACAACACATAACTCCAAAAATCAGTCTTATATCAAGTGGTAAAGGTAATAAATATCATTTGCCAAATCAAGAAGTAATTATACGGTTACGTCAATCTGGAAGTAAAGTTTTAGATACCCAAATAAACGGGGAGATAACTGTTAAACTAGATTCAAATTTATCAATATCAACTAAGCAACAAAAATAAATTGGTAGAGGTTAGAGTTTATTACGTGATATAATTTCTTAATGTGAACTATATGGAAAGGGTGTAATGCATGTCTGACAATATCATTATGGTATATGGAGAGGTACCAGACTTAGTTGAGAAAAAGAGTTCAGAAATGATAAATAAATATTTACAATCAGAAAAAGATGACTTCAACTATGTGAAATATAATTTATATGAAACTGAAATTACACCAATCATTGAAGAAGCATTAACAATGCCATTTTTTTCAGATAAAAAGGCAATTTTAGTTCAGAATGCATATGTCTTTACGGGTGAAAAGGTTACCAAAGAATTGAATCAAAATACCGACCAATTACTTGAATTTATTGAAAAATATGATGGTGAAAACCTTATAGTTTTTGAAGTATTTCAAAATAAATTAGATGAACGAAAAAAATTAACCAAAACACTTAAGAAAAATGGACAATTAAAAAAAGTTGAACAAATGTCTGAAGAAGAAATAAAAAAATGGATTCAATCAAAATTAAATGATAATTTTAAGGACATCAAACAAGACGCACTAAATAATATGATTGAGTTAACCGGTATTAATTTCAATATTATCTCACAAGAATTAGATAAATTAATGCTATTTTTAGGTGATAGACCGACTATAAATAAAGACGATGTGAATCAAATCATTAATCGTAGTTTAGAACAAAATGTATTTCTGTTAACAGAATATATTCAAAAACGCCAAAAAAATAAAGCAATACAACTGGTCAAAGATTTAATTAATATGAAGGAAGAACCAATTAAATTATTAGCATTGATAACTAGTAATTATAGGTTATATTACCAATGTAAGATTTTAAGTCAAAAAGGATATAGTGGGCAACAAATAGCTAAAACAGTCAATGTCCATCCATATAGAGTGAAATTAGCATTGGGGCAGGTAAGACATTATCAGTTAGAAGATCTTTTAAATATTATAAATTCTTGTGCAGAAACTGATTATAAATTGAAATCTTCATATATGGATAAACAACTGATTTTAGAATTGTTTATTTTATCATTATAAGATTGATTTGTTGTTACATAAAAAAATAAAAGCTAGTTCGACCTATTAGGCGAACTAGCTTTTATTTATAATTATTTGTTAGCGCTCATCAATTGTGATTTTACGCGATCAGCTTTGTTAGAGTGGATTAAGTTGCTTTGAGCAGCTTTATCTAATTGCTTAATAGCAAAGCTTACTAATTCATTTTTGTTATCGGCATTTGTCTCAATAGCTGATTTCGCACGTTTAACTGCTGTACGCATAGTATTTTTCTTAGAAATATTACGTTCTTCAGCAGTTTGAGTTGTTTTAACACGTTTAACTGCAGATTTAATGTTTGGCATTACTGTCACCTCCTAAAAGTGAACTAACTTATCAAATTAAATTATATTTGATTACAACAAGAAATATTTTATCAAATGTACTATCTTTGTGCAATCATTTATTTAATGGCTATGCTAATAAATGAATATCACATTATAGTATTGGAATTAAGTTCATTACACTTTATAATAAAGTATGCAATATTAAACTTAAACCAATATAAGTATTAGTTTATCAAAGTAAATGGTTTATTTAAACGATTAATTAGATGTTTGCATTTACAATTTAAAAACGTTATCATATCAAAGATGTACAAATACGGGTTATAAATATGAAAGTGAGAAGGATATAATGGATAAGCAAGAACGATACAATAGAAGAGATAAGATTAGAAATTTCTCTATTATAGCTCATATAGACCACGGTAAATCTACCTTAGCTGATAGAATTCTTGAAAATACGAAATCAGTAGAAACTAGAGATATGCAAGATCAATTGTTAGATTCAATGGATTTAGAAAGAGAACGTGGTATCACAATTAAATTAAATGCTGTTAAATTAAAATACGAAGCAAAAGATGGAGAAACATATACATTCCATTTAATCGATACACCTGGACATGTCGATTTTACATATGAAGTTTCAAGATCATTGGCTGCATGTGAAGGTGCTATTTTAGTAGTCGACGCTGCACAAGGTATAGAAGCACAAACACTAGCTAATCTATACCTAGCTTTAGATAATAACTTAGAACTATTACCAGTAGTTAATAAAATTGATCTTCCAGCAGCTGAACCTGAAAGAGTTAAGCAAGAACTTGAAGATGTTATTGGTCTTGACCAAGATGATGTAGTTCTTGCAAGTGCAAAATCTAATATTGGTATTGAAGAAATTCTTGAAAAAATTGTAGAAGTTGTCCCACCACCTGAAGGAGACCCAGAAGCTCCATTAAAAGCATTAATTTTTGATTCAGAATATGATCCGTACCGCGGTGTTATTTCATCAATTAGAATTATTGATGGCGTAGTAAAAGCTGGAGATAAGATTAAAATGATGGCAACAGGTAAAGAATTTGAAGTGACTGAAGTAGGTATTAATACTCCAAAACAACTATCTGTGGACGAATTAACTGTCGGTGATGTTGGTTATATCATTGCAAGTATTAAAAATGTTGATGATTCACGTGTCGGTGATACTATTACTTTAGCGAATAGACCTGCTGAGAAACCATTACAAGGTTATAAAAAAATGAATCCAATGGTTTATTGTGGTTTATTCCCAATTGATAATAAAAATTATAATGATTTACGTGAAGCGCTTGAAAAACTACAATTAAACGATGCTTCATTAGAATTTGAACCAGAATCATCACAAGCCTTAGGTTTTGGTTATAGAACTGGATTCTTAGGTATGTTACACATGGAAATCATTCAAGAAAGAATCGAACGTGAATTTGGAATTGAATTGATTGCAACTGCTCCATCAGTAATTTATCAATGTATATTAAAAGATGGATCTGAAGTCACAGTTGATAACCCAGCACAAATGCCTGAACGTGATCGTATAGAAAAAATTTATGAACCATATGTTAGAGCAACAATGATGGTACCTAATGATTATGTGGGTGCAGTCATGGAACTATGTCAACGTAAGCGTGGCCAATTTGTTAATATGGATTACTTAGATGACATTCGAGTTAACATCGTTTATGAAATTCCTTTATCAGAAGTTGTATTTGATTTCTTTGATCAACTTAAATCTAATACTAAAGGTTATGCATCATTTGATTACGAATTTATTGAAAATAAAGAAAGTGATTTAGTTAAAATGGACATCCTACTTAATGGTGAAAAAGTAGATGCGCTTAGCTTTATAGTCCACAAAGAATTTGCATATGAACGTGGTAAATCACTAGTTGAAAAATTAAAAACATTAATCCCTAGACAACAATTCGAAGTACCTGTACAAGCTGCAATTGGTCAAAAAATAGTAGCACGTACAAACATTAAATCTATGGGTAAAAACGTATTATCTAAATGTTATGGTGGGGACATTAGTCGTAAACGTAAACTTTTAGAAAAACAAAAAGCTGGTAAAGCTAAAATGAAAGCTGTTGGTAATGTAGAGATTCCTCAAGATGCATTCTTAGCAGTACTTAAAATGGATGAAGAATAATAATGACGTTATTAAGTGTGACTTTGTATTTAAAAACACTTTTTAATTAAGATTTAAATATTTATATTTGATACGAGGTGGGACCAGAATTGATTTTTAACTTAATTCTATCCCGCCTCTAATTTTTTAATAAAAATAAAGTCATATCTTGTGGAGGAATTAAATTGACCATACAAAGTGCTTATATTCATATACCGTTTTGTGTCAGAATATGTACTTATTGTGATTTCAATAAATATTTTATTGATAAGCAACCAGTTGATGACTATTTGGATTCATTACTATTAGAAATGGAAAGACGTACTAAACATTCAAATACCAATTTAAAAACGATGTATGTTGGTGGAGGTACGCCAACTGCATTGAATATAGATCAACTTACAAAATTATTATCAGGAATCAATAATCTATTTAATATTGAAGGCGAATACAGCTTTGAGGCAAATCCAGATGAACTTACATTTGAGAAAGTGAAATTACTAAAATCTTATGGTGTAAATCGCATATCAATGGGTGTACAAACGTTCAAACCAGAACTACTAAATATTTTAGGAAGAACACATAAAACCGAAGATATTTATAATGCAGTTAAAAATGCTAGAGATGCTGGTATAGAATCTATTAGTTTAGATTTAATGTATCATTTACCACAACAAACTCTTCAAGATTTTGAAAATAGTTTAGATTTAGCAATGCAAATGGATATTGATCATATATCTAGTTATGGACTCATACTAGAACCCAAAACCCAATTTTATAATATGTATAGGAAAGGTCATCTCAAACTACCTAACGAAGATTTAGGTGCAGAAATGTATCAATTATTAATGCATAAAATTGAAAATTCAAGATTCCATCAATATGAGATTTCAAATTTTGCTATTGAAGGACACGAATCTGAACATAATAAAGTTTATTGGTTAAATGAGGAATATTATGGTTTCGGTGCGGGTGCAAGTGGATATACAAATGGAGTACGTTATACAAATGTTAACCCTGTCAATCATTATATTAAAGCTATTAAAAATGAAGAAGTACCTCTTCTTACTCAAACTGAACCAACTATAAATGAGCAAATGGAAGAAGAGATGTTTTTAGGACTAAGATTAAATCAAGGCGTTAGTATGACTAAATTCAATGAGAAGTTTAATACATCAATTGAAAATGTATTTGGTCAAACTATTAATGATTTAAAAAATAGAAAATTGATTGAGGAAAAATCAGATTATATTTATCTTACGGAGAGAGGTAAAGTCATTGGTAACGAGGTTTTTGAAGCATTTTTATTAAATATCTAAAATAAATTTAAATTTCTAACGCTTTAACGTTGACTTACTTTGACCAATTTGATAAATTATAATTAGCACTTAACAGAAAAGAGTGCTAATGAGGTGAAAACATGATAACAGATAGACAATTAAGCATTCTTAATGCAATTGTTGAAGATTATGTTGATTATGGACAACCCATTGGTTCTAAAACTTTAATTGATCGTCACGACTTAAATGTAAGTCCAGCGACAATTCGGAATGAAATGAAACAACTGGAAGATATGGATTTCATTGAAAAGGTTCATACATCTTCAGGAAGGTCACCATCCGAATTAGGTTTTAGATACTATGTAAATCAATTATTAGAACAAACATCTCATCAAAACTCAAACAAAATTCAACGTTTAAATCAGTTAATGATTGAGAATCATTATGATACTTCTTCTGCATTAACGTATTTTGCAAATGAACTATCTATGATGTCTCAATATGCAACGTTGGTTGTTCGTCCCAACCATAATCAAGACATTATTAATAATATTCATTTGATTCGAGCAAATAATCATTTAATAATAATGATTTTAGTATTTTCATCAGGCTATGTTGAAAATGTGCATCTTACATCTGAATTACCTTTAACTAATGATGAATTGAATAAGATATCCAATTTCCTATCAAATCAATATAATAAGTTAATTAAAGGTCAAATTGATGAAATAGAAAGATTCGCACAAACTCAAAATGAAGCACAATTCATTAAAGAATTAGTTAAAATGATGAATTTACACATTTCCAATCAAAGTAATAGCATTTACATGGGTGGAAAGGTTAAACTGATTGATGCATTGAATGAATCTAATGTATCTTCTATTCAACCAATTTTGCAGTATATCGAATCAAATAGAATTATTGAATTATTAGATGATATATCCAATTCTCAAATCAATGTAAAAATTGGTAAAGAAATAGATGAAAATTTAAGTGATATATCAATAGTATCAACACAGTATCACTTTGATGAGAAACTCAAAGGTCAAATTGCGGTTATTGGACCAACTGCGATGCATTATCAAAATGTAATTCAATTACTTAACCGAATTTGGTAACGTAATTAGAATTGTATTGGAGGGCACAAAATGACAGAAAAAGATGAATCAGTGAAACAAAATACTGAAACAGAAACAGACAACCAAACAACAGATACACAATCTGAAGAAACAGCGACTTCAGTTGATAACACTGAATCTAATAATACGCAAGATGTAGAAACGCAAGAAGAATCAAACAATGAAACAGTTTCTTCTGAAGAAACTGATAATGAAAGCATTGATCCAAAAGATCAAGAAATTAATGACTTACAAAAGTTAGCAAATGACAACGAAGAGAAATATTTAAGATTATATGCTGAATTTGAAAACTATAAACGTAGAATTCAGAACGAAAATAAAATCAATAAAATGTATCAATCTCAAGGTGTACTAACAGATATTTTACCAACTATTGACAATATAGAACGTGCACTACAAATTGAAGGTGAAGATGAATCATTTAAATCACTTCAAAAAGGCGTTCAAATGGTTCATGAAAGTCTGTTAAGAGCCTTAAAAGACAATGGTCTTGAAGAAATTGAATCTGAAGGGCAAGAATTTGACCCTAATGTACACCAGGCAGTAGTTCAAGACGACAATCCTGAATATGGTTCAGGTATTATCACCCAAGAACTACAAAAAGGGTACAAATTAAAAGATAGAGTGTTAAGACCATCAATGGTTAAAGTAAACCAATAATATTGGCGAAAAAACATTGAAAATATAAATATAACAATTGGAGGAATTTTATTATGAGTAAAGTAATCGGTATTGACTTAGGAACAACAAACTCTTGTGTAGCAGTATTAGAAGGTGACGAACCAAAAGTTATTCAAAACCCTGAAGGTGCTCGTACAACACCATCTGTTGTGGCTTTTAAAAATGGTGAAACACAAGTCGGCGAAGTAGCTAAACGACAAGCTATTACTAATCCAAATACTGTACAATCTATCAAACGTCATATGGGTACAGATTACAAAGTAGATATAGAAGGTAAATCATACACACCACAAGAAATTTCAGCAATGGTATTACAAAACTTAAAAAACACTGCTGAAAGCTATTTAGGTGATAAAGTAGATAAAGCTGTTATCACAGTACCTGCATACTTCAATGACGCTGAACGTCAAGCAACTAAAGATGCTGGTAAAATTGCTGGTTTAGAAGTAGAACGTATTATCAATGAACCAACAGCTGCTGCATTAGCTTATGGTTTAGATAAAACTGAACAAGATCAAAAAGTATTAGTATTCGACTTAGGTGGCGGTACTTTCGACGTTTCAATCTTAGAATTAGGTGACGGCGTATTTGAAGTACTTTCAACTGCAGGTGACAACAAATTAGGTGGGGATGACTTTGACCAAGTAATCATTGACCACTTAGTATCAGAATTCAAAAAAGAAAACGGTGTAGATTTATCACAAGATAAAATGGCTTTACAACGTCTTAAAGACGCTGCTGAAAAAGCTAAAAAAGACTTATCTGGTGTATCTCAAACTCAAATCTCATTACCATTCATCTCTGCTGGTGAAAGTGGTCCATTACACTTAGAAATCAACTTAACTCGTTCTAAATTTGAAGAGTTAGCAGATTCATTAATCAAACGTACAATGGAACCAACTCGTCAAGCAATGAAAGATGCTGGATTATCAAACTCAGATATTGATGAAGTCATCTTAGTTGGTGGTTCAACACGTATTCCAGCAGTTCAAGATGCTGTTAAAAAAGAAATCGGTAAAGATCCACATAAAGGTGTAAACCCAGACGAAGTAGTAGCAATGGGTGCAGCAATTCAAGGTGGCGTAATCACTGGTGATGTTAAAGACGTTGTACTATTAGACGTAACACCATTATCATTAGGTATTGAAATCATGGGTGGACGTATGAATACGTTAATCGAACGTAATACTACTATCCCAACTTCAAAATCACAAGTATACTCTACAGCAGCTGATAATCAACCAGCAGTAGATATTCATGTATTACAAGGTGAACGTCCTATGGCTTCAGATAACAAAACATTAGGTCGTTTCCAATTAACAGACATTCCACCAGCTCCACGTGGTGTACCTCAAATTGAAGTAACATTCGATATTGATAAAAATGGTATTGTAAATGTTACTGCAAAAGACCTTGGTACTAATAAAGAACAAAATATTACTATCCAATCAAGCTCTTCATTATCAGACGATGAAATCGATCGTATGGTAAAAGACGCTGAAGAAAATGCTGAAGCTGATAAAAAACGTCGTGAAGAAGTAGACTTAAGAAACGAAGCAGATAGCCTAGTATTCCAAGTTGAAAAAACTATTAACGACTTAGGTGAAAATATCGGTGAAGAAGATAAGAAAAATGCTGAAGACAAAAAAGAAGCATTAAAATCTGCTCTTGAAGGCGAAGATGTTGAAGACATTAAAGCTAAAAAAGAAGAACTTGAAAAAGTTGTTCAAGACTTATCAGCAAAAGTTTACCAACAAGCTCAACAAGCACAACAACAAGCTCAAGGTGAATCTGGTGAACAAAATCAAGATAGCACTGTAGAAGATGCTGAATTTAAAGAAGTTAAAGACGACGAAGATAAAAAATAATATTTAAGTCGAACTAATCAACTTCAATTAAAGCTATTTTAAAAAAGTCAAAGTCAATTGTACATTGGCTTTGGCTTTTTATTTGGATAGTTGTTATGAATTAGTTAAACTTATCTTGTTAGTAAAAAAGGAGAGGTTACTGTGGCCAAAAGAGATTATTATGAAGTCTTAGGGGTAAGTAAAAGTGCTTCTAAAGACGAAATTAAAAAAGCTTACAGAAAATTATCAAAAAAATATCACCCTGATATAAATAAAGAAGAAGGCGCAGATGAAAAATTCAAAGAAATATCTGAAGCCTACGAAGTTTTAAGTGATGATAACAAACGAGCAAATTACGATCAATTTGGACATGATGGTCCACAAGGTGGTTTCGGCAGCCAAGGATTTGGCGGCGGTGACTTTGGTGGATTCAGTGGCGGCGGTTTCGAAGATATATTTAGTTCATTCTTCGGAGGTGACTCTAGACAAAGAGATCCAAATGCACCACGCAAAGGTGACGACTTGCAATATACTATGACGATCACATTTGATGAAGCAGTTTTCGGTGGTAAGAAAGAGATTTCAATTCGTAAAGATGTAACTTGTCATACATGTGATGGTGAGGGTGCTAAACCTGGTACTAAGAAAAAAACATGTAGCTATTGTAACGGAGCAGGTTCTGTTTCAGTTGAACAAAATACGATCTTAGGAAGAGTTAGAACTGAACAAGTTTGCCCTAAATGTGAAGGTAGTGGACAAGAATTTGAAGAGCCATGTCCAACTTGTCACGGTAAAGGTACTGAAAATAAAACAGTTAAATTAGAAGTTACTATTCCAGAAGGTGTCGATAATGAACAACAAATTCGTTTAGCTGGCGAAGGTTCACCAGGTGTAAACGGAGGACCAAGTGGAGACTTATATGTTGTATTCAGAGTTAAACCTTCTGAAGTGTTTAAACGTGATGGAGACGACATTTACTATGATTTAAATATTAGTTTCCCTCAAGCAGCACTAGGTGACGAAGTGAAAATACCAACTTTAAATAGTAACGTTGTATTAACTATTCCTTCTGGAACTCAAACAGGTAAACAATTCCGCCTTAAAGATAAAGGTATTAAAAATGTTCATGGTTATGGACACGGTGATTTATTTGTAAACATTAAAGTGCTTACACCAACTAAAATGACTGAACGACAAAAAGAAATTATGAAAGAATTTGCTGATATTAATGGTGAAGAACTAAATGAACAGCCTTCAAATTTTAAAGATAAAGCTAGAAGATTCTTCAAAGGAGAATAACAAAAATGAATTGGACGGAACTTTCGATCGTAGTTAATCATGAGGTTGAATTCTTGGTTACTGATATACTTGAGAACTACGGGTCTAACGGAGTAGTAGTAGAAGACTCAAATGATTTAATCAATCCCCCAGAAGATAAGTTCGGTGAAATTTATGAACTTAAACCTGAGGACTATCCAGAAAAGGGAGTACGTTTAAAAGCTTATTTCAATGAAGTGAATTTTAATGAGAATTTACGTACTAGTATTGAAGAAGAAATTCTAGCATTAAAAGATATAGATAAATCTATTTTTAATATAAGTGAAACTACAATTGCAGAAGAAGATTGGGAAAATGAATGGAAAAATTATTTTCATCCTTTCCGAGCATCTAATAAATTTACTATCGTTCCTAGTTGGGAAACTTACAATAAAGAATCAGATGAAGAGTTACTTATAGAATTAGATCCAGGTATGGCTTTCGGAACGGGAGACCATCCAACGACGAGTATGTGTTTAAAAGCTATTGAAACATATGTGACTCCACAACACAGTGTCATCGATGTTGGTACAGGTTCTGGAATATTAAGTATAGCTAGTCATTTGATAGGTGTTAAAAGGATAAAGGCATTAGATATTGATCAAATGGCTGTTAATGTAGCCAAAGAAAACTTTGAAAAAAACCATTGTCTAAATGAGATTGAAGCTGTTCCTGGTAATTTATTAAAAGATGAAAATGAAAAATTTGATATTGTTATTGCAAATATTTTAGCTCATATTATTGATGAAATGATTGAAGACGCTTATAATACAGTCAATGAAGAAGGTTACTTTATAACTTCAGGTATAATTGAAGAAAAATATGAAGAAATTGAAGAACATATGAAGCGTGTAGGTTTTAAAATTATTTCAGTTCAACATGACAACGGTTGGGTATGTATCGTTGGTCAGAAAGTGAGTGACTAATTTGCAAAGATATTTTATTAATCAAAACGCTGATGAAAGTCAGCGTTTTTTTATTACAGATAAAGAAGATATGCATCATATTAAAAATGTAATGCGCCATTCTGAAGGACATAAAATAGTAATCACATTTAATGATAAAAATGTTTATACGTGTAAAATAACTAATATATCTGATCAAAATATAGAGTTAGAATTAATCGAAAAGCAAGAAATTAATACTGAGTTACCGCAACATATTACTATTTGCAGTGGTTTGATTAAGGCTGATAAATATGAATGGATGATTCAAAAAGCAACTGAACTAGGTGCCAGTGAATTTTTGGCAGTAGAAATGGACCGATCTATTGTTAAATTAAACAATGCAAAAATCTCTAAAAAACTAGAACGATGGCAAAAAATAATCAAGGAAGCTGCAGAACAAAGCTATAGATTAACAATTCCTCAAATTAATTATCTATCGAATTCAAAGGCAATTTGTGATATCATAATTCAGTATGATTATGTTCTTGTTGCTTATGAAGAACAAGCCAAACATAACGAAAATAGTCATTTCAAACACATGTTAAAACAATTTAAGCCACAAGATCGTGTATTACTTATATTTGGTCCAGAAGGCGGACTTTCTGATGAAGAAGTGTCAATGTTAAAATCAAATTCACAGTTAGTTGGTTTAGGACCAAGAATTTTACGGGCAGAAACAGCGCCACTATATGCATTGAGCGCGTTAAGTTATGAAAAAGAATTAATGGGGTGAACAATATGTCAACAGTTGCGTTTCACACTTTAGGTTGTAAAGTTAACCACTATGAAACTGAAGCAATTTGGCAATTATTTAAAGAAGCAGATTACGAAAGAGTAGATTTTGAAACAAATGCAGATGTATTTGTTATTAATACTTGTACTGTAACGAATACCGGAGATAAAAAAAGTAGACAAATTATAAGAAGAGCAATCAGAAAAAATCCTGATGCTGTAGTATGTGTAACTGGTTGTTATGCACAAACATCTTCTGCTGAAATTATGGAAATTCCAGGTGTAGATGTAGTCGTAGGTACACAAGACCGTCATAAATTACTTGATTACATTGATGAATTCCAAAAAGAACGTCAACCAATTAATGGTGTTGGTAATATTATGAAAAATCGTAAATATGAAGAGTTAGATGTGCCATACTTTACAGATAGAACAAGAGCATCATTAAAAATTCAAGAGGGATGTAATAATTTCTGTACATTCTGTATTATTCCATGGGCTCGTGGATTAATGAGATCTAGAGATCCTGAAAAAGTAGTGGAACAAGCGACTACTTTAGTTAACTCTGGTTATAAAGAAATCGTATTAACTGGTATTCACACAGGCGGATATGGACAAGATTTAAAAAATTATAATTTAGCTCAATTATTAAGAGATTTAGATCAAGTTGATGGTTTAGAGCGTATTCGTATTTCATCAATTGAAGCAAGTCAATTAACTGATGAAGTAATCAGTGTTCTTGAAAGCTCAAATAAGATTGTAAGACATTTACATGTACCTTTACAATCTGGATCAGATACAGTGTTAAAACGTATGAGACGTAAATATACAATGGAACACTTCTCAGAAAGAATTACTAAATTACATCAAGCTTTACCAGATGTAGCTATTACTAGTGACGTTATCGTTGGTTTCCCTGGCGAAACAGAAGAAGAATTCCAAGAAACATACGACTTTATTGTGAAGCATAAATTCTCAGAATTACATGTTTTCCCATATTCATCTCGTATTGGTACTCCAGCTGCAAGAATGGACGACCAAATCGATGAAGAAATCAAAAATGAACGTGTGCATAAATTAATTGAATTAAGTAATCAATTAGCTAAAGAATATGCATCTAAATTTGAAGATGAAGTACTTGAAGTCATTCCTGAGGAAAGTGGAGAAACACCAAACACTTTAGTTGGATATGCTGATAATTACATGAAAGTTGAATTTGAAGGCAATGAAGATTTAATAGGTCAAATTGTGAAAGTTAAAATTCAAAAAGCCAATTATCCTATAAATAAAGGTAAAGCTATTCGTATTGTTGATCATGCTACAAATAAATCTGAACAAGAAGTACTTGTTTAATTATTTTAAAAATATAAATATTAGTAATTGACCGGATATTACAGATATATTATACTAATAAAAGCATAGTTTTACTATGCGATTGAATATAAAGTTCCGTTGATATTTGGAGGGAGGGAAATACAGATGTCTAAAACAGTAGTACGTAAAAATGAATCACTTGAAGATGCTTTACGTCGATTTAAGCGTTCAGTTTCAAAAAGTGGTACTATCCAAGAAGTACGTAAACGTGAATTTTACGAAAAACCTAGTGTTAAACGTAAAAAGAAATCAGAAGCTGCACGTAAACGTAAATTCAAATAATTAATAACACTGTTGACTCCCTCAACAAGAATGTTAATTATAAATATGAAACACCTTAGTTGTAATAACTGAGGTGTTTTTTGTTATCTATAGAAAACTAACTTTTATAAATTGAGTTTAAATTTAATTTAATAAATATTTTTATATATTACTAAATCACTATAATATGTCTGCGTTTTCATGTATAATTATGGTGAGAGTGAGGTGAAATAGTGACATATTCAAATGTAATACATACTTTACTGTTAACTCAATTTTCAACTGAAAATAGTTGGGTTAAAGATATAACTAACGTTATTGTCCATCCGTTGGTATCACTTGTTCTAACATGTATTATTTTTCTAGGGTTTTTATATCAATTATATTCTAAAAAAATAAATATGATTGGTATCTTAGCATCATTATCGTTATTAATTTTGTTTCTAGGTTTTCTTATTAAAGGTGATGTCAACATATTATCTGTAATACTTTTTGCTATTGGCGTTTTATTCGTTATTATCGAATTATTTATTGTTGGTGCAGTCATAGGTATTATTGGCATAATACTCATATCAATTAGTATTGTGATGTTAGGCAATAACCTGCTACTTATGTTAGGTAATGTGATTGTAGCTCTAATATTATCAATAATTGAATGGGTGGTATTAGTGAAAATATTTAAGAAAAATATTCCATTTTTAGATAAAGTTATTTTGAAAGATTCAACTAATGCTGAATCAGGGTTCACTTCTCACGATGATCGCTCTCATTTAGTCGGTAAAACGGCTCAAACCGTCACGGACCTTAGACCTGCTGGTATCATAAAGTTAGATGATGAACGTATTGATGCAGTTTCTGATGGCACATTCATATTAAGAAACAGACAAGTAAAGATACTTGAAGTTGAAGGCACACGTGTCGTAGTAAGAGAAATAGAATAGTTATAAAGGAGAGTTAAAATGATTAGTATTGGATTTATAATAATTGCAGTCATTATTGTTGTAGCTTTATTAATACTATTTTCATTTGTACCTGTAGGCCTATGGATTTCAGCTTTAGCAGCTGGTGTTCATGTTGGTATCGGTACTTTAGTAGGTATGCGTTTAAGAAGAGTATCACCAAGAAAAGTAATTGGTCCTTTAATTAAAGCACATAAAGCTGGTTTAAATTTAAAAACAAATCAACTTGAATCTCATTATTTAGCAGGCGGTAATGTAGATAGAGTCGTTGATGCAAACATTGCTGCTCAACGTGCAGACATAGATTTACCATTTGAACGTGGTGCAGCGATTGACTTAGCAGGTAGAGATGTTTTAGAAGCAGTTCAAATGTCTGTAAATCCTAAAGTAATTGAAACACCTTTTATCGCTGGTGTAGCTATGAATGGTATTGAAGTTAAAGCTAAAGCACGTATCACTGTACGCGCGAATATTGCCCGTTTAGTCGGTGGTGCTGGTGAAGAAACAATTATAGCACGTGTAGGTGAAGGTATTGTTTCTACTATTGGTTCAAGTCAACACCACACTGAGGTTCTTGAAAATCCGGATAATATTTCAAAAACAGTGCTAAGTAAAGGTTTAGATTCAGGAACTGCATTTGAAATTTTATCAATTGATATTGCCGATGTAGATATTAGTAAAAACATCGGTGCCGATCTACAAACTGAGCAAGCACTTGCAGATAAAAATATTGCACAAGCGAAAGCTGAAGAACGTCGTGCAATGGCAGTAGCATCAGAACAAGAAATGAAAGCAAGAGTTCAAGAAATGCGTGCTAAAGTTGTAGAAGCAGAATCAGAAGTTCCATTAGCAATGGCTGAGGCTTTACGTTCTGGAAACATTGGTGTAAAAGATTATTATAATCTAAAAAATATTGAAGCTGACACAGGCATGAGAAATGCCATTAATAAACGTACTGATCAAAATGATGACGAATCACCAGAACAATAATTGTGGGGTGATTAAATGAATATTGGAATAATTATTTTTGTCATATCGATCATAGCAACAATAATTAGTACCATACGTGATAAGAGTCATGAAGAAAGACAAAATCAAAAACCACCGTCCACACCTAAAGAAAACCAACAACCAAAAAAAGGTGGTTTTTTCGAAGAATTTGAAAAGACATTTAAAGAACTTAGTGATGAAATTAATGGAGAAACATCAAGTGAAAAGAAAAGAACATTTGACGATAATCTTCCTCCATTGAATCAAGAAATAGAGAACAGTAAACCTACATCTGAAGAATTACATCGTAGACCTACTGACTATGATGATTCCATTCCTAAACCAGACCCAACACCTTATCATAATGAAAAAGAAGTGCGTGAACCTGTAAAACAATCAACATCTAGAGATGAAAGCGCTGAAAATTTACGTAAAGATCTTGAATCAAATTTACATCAAGATTTAAAGAATGTAAGAAGTGAGATAGATAGGGAAAAAGAAAAACAGCTCGCTTTAATTGAGAAAAAGGCGCAAGATATTATTAATGATAAATATCTTTCAGAACGTACGAAAAGAGTCAGATTAAAACAATTACTCAATTCACAAAATGTAGAACGTAATATGAGTAAGTCAGCTTTTCAATTTGATAATGATGAAATAGTGAATGGTATTATTTGGAATGAAATTTTAAATAAACCTAAACAACTTTAATTTGTAATAGCTCGGGACAGAAATGTCTCGGGCTTTTTTTGACATTAAATACTACGTTTAAATATACTATTTAGAAGTATCTTTTTTATTACTTATATTAATAAAATTTGAGTAGATATTTAGAATTTAGTAAAATTTAGTTGTATTACCACTTCTTGTTTTAAAAGGTTAAGTCTATGATAGCTCACTTCGTTATTGAAAAAGCTAGTTTTATAGTAAATTGTTATTTAAATTGAAACGAATCTTAATTAATATATGTTCAAGAATGGTATAATATAAGTATGTTAGCCCTTAAAATGGGTGTATTGAATTATAAAACTGTAATTTGAAAAGGAGCGCGTTTATGCCTGGAATAATTCAAATCGACGACATTAATCAATCCCAAGCTTTAATTGGAAATAATGATGAACATTTAAAAGCTATTGAAGATAGTTTTGATGTCGTAATTCATGCTCGTGGACAAGAAATCGCTGTTAAAGGTGAAAAAATTGAGCATGTAGAAAAAGCCGAATTAGTTCTAACCAATTTATTAAAAGTGATTGAATTGGGAAATAATATTACGCTTAAAGATGTTGAAGCTGCTATTAAGATGGCAGAAAATGGAACCATTCAACAACTTTTAGATTTATATGAAGAAGAAATAACAAAAGATGCGTTCGGCAAAACTATCCGCGCTAAAACAATGGGACAACGTATGTATGTCAATGCTATGAATAGAAATGACTTAGTATTTGGTATTGGACCTGCTGGTACAGGTAAAACATTTTTAGCTGTTGTATATGCTGCTAAACAATTGCGTAAAGGGAATGTTAAACGTATTGTGTTAACACGTCCAGCTGTTGAAGCAGGTGAATCACTAGGTTTCTTACCAGGTGATTTAAAAGAAAAAGTTGATCCATATTTAAGACCACTTTATGATGGATTGAATACTGTATTAGGTAGAGAACAAACAGCTCGATTCATTGAAAGAGGTATTATTGAAATCGCGCCTTTAGCATATATGCGTGGTCGAACATTAGATGATGCATTCGTAATATTAGACGAAGCACAGAATACAACACATGCACAAATGAAAATGTTCTTAACGCGCTTAGGTTTTGGTTCAAAAATGGTAGTAACTGGTGACCAAACACAAATAGATTTACCAAAAGGTGTTAATAGTGGTTTGAAAGAAGCAGTAAAAAAACTACATGGCGTTAAAGGAATTAGTATCATGAAACTAGAGCAAGACGATGTATTAAGACATCCACTTGTAAGTAAAATCATAGATAGATACGAAGGAGAGGACTAAATGTTTACAATAGATTTTAGTGATCACACAGAATTAGTGAATGATGATTGGTATGAACAAATAGAAAATTTATTGAACTTCGCTAAACAAGAAGAGCAAATTAATGAAAATGCTGAATTATCCATAACCTTCGTTGATAAAACTGAAATTCAAGAAATTAATAAAATGTACAGAGATAAAGATAAAGTGACAGATGTAATATCATTTGCTTTAGAAGAAGATGAGCCAGAAATTGATACAAGCGAATTTGATATTCCAAGAGTATTGGGAGACATTATAATATGTACGGATGTTGCACAAGAACAAGCAGAGTCTTATGGTCACTCTTTTGAACGTGAATTAGGGTTTTTAGCGTTACATGGTTTTCTTCACTTATTAGGATATGATCATATGAATGAAGAAGATGAAAAAGAAATGTTTGGTCGTCAAGATGCTATATTAAATGCTTATGGATTGACGAGAGATTAATCGTGAAAAGATTTAGCTATGCACTCAATGGCTTGAAAACACTATTAATTAAAGACCAAAAATTTTCTCTTCACATTTATGCTAGTATTATTGCAATTGTTTTTGGCTTCATTTTTCATATCAATCGCTTAGAGTGGTTATTTATTCTATTAGCAATAAGTTTAGTCCTAGCTTTTGAAGCGATTAATACTGCAGTAGAATACGTCGTAGACCTTGTTACATCTGAATATCATGATTATGCCAAATATGCAAAGGACATTGCTGCATTTAGTGTAATGATTGTGTCAATTTTAGCTTTATTAATTGGTTTAATCGTTTTTATTCCATATTTTATTAATTTATTATAGGAGGGCAACATGAGCTATCAATCTCATTATTTTAAAGAAGTCAGAGAAGCACAACAAAGATCTTATTCACCATATAGTCATTTTAAAGTAGGCGCCTATTTAAAAGCTAAGGATGGACGTACATTTTACGGAACGAATGTTGAAAATGCAGCATATTCAATGTCAATTTGTGCTGAAAGAGCTAGTTTAGTTTCTGCGATATCTGCTGGTTATCAGCCCGGTGATTTTGAATCAATTACTGTCACTGTAGACGCTGATCAACCATCTTCACCTTGTGGGGAATGTCGTCAAGTATTGAAAGAATTATGCGACGATGATATGCCAGTATATATGACTAATCACAAAGGTGATATGATTGAATCATCAGTTAAAGAATTATTACCATACGGATTTTCTGGAAAGGATTTAAATAAATGACAGAACATAAATCAGGATTTGTTTCAATTATAGGAAGACCTAATGTAGGTAAATCTACATTTGTAAATAGAGTTATAGGTCATAAAATTGCAATTATGTCTGACAAAGCTCAAACTACACGTAATAAAATTCAGGGTGTAATGACTAGAGATGATGCTCAAATTATTTTTATTGATACACCTGGGATTCATAAACCTAAACATAAATTAGGTGATTATATGATGAAAGTGGCAACAAATACGCTTTCTGAAATAGACGCAATTATGTTTATGGTCAACGTTAATGAAGATATCGGTCGTGGCGATGAATATATCATGAATATGCTAAAAGATTTAAAGACACCTGTATTTTTAGTATTAAACAAAATTGATTTAGTTCATCCAGATGCGCTAATGCCACAAATTGAAAAGTATCAAAAATATATGGACTTTACTGAAATTATTCCAATTTCTGCGTTAGAAGGTTTAAATGTTGATCATTTTATTGATGTTTTAAAATCTTATTTACCAGAGGGACCAAAATATTATCCTGATGATCAAATTTCCGATCACCCAGAACAATTTGTAGTAGGTGAAATCATTCGTGAGAAAATTTTACATTTAACAAGCGAAGAAATTCCGCATGCTATTGGTGTAAATGTTGACCGTATGATTAAAGAAGATGAAGATCGTGTACGTATTGAAGCTACTATCTATGTAGAACGTGATTCTCAAAAAGGGATTGTTATCGGTAAAGGTGGCAAAAAACTTAAAGAAGTAGGTAAACGTGCAAGACATGATATAGAAATGCTTTTAGGTTCTAAAGTTTATTTAGAACTATGGGTTAAGGTTCAGAAAGATTGGAGAAATAAAGTTAATTTTATTCGCCAAATTGGATATATAGAAGATCAAGATTAACTCAAAAGATGGTGAGTTAGTATGTTAATGAAACAAAAAGGGATTATTTTAAAATCTGTAGAATATGGCGAATCAGATAAAATCATTACGATTTTAAACGAACATGGCGCTAAAGTACCGCTGATGGCTAGAAGAGCTAAAAAAGTTAAAACAGGTTTACAAGCACATACACAAATGTTTGTGTATGGCTTATTTATTTATAATAAGTGGCGAGGTATGGGGACACTTAATTCTGTAGATGTCATTGATCAACATTATGAATTACAACTTGATTTGTATGAAAGTAGCTTTGCGACATTGTGTGCTGAAACAATTGACCGTTCAATGGAAGAAGAAGAAATATCAAAATTTAATTTTGACTTATTACAGTTTGTTTTAAATAAAATTTCTTCAGGACAATCTGCACAATTAATGTCTATCATAGTCTTACTCAAATGTATGAATAAATATGGTTTTTCTGCCTCGTTTAATATATGTGCTGTTAGCGGCAATACAGACCAATCTCAATTAATAGGGTATAGTTTTAAATTTGATGGTGCCATTTCAAAAAGTGAAGCATATCAAGACCCTCATGCATTACAATTATCAAATAGAACATTGTATCTATTAGATATATTATTAAAATTACCAATTGATAAGATGAATGAACTAAAAATACATCAAGACATTTTAGATGAAATGTCAGAATTAATGATAATGCTTTATAGAGAATATGCAGGCATGTTTTTTAAAAGTCAAAAGTTAATCAATCAATTGAAAAGATTAGAATTAAATGATTTAGATAAATAATTAGTTTAAAATCTAGATAAAAGACCGCAATCACAAAGCTCTTGTGATTGCGGTCTTTAGTATTAATCAATGAGAAATTATCTCAACATAATTAAAATTTAATTTTTTCTGCTAAGAATGTCTCTAGTTCTGAAATAGGCATACGAACTTGTTCCATAGAATCTCTGTCACGTACTGTAACTTGATTATCTTCTAATGAATCAAAGTCAAATGTAATACAATATGGTGTACCAATCTCATCTTGACGACGGTAACGTTTACCAATAGATTGTGATTCATCAAAATCTATTGAGAATGTTTGACTTAATTGTTCAAAGATTTTAATTGCTTCACTTGATAATTTTTTACTCAATGGTAAGATTGCAGCTTTATAAGGTGCTAAAGCAGGGTGGAATTTTAAGACTGTACGTTCATCTTTACTTCCTTCTACTCCTTCTTGAGCGTAAGCATCACATAAGAATGCTAATGTTACACGATCAGCACCTAAAGAAGGTTCAATACAATATGGGATATATTTTTCATTTGTTTCTGGATCATGATATTTGAAATCTTCACCTGAATGTTCACTATGCTTTTTCAAGTCAAAGTCAGTACGACTTGCGATACCCCATAGTTCTCCCCAACCAAATGGGAATTTGTATTCGATATCAGTTGTAGCATTTGAATAGTGAGATAATTCATCAGCATCATGATCACGTAATTTTATATTGTCTTCATTAATATTTAGATCTTTTAACCATTGACTAGCAAATGTTTTCCAATAATTTTGCCATTCAATTTCTTCACCAGGTTTACAGAAGAATTCAAGTTCCATTTGTTCAAATTCACGTGTTCTGAAAATGAAGTTACCTGGAGTAATTTCATTACGGAAAGATTTACCAATTTGTCCAATACCAAATGGTAATTTTTTACGCATAGAACGTTGAACGTTTTTATAATTTACGAAAATACCTTGTGCTGTTTCTGGGCGTAAGAATAATTCGTTAGTTGAATCTTCAGTTACACCTTGGAATGTTTTAAACATTAAATTGAATTGACGGATATCAGTCCAATTAGCAGTACCACTTACTGGACACACAATACCTTCATCATCAATGATTTTTTTCATTTCATCAAAGCTTAAGCCATCAGCAATAAAGTTTTCATCGCCTTTTTCTTGTTGCATGTAATCTTCAATTAGTTTGTCTGCACGATAACGAATTTTACTATCTTTGTTATCAATCATAGGGTCATTAAAGTTACCTAAATGTCCTGATGCTTCCCATGTTTTAGGGTTCATTAAAATAGCTGCATCTAAACCAACATTATATGGTGATTGTGTAATGAATTTTTGCCACCATGCTTTTTTAACATTATTTTTTAATTCAACACCTAGTGGACCGTAATCCCAAGTATTAGATAAGCCACCATAGATGTCACTACCAGGGAATACGAATCCTCTGTGCTTTGCAAGTTGTACGATTTGTTCCATATCATTTGCCATTAATAATTCTCTCCTTACACATAAAAACGCCCCAAGACAATAAAACACAATTAAATATGCTTAATCATCTTGGGACGAGTTAATTTTTATTTAGTATAATTCATATACATTAAAATATCATTTAACCCGCGGTTCCACCCAAATTAGTGTAGCCACTCGCTTTAAAATAAATTTAATTTTATGCCAATATTTATATGCTAAGCTTACACCATCCTTAGCTCGCTTTATAATTATTCTAATTGATTAAATATTTAATAGCAAGCGTTTATATGTATTTGTGGCAAATAAAAATAACGGTTATAATATATAATGTATATAAGAGGGGTGAAGACCTATAGAACTGAATCAAAGACAAGAACAAATAGTTGAAATCGTCAAGCAACATGGACCAATAACAGGTGAGCATATCGCCGATCAATTAAATTTAACACGCGCAACATTAAGACCAGATTTAGCTATTCTTACGATGTCAGGATTTTTAGAAGCAAGACCTAGAGTAGGTTATTATTATTCAGGCAAATCTAAAAATAAAATCATCCATGAACAACTACGCCAGTATGTTGTAAAGGATTATATGTCACAACCGGTAGTGGTAAAAGAAGATATGTCGGTTTACGATGCCATTTGTACTATATTTTTAGAAGATGCTGGTACTTTGTTTATCACAAATAAGGATAATGATTTTATTGGAGTTTGTTCACGAAAAGATTTATTGAGAGCTTCAATGATTGGAAATGATATTCATACAATGCCGATTAGCGTTAATATGACTCGTATGCCTAATCTTACTTATTTAGAAGAAAGTGAACTAATTATCTATGCTGCTAATCAAATGATAGATAAAGAAATAGATGCTATTCCCATTGTAAGATTAAAAGATAATCAAAAATATGAAGTCGTTGGAAGAGTATCTAAAACGACAATTACAAAATTATTTGTATCATTATTTAAAGAATAGGTGGTTAATAGATGGATAATATAAACATAATTGTTGCTTCAGATTCAATTGGAGAAACTGCAGAGTTAGTTGCTCGTGCAGGTGTTTCACAATTTAATCCTAAGCAATGTAAACATGAATTTTTACGTTACCCATACATAGAATCATTTGAAAACGTAGATGAAGTGGTTCAAGTAGCCGAAGATACAGATGCTATCATCGTATATACTTTGGTTAAACCAGAAATCAAAAAATATATGGTAGATAAAGTAAAAGAACATAATTTAAAATCAGTTGATATTATGGGACCTTTAATGGATTTATTATCTGGTTCAATTGAAGAAACACCTTACTATGAACCAGGTATTGTCCATAGATTAGACGATGCCTATTTTAAAAAGATTGATGCAATTGAGTTTGCTGTTAAATATGATGACGGGAAAGATCCTAAAGGTTTACCAAAAGCAGATATCGTCCTTTTAGGTATCTCTCGAACATCAAAGACACCACTATCACAATATTTAGCTCATAAAAGTTATAAAGTCATGAACATACCAATTGTGCCAGAAGTTACACCTCCTGATGCACTATTTAATATTGATTCATCAAAATGTATTGCTTTAAAAATTAGTGAAGAAAAATTAAATAGAATACGAAAAGAAAGATTAAAACAACTTGGTCTTGGTGACACAGCAAGATATGCTACTGAAGCACGAATAAAAGAAGAATTAAATTATTTTGAAGAACTAGTGGAGAAAGTTGGTTGTCCAGTTATAGATGTAACAGATAAAGCAATTGAAGAGACAGCTAATGACATCATCTATTATATTGAAAATAATAAAACAAAATAATTTCATTTAATGCATAAAAAAGGTATAATATTAAGACTAATATTTAATAGGTGATTTATTTTGCGTATAGAACAATCGGTCATTAATGAAATCAAAGATAAGACAGATATACTTGATTTAGTAAGTGAATATGTAAAACTTGAAAAAAGAGGACGCAATTATATCGGTTTGTGTCCTTTTCATGATGAAAAGACCCCTTCTTTTACTGTGTCAGAAGATAAACAAATCTGTCATTGTTTCGGTTGTAAAAAGGGTGGCAATGTTTTTCAATTCACACAAGAAATAAAAGATATTTCCTTTACAGAAGCTGTAAAAGAGTTAGGCGAACGTGTCAATATATCAGTTGATGTGGGTAATAGCCAATATCAAAATACAAACACACAAATCGCAACTGATGATTTACAAATGATAGAAATGCATGAACTCATGCAAGAATATTACCATTATGCACTTATGAAAACTGTTGAAGGTGAACAAGCGCTTAATTATTTGAAAGAACGTGATTTTCCAGAACAATTAATTAAAGAAAGAGGAATTGGTTATGCGCCTAATTCGTCTCATTTTTGTCATGATTTTTTAGAGAAAAAAGGTTATGATATCGAATTAGCGTATGAAGCGGGACTTTTATCTCGAAATGAGGAAAACTTTAGCTATTATGATCGATTTAGAGATAGAATTATGTTTCCTCTTAAAAATGCTCAAGGAAGAATTGTTGGATATTCAGCAAGAACCTATACTAATCAAGAGCCTAAATATTTAAACAGTCCAGAAACACCTATTTTCCAGAAAAGAAAGTTATTATATAATCTCGATAAAGCTAGAAAAAATATAAGAAAAAATGATGAAATTATATTACTTGAAGGCTTTATGGATGTTATTAAGTCAGACCATGCTGGTTTGAAATCTGTTGTAGCAAGTATGGGGACTCAACTTTCAAATGAACATATCACATTCATAAAAAAATTAACATCCAATATTACTTTAATGTTTGATGGAGATTTTGCAGGTAAAGAAGCAACATTAAAAACTGGACAAGCGCTTTTAGAGCAAGGTTTAAATGTATTTGTCGTTCAATTGCCTTCTGATATGGACCCAGATGAATATATTAGAAAGTATGGAAATGAAGCATTTCTAGAATTTGTTCAAAAAGATAAAAAATCTTTCGTCTTGTTTAAAGTTCAAACACATAAAGATGAAATTCAAAATAATGATTTGGCTTATGAAAGATATTTAAAAGAAGTAACTCAGGATATAGCTTTAATGCGTTCATCCATACTTCAGAAAAAGGTATTGCAAGACGTTTCAGAATTGTTTAAAGTTAGTTTTGAGACTTTGGACTATGAAGTGGCTCATCAACAGCAAACACAAAATGTTCAGTCTTCTTACCCAGATCAATCTTATTTTTATAACGAGCCACCGCAACAAACGATACAATTCAATCAATTGAATCGTCATGAAAAGGCAGAACGTTCCTTGTTAAAACACTTTATGCAAGATAAAGATACATTTTTAAATTACTATCAAAAAGTCAATTCTGACGACTTTACAAATGAGTATTTCAAGCGTATATTTAATACTTTGCATGATTATTTTTCTAATAATGATGTTTACCAATTAAGTACAATGATTCAATATATAGAAAATAATGACTTAAGAGAAGCGTTGATATCACTTGATTCATATAACTTAAATGAAGAACCATTTGAACAAGAATTAGAAGATTATATTAATATCATAAACGAGAATAAAGATGGCGAATCTTTAGAAGTTTTAAATCATAAATTGCGAGAAGCAACTCGTATAGGAGATACAGAACTACAAAAATATTATCTTCAATTAATTGTTAATAAAAACAAAAGTAGAATGTAATCTTACAAAAATTTATGATATCGTTGTATTTTAGAGATTTATGAATGGTTACCATGTATTTACATTGGGTAAACAAATAATATCTAAAAATGACTATTCAGAATGATTATATGTATTTTAAAGGGAGTTATTTTGACTGATATTTCATAAGAAAGTAATATTTTTCAGAAGATGATTAATCTACTGGCTTATTTAACGCAACATTGAAAATACATTGCTTTTAACTAAACGAAAATATGAAATTTAGTCTATATTTTATTAGCATTACCATCATTATAATCAAATTACTAATAATAAAAATGAATAAATTGAAAGTTTATATTAATACCGGGAGGCCGTTTCATGTCTGATAAAGTTAAAATTAAAAAACAAACAATTGATCCGACTTTAACAATGGAAGATGTTAAAAAACAATTAATTGAAAAAGGTAAAAAAGAAGGTCATTTAAGTCACGAAGAAATTGCTGAAAAATTACAGAATTTCGAAATGGATTCTGATATGATGGATGATTTCTTTGATCAATTAAATGACAATGATATCACATTAGTAAATGAAAAAGACAATTCAGATACAGATGCTAAATTAAATCCTAATGATTTAAGTGCACCTCCAGGCGTTAAGATTAACGATCCAGTACGTATGTATTTAAAAGAAATCGGACGTGTTAACTTATTAAGTGCACAAGAGGAAATTGAGCTTGCTAAAAGAATTGAACAAGGTGACGAAATAGCTAAATCTAGATTAGCTGAAGCAAACTTACGTTTAGTAGTAAGTATTGCTAAAAGATATGTAGGTAGAGGTATGTTATTCCTTGATTTAATTCAAGAAGGTAATATGGGTCTAATTAAAGCAGTTGAAAAATTCGACTTCAATAAAGGATTTAAATTCTCTACTTATGCAACTTGGTGGATTCGTCAAGCAATTACTCGTGCTATTGCTGACCAAGCTCGTACTATTCGTATACCCGTGCATATGGTTGAAACAATTAACAAATTAATTCGTGTTCAACGTCAATTATTACAAGATTTGGGACGTGACCCTGCACCTGAAGAAATTGGTGAAGAAATGGATTTACCACCTGAAAAAGTTAGAGAAATCCTTAAGATTGCTCAAGAACCTGTATCATTAGAAACACCTATTGGTGAAGAAGATGATAGTCATTTAGGTGATTTCATTGAAGACCAAGAAGCACAAAGTCCTTCAGACCATGCTGCATACGAGTTACTTAAAGAACAGCTTGAAGATGTTTTAGATACTTTAACAGACCGAGAAGAAAATGTCTTACGTTTAAGATTTGGTCTTGATGATGGAAGAACTAGAACACTTGAAGAAGTTGGTAAAGTGTTTGGCGTAACTAGAGAACGTATCCGTCAAATTGAAGCTAAAGCATTAAGAAAGTTAAGACATCCAAGTAGAAGTAAACGTCTTAAAGACTTTATGGATTAAATAGTTTTGGACTGGGGCATAAAGCTTGTCCCAGTCTTTATTTTTTATAAACAGATGATTTATTATTTTAATACATATAGAGGCATTTATGATTTTAATAAAATAAAGGAGAATACCTTAGTGATCACATTAAACCAAAGATTGTTAAAAGTGTCAGAATTTATTAAACAAGGTACACTTGCCGATATTGGGTCCGATCATGCATATCTACCTATTTTTGCTATTCAGTCTAATTTATGTACTAAAGCAATTGCTGGTGAAGTTATCAAAGGACCTTTTGAAGCTGCTCAAAAGAATGTTAACGCAAATGAACTGGATAATGAAATTGAAGTGCGACTAGGTGATGGTCTTAGCGTAATTCGTGACAATGAACAAATAGATAATATAACATTATGTGGCATGGGAGGGCCTTTAATAGCTAAAATATTAAAAGAAGGCCAAAATAAATTACATTCTCATCCTAGATTAATACTACAAAGTAATATTCAAACTCAGAATGTAAGAACATTATTACAAAGTATTCAATACAAAATTTTAGATGAAATCATTTTAGAAGAAAAAGGCCATATCTATGAAATAGTTATAGCCGAATACCAAACTTCACCTTTTGAATATAATGAATATGAACTCAAATTCGGTCCTATTTTGCTAGAAAATAAAAATAAACATTTTTATAATAAATGGGAAAGAGAATTGAAGGCATTAGAAAAGATTAAGCAACAACTCAATCCAGAATTACACTTACATCGATATAATGAAATAGAATCAGAAATAAAATTGATTAAAGAGGTGTTAAATAGTGAAAGTTAATGAATTAATGGCTATGTTAGATGAGCATGTTCCGTTTAATACTGCTGAATCATGGGATAATGTAGGTTTATTAATAGGCGATGAATCTCAAGAAGTGAATGGAATATTAACAGCATTAGATTGTACTATTGATGTTGTTCAACAAGCAATTAATGAAAATGTTAATACCATTATTAGTCATCATCCACTTATTTTTAAAGGCATTCAATCAATTACTAATCAAGGATATGGCGAAATAATCAGATTACTTATTCAAAATAATATTAATTTAATAGCTATGCATACGAATTTAGATGTTAATCCTAATGGTGTAAATGCAATGTTAGCTTCCAAAATTGGTTTACAACATACACAGTTAATTAATAAAGAACCAATTCAATACTATAAAGTTCAAACAATTATACCTGAAGATCATCTAGAAACATTTAAACAACAGCTCAATGATATTGGTCTTGCTAAAGAAGGCGATTATGAATATTGTTTCTTCGAAAGTAAAGGGAGAGGTCAATTTAAACCTGTTGGTGATGCAGATCCGTATATTGGTTCAATTGATGAAATAGAATACGTTGATGAAGTGAAATTAGAATTTATGATATCTTATCAACAACGTCAGTTAACTGAGCGAGCTATCCATCACTATCACCCTTATGAAACACCAGTTTATGACTTTATTGAATTGAATAAAGAAGGTAATTACGGTTTAGGAATAATGGGAGAATTAAAAGAACCAATGAAAATTGAGGACTTTGTAGAACAAGTGAAAAGACAACTTCAAATTCCAAGTGTTCGATACGTAGGTAATTCAAATGCTATGATTAGTAAAGTTGCTATGATTGGTGGTTCTGGAATAGGTTTTGAATATAAAGCTGCTCAATTAGGTGCCGATATATTTATTACCGGTGACATCAAACACCATGATGCATTAGATGCGAAAATAGAAGGAATAAATTTATTAGATATCAACCACTATAGTGAATATGTGATGAAAGAAGGATTAAAACTTTTACTACAGGAATGGTTATTAGAAGAAAATTCAAATGATATCAAAGTTGTTGCTTCTAATATTAATACAGATCCTTTCACATATATTTAAAATCTTCATCAATTACATTATAATAGTAAAGATGAACTTATAAGGAGGCCATAACATGGCAAAACATCCATTCGAATACTTCGGTCTTGAAGATAGTATGATTGAAGCAGTTAAAGATTTAAATTTTGAAAAACCGACAGAAATTCAAAATCGAATTATTCCAAGAATTTTAAAGAAAACTAATATTATTGGACAGTCACAAACAGGTACAGGAAAATCACATGCCTTTTTATTACCTTTAATTAGTTTAATAGATATAAATATTCAAGAACCACAAGCTATTGTTGTAGCACCAACTAGAGAACTTGCACAACAACTATATCAAGCCGCTAATCATTTAAGTAGTTTTAAAGAAGGCGTAAGCGTAAAACTATTTATTGGTGGTACTGATATTGAAAAGGACAAGCAAAGATGTAATCAACAACCACAATTAGTTATTGGTACACCAACTAGAATTAATGACTTAGCTAAAAGTGGTCATTTACACACACATTTAGCTTCTTATTTAATTATTGATGAAGCTGATTTAATGATTGATTTAGGTTTAATTGAAGATGTAGACCTTATAGCATCTCGCCTAGAAGATAGTTCAAATATTGCAGTATTTAGTGCAACAATTCCTAAATCTCTACAACCATTTTTAAATAAATATTTAGAACAACCAGATTTTGTAGAAGTTGATAGTCAGTCTCAAAATAAGAAAAATATAGAATTTTATTTAATTCCTACAAAAGGTGCAGCCAAAGTTGAAAAAACACTTAAATTAATAGATATTCTAAATCCATACCTATGTATTATATTCTGTAATAGTAGAGACAATGCCGATGAATTAGCACGTTCATTAAATGAAGCAGGTATCAAAGTTGGTATGATTCATGGTGGATTAACACCTCGTGAACGTAAACAACAAATGAAACGCATACGTAATCTTGATTTCCAATTTGTAATTGCGAGTGATTTAGCTTCAAGAGGTATTGATATTGAAGGTGTTAGTCATGTTATTAATTTCGATGTACCAAATGATATAGATTTCTTTACTCATCGTGTTGGACGTACTGGTCGTGGTAATTATCACGGTGTTGCTATTACGTTATATAGTCCTGATGAAGAAGAAAATATTTCAGCAATCGAAGATAGAGGATACGTTTTCGAAAATGTTGATATCAAAAATGATGAACTTACACCTATCAAGGCGCATAACACTCGACGTACTAGACAACGTAAAGATGATCATTTAACAAATGAAGTTAAAAATAAAGTACGTAGTAAAACCAAACGTAAAGTTAAACCTGGTTATAAAAAGAAATTTAAGCAGGAAGTTGAGAAAATGAAACGACAAGAGCGTAAACAATACAGTAAACGTCAAAATCGTCAAGATAGAAAGAATAGAAAAGGATAGGTGAAAAAGATGTTATTAGGTTCACATGTATCTATGAGTGGTAAAAAAATGTTAGAAGGGTCTGCAGAAGAAGCACATAAATTTGGCGAATCAACATTTATGATATACACAGGAGCGCCACAAAATACACGTCGTAAAAGTATTGAAGATTTAAATATTACAAAAGGTCATGAAGTGATGGAACAATATGGTCTATCTAATATTGTAGTACATGCTCCATATATCATTAATATTGCTAACACAACTAAACCAGAAGTATTTGAATTAGGTGTCAATTTCTTACAGAACGAAATTGAGCGTACACAAGCAATTGGGGCTAAAGATATTGTATTACATCCCGGTTCTCATGTTGGCGCTGGTGCAGATGTAGGTATACAAAAGATCATCGATGGTCTGAATGAAGTATTAACAAATGATAACAATGTTCGTATCGCTTTAGAAACAATGGCAGGTAAAGGTTCTGAAATAGGTCGTAACTTTGAAGAAATTGCTCGTATCATTGATGGCGTGAAACATAATGAACGCTTATCCATTTGTTTTGATACATGTCATACGCATGATGCTGGATACAATATCAAAGAAGATTTTGATGGTGTTTTAAATGAATTTGATAAAATTATAGGTGTAGACAGAATTAAAGTCGTACACGTAAATGACAGTAAAAATGAACAAGGTGCACATAAAGATAGACACGAAAATATTGGATTTGGTCATATAGGCTTTGATGCATTAAATTACGTTGTTCATCACGATACTTTCAAAGACATTCCAAAAATTTTGGAAACACCTTATGTTGGTGAAGATAAAAAGAATAAGAAACCACCTTATAAACATGAAATTGAAATGTTAAAATCTCAGACATTTGATCCAGATTTAAAAGATAAAATTTTAAACTAATAATATTAAAAGTAGGCGTTACAGATATTTCTGTAACGTCTTTTATTAGTCGTAAGCATTACTATTTACATTAAGTTCATCAACATGTATAGTATACAATGAGGTGAAAAAATGACTACACCAGTATTTGAACTTAAAAATATAGATTACTATTTTGATCATAAACAAGTCTTAGAAAATATAAATATTAAAATTAACAAAGGTGAATTTTTAGCAATTGTTGGTCCTAATGGAGCCGGCAAATCAACACTTTTAAAAATCATACTTGGTTTGCTGCCATTACAATCCGGCGACATTTTTATAGATGGTCATCCTATTAAAAATAATAAATCAGCTCTAAAAATAAGTTATGTTTCACAAAAGGCCTCTTCGTTTACAGCTGGTTTTCCAGCAAGTGTTAAAGAAGTAGTTTTAAGTGGTTTAACTAAAACAAAAAAACTTTTTCAACGTTTTAATAATAAAGACATCAAGAAAGTAGAACATGTTTTAGAAAGATTAAATATAGAACATTTAATTGATAAAAACATTGCAGAATTATCAGGTGGCCAACAACAACGTGTGCTTATTGCACGTGCTTTGATTTCTAATCCTAGCGTGCTTGTATTAGATGAACCTACTAATGGTATTGATGCTAAACATGTAAATGAATTTTATGAAACGCTTGATCGATTAAAAAAGGAAGGCATAACCATTATATTAGTTACACATGATATTGGTGTAGTAGCAGATACAGCAACAGAAGTTGCATGCTTAAATAAACATCTTCATTTTCATGGTACGACTGAAGATTTTAAATCTCTTGATGAGGTTGAAATTTCCAAAATATATGGACACCCAGTTCAATTCGTTGATCATCAACATGATAGAGAATGTTGTACCTAAATTAGAATCGATTCATAGAAATAAATTTGAGGAGTGTAACTCGTGATAGATGCATTATTAAACTTTGATTTTATGAGATACTCCTTGATCAGTGGTATCTTAATAGGATTTATAGCACCATTAATTGGAGCTTTTATAGTAGTACGAAGGTTGTCACTTATTGCTGATGCACTAAGCCATGTAACATTGGGCGGTATATCATTTGGCATGTTTATTATAACAGTATTGCCAGCACTAACTTTCATTAATCCTATGTGGTTTGGAATATTATTCGCCATTATTGGTGCATTATTAATTGAAAAATTGCGTACCTCATATACTAATTATCAAGAAATTGCCATTCCAATTATTATGAGTGCAGGTATTGCCTTAAGTGCTATATTTATTTCATTAGCAGATGGTTTTAATCAAGAGATAGTTGGTTTATTATTTGGTTCAATTAGTGCAGTTAATTTCAGTGATTTAACTACAATTATCTTCATTACAATACTAGTTTTATTATTCATAACTTTATTTTATAAAGAGTTATTTATTTTATCTTTTGACGAAGAGTATAGTAAAGTTATAGGAATACCAAAATGGATTCAGTTTTTATTTATTGTAGTTGTTGCAATGGTTATTTCTGCTTCTATGAGAGTAGTAGGTATATTGTTAGTTAGTGCGTTAATCACTTTACCTGTAGCAATAGCGATGCGTTGGACAAAAGGATTCAAACAATTAATTATCCTTAGTATCATCATAGGTGAATTATCAGTGATACTTGGATTAGTTCTCGCATTTTACATTAATATTTCACCTGGTGGCGTGATTGTAGTACTATTAGTCATTATGCTAATGATTACAATGACTTATCAAAAGTTAAAATTAAAGTCACAAAAAGGGGATCGTAAATATGAACACTAGTGATGCTATTAAAATATTAAAAGATAATGGTTTAAAATATACAGATAAACGTAACGATATGCTTAATATATTTGTTAAAGAAGATAAATACATTAATGCTAAACATATTCAACAAGTTATGGATAAAGATTATCCAGGTATATCTTTTGATACCATCTATAGAAACCTTCATTTATTTAAAGACTTAGCAATTATTGAAAGTACTGAACTAGATGGAGAAATGAAATTTAGAATCGCTTGTACTAATCATCATCACCATCATTTTATATGTGAAAATTGTGGTGATACTAAAGTTATTGATTTTTGTCCAATTGACCAAGTTAAACAATATTTACCAAATGTTGATATTCATACTCACAAACTCGAAGTTTACGGTACTTGTGAAAAATGTCAAAAAGTAAATCATTAATCTTACTAGCCATAGTCTATCGACAAGAAGACTATGGCTAGTTTTTATATTAGAAAGCGAAAATACACATAAATACTAAAAAAACATACTCCATTAGTACGAATTCACTAATTATAGTAAATAAATGTTTAAATATCATCGTTTTGAGATATATAATACATGTAACAATAATTAGCAGTTATATATTAAGCACATTTATTGTCGAAATTGTGACTGCTTGTTATGATTAAGATACAGACATTTTAGGAGGATGATTATTTATGGCATTTGAATTACCAAAATTACCATATGCATTTGACGCATTAGAACCACACATCGATAAAGAAACTATGGAGATTCACCATGATAAACACCATAACACTTATGTAACAAAATTAAACGCTGCAGTTGAAGGTACTGATTTAGAAGCTAAATCAATCGAAGAAATTGTAGCTAATTTAGACAGTGTACCTTCTGATATCCAAACTGCTGTTAGAAATAATGGTGGCGGACACTTAAACCACTCATTATTCTGGGAATTACTAACACCTAACTCAGAAGAAAAAGGTGAAGTAGTAGATAAAATTAAAGAACAATGGGGTTCTTTAGATGAATTCAAAAAAGAATTTGCTGACAAAGCAGCAGCTCGTTTTGGTTCAGGTTGGGCTTGGTTAGTAGTAAATAACGGGCAATTAGAAATCGTTACAACTCCAAACCAAGATAATCCATTAACTGAAGGTAAAACACCTATCTTAGGTTTAGATGTTTGGGAACACGCTTATTACCTTAAATATCAAAACAAACGTCCAGATTATATCAGCGCTTTCTGGAATGTAGTTAACTGGAATAAAGTTGACGAATTATATAACGCTGCAAAATAATTTATATTTTGATGTTAGAGTCTAGAACATTGTTATAATGTTCTAGGCTCTTTTTTCTATGATTAATATGATATTATGTCTATTAATGAAAATGATTTGAATGTAAAATTAATTATAAATAAGGATTACAAAAAGGTCGTCATAAATAAAAAACGATAGTGTTTTAATTAATGTCTGTTCACTTTTTTATCAAAATGATAGAAAAATTTTTGTTTTTCATATATTATTTTAAAGAGATACTTTGAATAGAGGTAGGTTGTTTTGCTTAAAAGATTAAAGGAAAAATCAAATGATGAAAAAGTAAGAAACACGATGAACCGGAGAATTAATTTCATTTTTGGTTTGGTTGTGTTTATATTTGCAATTATAGTACTCAGACTCGGTTACCTACAGATTGCCCAGGGTTCTCATTATAAGCAATTAATCAAAAGCGATGAGAATATCACTGTGAACGAATCTGTGCCTAGAGGTCGTATTGTAGACCGTAATGGTAAAGTATTAGTTGATAATGCCTCTAAAATGGCGATTACATATACTAGAGGTCGTAAAACCTCACAAAAAGAAATGTTAGATACAGCTAAAAAATTATCATCATTAATCAAAATGGATACTGACAAAATTACTGATAGAGACGAAAAAGACTTCTGGGTCACTTTACACCCTGAAAAAGCTAAAGCTTTAATGAAAAAAGAACAATCTCTATTAGAAAATGGTAGCATTACACAAGAACAATATGATGAACAGCAAAGAAAGAAAATTGGTAAAAAACAATTAGATGACTTATCTGACAAAAATTTACAAATTTTAGCTATATACCGTGAGATGAATGCAGGTAGTACACTAGATCCGCAAACTATTAAAAATGAGGATGTAACAGAAAAAGAATGCGCTGCAGTATCTCAACAATTATCTAAGTTACCTGGTGTAAATACATCTATGGATTGGGATAGAAAGTATCCATATAAAGATACGCTTAGAGGTATATTTGGCGAAGTTTCAACATCTACAGAAGGTTTGCCTAAAGAACTAACTGAACAATATTTATCTAAAGGTTATTCACGCAATGATCGTGTCGGTAAATCATATTTAGAATATCAATATGAAGATGTACTTCGTGGTAAGAAGAAACAAATGAAATATACGACTGATAAATCTGGTAAAGTAATAAAATCTGAAGTTATTAATCCAGGTTCTAGAGGACATGATTTACAATTAACAATAGACATTGATTTACAGAAAAAAGTGGAATCATTATTAGATAAACAAATTGAAAAATTACGTAGTCAAGGTGCTAAAGATATGGACAATGCCATGATAGTTGTTCAAGATCCGAAAAATGGTGACATTTTAGCTATGGCTGGTAAACAAATAAGTAAAAGCGGTAAATTAACAGATTATGATATTGGTAACTTTACTGCTCAATTTGCAGTAGGTTCATCGGTAAAAGGCGGAACTTTACTTGCCGGTTATCAAAATCATGCCATTAAAGTAGGAGAAAAAATGGTCGATGAACCATTAAAATTCCAGGGCGGTTTAACTAAACGTTCATACTTTAATAAAGATGGTCGAGTGACAATAAATGATAAAGAAGCACTTATGCATTCATCAAACGTTTATATGTTTAAAACAGCCTTAAAATTAGCTGGAGATCCATATTATTCTGGTATGCCATTACCAAACGATATTACATTAGCTGGTCAAAAGCTTCGAAAAGGTTTAAATCAAGTTGGTCTTGGTGTTAAAACAGGTATAGATTTACCAAATGAAACAAATGGTCAAATTGAACCATTAACTAATAATCCAGGTAATTACTTAGACTTATCTATTGGTCAATACGATACTTATACACCATTGCAACTTTCTCAATATGTATCAACAATCGCAAATGATGGTTATAGAATTCAACCGCATATTGGACTGTCTATACACGATTCAACTAATAAAGATGAACTAGGACCGGTAAAACGAAAAATTAAAGGTAATGTATTGAATAAAGTAAATAATTCTCAAAGAGAAATAAATGAAGTTCAAGACGGATTCAAAATGGCATTTAATGAAAAAGATGGTACCGGTTATGCTAGCTTTAAAAACACAGTTGTACCTTCAGCAGGTAAAACAGGAACAGCAGAAGTATTCCAAGATGGGGAATCTAGAGTAAACTCAACTTATATTGGTTATGCACCAATTAAAGATCCAAAACTAGCATTTTCTATTGTCTATACCAATCAACCAGTTCCACCACCTTGGTTAAACGGTGGAGACTTAGGAAGAGATGTTATCAATTATTATTTCAAAGATAAAGATAAAAATGGAGATAGCACTGAAAATAGTAGTGATAAATAATTAAAATTTAAATAAATTACAAACTATTGATACAGATTCTTAAAATTTACTTTGCAATTAATAAAGTAATTGGTATAATGTAAAGGTCGTATTTAGAAAAGGTAAGGAGGAATAATCATGCGCGTTAACGTTACATTAGCTTGTACTGAATGTGGTGAAAGAAACTACATCACTACAAAAAACAAAAGAACTAACCCTGAACGTATTGAAATGAAAAAATACTGTGCACGTGATAATAAACAAACTTTACACCGTGAAACTAAATAATTAATTTATTTAACAAATATTCAATACCAAAAGACGAAATTCCTCAGACGGAATTTCGTCTTTTTAAATTTTATAGTCAAATATTTTATGTTTACAAAACCTCATTTTATTCAAAGCTTTTAACAAAATTTGTACAATCACTTATTTTAATATAATTAAAAAGTTAATATCTTAGTCAACATAATGACATAAAATTAGATAAACGTTATAATATGGGGTAGTAAAAGTAGGTGAAAATTTGAGCAAAAAAAATATAAGAGCTAATATTTTAACTAAAATGAAACAGCATAATAGCATGCAGAAAAATGAGGCAGACAATTGGTTAGCCACAGAACTTATTAATTCTCAAGCATATCAAAATGCATCTTCTATAGGATTTGTGTTGTCATTGTCACATGAAGTAAATACATATCAAATGATTCAACAAGCTTTAAACGATAATAAAGAAGTATATGTACCTGAAGTTAATTATCAGACTAAAGTTATGACTTTTAAACAATTATTAAATATTAATGACATAGAAAAAGATGAAAAAGGTATTAATCATTCAGTTTCTGAATCAAATACTTCCAATCATTTAGATTTAATCGTCGTACCTGGTGTTGGCTTTAGAAAAGATGGCTATCGAATAGGATATGGAGGGGGTTACTATGATCGCTTTCTATCAAATTTCAAGACCAATACAATAAGTTTGCTATATGATTTTCAATTAACTGATTTTCAACCCGATACACACGATCAACCGGTCGATCAATTAATTATTTATAATAGCCACCAATGGAGGCATACATGAACATTAAAAAGCAATTTTGGAAAACCATTTATTACTGGATTAGGTATTTAAACTACGATGTAATTAATAGAGAAAAAGATGACCAAGAAATTTGGTTAAGTAACAAAAGAAAGAAAACAATTGTAATTTTTTCGAATCATATCACTACGACTCAGGAAATTCGGTTTGATAAAAGCAGAGTTATTGAAAATAAGGAAAATATAGAACAACTAGCTGGCTTTCAACCTCAAACAATTCTATTTTATTATTTTACTGATAAATCATTATCGACTGAATCATTAGATGAAACCTATCCGCAAAAAATAAAATTTAGAAGGATTAGTGATGAGAGGGAATTAGAACTTGCAATGCCAAATGTTATTTTATCTAAAATGATAAATCGAGAGGATTCTAAAAAGACATCTATCTTTTATAGAAACAAAGTTCTTTCATCTAATCTCTTAGATAAACATATGCAACGCTTTTCACCAGTTACATATTCCTTAATAATAATTAATATAGTCTTATGGCTATGCATGATACTTTATTTTAATCGTTTTTCTGATGTAAAATTACTTGATGTAGGTGGATTAGTACATTTCAACGTCGTACATGGTGAATGGTATCGTTTAGTTACCTCAATGTTTTTACATTTTAATTTTGAACATATACTCATGAATATGCTTTCACTTTTTATTTTTGGTAAAATAGTTGAATCGGTATTAGGTTCATGGCGTATGTTAGCCATCTATTTATTTGCAGGCATATTTGGAAATTTTGTTTCTTTATCATTTAATACCACAACGATTTCTGTTGGTGCCAGTGGTGCTATTTTTGGGCTTATTGGTTCAATTTTTGCAATTTTATATTTAAGTAAAAGCTTTGATAAAAAAGTAATTGGCCAATTATTAATAGCTTTAGTTATTTTAATCGGATTATCAATATTCATGTCTAATATTAATGTAATGGCACATTTAGGCGGGTTTATTGGTGGTCTCTTAATTACCTTAATTGGTTATTATTTTACTGTTAACCGTAATATTTTCTGGATACTACTGATTATTTTATTAGTATTGTTTGTGGCAATGCAGATAAGAATTTTTAGTATTAAAGAAGATAATATTTATGATAAATTAATTCGGGATCAAATGTTATCCGGTAATTATGATGAAGCTAGAAAAATTGTAAATAAATCTATTAAAAAGGATTACGCTGATGATCAAACATATTACCTAAGCGGTTTAATTACAGCTGCTAAAAGTTCTAAAGCTGAAGCAATGGCGGAATGGGAACGTGGATTAAGGCTGTTTCCTAATTCAGGTGCATTGAATTATGAAATGGCAATTGCTAATCGTTCACTAAAAGATAAAAGTAAAGCCTTAAAATATATTAAAAAAGCTAGAAAAGCTAATCCTCAAAATGCTCAATATAAAAATTTAGAAAAAGAGTTGAGTGAGAAAAGTGACTCATAAAATTAATAATTTCTATGATGTTTTGCAATTATTAAAAAAATATGGATATATCATCTATTTCAAAGATCCAGAAGATATGTATGAAATGATGTTACAAGAAATCAAATCTTTATACAGTTATGAATTATTAACTAAAGATGAATATCTTAAATGTATATTGATAATAAACCAAAGAAGGAATGAACATAAATGACAAAAATTATTTTAGCTGCTGATATTGGTGGGACTACTTGTAAATTAGGTATTTTTAATACTAATCTAGATAGAATTGAAAAATGGTCAATTCATACAGACACTACTGATCATACAGGAAAACTACTTTTAAAAAATATACATGAATCATTTGAAGCAAAAATTGCAGAATTAAATTACAACATGTCTGATGTAATCGGTGTTGGTATTGGAGTTCCTGGACCTGTAGATTTTGAAACAGGCATCGTTAACGGAGCTGTTAACTTACATTGGGACAACAATGTTAATGTCACTGAAATCTATCAAAATTTCATCGATTGTCCAGTGTATGTTGATAATGATGCCAATGTTGCTGCATTAGGCGAGAAACATAAAGGTGCTGGTAATGGTGCTGACGATGTTGTAACTATCACATTAGGTACAGGCCTTGGTGGAGGTATTATCTCAAATGGTGAGTTAGTACATGGTCATAATGGTTCAGGTGCTGAAATTGGCCATTTTAGAGCTGATTTCGACCAACGTTTCAAATGTAACTGTGGCAAATCAGGCTGTATTGAAACGGTTGCCTCTGCTACAGGTGTTGTCAATTTAGTTAACTTTTATTATCCAAAATTAACGTTTAAATCTTCAATTTTACAACTTATAAAAGATAATGAAGTTACAGCTAAAGCTGTGTTTGATGCAGCTAAAGAAGGTGACCAATTCTGTATCTTTATCACTGAAAAAGTAGCAAATTATATCGCTTATTTATGTAGTATTATTAGTGTTACTAGTAATCCTAAATACATTGTACTAGGTGGTGGAATGTCTACAGCTGGTTTAATTTTAGTTGAAAATATTAAAACTGAATATCGTAATTTAACGTTTAATCCAGCTCAACATGAAACAGAAATTGTACAAGCAGAATTAGGTAATGATGCAGGTATTACAGGTGCAGCAGGACTTATCAAAACATATATTTTAGATAAGGAAGGTGTAAAATAATGGCAATTGTTGACGTAGTAGTTATTCCAGTAGGTACTGAAGGGCCAAGCGTTAGTAAATACATCGCTGAAATTCAAACAAAGTTAAAAGAATTTAAAGATCAAGGTAAAATCGATTATCAATTAACACCTATGAATACACTTATTGAAGGTGATTTAAAGGATTTATTCGAAGTTGTACAAGCAATACATGAATTACCATTTGATAAAGGATTAGATAGAGTTTGTACAAATATAAGAATTGATGATCGCAGAGATAAATCTAGAAAGATGAATGATAAATTAAAATCTGTACAAAAACATTTAGATAATAGTGGGGAATAAATCATGAGAATTTCTAGTTTAACTTTAGGTTTAGTAGATACTAATACCTATTTTATTGAAAATGAAAACAAAGTATTACTCGTAGATCCATCTAGTGAATCTGATAAAATTATAAAAAAATTAAATCAAATTAATAAACCTTTAGAAGCTATTATACTGACACATGCCCATTACGATCATATTGGGGCATTAGACGATATTATAGAAAAATATAATGTACCAGTTTATATGCATAAAGAAGAATTCGACTTCTTAAATGATCCAGAAAAAAATGGTGCATCAAAATTCAAACAATATGGTATGCCTCAAGTTATAAGTCAGGCCAAACCAAAATCACTTGATGAGGGACCAGCTCAAATTGGTGATTTTACATTTGATGTATTGCATACACCTGGACACTCACCAGGAAGTTTATCTTTTGTTTTCAAAAAATTCGCAGTAGTCGGTGACACATTATTTAATAATGGTATTGGTAGAACAGATTTATACAAAGGCGATTATGAAACTTTAGTAGATTCTATTAAAGATAAATTATTCGAATTAGATGGAGATTTACCATTATTCCCAGGCCACGGTACTTATACAACTGTTGATGATGAACAATTAAATCCATTTTTAAATGGTTAAAGTAAAACTAACACCTCCTACGTTAATATATGTAGGAGGTGTTTTTATGAAGATTCTATTTCAAGAAATAATTAATAAAGGAATTGCATATAAAGCGAGTGATATACACTTTATTCCTATGGAGCATTATGTTCATATTAAATTTAGAGTAAATGATACATTAACACCTTATGAAACACTTGATATTAATATATATCGTAAGTTATTGGTGTTTATGAAATTCCAAGCTGGTTTAGATGTTTCTACACAACAAATCGCTCAAAGTGGCCGCTATACATATAAATTAAGGTCAGTTTATTACTTACGTATTTCAACCCTTCCTTTATCAATTGGATGTGAAAGTTGTGTTATAAGAATTGTGCCTCAATATTTTCAAAGTAAAAAGGAAACATACGAGTTTAAAGATTTTAAACATTTTATGAATAAGAAGCAAGGTTTATTGCTTTTTACTGGTCCTACAGGTTCAGGAAAAAGTACATTAATGTATCAAATGGTTATGTATGCACAAAAAGAGTTAAACCTAAATGTTATTTCTATTGAAGATCCAGTTGAACAAATTTTAAAAGGTATTACTCAAATTTCTGTTAATAACAAAGCAGGTATTACTTACGCTAGTTCATTTAAAGCAATTTTAAGATGTGATCCAGACGTTATTTTAATCGGAGAAATTCGTGATGCTGAAATCGCTAAATATGTCTTTCAAGCTAGTCTAAGTGGTCATTTGGTATTAAGTACATTACACGCCAATGATTGTAGAGGGGCTTTACTTAGATTATTAGAAATGGGAGTAACAGTTCAAGAATTATCTCAAGCTATAAATTTAATTTCCAATCAACGATTAATTACAACATCATATAATCATAGACAATTAGTGTGTGAACTAATGTTTAAAAATCAAATTAATTACTTTTTTGAACATAACCAAACGATGCCAAAATCTTTTAAACGATTAGCATCAAAATTAGATGATATGACAAAAGAAAGTATTATATGTGAAACTATTGCTGATAAATATATTTAAATTCAGACAAGCCAAATGCCTAACTAAATCTGAACAATTAGATTTAGTGTATAGATTACATCAATTACTTAAACATGGATTTACTCTTTACGAATCATTTAAATTTTTAAATCTACATTTTAAATATAGAGGAGATAAATCACATGATGAAGTGTTAAATAAAATAGAACAAGGTGCAACTTGCTGGGAAGTATTTAAATACTTAGATTATTCAAGTGACATTGTTACACAAACATATTTAGCTGAAAGATTTGGAAATTTAGAACTTTCTCTATTAGAAGCTACAAGATATTTAAAAAAGCAAATACAAGTTACTCAAAATGTTTTAAAGACGATACAGTATCCTATTGTATTAATAATTACTTTTATATTAATATTAACGTTACTCAATTTTACAGTTATACCTCAATTTAAAGAATTATACCAATCTATGAATATAGAACTTTCTCCATTACAATCTATTCTTTCTTATTTTATTACAACTTTCCCTTTATTCATCATAATTTTATCCAGTGTAATATGTATATTATCTATCATATTTAAATATCGTTTTAATAAGATGACTATAGAAAATCAAATTCAATTAATGTGTCACATTCCAATTATTAAACATTATTATAAAATTTTAAAAACGTATCAATTATCAAATGAGTTTGCCCATTTTTATAGAAATGGAGTTAATTTACAGATAATCGTTAGAATTTATAAACAATCAGAGAATAATCAATTTCATCAATTTTTAGGAGACAGGTTACTCAACCAATCTTATCAAGGAGAAAATCTACCTGATATATTAAAAAAATTAAATTGCTATGAAAATGACTTGATTAAATTTATAGAACAAGGAGAAAAAAGTGGAAAACTTGATATCGAATTAACGCTATATAGTCAGATACTTATACAACAATTCGAAGCTATGGCTAAAAGACACATTAAATTCATTCAACCAGTTATCTTTTTAATATTAGGATTATTTATCGTTGCACTTTATTTAACTATTATGCTACCTATATTTGACATGTTGCAGTCAATTAAATAGTAAGGAGGACTTATAAATTGAAGATATTCAAAACACTGTTTAACAAAAAGGCATTTACATTAATTGAAATGTTACTAGTTTTATTAATAATTAGCTTATTGCTTATTCTAATTATTCCCAATATAGCTAAACAAACTGCTCATATACAAACTACTGGTTGTGACGCTCAAGTGAAAATGGTTAATAGTCAAATTGAAGCATATACTTTAAAACACAATAGAAATCCTAATACCATCCAAGATTTAATTTCTGAAGGATTTATTAAAGAAAACCAAAAAAATTGCAAATCAGGAGAAACTATTAGTATTAATAATGGCGAAGCGGTTGCAAATTAAATATTTACCATCATTTACTTATCTAGAGATGTTAATGGTTATGTTTATTCTAGCTATACTAACTGCATGTACACTTATTGGTAAAACACTATTATCAGTATCAGCTTCTAACGAAGAATTAAACATTAATCATCTGATAACTCAAATGAATTATTTAAAATCTAAAGCTAACAATGAGAAACAATCAATTTCATTAATATTTACTAACCAAACAAATTCTATAAAAGTAAAAGAAGAACATGGTTCAAAATATCAGTTGAAAATTAAAGGCGGAAAAATAGTCAATATAGCTAAGATACAATTATTAACATTTAATAAAGATGGACATATTAATAATTTTGGTTCAATAAACTTAAAAATGAAACATGGGAATTATAAATTAATATTTCACATAGAAAAGGGGCGCATAAGGTATATTAAAATATAAAATTAAGGGGAGTGTTCTATTAGATAGTTTATTGGCCTTTTTAATCATGAGTACGATTACACTTATGTTCATGAGTTCAATTCATCATCTTATTAAAACATATCAAAATCCATTAGATTTATTAGAAATGCAAAAAGTCATTATAGTAGCCTTAAATAAATTCGATATAAAACAAATAAAGCAAGGAGTATTTATTGATCAATTTCAAGTTAGAATGTCTAAACAAACAATTTGTGTTTCAAATTGGCCAAAAAAGAAAAACTATTGTGTTAAGAAATAGGATACAAGGGTTTACTTTTATTGAAATGATTTTTGCTCTACTTATTACCATAGTAATCCTTACTTCACTACCCTTAACTATAAAACTAGTGAGTCATTATAAAGCGTTAGCTAACGAAAACAGCTCGATAGAATTTGAATTCTTTCATAGAGATTTAATAAGAGACATAAATCAAAATAATCTTAAATTATTTGTGAAAAACAAACATACATTCATTTTAAGGAATAATGAAAGTGGCGTAGAATATACATTTAAAAACAATAAAGTATACAAACAAATTAACGGCAAGGGGAATGTTACTTTATTAAATCAAGTTAATGTAGAAAAAATAATAAAGTCGAATGATAACATAATCAAAATTATACTGAAGGTAGGAAATCCGAATTATAAACAAATCAAAACCCTCTATTTATAAACAAAAAGCATTTATAAGTCCTTTTTTAATGATTATTTTTTTCATTTATTTAACTATTATATCTTTTTATGTAAGCCAATATAGTTTAAAATTAAAGACAACACATAACTTAGAAAAAACATATAAAGAAGTTATAGTTAATAAGCTCAAAGAGGTAGATGTTGTTGCAATTAAATAAAACACCAATTATATTAATAGGCTTCATGGGTACTGGTAAAACTACAGTAGGAAGTTACATGAGAAATCAATTAAAACTTAGTTATGTGGATTTAGATCAATATATTGAACTAAAAGAACATATGACAATACCTCAAATTTTTGATGAACAAGGTGAAACACACTTTAGAGATTTAGAGTATAAATATTTAAAAGACACATTAAATAAGTTTGATATTATTTCTACAGGTGGTGGAATAATTGAAAATCAAGCTTCTCTTGATTTATTAAAATTACAAAAAAATGTAATTTGGTTAGATTGTGACATTGAAATTGTATTTGAAAGGATTGTTAATGATCCTCATAGACCAAATGCTAATAATAAGTCACTAAATCAACTAAAAAACTTGTATTCATCAAGGATTTCAAGATATAATGAAATCGCATTCATGAAAGTGAATAGTAATCAAAATGTATCAGATATTTATCAAGAAATTACAACTTCATTAAATAGCGATTGATCAGTATTAGAGAGAATAAAAGATAGCTTTTATCGCCGAAGGTGCAAGTAGCAATACTACGAAACTCTCAGGCAAAAGGATAATACTGTTACGCGTTCCTGGAGAATAACTTTAAACAGGGTAGCAATTGTTTTGCTACTCTGTTTTTAAATAAATATAGGGGGTTTTGACATGACAAGCGAGTTAAAAAAGACGCCATTATATCAAAATTATGTAGACAGTGGTGCTAAGATAGTAGAATTTGGTGGATGGGCAATGCCTGTTCAATTTTCAAGTATTAAAGAAGAGCACAATGCAGTTCGTTATGAAACTGGTTTATTCGATGTAAGTCATATGGGAGAAGTTCAAATCCAAGGTGCAGAGGCAAAAGCATTTGTACAATATATTTTATCGAATGATACTAACAATCTAACTGATTCAAAAGCACTATACACTGCTTTATGTAATGAAGAAGGCGGCATTATTGACGACTTGGTTACATATAAATTAGCAGATAATGACTATTTATTAGTTGTTAATGCCGGAAATACCGATAAAGACTTCCAATGGATTGAAAAACAATCTAAAAAATTTGATGTTGAAGTAAAAAATGTTTCTAAAGATTATGGTCAATTAGCATTGCAAGGACCAAAAGCTAGAGACTTAATTCAAAAATTAGTAGACATAGATATATCTGAAATGGGTATGTTTGAATTTAAAAAAGATGTTCAACTTTTAAATAAAAACGTTATTCTTTCTCAATCAGGTTATACAGGTGAAGACGGTTTTGAAATTTATTGTGATGCTAAAGATACTGTAGATATCTGGAATGGTTTATTAGAATACGACGTAGTTCCTTGTGGTTTAGGAGCTAGAGATACTTTAAGATTAGAAGCTGGTTTACCATTACATGGTCAAGATTTAACTGAATCAATTACTCCATATGAAGGTGGAATTGCATTTGCTGCTAAACCTTTAATTGAAGAAGATTTTATCGGTAAATCTGTATTAAAAGACCAAAAAGAAAATGGTTCAACAAGACGTACTGTTGGATTAGAAATTTTAGATAAAGGTATTGCTAGAACTGGATACGAAGTATTAGATTTAGATGGTAATCAAATTGGAGAAGTAACTTCAGGAACAAAATCTCCTTCTTCTGATAAATCAATCGCATTAGCTATTATCAATAGAGATGAGTTTGAAATGGGTAAAGAAGTACTTGTTCAAATTAGAAAAAGACAAGTAAAAGCAAAAATTGTTAAGAAGAACCAAATTGAAAAATAGAACAAAGGGGTGGACGAATTGAGTCATCGTTATATACCATTAACTGATCAAGATAAGCAAGAAATGTTAGACACTATAGGTGCAAAATCAATTGATGAATTATTTGGAGACGTTCCTTCAGATATTTTATTAAATAGAGATTTAGGCATTGGAGAGAGTGAATCTGAAACAACTTTATTAAAACGTTTAAATAAAGTTGCTAGTAAAAACGTTACAAAAGAAACTCACGCATCTTATCTTGGTGCTGGCGTGTACGACCACTATGCACCTTCTGTTGTAGATGCAATGATTTCTAGATCAGAATTCTATACTGCTTACACACCATATCAACCAGAAATTTCACAAGGCGAACTACAAGCTATTTTCGAATTCCAAACATTAATTTGTGAATTAACTAATATGGATGTAGCAAACTCTTCTATGTATGATGGTATGACTAGTTTTGCTGAAGCATGTATTTTAGCTTATAGTCACACTAAAAAGAATAAAATTGTTGTATCAAAAGGATTACATTATCAAGCATTACAAGTATTAAATACGTATGCTAAAACACGTCAAGAATTTGAAGTCGTAGAAGTAGATTTAGATGGTACTATAACTGATTTAGAAAAACTAGAACAAGCAGTTGACGATGATACTGCAGCAGTAGCTGTACAATATCCAAATTTCTTTGGTTCAATAGAAGACTTAGAGAAAATTCAAAGCTTTATAGAAGATAAAAAAGCATTATTCATTGTTTATGCTAATCCTTTAGCATTAGGTTTATTAACACCTCCTGGATCATTCGGTGCTGATATAGTAGTTGGAGATACACAACCATTTGGTATTCCATCTCAATTCGGTGGACCACATTGTGGTTACTTCGCTACTACTAAAAAGCTAATGCGTAAAGTACCAGGTAGATTAGTTGGTCAAACCCAAGATGATGAAGGAAACAGAGGTTTTGTATTAACTTTACAAGCACGTGAACAACATATTCGTCGTGATAAAGCAACTTCAAATATTTGTTCTAACCAAGCGTTAAATGCTCTAGCTTCATCTATTGCAATGTCAGCTTTAGGTAAACAAGGTATATATGATATAGCTGTACAAAACTTTGAACATGCTAACTATGCTAAACAATCATTTAAAGACGCTGGATTTAATGTTTTAGAAGGTACTTCGTTCAATGAATTCGTAGTAGAATTTAATAAACCAATTATTGAAGTTAATAAAGCTTTAGCTGAGGAAGATATTATTGGTGGCTTTGACTTGAGTGTAGTTTCAAGTGAATTCAATAACCATATGCTTATTGCAGTTACTGAATTAAGAACTAAAGAAGAAATCGATACATTTGTTAAGAAAGCTGGTGAAATTAATGGTAAGTAAATCAAGTCCACTTATTTTTGAAAGATCTAAAGAGGGTAGATATGCCTATTCTTTACCGCAAAGCGAAATTAACAACAATTCATTTGAATCGATTTTAGATGATAAATTTATTAGAAAAGATAAAGCTGAATTCCCTGAAGTAGCTGAATTAGATTTAGTACGTCACTATACAGAGTTATCTAACAAAAACTTCGGTGTCGACACTGGTTTTTATCCGTTAGGCTCATGTACAATGAAATACAATCCTAAAATTAATGAAAAGGTAGCAAGAATTCCTGGTTTCAGTGAAGCACACCCACTTCAAGATGAAAACCAAATCCAAGGATCTCTTGAAATTATTTATAGTTTACAAGAAGAACTTAAAGAAATTACAGGTATGGATGAAGTTACGCTTCAACCAGCTGCAGGGGCACATGGTGAGTGGACTGCATTAATGATTTTCAAAGCTTACCACCAAAATAATGGTGAAGGTCATCGTGATGAAGTTATCGTTCCTGACTCAGCTCACGGAACAAACCCTGCGTCAGCATCATTTGCTGGGTTCAAATCAGTTACCGTAAAATCAAACGAACGTGGAGAAGTCGATATTGAAGACTTAAAACGTGTTGTAAATGAAAATACAGCAGCGATCATGTTAACGAATCCTAATACATTAGGTATTTTTGAAAAAAATATTATGGAAATTAGAGAAATTGTCCATGAAGCTGGTGGTTTATTATACTATGATGGCGCTAACTTAAATGCTATTATGGATAAAGTTCGCCCAGGAGACATGGGATTTGATGCAGTTCATTTAAATCTTCATAAAACATTTACTGGTCCACATGGTGGCGGTGGCCCTGGTTCTGGACCTGTTGGAGTTGTAAAAGAATTAGCAAGCTATTTACCAAAACCAATGGTAATTAAAGAAAATGACTATTATAAATATGATAATGATATCAAAAACTCTATTGGACGAGTTAAACCATTCTACGGTAACTTTGGTATTTATCTAAGAGCATATACTTATATTAGAACAATGGGTGCAAAAGGCCTTAAAGAAGTTTCAGAAGCTGCGGTATTAAATGCTAACTACTTAAAAGCACGCTTAAATGATCATTTTGAGATTCCATATCAACAATATTGTAAACACGAATTTGTGTTAAGTGGTATTAAACAAAAACAATATGGCGTTAGAACATTAGATATGGCTAAAAGATTATTAGACTTTGGTGTACATCCACCAACAATTTACTTCCCATTAAATGTGGAAGAAGGTATGATGATTGAACCTACAGAAACTGAATCAAAAGAGACATTAGATCATTTTGCAGATACTTTAATCCAAATTGCTAATGAAGCTAAAGACGATCCAGATAAAGTTCTTGAAGCCCCTCATACTACAATAATAGACAGATTAGATGAAACAACAGCTGCAAGAAAACCAATTCTTAAATTTGAAAATCTACATGCTGAAAAATAATAATTTTTATAGAGCCCGTTAGTGTATCATTCTGATGTGCACCCCAAAAGTTGGACTAAAAATCTAACTTTATGGGGTGCATTTTTTATGGGTAAACATTATAAATTTGAAATCAAATTAAAAATAGTTCACGAATATTTAAATAGTAGTTTAGGATATAAGAGATTAACTAAAAAATATAATCTTTCTCATCATTCTTTACTTCAAAGATGGGTTAACCAGTATTTGGAATCGGGCCCAGAAGGATTAGATAAAAAAATGAAAAATAGCTCATATACTAGAGATTTTAAAGTATCTGTTTTAAGATTTAGACAAGAAAATCAATTGTCTTATCGAGAAACAGCGAATCATTTTAAAATTACCAATCCTGCTACATTAGCTCAATGGCAGCGTAAATTTGATGAAGAAGGTATTCTCGGTTTAGACAATAAACAGAAAGGACATCCTTCTAAAATGAAAAGAAAACATACAAAAGTTGAACATGAAAATCAGTTGCCTTTAAAAGAAGATGAACGCGAAGAATTAGAAAGACTTAGGAATGAAAATGAAATGTTGAAAGCAGGTATTGCTTATCAAAAAAAGTTACAAAGATTGACCCAACATTACGGAACCAAACATCCGAAAAAGTAAAGGTCATTAAAGAATTACATGAAATGAATCAATTTGGGTTAAGTCTTCTGTTTAAAGTTACGGAAATAGCTAAATCCGTGTATTACTACTGGATTAAACGTTTCAAAAAACCCAAAAAAGATATAGATATAGTTAAATCTATTAAGCAAATATGTAAAGAAAGCGATTATACTTATGGTTATCGTCGAGTTACTCAAGCATTAGTTAATAAAGGAATGACAGTCAATCATAAGAAAGTAAGACGAATTATGAAAGAACATCAATTAACATGTAAGAAATTTAATCATAAAACAAGAAAATACAATTCTTATAGAGGCACAATAGGTAAAGTAGCTAGAAATATATTAAAACGTCGTTTTAATACAGATCGACCTTATCAAAAAGTGGTTACAGACATTACAGAATTTAAATTACTTGATGGAACAAAGGCATATTTGTCACCTTTTATGGATTTATATAGCTTGGAAATCTTAAGTTATCGTATATCAAAGCGTCCTACTATAGATATTGTGATTGAACCTTTAAATGAATTACTAACTATGAGACCTCAACTTTTTTATCGAATGACAATTCATTCAGATCAAGGATGGCATTATCAAAATAGAAACTATATTGAGTCATTAAAAGAACATGATGTATTTCAAAGTATGTCTAGAAAAGGAAATTGCCTAGATAATGCCTCAATGGAAAACTTCTTTGGGTTATTAAAACAAGAAATGTATTATGGGCAATCATTTGAAACATTCCAAGAATTAGAACAATCTATTCATAAATATATCAGTTTTTATAACAATACAAGAATTAAAGCAAAATTAAAAGGCTTGTCTCCTAAGCAATATAGGAAACAAACCTTTAAAATAGTATACTAAACCAGAGTACAACTTTTGGGGTTCAGTACATTCCAGTACACTAACGGGCTCTTTTTACATAAAAAAGAGTAAAGATAATGCGACTTTATATAAGACACATTATCTTTACTCCGAAATCATTTAATATTTTCATAAAAATATCAAATGACTATTTTTTGGACTTAATTTTACCAGTCCATTTTTTATAGCCGCCTTTAAGCATATAAATATCATTATAGCCATTTTTTCTTAACATACGAGCAGCACGATAGCTTGCTATACCGTTCGCATCACAAAGATATATAGGTTGATCTTTTCTTAAACCTTGGAATCTTTGTTTAAACATAGTAATTGGAATATTTCGAGCACCGTTAATGTGACCATAATCATAATCAACTTTTTCTCTCACATCAACTACTTGTGCTTTACGTAAACCTTTATGAAATTCATTTTGGTCTAATTCTTTAACAGCTCGTTTATTAAGAATTTGTTGAACGACCATATAACCAATTATTATTATTAAAATAATAATTGCAATATACAAAGAGATACTCATGTTGCATCCTCCCTAATTTACCGATATTATAATTATAAGACTGTTAGAACAAATTATCAAAATATTTTTATACATTTACAGATGTTTTAATAATTTATTCGTAATTATAGGGCTATAATCAAATTTGTTACTAAAGCAATTATTAATGGGGGATTTAATCATGACAGAAACATGGAATTTTATTAACACTGGTAGTAAAGATCCATATTACAATATGGCAATGGATGAAGCACTACTTAATTTCGTTTCTAGGGGGGAAATTGATCCGGTCATACGGTTTTATACATGGAATCCTGCGACACTATCAATAGGTTACTTCCAACGATTAAAAAAAGAAATAGATATTGAAAAGGTAAAAGAAAAAGGCTATGGACTAGTGAGACGACAAACTGGAGGAAGAGGTGTGTTACACGACAAAGAACTAACTTACAGTGTTATTGTTCCTGAATCACATCCTAAAATGCCTACAACTGTAACTGAAGCCTATAGAGTTATTTCTCAAGGATTATTAGAAGGATTTAAAAATTTAGGTTTTGAAACTTATTTTGCTGTTCCTCGTTCCAAAGAAGAAAGAGAAAAATTAAAACAACCACGTAGTTCAGTTTGCTTCGATGCACCTAGTTGGTATGAACTCGTTGTTGAAGGTCGTAAAATTGCTGGAAGTGCACAAACACGACAAAAAGGCGTGATTCTACAACATGGATCTATTTTACAAGACATTGATGTAGACGAACTTTTTGACTTATTTATTTTTAAACATGATCGATTAAAAAACAAAATGAAAGAAGCATTTGTAGATAAAGCGGTAGCGATTAACGACATCTCAGAAAAGCACATAACCCTAAATGAAATGGAAGATGCATTTAAAGAAGGTTTTAAAGAAGGTTTACAAATTGAATTTAAACCATTAACACTTACAGATGAACAAATGAACGAAGTTAAAGAACTAGAAGAAAAATTCCGTTCAGATGAATGGACATATAGAAAGTAATATAATCAATAATAAAGCAGTAGTCATCATCAAATTAATGATATCAATGACTACTGCTTATTTTTATTACTATTTATTTCTTTTACGATATTTTCTTGCAGCTCGTTTATACTTTCTTTGATCTTCTGTTAAAAAGAAAAAGTAGTATATTAGATAAATAATTAACACTAAAACTGCGAAACTAATTAACATTTTAACGATTGAAAACAAAAATACGTCTAAATTCATTATCAAACCAAATGCTGCAATCGCTATAACGATATAAAACATTATATTTTTCATTTAAATCCACCTAATTCTAATTAACTTCACTTTGTACACTAGCTAATTTTTTCTGTCCTTTATTAATTTTCTTTTTATTTTTTTCTTGATAACCTTGTTCGATGTCACTAAAGGCTGAAGTTATATTTTTATTTATCTTATTAATACTTTTTTTCGTTGATTTATCTTCACTTGTCATTGAGTCTTCATCTATATCAGATTTATATGTACTATAAGCATCGTTTAAATCAGATGTAATTGTTGATAATTTCTTTTGGATAGAGTTACTTCCTTTATTTTTAGTCACATCCGCATCTATGTCATTATACTTCTCTATAGATTTTGCAACTTTATTATAATAAGAAGAGCTTGCATTTAAATTCTTTTCTTTTTTCTTATTAGTAGCTGTTTGCTTACTATTTTCTTTATCTTTTTGTAATCCTGCAATTTTAGATTTTTGATCGCTAATATCTTGATTTAATTGCTGAATATCTAATTTTAATTGATGATTGTCATCTCTAAGTTTTGTAGTTTTATCTTCTAGTGGTGCAAGATTTTGACTACCACAACCAGCTAATAAGCAAGATGCGCCAATCACGATTATATATTTCTTCATGATTATCTCCCTAAACTAAAAACTATTATATTATTTATTGATTATGCTATCATTTTAATGTATTCAAATAAAATGTACAAACGTTATACTAATTATGGAGGTATTATATGAATAAATTAGAGCAAGTTCAACAATTATTAAAATCTAAAAAACTAGATGCAATTGTCATCCTTTCAGATTACAACAGAAGATATTTATCAGAATTTACTGGTACAAGTGGGGCATTGATTATTTCATCAAACCACAAATATTTAGTTACAGATTTTAGATATACAGAACAAGCTAAAAAACAAGCTACTGAGTTTGAAATTGTAAATAGAAAAAATGATATGATTTCCGAAATCAAATCTATTCTTGAAAAAGAAAAATTAGAAAATGTAGGTTTTGAAGGTCATGAGGTGAGTTATGATACGTACCTCGAATTAAATAAAGGTATGATTACATTAATCAGTATTTCTGATGCAATTGAAAAAATTAGAGAAGTAAAATCAGAAGAAGAAATTGATATAATTAAAAAAGCTGCACAAATCGTTGACGAAACATATGACTATATATTAACAGTTGTAAAAGCTGGTATGTCAGAACGTGAAGTCAAAGCTGCCTTAGAAAGTAAAATGTTACAATTAGGAGCAGATGGTCCTTCTTTTGATACGATTGTAGCATCAGGTTATCGAGGCGCTTTACCTCATGGTGTGGCAAGTGATAAAATTATTGAGCAAGGCGATATGATCACATTGGATTTTGGCGCATATTACAAAGGTTATTGTTCTGATATAACAAGAACATTTGCGATAGGTGAACCAGATCCAAAAATGAAAGAAATTTATGATATAGTATTAAAAGCACAAATAAAAGCTATCGATGAAATTAAACCGGGCTTAACTGTTAAAGAAGCAGATGCATTATCCCGTAATTACATTGAAGCAAAAGGATATGGTGAGCATTTTGGCCATTCATTAGGTCACGGTATTGGTTTAGACATACACGAAGGACCATTGCTTTCACAAAAAGCATCTGGACATCTTCAAGTTAATAATTGCGTTACGATTGAACCAGGTATTTATGTTGATGGATTAGGTGGCGTTAGAATTGAAGATGATATTTTAATTACAGAAAATGGTTGTGAAGTCTTTACTAAATGCACAAAAGACCTTATTATTTTAGAATAAGCGTGTATATTGAGGAGGAAACTGAATGATTTCAGTAAATGATTTTAAAACAGGTTTAACAATATCAGTAGATAATGGTATTTGGAAAGTAATTGATTTCCAACATGTAAAACCAGGAAAAGGATCTGCATTCGTTCGTTCTAAATTACGTAATTTAAGAACTGGTGCTATTCAAGAAAAAACATTTAGAGCAGGCGAAAAAGTTGAACAAGCTATGATTGAAAATCGTCGTATGCAATACCTATATGCAGATGGTGATAATCATGTATTCATGGATAATGAAACATTCGATCAAACAGAATTACCAGGCGATTATCTAAAAGATGAATTAAATTATTTAAAAGCTAATATGGAAGTTCAAATTCAATCTTATGATGGAGAAGTAATTGGACTTGAATTACCAAAAACTGTTGAATTAGAAGTTACTGAAACTGAACCAGGTATTAAAGGTGATACTGCAACTGGTGCTACAAAATCAGCTACAGTTGAAACTGGTTATACATTGAACGTACCTTTATTCGTTAACGAAGGTGACATTCTAGTAATTAATACTGGAGACGGAAGTTACATTTCAAGAGGATAGTCATCAAATTGATGTTCTTCAACACTCATAACTGTCAGAAATGATAGTTGTGAGTGTTTTTTTGCATTTTAATTAACTAAAATATTATATTGTAGGCTTGATAATTTTATAAGTATACAATATAATTGTATAAAAATACGAAAAGAGGTTTAAGTATGCGTATTAGTATTGTGGGGATTACTGGTTATTCTGGATTAGAATTAGTGCGACTTATCCATTCGCATAATCACTTAGAAGTTGTTTCTATACATGCGACTCAATCTACTGGCACTAAACTATCTGAAATCTATCCACATTTAAAAGGTATCTGTGACTTAGTAATTAAACCATTTGATGCTCGTTACATAATGAAACATGCAGATTTAGTAGTATTTGCCACACCTAGCGGAATAGCAAGTCAATTATCTTCATACTTTATTAATTATCAATTTCCAGTCGTTGATATATCCGGAGATCATAGACTGCCTCCTGATGATTACCAATTATGGTACAAGAAAGAAGCAGTTTCATTAGATATACAAACACAATTTACATATAGTCTTCCTGAATTTTCTAATATAAAAAACCAAAAATTCATTTCAAACCCAGGTTGTTACGCAACAGCAGTAGAACTTGCACTTATACCGCTAGTAAAAGATAAATTAATTCAGTTAGATTCAATCATCGTTGATGCAAAGAGTGGGTTATCTGGAGCAGGTAAAAACCCAACCACTACTAGTCATTTTGTAAATATAAACAATAATTATATTACATATAAATTGAATGAACATCAGCATATACCAGAAATTCTACAAATGCTAAAAAAGTACGATAAAAATTTACAGAATATTCAATTTTCTACATCATTAATACCTGTTAATAGAGGAATTATTTCTACTATTTATTGCAAGTTAAATAGTGACATTCATCCAAGTAAAATTAAACTTAGTTATGACTCAGCATATAAAGATAAGTATTTTATACGTATAGTGAATAACATGCCTCAATTGACAGATGTGATTGGTTCAAATTTTGTAAATATTGGTTTTAAATATAATAAATCTATGAATATTTTAACAATTATGGTAGCGTTAGATAATTTAATCAAAGGCGCTTCTGGACAAGCCCTTCAAAATATTAATCTTATGTATGGTTTTGATGAAACAGAAGGCCTTCGCACTTTACCATCAATAGTATAGTAAGGAGTAACAACATGATAGAAATCACAGGAAACATAGCAAGTCCTATTGGTTATACCGCAGATGGTATTCATTCAGGCATAAAAAAGAAAAACTTAGATTTAGGATGGATTGTGTCTGAAATACCCGCAAGTGTTGCATATGTACAAACAACTAATAAAGTTAAAGCCGCTCCCTTAATTTTAAATAATGAAATTATTCAGGAAAATGGTAAAGTACAAGCTATTATTGTTAATTCTGGTATTGCAAATGCATGTACTGGCTCTCAAGGTATGGAAGATGCTGTCTCAATGCAACAACTCACTGCTAATGCACTGAACATTAATCAAAATCTAGTAACTGTCGCATCTACAGGTGTCATTGGTAAACACTTGCCAATGGATATCATCGACAATGGGATTAGACGGTTAAATAAAAATGGTAACGCTCATCACTTTACAAAAGCTATATTAACTACTGATTTAACTACTAAAACCTGTGTAATCACTGAAACAATTTATCAACAAAAAATAACTATGGCAGGTGTCGTAAAAGGATCAGGTATGATACATCCAAATATGGCTACGATGTTAGCGTTTATCACTTGTGATGCAAATATATCAACTGAAACATTACAGCTAGCATTACAAACTAATGTTAATAAAACGTTCAATCAAATCACAATAGATAGAGATACATCAACTAATGATTTAGTACTTGTATTATCAAATGGCTTAGCACGTAATCAAGAAATTTTACCGAACACGGAGGAATACATAACGTTTTGCAATATGTTAGAGCACGTCATGCGAAACCTTGCTATGAAAATCGCTAAAGATGGAGAAGGTGCAACCAAACTAATAGAAGTCAAAGTAATGGGAATGCCTACAGAAACATCTGCTAGAATGATTGCTAAAACAGTAGTGGGGTCTAGTTTGGTTAAATCAGCAATTTTTGGAGAAGACCCGAATTGGGGACGTATTCTCGCCGCTATAGGCTATACAGAGACAAACTTTGATGTAACAAATATAGACATTGCTATTGAAGATATACTTGTTATGACTCATTCAACTCCTGAACCTTTTGATAAACAACAAATGCAGCATCTATTAAAAAAAGATCATATTAAAATTTCTATCAATATGCATCAAGGAAATCAAAATGGAACTGCCTGGGGATGCGATCTAACTTATGACTATGTAAAAATAAACGCATTATATACAACTTAGAGGTAATAATATGAATAAAATTATAGTAATAAAAATGGGCGGTATTGCAACAAAAAACATTACACCTGAAACAATACAACAGTTAAAAATTTGGATTAAACAACGATATCAAATTATTATCATACATGGTGGAGGAAAAGTGATCGAAGAATTATTAATCAATGCAGGCCATACTACAATAAAAAAGGATGGTCTTAGAATAACATCAAAATCAGATCTTCCTATAATAAAAGAAGCACTTTTCAATCATGTAGGTGCACAATTAACTGCATATTTAAAGAAGCAAAACATAACAGTCAATCACTTAAAAGATAAGCAACTCTCATTTATAAAAGCAGAGTATTTGAATTATAAAATATATGGTTCTGTAGGTACATCTATACAAATTAATCCAAATTATATTAATCCTCTTTTAAATAAAAATAATATCCCAGTATTAGCATCATTAGGTACTCATATAAATGGTGAATTAATCAACATTAATGCGGACCATTTAGCAACTGCCATAGCTATTTCACTAAAAGCACAAAAATTGATTCTAATGACAGATGTAAAAGGTGTCTTAGAAAACGGAAAACTTATCAATCGATTACATATAAGTGAGGTACAAACTAAAATAAAAGAAAACATTATTACTGGTGGAATGATACCTAAGATTGAAAGTGCTGTTGATACAGTAAAATCAGGGGTCAAGAAAGTTATCATAGGTGACAACTTGTTAACAGGGACAGTCATAGAGGGGAACATCTAATGAGTTATTTATTTCAAAATTATAAACGATCAAATATTGAATTCGTAAAAGCACAGGGCAATGAACTAATCAATGAAAATGGTAATAAATATCTCGATTTTTCATCAGGAATTGGTGTTACAAACTTAGGATTTCATCCACAACTTATTGATGCATTACAACAGCAAATTAACCTTATTTGGCACACGCCTAATTTATACATAAATACATTACAAGAAGAAGTTGCAAAATCGTTAGTAGATGATCAAGACTATTGTGTTTACTTTTGTAATAGTGGTGCCGAAGCAAATGAAGCAGCCATTAAATTAGCACGAAAATTCACTAGTAAACAATCTATAATTTGCTTTGAACAATCATTTCACGATAGGACTTATGGTGCAATGTCAGCGACAGGACAATCTAAAATTAAATATGGATTTGGTGATGGTGTTCCACATTTTTCGTTTGCCAAATTCAATGATATTGAAAGTGTTAAATCATTAATTTCTAGTGATACTGCAGCAATTATGCTCGAATTAATTCAAGGTGAATCAGGTATACATCTGGCGCAATCAACATTTATTAATCAATTAAATCAGTTATGCAAAGACAACAACATATTATTGATAATAGATGAAATTCAAACTGGAATAGGTCGCACTGGAACGCTATTTGCATATGAACAGTATGGTATTCAACCTGATATTATTACATCTGCTAAAGGGCTAGCAAATGGTATACCGTGTGGTGCTATGATAGGACATCGTCGTTTGAGCCATGCCTTTGATTATGGTAGTCATGGATCTACATTTGGCGGAAATAAATTAGCAATGACAGTGGCTAAAGAAACCCTCTCAATAGTAAAAGATAAAGAATTTTTAAATCAAATTAGTTTAAAAGGTAAAACTTTACTTGCTAAATTAAAAAAACAATTAAATGATAATCCAAATATTATAGACATCCGTGGTAAAGGGTTAATGATTGGTATTGAAACAACATTAAATATAGAACAATTAGTTAACGAAGCTCGTCGCCGAGGATTAATTGTTTTACCAGTAGGCCAAAATGTTATTCGATTACTACCTCCACTTACTATTACTTCACAACAAATTGATAAAGCAATAAGCATTTTAAATCAAATTTTCAATAAAAAATATTAAACTAACACAATAACGTGAAAGCAATCAACATACGATCTTTCACGTTTTTTATGTTTTACAAATGACTATATACGATTAATCTATTTATATTACTTATCAATTTAATCGTTGATATATCGCTCTCAATTTAAAATGAAATTAGAGGATATCTTCTCATGCTTGAATTGAGCGGTTTACTCAAGTAAAATAGACGGGTAGATGAAAACAAACTGAAGGAGTCAGTAATAATTATGAACTTTAAAGAAATAAAAGAATTAATTGAGATTCTTGATCAATCAAACTTAACTGAAATTAACATTGAAGATAACAAAGGTAGCGTAGTTAACTTAAAAAAACAAAAAGAAACTGAAATTATAACGCCACAAGTAGCACAAGCGCCAGCGCAATCAATAGCACAACCTCAACATGCTACTCAACCTGTGCAACAACCTAGTGAAGATAATCAAACTCAAGAAACAGCTTCAGACAATTACGAAACAATTAACGCACCAATGGTTGGAACGTTTTATAAATCACCTTCACCAGAAGAGGGTGCATATGTACAAGTTGGAGATAAAGTTTCCAACGATACAACTGTTTGTATCTTAGAAGCAATGAAGTTATTCAATGAAATTCAAGCTGAAATTTCAGGAGAAATAGTAGAAATATTAGTAGAAGACGGACAAATGGTAGAGTATGGCCAACCGTTATTCAAGGTGAAATAATGAAGAAAATACTCATCGCTAATCGTGGTGAAATTGCTGTAAGAATTATAAGAGCATGCCATGAGTTAGGTATTCAAACAGTTGCAGTCTATTCAGAAGGAGACAAAGACGCTTTACATACTCAAATTGCTGATGAAGCATACTGCGTCGGTCCAACCCTGTCTAAAGACTCATATTTAAACATTCCCAATATCCTATCAATTGCAACATCAACTGGTTGTGATGGCGTACATCCTGGCTATGGATTTTTAGCTGAAAATGCTGACTTTGCAGAATTATGTGAAGCATGTCAGCTAAAATTTATCGGACCTAGCTATGAATCAATCCAAAAAATGGGTATCAAAGACGTTGCGAAAGCAGAAATGATAAAAGCTAATGTACCTGTTGTACCTGGTAGTGAAGGCTTAGTTCATAATATCGATGATGCAAAGAAAGTCGCTAAGAAAATTGGTTACCCAGTCATTATTAAAGCTACTGCAGGTGGCGGCGGTAAAGGTATCCGTGTTGCTCGTGATGAGAAAGAACTTGAAACTGGATATAGAATGACACAACAAGAAGCGGAAACTGCATTTGGTAATGGCGGTTTATACTTAGAAAAGTTCATCGAAAACTTCCGTCATATTGAAATCCAAATTATTGGTGATAGTTTCGGAAATGTTATCCATTTAGGTGAAAGAGACTGTACAATTCAACGTCGTATGCAAAAATTAGTTGAAGAAGCACCATCACCTATATTATCTGAAGAAACACGCCAAGAAATGGGTAATGCAGCTATTAGAGCAGCTAAAGCTGTAAACTATGAAAACGCAGGTACAATCGAATTTATATATGACTTAAATGATGATAAATTCTACTTTATGGAAATGAATACACGTATCCAAGTTGAACACCCAGTAACTGAAATGGTAACAGGTGTTGATTTAGTTAAATTACAATTAAAAGTTGCAATGGGTGAAGCATTACCATTCAAACAAAAAGACATCAAAATTAATGGTCATGCTATTGAATTTAGAATAAATGCTGAAAATCCATATAAAGATTTTATGCCTTCTCCAGGTAAAATTACTCAGTATTTAGCACCGGGTGGATTCGGAGTAAGAATCGAGTCTGCATGTTATACTAATTATACAATTCCACCTTATTATGATTCTATGGTAGCGAAATTAATCGTTCATGAATCAACGCGCGATGAAGCTATCATGACAGGTATTAGAGCTTTAAGTGAGTATTTAGTTTTAGGAATAGATACGACAATACCTTTCCACCTAAGATTATTGAATAATGATGTATTCAGAAGTGGTGAATTTAATACGAAATTCCTTGAAAAATATAATATTATGGCTGATGACAAACAATAGGAGGTTAAAACAATGGTCAATGTTGCAGATTATTCTCATACAAATTTAGGCAAAATCGAAATTGCTCCAGAAGTTTTATCTGTTATTGCAAGTATTGCCACATCAGAAGTAGATGGCATTACAGGACATTTTGCAGAACTTAAAAATACTAACTTAGAAAAAATTAGTCGTAAAAATTTAAATAGAGATTTAAAAATAGATGCAAGAGAAGACGGTATTTATATTGATGTTTATTGTGCACTTAAGCATGGTATCAATATCTCCAAAACCGCAAATCAAATTCAAACTGCTATTTTTAATCAAATATCAACAATGGCAGCCATTGAACCACAACAAATTAATGTTCATATTACTCAAATAGTAATAGAAAAATAAATATTAACTTAAGATAGGTACTTGTTCAGAGATTTTAAAATTAAAATAAATATTTCTCAACAGTACCTTGTCTTTTATAAAAACGTTTGAAGGAGTAATTTATGAGTCGTAAAGAATCAAGAGTCCAAGCTTTCCAAACTTTATTTCAATTAGAGATAAAAGATACAGATCTAACAATTAATGAAGCTATAAACTTTATCAAAGATGATTATCCAGATTTAGATTTCGATTTTATTCATTGGCTTGTAACTGGAGTTAAGGATCATGAACCTGTTTTAGATGAAAAAATAAAACCATACCTTAAAGATTGGTCACTTGAAAGATTACTAAAAACAGATCGTATCATCTTACGTATGGCAACATTTGAAATTTTGCATAGTGAAACTCCAGCAAAAGTAGTCATTAACGAAGCCGTAGAACTAGCTAAGCAATTTAGTGATGACGACCATTATAAATTTATCAATGGTGTATTAAGTAATATAAACTAATAAAATTGAGTGATAATTATGACTGATTACTTAACAGTTTCAACATTAACCAAATATATTAAATACAAATTTGATCAAGATCCACATTTACAATCAGTTCTAATCAAAGGCGAGTTATCCAATTTCAAAAAACATTCTAGCGGCCACTTATATTTTAATGTGAAAGATAAAGAAAGTGTCATAAGTGCAATGATGTTTAAAGGTAGTGCGTCAAAACTTAACTTCGAACCTAAAGAAGGCGACGAAGTTTTATTAGAAGCACGAGTCTCTGTTTATGAGCGTAGAGGTAACTATCAAATTTATGTTAATAAGATGCAGTTGGATGGAATAGGCAATTTATATCAAAAATTAGAAGAACTCAAAAAGAAACTTTCAAAAGAAGGTTATTTTGATAATAGTAATAAAAAATCTATTCCTAAATTCCCTAAGAAAATTGCGGTATTAACAGCAAGTACAGGAGCAGCTATTAGAGATATACATTCAACAATCAATAGTAGATATCCTATAGTTGAACAAGTACAAATAAGTACACTCGTACAGGGACAACAAGCAAAAGAAGACATTATAGAGAAAATTAAATATGCTGATAGTCTTGATGTTGATACAATTATAGTTGGTCGTGGCGGTGGTTCCATTGAAGATTTATGGAACTTCAATGAAGAAGAAGTTGTTAAAGCAATCTTCGAATGTGAAACACCTATTATTTCTGCAGTTGGACACGAAACAGATTTTACATTAAGTGATTTTGTAGCTGATGTACGCGCTGCAACGCCAACTCAAGCTGCTGTCATGGCAACGCCAGACCAGTATGAATTATTGCAACAAATCAAACAATATCAATTCACATTAACTAGACACATTAAACAATATGTCGAACAGCAAAAGAAACATCTTGAGCATTTGTCATCATATTATAAATTCAAACAACCATCTTTATTATATGATCAACAAATTCAAAAAAGAGACGATTTAGAAAAGCAATTAAAACAAAAATTAACGATTAAATTAGAACAACAACAACATCAACTCAATTTATTAAAGCAACGATTTAATCCTAAACACTTACAAACATCTATTATTAGAAATCAGCAACAAAATGATCAATTCAAATCTCGTCTGTCACAAAAGATGAATTATGATTTAACTCAATATAAAAAAGAACTTAAATCTAAGCTAGAACAACTTAATCAGTTAAGTCCAACAAATACGATGTTACGTGGTTACGCTATTGTTAATAAAGATGACAATGTTATAACTAGTACTAAAGATATGTCTGAAAATGATGACATAGTATTAACTATGAAAGATGGTCAAGTCGACGCCATTGTTAAGAAAGTAAGGTGTAATGATGAGTAAAGAAAAACAAAGCTTTGAAGAAATGATGCAAGAATTAGAAAGTATCGTACAAAAATTAGATAATGAAACCGTCTCATTAGAGGAATCTTTAGATTTATATCAAAGAGGAATGAAACTATCTACAGCGTGTGACTCAACATTAAAAGATGCCGAGAAAAAGGTAAACAAATTAATGCAAGAGGAAAACGAGGAGCAAGATAATGAAGAATCTACAAATGAATGATTTAATTAATGAGATTAATATCGCTCTAAAAGAAACTATTCCACAGTCGAATTTAAATACTGATTTAGAGGAAAGTATGCTTTATTCACTTAATGCAGGCGGCAAAAGACTCCGTCCAGTTCTCTTACTTCTTACATTAGATATGTTAGAGGTAGATTACCAAAAAGGAATGCAAACTGCTTTAGCATTAGAAATGATTCATACATATTCGCTTATTCATGATGATCTTCCAGCGATGGATAATGATGATTACCGTAGAGGTAAACTAACAAATCATAAAGTATTTGGCGAATGGAAAGCAATTTTAGCAGGTGACGCACTTTTAACAAAAGCTTTTGATCTAGTATCGAATGACACAAATATAAACGATACAACTAAAATCAAAGTCATCCAACGTTTAGCATATGCTAGCGGACATTTAGGCATGGTCGGTGGACAAACTCTTGATATGCAAAGTGAAGACAAAGCAATAGATTTATCAACTTTAGAAGCAATTCACCGAACAAAAACAGGTGCACTATTAACTTTTGCAATTATGAGTGCAGTAGATATTGCTCATACTGACGAACAAACTTCAGAAATGTTAAACGAATTTAGTGATCATTTAGGATTAATGTTCCAAATTAAAGATGATTTATTAGATATCTATGGTGACGAACAAAAATTAGGTAAAAAAGTTGGTAGTGATTTAGAAAATGATAAAAGTACTTATGTATCACTATTAAATAAAGACGGTGCAGAAGAAAAGTTAAATTATCATAAAAATGAAGCACTTAAATCTTTAGAAAATATTAATGATAAATATGATAATTCTAACTTAAAACAAATCGTAGAATTATTTTACAATCGAGATCACTAAACCATTTAGTACTTATAATAATTTTTCAATAAGAGGTTAACAGAAATTACATTCAATTTTTGTTAACCTTATTTTATGTTTTAATTAGAATCTCACTGTCGTTATACAATAAATATTCACTATATTTCTAAAATGCATATAATTAACTATTAATTAATTTATCTTCAGTTGTTATTACATCATTATCATCATGCCTATTGAACTTAATTTATAGTAGTATTTCGAATGGTGATGAGTAGTAGATATGAAATGCATATGTTAAAATAATTGTATAAATATTCGTAACTAGAGGTGTTAATTTTGCCAAAGAAATCTGTAAGACATATAAAGATTAGAGAAATTATTTCGAATGAACAAATTGAAACACAAGATGAATTAGTAAAACGTTTAAATGAATACGAACTTAATGTAACACAAGCAACTGTTTCACGAGATATTAAAGAACTACAATTGATCAAAGTTCCTGCTGCTTCAGGTCAATACGTATATAGTTTACCAAATGATCGTAAATATCATCCTTTAGAAAAATTAGGAAGATATTTAATGGATTCATTTGTAAATATAGAAGGAACTGGTAATCTTCTTGTACTCAAAACATTACCAGGAAACGCTCAATCTATAGGCGCAATTTTAGACCAAATTGATTGGGAAGAAGTATTAGGAACAATTTGTGGTGATGATACTTGCCTTATTATTTGTCGTAATGAAGAAGCAAGTGAAGAAATTAAAACTAGAATTTTCAATTTATTATAAGGATGCGATGAATTTATGTTACAAACCTTATCAATAAAACAATTTGCAATCATCGATGAATTAGAAATTCAATTTTCAGATGGTTTAACTGTTTTAAGTGGTGAAACTGGTGCAGGTAAATCAATCATTATCGATGCAATTGGTCAACTTATTGGTATGCGAGCTTCATCAGATTATGTTAGACACGGTGAAAAGAAAGCTATAATTGAAGGTATTTTTGATATCGATAACAGTAAAGATGCAATTCATGTCCTACAAAATCTAAATATTGATATAGATGAAGATTTTTTATTAGTAAAGAGAGAAATTTTTAGCTCAGGTAAAAGTATTTGTAGAATTAATAATCAGACAATAACTTTACAAGATTTAAGAAAAGTGATGCAAGAATTATTAGATATTCATGGCCAACATGAAACACAATCTCTATTAAAGCAGAAGTATCACTTACAGTTACTCGATAATTATGCTGGTGACCAATATAGTCAGTTACTTTCAGAATATCATAGTGTATTTAATCAATATAAAGCTAAACGTAAAGAGCTAGAGGAATTAGAATCAGCTGACCAAGCGTTATTACAAAGATTAGATTTAATGAAATTCCAATTAGAAGAGATATCTGAAGCTTCATTAAAAGAAGGTGAAGTTGAACAGTTAGAAACAGATATTAAAAGAATACAAAACTCAGAAAAATTAAGTCTTGCTTTAAATAATGCACATTTAACACTAACTGATGAAAATGCTATCACTGATCGATTATACGAATTAAGTAATTTTCTAAATGAAATTAATGATATTGTTCCAGATAAATATGTAAAATTAAAAGAAGAAGTGGATCAATTTTACTATACTTTAGAAGATGCAAAACATGAATTATACGATGAAATGACAAATACAGAATTTGATGAGCAAATGTTAAATGAACTAGAATCGCGTATGAATTTACTTAATAATCTAAAAAGAAAATATGGTAAAGATATTTCTGAACTCATCGCATACCAAGGTAAATTAGAAAATGAAATAAGTAAAATTGAAAATTATGAAGAAAGTACTTCTCAATTACGCGAAGAAATTAACGATTTATATAAACAAGTGATTAAAATAGGTAAATCTTTATCAGGAGAAAGACGAAAAGTTGCAAGAGAATTAAGAGACCACATCGTCGCAGAAATTCAAAATCTCCAAATGAAAGACGCAAATCTTGAAATATCTTTCAAACCCTTGGATGAACCTAATATCGAAGGTATAGAATTTGTAGAATTTTTAATCAGTCCTAACAAAGGTGAACCTCTAAAAAGCTTAAATAAAATAGCTTCAGGAGGAGAATTATCTAGAATTATGTTAGCGTTAAAAAGTATATTTGTTCAATCTAGAGGACAAACTGCTATTTTATTTGATGAAGTTGATTCTGGAGTATCTGGTCAGGCAGCCCAAAAAATGGCAGAAAAAATGCGTGATATTGCTGAATATATTCAAGTTATATGTATTTCTCACTTACCACAAGTTGCAACAATGAGTGATCATCATTTACTTATTTCTAAACAGACAACAGAAGATCGTACGACGACTCAAGTAAAAGAATTAGAAGATGATGATAGAATTGATGAAGTTGCACGTATGATTTCGGGAGCTAGCGTAACTGATCTTACCCGAGAAAATGCAAAAGAAATGATTGCTCAAAATCAAAGAAAATCATAAACTTTGAAATTTCTTTTAAACAAATAATGTGTTTAGTCACTTTTTATTCAAAAAAATGAACATTTTAGAATTTCTAAAATGTTTTAACTGATGTAAAATATTAAAGTATTGTTTTATATGAGAGAACGTTAGATAGTTAATAACAATTTATATGAGAATATTCAATATCACATGTATATTGAATTTCTCTATACATAGAGTTAGGAGTAAGCAAATGTCTGAAAAACAATATGATTTAGTAGTACTCGGTGGAGGAACTGCTGGTTATGTGGCAGCAATTCGTGCATCACAACTTGGTAAGAAAGTTGCAATTGTAGAAAAGTCTCTTTTAGGTGGTACATGCTTACATAAAGGTTGTATCCCTACAAAATCATTACTAAAATCTGCAGAAGTCTTCCATACAGTGAAACACGCTAAACAATTTGGGATCGAAGTTCCTGAATATAGCCTTAATTATGAACGAATATTAGAAAGAAAAGACGAAATTGTCAATCAAATGTATCAAGGTGTACAACATTTGATGAAACAAAACCATATCGACATTTATAATGGAACTGGACGCATATTAGGTGAGTCTATCTTTTCACCACAAAGTGGAACTATCTCAGTTGAATTTGAAGATGGCGAAAATGAAATGATTCCTAATCAATTTGTATTAATAGCTACCGGTTCAACTCCTTCAGAATTGCCATTTTTACAATTTGATCATCAAGTTATTTTATCTAGCGATGATATCTTAAAAATGGATCAATTACCTAATAGTATAGCTATTATAGGTGGGGGCGTAATTGGATTAGAATTTGCCTCATATTTAACTGATTTAGGTGTTTCAGTTACCGTAATTGAGGCTAATGAGCGTATTTTACCGAATGAAAGTAAACAAATTGCTAAAACAATTAAGAATGAGCTCGAAAATCGAGGAACTAAGTTTTTTGAAAATGTTGCCTTAGATAATCAAAGTGTTTCTATTAATGATGAAACTAATGAAGCAACAATTAAAATTAATGATGAACAAATCACTGTTGAACGTATCCTATTATCAGTTGGTAGAAAGCCTAATACAACTGATATTGGACTTAATAATACTAAAATTAAGACAACAAAATCTGGTCACATTATTACGAACCAATATCAACAAACTGAAGATAAACATATATATGCAGCAGGTGATTGTATTGGTAAAATTCAGCTTGCTCATGTTGGTTCTAAAGAAGGAATAGTGGCAGTTGAACATATGTTTGATAATGCTCCACTTCCCGTTAATTATGATTTAATGCCAAAATGTATCTACACTTATCCTGAAATTGCATCAATTGGTAAAAATTTAGAACAAGCTAAAAATGATAATATTAAAGCCAAGAGTTTTAAAGTATCTTTTAAAGCAATTGGGAAAGCCATGATTGATTCAATTGATAATCAAAATGGTTTTTGTGAAATCATTATTGATCAAGAACAAGATGAAATTATTGGACTAAATATGATAGGTCCACATGTAACTGAGTTAATTAATGAAGTATCATTACTACAATTTATGAATGGGTCTTCATTAGAACTCGGATTAACTACACATGCCCATCCATCACTTTCTGAAGTATTGATGGAACTTGGACTAAAAGTTGAAGACAGAGCAATTCACGTATAATTAGGGAGGAAATGACATGATTGACTATAAGTCAGCAGGCCTTACAGAAGAAGACCTAAAAAATATGTATAAATGGATGGATCTTGGCAGAAAACTGGACGAAAGACTTTGGTTACTCAATAGAGCTGGGAAAATTCCTTTCGTTGTTAGTGGTCAAGGACAAGAAGCAACTCAAATAGGAATGGCTTACGCTATGAAACAAGGTGATATATCTTCTCCTTATTATAGAGATTTAGCTTTCGTAACATATATGGGTATTACACCTTTAGATACGATGTTAGCTTCTTTCGGTAAAAGAGATGATGTTAATTCAGGTGGTAAACAAATGCCATCACACTATAGTCACAGAGAAAAGGGGATTTTATCACAAAGTTCACCCGTGGCTACTCAAATACCACATTCAGTTGGTGCAGCTTTAGCTTTAAAAATGGACAACAAACAAAATATAGCAACTGCAACAGTTGGTGAAGGTAGTTCAAACCAAGGTGATTTTCATGAAGGTTTAAATTTTGCAGGTGTACATAAATTACCTTTTGTTTGTGTCATTATTAATAACAAATATGCTATTTCTGTTCCAGATTCTTTACAATATGCTGCTAAAAATCTATCAGATAGAGCAATAGGTTATGGTATGCATGGAGAACAAGTTGATGGTAATGATCCAATAGCTGTATATAAAGCGATGAAAGAGTCACGTGATCGCGCACTTAACGGAGAAGGTGCTACACTAATCGAAGCCGTAACTTCTCGAATGACTGCTCATTCATCTGATGATGATGATAAATATAGAACACAAGAAGAACGTGATGGATTAAAAGAAGCAGATTGTAATATTCATTTTAAAAACCATTTATTAGATTTAGGAATTATTGATGACGCTTGGTTAGCAGAAATTGAAGAGGAGCATAAACAAATCATTAATCATGCTACTAAAGCTGCTGAAGAAGCACCATATCCTTCTGTAGAAGAAGCTTATGCATATGTTTATGAAGAAGAAGGGAGTATCAATCATGACTAAGATGACTTATTTAGACGCGATTCGCCAAGCTCAAGATGTAGCTATGGAAAAAGACCAAAATACTTTTATTCTTGGAGAAGATGTTGGTAAAAAAGGTGGCGTATTCGGTGCTACTCTTGGTCTACAAAGTAAATATGGTAAAGAACGCGTCATTGATACACCTTTAGCAGAATCTAATATAGTTGGTACAGCTATTGGTGCTGCAATGTTAGGTAAACGTCCTATTGCAGAGATTCAATTTGCCGACTTTATTTTACCTGCAACAAACCAAATTATTAGTGAAGCTGCAAAAATGCGTTATCGTTCAAATAATGATTGGCAATGTCCAATTACTATAAGAGCGCCTTTTGGTGGTGGCGTGCATGGTGGTTTATACCATTCACAAAGTATTGAAAGTATTTTTGCATCAACACCAGGTTTAACAATCGTTATCCCTTCATCTCCATATGATGCTAAAGGATTATTATTGTCTTCAATTGAATCAAATGATCCAGTACTTTTCTTTGAACATAAAAAGGCATATCGTTTCTTAAAAGAAGAAGTACCAGAAGAATATTATACAGTTCCTTTAGGTAAAGCTGATGTAAAACGTGAAGGTGATGATATCACTGTATTTTGTTATGGTTTAATGGTTAATTATTGCTTACAAGTTGCCGATATTCTTGCAGAAGATGGTATCAATGTAGAAGTTGTTGATTTAAGAACTGTTTATCCATTAGATAAAGAAACAATCATTGATCGTGCTAAGAAAACAGGAAAAGTACTACTAGTAACTGAAGATAACTTGGAAGGTAGCGTAATGTCAGAGGCTTCAGCTATTATTGCTGAAAATTGCTTATTCGAATTAGATGCACCAATCATGCGTTTAGCAGGTTCTGATGTACCATCAATGCCATTCTCTCCAGTATTAGAAAACGAGTTAATGATGAATCCAGAAAAAATACAAGCGAAAATGCGAGAACTCGCAGAATTTTAAGGAGGCTTAATAATGGATATCAAAATGCCAAAACTAGGCGAGAGTGTACATGAAGGTACTATAGAACAATGGCTAGTATCTGTTGGCGATTATGTTGAAGAATATGAACCGTTATGTGAAGTAATTACTGACAAAGTAACTGCTGAAGTGCCTTCTACTGTTGCAGGTACAATTACTGAAATAGTTATTAGCGAAGGTGAAACAGTAGAAATTAATACTGTTATTTGTAAAATCGATTCACCTAATGAAAATAATGTAGAAAATACTTCTAATGATAATCAACAACAAGAGAAAACTGAAAACACTCAAGTAAATCATCAAGATACACAATCTAGTGTCCAACAAAACTCGACATCAAAAGAAAACTCAGACAAATCTAAAAATAATGGTCGATTTTCACCAGTAGTATTTAAATTAGCTTCTGAAAATCAAATCGATTTATCACAGGTTACGGGTACAGGTTTTGAAGGTAGAGTTATGAAAAAAGATGTATTAGCTTATATTAATAATCCAACTGAAAATCAAACTAATAACAATCATGCACAACCACAAAATGAACCAAAATCAACTACTATACCTAATCATTCACAAGATCAAATCGAATCTACTCAAAATGCAATGCCAGTGAATGGTGTGCGTAAAGCGATTGCTCAAAATATGGTTACAAGTGCTACTGAAATTCCACACGGTTGGATGATGATCGAAGCTGATGCAACAAATCTAGTGAAAACAAGAAATCACTTTAAAAATAGCTTTAAGAAAAATGAAGGATATAATCTGACATTCTTTGCTTTCTTTGTAAAAGCAGTAGCAGATGCATTAAAAGCTTATCCAATGTTAAACAGTAGTTGGAATGGTAATGAAATTAAAATTCATAAAGATATTAATATTTCTATAGCGGTAGCTCATGAAAATAAATTATTCGTTCCAGTCATTAAACATGCTGACGAAAAATCAATTAAAGGTATAGCTAGAGAAATTAATGAACTTGCTCAAAAAGCTAGAAATAACAAATTAACACAAGAAGATATGCAAGGTGGAACATTTACAGTGAATAACACTGGCTCATTCGGCTCAGTATCTTCTATGGGTATTATTAATCATCCTCAAGCTGCTATATTACAAGTTGAATCAATCGTTAAGAAACCTGTTGTTATCGATGATATGATTGCAATTAGAAGCATGGTTAATTTATGTATTTCTATTGATCATAGAATTTTAGATGGCTTACAAACTGGTCAATTTATGAATCATATTAAGCAACGTGTTGAACAATATACTGTAGAAAATACAAATATTTATTAAATTTACTATATAGTTAAATCTATACAATAACATTACCGTTCATAAGGTCGGAATGATTAAAAGATATTTAGATTTATAAAGTAAGAGAAAATTCAACTATAAGATTAGGCATAAATGCTTTCATATGTTAGAAAGTATTTATGCCTATTATCATATAGGTTAATCAAGCATGTTGAAGTATGTAACTATAATTAGTAAAATAAAGACAGTAAATTTAAAAAATGAAAGGTGATTCTAATTTATGGATTTAAATTTTGATTTATATATGAATGGGGTCGTAGATCAAGCTAGAAATGAAATTGAAGAAGCTGGTTATGAACAATTAACTACAGCAGACGAAGTAGATAAAGTTTTAAAACAAGATGGCACAACATTAGTTATGGTTAATTCTGTATGTGGTTGTGCGGGTGGTATTGCTCGTCCTGCAGCTACACATGCACTTCATTATGATAAATTACCTGATAGACTCGTAACAGTGTTTGCTGGTCAAGATAAAGAAGCAACACAACAAGCAAGAGATTATTTTGAAGGTTATGCACCATCAAGTCCTTCTTTCGCACTTATTAAAGATGGTAAAATCATTGAAATGATTGAACGTCATCAAATCGAAGGACATGATGTAATGAATGTCATTAGTCAATTACAAGGATTATTTGATCAATATTGTGAAGAAAGATAAGAGGTCATAATTAGATGCTCAAGTTAAATCCTTATAAGATTGGATTTAGAACACTCAAGACAGCTGTTGGTATGACTCTAGGCGTTATTATTTGTAAACTACTAGGCCTTGATAATTATGCTTCAAGTGCGATCCTAGTAGTTCTTTGTATAAAACATACAAAAATGCATTCTTTAACTGCTATTATTTCACGTTTAGTATCTTGTTTATTAATATTATTTTTAGGTTCTGCAATATTTTCCATACTTGGACAACACGCAATTGTGTTAGGTTTAATAGTATTGCTATTTATACCGTTAACAGTTGTATTGAATGCACAAGAAGGTGTCATTACAAGTTGTGTTATTTTATTACACGTTTTTAATGCTAAAACAATCGATGGACATCTTATAATAAATGAAATACTATTACTCATTGTTGGGCTAGGTATAGCATTTATTATGAACTTAATGATGCCAAGTTTAGATAAAACATTAAAACGCTATAAAAATGACATTGAACACCAAATTACTGATGTATTTATTGTATTTGACAAAGCTTGCAAACAACAAAACCATGACCTAAATATAACGTTCGAACCACTGGTTTTAAATATTAAAAAAGCAAAATCTTTAGCTTTTAGAGATGTTAAAAACCACTTCGTGAGAAATGAAAACTCATATTATCATTATTTTGATATGCGAGAAGAACAAGTTGAATTATTAAAACGAATGAAATTTTTAATAGAAAATATTCAAACTAAAGATCCTATTTTAGAGCATATTTCACAATTGCTTTGTGAAATTGGTCATAACGTCAATAGTAATGATTATACTGCTTTAAGATTACATTCCTTATATGAAATACGACTATCATTAGATGAATTACCTTTACCAACATCACATCAAGCACTCAATTCACGTGCTAATATCATTCAGTTGTTAAATGAATTAGAAGAATATTTGAATATTAAATCTCACTTTGGTTCATTAAAAATGCATAGTGAAATTAAGAACTTCGCATAAAAAACTAATAAGTATATTAAAAAATAGCCAGTGGCATATATGCCACTGGCTACTTCTATTAAGAACATCTTTTAATATCAGATTAATTCATCATAGGAACTAAACTTGTAAGTAGTAGTGCTAAAACTACAGCAACTAACATAACAATAATAATAATACGTAAAACTTTATTCATCATAAGGTGTTCCTCCAATTGCCTAATACATATTAAATTGCGTCTTAATTTAATACGAAATCTAATTATAAGATAACATTATATGATTTAAATCGAGAATGCAATCAATTTATTTTTGATATATTCAGAATTCAGTTAAACTATAGTTATATGATTAAGGGGGAATATTAAAGATGAATAAAGAACGTCTCTTAAATACATTTTTAGAATTAGTAAAAATTGACTCAGAAACTGGACATGAACAAGTCATCCAACCCATTTTAAAAGAGAAATTTGAATCACTTGGTTTAGAAGTTAAGGAAGATCAAGCAAGTGAAACAGAAGGATTAGGTTCTAACAATCTTGTTTGTACATTAAGAAGCAATTTATCAGATAAAGATGTTCCGAAGTTGTATTTTACAAGCCATATGGACACAGTTGTGCCAGGAATTAAAGTTCAACCTAATGTAGAGGATGATGGCTATGTATACTCAGATGGAACAACAGTTTTGGGGGCTGATGATAAAGCAGGTTTAGCCGCTATCATAGAGGCAATCACTACAATTAACGAACAAAATTTATCACATGGACAAATCCAATTCGTTATTACTGTAGGTGAAGAATCAGGATTACTTGGTGCCCAAGCACTAGATACTTCTTTATTAGATGCTGATTTTGGCTATGCAATTGATGCGAGTGTTGACGTTGGAACTACAGTTGTTGGTGCGCCAACACAAATGAAAATCAACACAACGATAAAAGGGAAAACCGCACATGCTAGTACGCCAACAGAAGGTATAAGCGCTATAAATATTGCAGCTAAAGCGATTAGTAAAATGAAACTTGGTCAAATTGATGACTTAACAACTGCTAATATAGGTAAGTTTCATGGTGGTTCTGCTACTAATATAGTGGCTGATGAAGTTGTTATAGAGGCAGAAGCACGTTCACATAATGAACAAAGTATTGAACAACAAGCTCAACACATGAAAGATACTTTTGAACAAACTGCAAGTGAACTTGGAGGTCAAGCTCAAGTAGAAATCGAGAAAAGTTATCCTGGTTTCAAAATTAGTGATGATGCCGAAGTAACCAAATTTGCTAAAGCAAGTGCAATTAGTTTAGGTCTTAAAGGTGATACTGTTATTTCTGGTGGTGGATCAGATGGTAGTATTATTAATACTTATGGAATACCGTCTGTCATTTTAGGTGTTGGTTATGAAAATATCCATACTACTAGTGAAAGAATAGCAGTAAAAGACCTTAATTTATTAACAAATCAAGTTCTAAAAATAATTGAACTCGTAGCAGAATAGCACGGTCAATTTAGTGAAGTAAATACTTAATTTGTGATACAATACTATTGAAATATTCGAATAAGAGAGGTAAGTAATATGACACAACAAATAGGTGTAGTAGGTTTAGCCGTAATGGGTAAAAACCTTGCATGGAACATCGAATCACGTGGTTACAGTGTATCTGTTTATAACCGTTCAAGACAAAAAACAGATGAAATGGTAGAAGAATCAAAAGGAAAAAGTATCCACCCAACATATTCATTAGAAGAATTTGTTAATTCTTTAGAAAAACCCCGTAAAATTTTATTAATGGTTAAAGCCGGACCTGCTACTGATGCAACAATAGATGGTTTATTACCTTTATTAGATGACGATGATATTCTTATTGATGGCGGTAATACTAATTATCAAGATACAATCCGTCGTAATAAAGCTTTAGCTGAAAGTGGTGTTAACTTTATTGGTATGGGTGTATCTGGTGGAGAAGTTGGTGCCTTAACTGGTCCTTCATTAATGCCAGGTGGACAAGAAGATGCATATAATAAAGTTAGTGATATCCTTGATGCTATTGCAGCGAAAGCTCAAGATGGTGCTTCTTGCGTAACTTATATTGGACCAAATGGTGCTGGACACTATGTAAAAATGGTTCATAATGGTATTGAATATGCAGATATGCAATTAATTGCTGAAAGTTATGCAATGATGAAAGACTTATTAGGTATGAGTCATACAGAAATTTCTCAAACTTTCAAAGATTGGAATGCAGGAGAACTTGAAAGTTACTTAATTGAAATTACTGGTGATATTTTCACTAAATTAGATGAAGATAACGAACCTTTAGTTGAAAAGATTCTAGACACAGCTGGTCAAAAAGGTACTGGTAAATGGACTTCTATTAACGCATTAGAATTAGGAATTCCTTTAACAATTATTACTGAATCAGTATTTGCTCGTTTCATTTCATCTATCAAAGAAGAACGTGTAAATGCATCAAAATCACTAAATGGACCAACTGCTTCATTTGATGGCGATAAACAAGAATTCTTAGAAAAAATTAGAAAAGCTTTATACATGAGTAAGATTTGTTCATACGCACAAGGTTTTGCTCAAATGAGAAAAGCAAGTGAAGATCATGAATGGAATTTAAAATTAGGCGAGCTTGCAATGATTTGGAGAGAAGGTTGCATTATTCGTGCTCAATTCTTACAAAAAATTAAAGATGCCTATGATAACAATCCAAACCTTGAAAACTTATTATTAGATCCTTACTTCAAAAATATCGTAACAGATTATCAAGACGCTTTAAGAGACGTTGTTGCAACAGGAGTTAAAAATGGTGTTCCGACACCAGGTTTCTCTGCAAGTGTAAACTATTACGATAGTTATCGTTCAGAAGATTTACCTGCTAACCTTATCCAAGCACAACGTGACTACTTCGGTGCTCACACTTATGAACGTAAAGATCGTCAAGGTGTATTCCATACACAATGGGTTGAAGAAGAATAAATAAATTATTTTAACGTCTTACATACATATGTAAGGCGTTTTTTATAATCTTTTTATTACTCCCAAAGATATAAGTAACTGATTTACTATATAAAATAAATATTTTGACGACGTTTCATTTTAAAGATAAAATAATTACTAAAGAAACCGGTTTCATTACAAAATATTAATAGAGGTGTGTTTTCAAATGACAAAAAATTGGTGGAAAGAAGCAGTAGCATATCAAGTATATCCAAGAAGTTTCAAAGATAGTAATAATGATGGTATCGGGGATTTACCAGGTGTTATTGAGAAATTAGATTACTTAAAAGACCTAGGCATTGATGTCATTTGGTTAAGCCCAATGTATAAATCTCCTAATGATGATAATGGGTACGATATTAGTAACTATCAAGATATAATGGATGAATTTGGTACAATGGATGATTTTAATCGTTTATTGGAAGGAGTTCATCAAAGAGGTATGAAATTAATACTTGATTTAGTTGTTAATCATACTTCTGATGAGCATCCATGGTTTATCGAATCTAAATCAAGTAAGGACAATCCTAAACGTGATTGGTACATTTGGGAGGACCCGAAAGAAGATGGCTCCGAACCAAATAACTGGGAAAGCATTTTTAACGGGTCAACTTGGGAATATGATGAGCATACTGGGCAATACTATTTCCATCTATTTAGTAAAAAACAACCAGATTTAAATTGGAATAATAAAGAAGTAAGACAAGCTGTATTCGATATGATGAATTGGTGGTTTGAAAAAGGTATCGACGGCTTTAGAGTTGATGCTATTACGCATATTAAGAAAACTTTTGAAGCAGGTGATTTACCAGTACCAGAAGGTAAAACATATGCGCCGGCATTTGATGTAGATATGAACCAACCTGGTATTCAAGATTGGTTACAAGAAATGAAAGATGAATCATTATCTCAATACGATATTATGACTGTTGGAGAAGCAAATGGTGTAACACCAGATAATGCCGATGAATGGGTTGGCGAAACTAATGGTAAATTTAATATGATTTTCCAATTTGAACATCTAGGTTTATGGAGTACAGGAGATTCACAATTTGATGTTACTGCTTATAAAAATGTATTAAATCGTTGGCAAAAGCAACTAGAAGGTAAAGGTTGGAACGCGCTCTTTATTGAAAACCATGACCAACCTCGTCGTGTGTCCACATGGGGTAATGATAGTCAATATTGGTACGAATCTGCCACTAGCCATGCTGTTGTCTATTTCCTTCAACAAGGCACGCCGTTTATTTATCAAGGTCAAGAAATTGGTATGACAAATTATCCATTCGAAAGTATAGAAACCTTTAATGATGTTGCAGTTAAAAACGAATACCAAATCGTTAAAGAAAATGGTGGAGATGTTAATCAATTATTAGATAAGTATAAAATGGAAAACAGAGATAATTCACGTACGCCTATGCAATGGAATAGCAATAATTATGCCGGATTTACCAATGTAGAACCATGGTTCCCAGTCAATCCAAATTATAAAGAAATCAACGTTGCTGACCAATTAGAAGATGAAAATTCTGTTCTAAATTTTTATAAATCATTAATTCAATTAAAAAAATCAGCTGATATTTACACATACGGTCAATTTGATTTAATTGATGCTGATAATCCAAATATATTTGCTTATACTAGAACGCTTGATAACGAAAAAGTATTAATTGTTGGTAACTTAACTGATAAAGAAAGTAAACTTAATTTAGATGACGACATCAAAGCATTCGATATATTACTTCACAATTATGATACTGATATTAATTTTGATAAGATTCAACCTTATGAAGCTTTTGTGCTTAAAATTTAATTATATTTAATGAAAAACATGCCTTTAATACTGACATATAGTCATTATTAAGGGCATGCTTTTTTATACATTTTCAATTATCATAATCATAATTTTCTTGTTCTACAGGTAACCACAGTTGTATTTTTGTAAAAGGATCATCAAATGATATATCTAATGGGTATACCTCCACATATAAACTATCTCTTTGATAAGGTAAAGTTAATTGCAAACTTGTTTCAATATAATACCAAGCTTCATTCACCGTATAATCAATTTCACCTTGTAAATTAAACTTAGCATAATGCCTACCAGGTAGGAATCTACTTTCTAAATGAGCAGGGTATCGTTCACTTGGTACACCTACAAAAATTTCTAAACCAGAATCAAGAGGGCAACTTATGACGAATAATTCAAATGGACTTACATCATTATAACGCTGTAACTCTTTTAATTGACCATCTAACAACAAATCTTCTAAAAAATCAGGAACATTAAAAGGATTTGATAAATCCTTAGCGTCAATATAACGTGCATATCCAACTAACGAAATATCATCAGTCTTTTCATGTCTATATGGATAAGGTGCTCTTTCTGTAGTTGTCAATTTTATATAAATTCGTTCTTGCATTTTGAGTTCATCTTTTTTAGTTGATGCTTGAATTGGTGAAACGCCATGAAAATCACTAAAGTCATTTGCAAAATCATTTGAATTTTCATATCTATACTTTTTAGCAACATCTACCAAGCGACTCGCACTATGTTTAACATCTATAGCAGCTAATGTGAGTTTTCTTGCCCGTGCATACGCCTCTGGTGATAACCCTACAATCATTTTAAAAGATTGTTCAAGGTGAAAGGGGGAGAGACCAACGTAATCACTTAATTCTTGCAAATTAAACGGCTCAAGTAGACGGTCTTCGATATAAACAATTGCCTGTTGTATTTGCTTGATAACGTCCAATATATTCACTCCAATTATTTTCAATCATTAACTTTTATTCTACATTATTTTGACTAAATATACACCTGAAAGCCTATCAATAAATCAAATTAATAAAAAAGTGAACGACTACAGAAACTGAAATGTTGATGAACTCAACTCACTTGATAGGAGATAAGATATCAAACATCACAGTTATACTATAATCATTCACTATTTGATTTATTTAGTCACATTTTCAATTTAACCTTTTTATTGAATATCGTCCCACCAATGATTACCATCTCTACTTAGTAGTAAGTCACTTTCTAATGGACCGTTCGTACCAGATTCATAGTTAGGAAATTCTGGTTCCACCATTGACCATTGTTCTTGAATAGCATCAACAAATTTCCAAGTTGATTTAAGTTCTTCCCAATGAGTAAAGTTAGTTGGATCGCCTTTAAGACAATCGAAAAGTAAATTTTCATATGCATCAACTGTATTCATTTTATCTTGTGCACCCATAGCATAAGAAAGTTGTACAGGTTCTGTATCAATGCCTTGAATGTTTTTCTTAGCATTTAAATGTAGTGATACACCTTCATTTGGTTGAATATTAATAACTAATAAGTTTGAATCTAATAATTTGTCAGTTTGATAATATAAGTTCATTGGAACTTCTTTAAATTCTACAACGACTTGAATCGTTTTAGATTTCATACGTTTACCAGTTCTAATATAAAACGGTACACCTGCCCATCTAAAGTTGTCGATAGTTAATTTACCAGATACAAATGTAGGTGTAATAGAGTCTTCTGCAACACGATCTTCATCGCGATAAGCTTTAACTTGTTTACCATCAATTACTCCTTCGCCATATTGACCACGAACGAAATTCTTTCTAACATCTTGTGGACGTAATTGACGCAATGATTTTAATACTTTAACTTTTTCAGCTCGTATATCCTCACTATTCAAACTAATAGGGGCTTCCATAGCTAATAAAGCAACCATTTGTAACATATGGTTTTGAACCATATCTTTTAAAGCGCCACTAGATTCATAATAGCCGCCACGATCTTCTACACCTAAAATTTCTGAAGATGTTACTTGAATATTAGAAATATATTTATTATTCCAAAGGGGCTCAAACATTGCATTAGCAAAGCGTAATACCTCAATATTTTGAACCATATCTTTACCTAAGTAATGGTCTATACGATAAATTTCTTCTTCTTTAAATGAACGACGAATTTGATTGTTTAGTGATTCTGCTGATTTTAAATCACTACCAAATGGTTTTTCAATAACTAAACGTTTGAAACCACTAGTATTAGTTAATCCAGATGATTTTAAATAATCTGAAATGACTCCGAAAAACTGTGGCGCCATAGCAAGATAAAACAGACGATTACCTTTTAAACTGAATTGAGTATCTAATTGATTACTAAACTCTAGTAATGATTGATAACTTTCTTCATCACTCACATCATGTTTATGATAAAACACATGTTCCATGAATTCATCAATTCGTTGTGTTTCTTTAACGTGATTTTGGATTGACGCTTTAACTTGTTCACGGAATGTATCGTTACTAATATCACGACGTCCAATCCCTATAATAGCTATATGTTCATCTAAGTTGTCTTGTTGGAAAAGATGGAAAATGGAAGGGAATAACTTTCTATGACTTAAATCACCAGTTGCTCCGAAAATTGTAATTAAACAAGGTATGTGTTTTTGTTTTGTACTCAAGAGTAAAACCTCAATTCTATAAAAGATATATGATTATTATATTATATGATAAAGAAAACTTATGGTCATATAATATGCTTTATTAAAGTTCATAAGCAATTTATCATTTAAATAAATGATAATCGATATCATACATATTTACCAAATTATACGACTCACAAACATGTGTAAAACTATGATATGAAATTAAAACTAATACGTTGTACTCAAATGGAATATTGATAATTATATTTTATTTCTTATTATAAAAATTGTCATTATATATGATAGAATGAATCGAAGAGAGGGAGGTGTGAGCATGGAAGTCACATTTTTCGGTACTAGTGCCGGACTACCAACTAAAGAGAGAAATACGCAAGCAATTGCTTTAAATCTAGAACCCTATTCCAATTCAATTTGGTTGTTTGATGTAGGAGAAGGTACCCAACATCAAATTCTTCATCATTCAATAAAATTAGGTAAAGTTGATCATATTTTTATTACTCATATGCATGGAGATCACATTTTTGGGCTTCCAGGATTACTAACGAGTAGGTCCTTTCAAGGTGGAGAAAATAAACCTCTTACATTAATTGGACCTAAAGGAATACAACAGTATGTAGAAACAACATTATCGTTGTCAGAATCACATCTCAATTATCCAATTACATACATAGAAATCGATGAACGTTTAGATTATCATCATGACGGTTTTACAGTACATGCTGAAATTTTGAATCATGGGATAACGTCATACGGTTATCGATTAGAAACACCTACAACACCTGGAACAATAGACGTAGAATCACTTAAATCAATAGGTCTTGAGCCTGGCCCTAAATATCAAGAAGTTAAAATGAATGATACTTTTGAATTTAATGGGAAGATATACCAATCTGATCAGTTTAAAGGAAATGCTAAATCTGGACCAATCGTTGCTATTTTTGGAGATACCAAGCCATGTCAAAACGAACATATCATAGCGAAAGATGCTGATGTTATGGTACATGAGGCAACATATATTGAAGGGGAAAAGACGCTCGCAAATAGCTATCATCATAGTCATATAGATGATGTCTTTGAACTGATGCGCCAAGCAAATGTTAAACAAAGTTTGATAACACATATGAGCAATAGATATACAAAAGAATATATTGATGAAGTTTATAATGAGTTGAAAAATACCACAGACACACCTAACTTTACATTCGTTAATGATTTTGACTCATTCAAAATTTAAATTTAAAACGCCACAGAGACAAATTCTGCGGCGTTTTAGTATATAATAAATTAATCTTCAGTTTTAGATAATTCAACACTGCGATTAACAGCTGCACTTAAACAATCCTCAAAAATAGCTACTAAGTCATATTGAGATAAGGCATCTAAACCAGCTTGTGTTGTACCACCTTTAGAAGTAATATTCTTTCTTAATTGTTCCATACTTAAATCTGAACGTTCAATCATCTTACTCGTACCTATAATTAAATTACGTATAGACTCTTCAACTTGATCTTTTTCCAAACCTAATTCAGTACCTGCTTTAACATATTGTTCAAATACATGATATAAAAATGCAGGTCCGCTTCCAGTTATAGCTGTTACCTGATGTAAATGGTTTTCTGAAACTTCAATAACTGAACCAAATGCGTTAACTAATTCATTAACTTCATCTTTAGATTTAGGACCAAAATTGTTAGAGTAACTTATACCTGTTACAGAATGACCTACTTGGGCATTAGTATTAGGCATAATACGTGCTAAAGGATTATTAGTATTCAATTGTTCTCTAATATAATCTATTGATAATCCAGCCATAATAGAAATAAAACGGTTATTTTCTGTAATTGAATCTTTAATTCTCTCAGCTAAAGCTTCAAAATCATGAGGTTTAGTGCCTAAAAATACGTAATCTGCATCTTTAAGTAATGCTTCATCATCATAACTATAATTGACACCTAATTTGTCAGCAAAATCTTTTAAAGCTTTCTCGTTAGACTTATTAGTTAAATAAATGTCATTAGGATCTAAATTACTAGAGTTTATTATACCTGTAAAAATCGCTTGTGCCATATTACCAGCACCATAAAATACAAGTTTCATATACTTCACATCACCTTCATTTTAATTATAAAATAATGATACTTTAAGAATATAAATATATAGTAACATAAATTGTAAACGGTATATACGAAGGAGGGATTAAACATGATAGGACAACATTACATAGTTACAGGAGGAACAAGTGGACTGGGATTAGAAATTGTACATCAACTTATTAAAAGAGGTGCTAAAGTAACAATTCTTGCACGTAATATTGAAAAATTTCAGCAAATCAATTTTGGTTCTCAATCCTATTTGGTTAATGTTTTAAAATGTGATTTACAAAATCAAAATGATATTAGGGCTTTATCAAATAAAATGAAATCTCCAATTCATGGACTAGTGTATAGTTCTGGTTTAGGATACTTTAAATCTTTATCGGATCATACAACCGATGAAATCATAGAAACGTATAATATAAATATCATCAGCTTCAATTTACTTTTTAAAATACTAAAACCTCATCTAGTAGAACACGCACATATTATAGGTATTTCAAGCCAAGCTGCTTTTGTCACACAAGCGCATGCAGCACATTACGGTGCATCTAAAGCTGCTTTTAACCAAATTCTTAATGCTTTACGATTAGAAGAACCACATCTTCATGTGATGACTGTTAACCCAGGTCCAATCGATACACCTTTTCATCAAAAAGCTGATCCGTCATTATCTTATTTTAATCAATATCGCTCAATCATGATTAATTCGAAACAACTAGCTTCTAGAATAGTAGAAGGTATCATTTTAGAGAAAGAAGAAATTAACCAACCATCATGGATGCACAATATGTTAAAACTATATCAATTAGCTCCAAGATTTTTAGAGAAACATTTTTCTTCATTGTTTAAGAATAAAACGAATCACTAAGTAAATAGAATATAATTCATAAAAGAAAAAGAGCCATTAATCAATGTTATATGACATCAATTAATGGCTCAAACTATAATTAATTTATTTTAAATGTTGTGTATACTGTAAGTCTTTCACACGTTCTCTTGCAGCTTTAATTTGATCTAAGCTAACATCTTTATAGTAGTTCTTAACATTTTCTTCTAATTGTTCAACACTACTTGCACCAACAATGATTGAACCTAATGCATCATGAGAAGTTAAGTAATTAAATGAAAGGGCAGTAAGGTTACTTTCAATTTCTTTAATAGATGCAATTGTTTCTCCTAACTCATCATTTGTATAATCGAAAATACCATCAGCAAACTTTTTATCCAATGCATTATTACTATTAGATGTTAGTAATCCTTTAAATACAGGACCTCTAGCTAATACTTTAACTTGCTTTTCGTGAACATCATCTAATAGACTTTCGGGACGATTATCGATTAGATTAAATTGAGACATCAATGTTTCAATTTGACTATGTTTTAAGTAGTAGTCTATAACGTTAGGGCGAATAGAAGATATACCATATGCTCGAATGACACCTTCTTGTTTTAATTCATCAAATGCACTGATTGTCTCATCTAATGGATCGTCTATAGTACCACCATGTAATTGATATAAATCTAAATGATCTAATCCAAGACGTTGTAATGAACCTTTTACGCCTTCTTTAATATGCTTTTTAGATGGGTCCCAAGTGATATTACCATCCTCAGTGAGTCGATTTCCAACTTTTGTACCGATGACAATATCATCTCGATTTTGATATTGTTTCAATGCTTTGCCAACGATTTCCTCATTTATACCTTGATCATACATATCTGCAGTATCAAAATAAGTAATACCGTTTTCGATTGCACTTTCAATAATAGGTTGGGCATTTTTAAAATCAGTACCTAAACTCATACAACCTAAACCTAACTCAGAAATTTCTAAACCACTTTTCAAAATATTCTTTTGCATGTAGTTTCTCCTTTCGATACACTTTAACTAACGCATTAAGTTTATCAATTTATTAAAACATTTAAAAGGACCGTGATTATAAATGGAATTTAACGAAAAAACGATAGATAGAACTGTGATTTATAATGGTAAAATTATAGATTTAGAAATCCACGATGTTGAATTACCCGATGGACAAACATCTAAACGTGAATTGATTTATCATAACGGCGCAGTTGCAATATGTGCAGTTACTCCTGAAAATGAAGTATTACTTGTAAAACAATTTAGAAAACCAGTAGAAAAACCACTACTTGAAATACCTGCGGGTAAATTGGAAAAAGATGAAGAACGTGAAGAAGCAGCAAAAAGAGAACTTGAAGAAGAAACAGGATACATTGCTAAAGATTTACAGTATGTTACTGATATGTATGGTTCTCCTGGCTTTTCAAATGAGAAATTAACGATTTATTTTGCTGATAATTTAGAAGTAGGCGAAATGAATCTAGATAACGATGAATTCGTTGAAGTTCATAAATTCTCAATTGAAGAAGTGAGAAAAGCCTTGCAAAACGCTGAAATTGAAGATGCGAAAACAATTATCGCACTTCAGCATCTATTATTAAATTATAATCATTCTAAATAATAAAGGAATATCCTTGCGTTTTATTGAGAATACTGGTAATTTATATTGTGAATCATACTTTAGATTAAAATGATTATAATTCTTAGTAGAGGAGTGAGGCTTCCGTGGAAGAACGATTAAATCGCGTGAAGCAACAATTACAACAGTCTTCATATAAATTAACTCCACAACGTGAGGCTACTGTAAGAGTTCTAATAGAAAATGAGAAAGACCATTTAAGTGCCGAAGATGTATATTTAAAAGTTAAAGATAAATCTCCAGAAATAGGTTTAGCAACTGTATACCGTACCTTAGAATTATTAGCAGAATTAAAAGTTTTAGATAAAATCAATTTTGGTGATGGGGTTGCTCGTTTTGATTTACGTAAAGAGGGGGCTAAACATTTCCATCACCATTTAGTTTGTATGGAATGCGGTAAAGTAGAAGAAATTGAAGAAGACCTATTACCAGAAGTTGAAAATCGTGTTGAAAAAGAATTTAACTTCAAAATTTTAGATCACCGCTTAACTTTCCACGGTGTATGTTCAGATTGCCAAGCTAAAAAGCAATCCGAACAGAAATAATAAAGATTATTCTCACTATAGTTAATTACACAGCCAATAATACAATCATATTGTATTATTAACTGAGAAAGTCTTTATATCTCTAATGGTGAAGTAATTTAATTAAGAAGCCACCGCTTCAAAAGAGGTGCTTTATGATAGATACAATCATAGAAGAGTATTTAAAATTTATACAAATTGAAAAAGGATTAAGCGTAAATACAATTGGTGCTTATCGAAGAGATTTAAATAAATACAAAGAGTTTTTAGAACTACAAAAAATAGCGAATATTGACTTTGTAGACCGACAAATAATTCAAGAATGCTTAGGTTATTTAATTGATCAAGGTCAATCTTCAAAATCTATTGCACGTTTCATCTCAACAATACGAAGTTTTCACCAATTTGCATTACGCGAAAAATATGCTGCAAAAGATCCTACAGTATTAATCGAAACGCCCAAATATGAGAAAAAATTACCAGACGTATTGGAAGTCGACGAAGTTATTCAATTATTAAATGCACCAGATTTAAATAAAAATAATGGCTACCGTGATCGCACAATGTTAGAACTACTTTATGCAACTGGTATGCGGGTATCTGAAGTGATACAAATTGAAATTGAAGACGTTAATTTAATGATGGGCTTTGTAAGAGTATTTGGTAAAGGTGATAAAGAGCGTATTGTTCCTTTAGGTGATACAGTTATAGATTATTTAACGACTTATATCGAAACAGTTAGACCTCAATTATTAAAACAAACTGTAACGAATGTTTTATTTTTAAATATGCATGGGAAACCATTATCAAGACAAGGTATTTGGAAAATGATTAAACAAAATGGTCTTAAAGCTAATATCAACAAAACACTAACACCACATACATTAAGACATTCATTTGCTACTCATTTACTTGAAAATGGTGCTGATTTACGTGCAGTACAAGAGATGCTCGGACATTCAGATATTTCAACAACTCAGTTATATACACATGTTTCAAAATCTCAAGTCAGAAAAATATATAATCAATATCATCCTAGAGCATAGTTATTATATTATAAAAGGCCAGTAATAATAGGGTAAATACACCTATATTACTGGTCTTTCTTATTATTAATATCTTTTATTTTATAATGTCTTTCTTCTAATGCCGCTTGTCTAGCTAATTCTACTTCACTACGGTCTCTCAACAAATGATGATGAACAATGTTTTCATTTTTTACAGGTGTGGACATAAAGTAATAATCTGGAAATGTTAATTCTAATTGATTTAACATTTGAATATTTATTGGTAACTGGATAGGTATAAATGGTAATTGTTGTTCAACTCTATCTATTTGCATTTCAAGCAATTGAATATACATGGCAATGTCTAAATGAAGTGTCATTTGATCTTTTCGTGAATCATAAGTAATCACTTGCTTTGCTTTATTAAAAGATTTTATTGCGCCTTTGAAATTACGTCTTCTATAGTGATAGCATGCTGTCGCACATAAGATTAAACTCACAACAGCATCTTGTTTACTGTAATCATTATTTTCTTTCCACGCTTCTTCCAAAATATCATGGCATAAAAAATAATGTTGATTTTTATGAAACTGATAATAAAACTGAATTAATGCTTGTTCCATCTGATTTTCACCTTAATTTTAAAAGTTATATAAATTCATGCTATAATATTTTAGTGAAATATGCACATAAGTTGCAACATGAGGTAGATACTATGTATGAAGTAAAACTGGACGCATTTAATGGTCCTCTAGATTTGTTATTACATTTAATTCAAAAATTTGAAATAGATATTTATGATATACCTATGAAATCTTTAACAGAACAATACATGCAGTATGTTCACGCTATGAATCAATTAGAAATTAACGTTGCTAGCGAATACTTGGTTATGGCTTCTGAATTATTAATGATAAAAAGTAAATTATTATTACCACAATCAGAAGAAAATTTAGACTTAGATGAAGACCCTCGTGAAGATTTAGTAGGTAGGTTAATTGAATACCAAAATTATAAAGAATACACTGAAATTCTAAATGACATGAAAGCAGAACGTGATTATTATTATACAAAACATCCAACTGATTTATCACATTTGGAAACAGATGAATCATGGGATCCATCTAATACAATTGACTTAACCGAATTAATAGTCGCTTATCAACGTGTTAAAAATCGTGTTGAAATTAATAAACCTCATTCAGTAGAAATCAGAAAAGAAACATTTACAATTCAACAAGCTACACATCAAGTAACTGATAGATTAAAGAACAATGCATCATTTAATTTCTTTAGTCTATTTACATTTACAGAACCAATCGAACAAGTGGTCACACACTTTTTAGCAATTTTAGAAATGTCTAAATCAGGTATAATTAATATTGAACAACACCATAATTTTGATGATATTAACATTTTAAGAGGAGTGAATTACAGCGTTGAATAAGCACGGCATATTAGAAGCTTTGTTATATACCTCTGGTGATGAAGGACTAGAAGTTAAACAGTTGCTCGAAATATTAGAAGTAAATGAAGATGAATTAAAAAAGTTAATCGATACTTATGAGTCAAATGGTCTCATCATTCAACAATTTGGAACAACTTGTGTTCTTACTACTAAGAAAGAAGCGGCAAATTACATCGAAGCACTCATAGAGCAGAAGTCTAAAATGAAATTATCTCAAGCAGCGATGGAAACTTTATCTATCATTGCTTATAATCAACCACTAACTAGAAGCGATATTGAAATGATTAGAGGTATCAATTCTGATGGCGCTGTTAAAACACTTATTGCAAGAGGTCTAGTTGAAGCAAAAGAAGTCCAAAATTCACGTAGTCAACAATTAATTACAACAGATCTATTTTTAAATGTATTTGGTATAGAAAAATTAGAAGATTTACCAACCACTCAAGAAGATGACGAAGAAATGGACGCATTCTTTAGTAACTTGGTAAATCAAAAAGGAGATACAAATGAGTAAAGAATTAGAAAGATTACAAAAAAGAATTGCAAGTAGTGGTTATACGTCACGCCGTAAAGCAGAAACACTAATTACAGACGGCAAAGTTAAAGTAAATGGTCAAGTTGTTACTGAATTAGGAACTAAAGTTTCAAGTTCTGACACTGTAGAAGTTGAAGGGATTAAATTAGAACAAGAAGATAAACTTTATATTTTATTTAATAAACCAGCTCAAGTTATTACGAGTGTATCTGACGATCGTGGTCGTAAAGTTGTTACTGATTACTTTAAAGATATCGAAACACGTATATACCCAGTTGGTAGATTAGATTACGATACATCTGGTGTATTATTGTTAACTAATGATGGTGAATTTACTAATTTAATGACACACCCTAGATACCATATTAAAAAGAAATATGTAGCTAAACTTAAAGGTTATTTGATGCGTGAAGAAGTGAAAGCTTTAGAAAAAGGTATTGAACTTGAAGATGGGTTTACACAACCAGCTCAAGTTAAAGTTAAAAATCAAGATAAAGACAAGAATACTACATTAGTGGAAATAACAATAAGTGAAGGTAGAAATAGACAAGTACGTCGTATGTTTGAACATTTCGGCCATCAAGTTAGTAAATTAACTCGTATCCAGTTTGGACCGTTAGATTTAAAAGGGTTAAATGCTGGTGAAGGGCGAGTACTTACACCACATGAAGTTAAAACTATTAGACATTTAGCTGAAAATGGTAATGTATAAGATAGTAGAGATTAATGTTTGAGATTTTTTTCACAAAGTTATTTTAAATACTAACTTAAATATTATTTCATATGCTATAATAACAAATGAAATGAACAGCATGTGTGGGAGGTAAATTAGTATTATGACGAATGAAATACTTATCGTTGACGACGAAGACAGAATCAGAAGATTACTAAAGCTTTATTTAGAAAGAGAATCTTTTGAAACACATGAAGCAAGTAATGGTAAAGAAGCTTTACAACTTGCAATGGAAAATGATTATGCGTGCATTCTTCTAGATTTAATGTTACCGGAATTGGACGGTATCGAAGTAGCCACTCAATTACGTGAGCATAAAGATACTCCTATCATAATGCTTACTGCTAAAGGTGAAGAAACAAATCGTGTTGAAGGATTTGAGTCAGGTGCCGACGACTATATTGTAAAACCATTCTCACCAAGAGAAGTGGTATTAAGAGTCAAAGCGTTATTAAGAAGAACACAATCAACAACACCTGAGAAAAGTGAACCTCATGCAAGAGATGTAATTGAATTTAATCATTTAATTATAGATAACGATGCACATAGAGTATTAGCTGATAATGAACAGGTAAATTTAACGCCAAAAGAATACGAACTTTTAATTTATTTAGCAAAAACACCTAACAAAGTTTTTGAAAGAGAACAATTATTAAAAGAAGTTTGGCACTATGAATTCTATGGCGATTTGCGTACAGTAGATACGCATGTTAAAAGATTGAGAGAAAAACTTAACAAAGTATCAAGTGACGCAGCTCATATGATACAAACGGTTTGGGGAGTCGGCTACAAATTTGAGGTAAATGCTAACGATGAACCGGCTAAATAGTGTAGTAATAAAACTGTGGTTAACTATAATCTTTATAGTAACGACAGTTTTAATTTTATTAAGTGCCGCGCTCATTACGTTTATTCAATATTATTATACTCAAGAAGCTGAAGACTCAATTAAAGAAGACGCCAAACGAATTAGTCATTTAGTAGAAAGCTCTCAAAATCAAAATATAGCCATTAAAAATAGTCAAACGCTAATAGATAATCCAGGTGGTTTAATTATTATGAAAAATAATAACACTGCCTATCAACAAACAACGTCATCATCAAAGCAATCCATGCTTAAAGAAATTAAAAGTAATAAAGAATTTAATAATGTATTTGAACATGGTGAACCATTAACACGTAATGTCACTGTTAATGAAAAGGGTAAATCTCATCCTTATATACTTGTTGGTTATCCAATGAAAGCTCAAGATGGTAGTGATTCAAACTATAGTGGTGTATTCATTTTTAAAGATTTAAAATCCATTGAGGATACAAATAATGCGATTACTATCATTATATTAATAACAGCAATTATATTCTTAGCGGTGAGTACTGTTTTTGCATTTTTCTTATCATCACGAATCACAAAACCTTTACGTCAACTTAGAAATCAAGCTCAAAAAGTATCGCAAGGTGATTATTCACAAATTACATCTGTTACTACAAAAGACGAAATTGGTGAATTGTCTCGTGCATTTAATAACATGAGTTTTGAAATTCAAGAGCATGTTGAAGCATTATCAACATCTAAGAATATACGTGATAGTTTAATTAATTCAATGGTTGAAGGTGTAATAGGTATTAATGAGCAAAAGGAAATCATTATATCTAATAAAATGGCAGACCAAGTCTTCCATAACTTAGATGAATGTGCTGTTGAATCAATAGAACAACAAATTGAACAAACCTTTAATACAAAAGAAACACAATTCCAAGAATTGGAAGCTAATACAAGATACTACGTCGTTATTATGAGCTATATTGATAGAATCCAAAATGATGGAAGAAGCGGTATTGTAGCGATTATTCGTGATATGACAAATGAACATAATTTAGATCAAATGAAAAAAGATTTCATAGCTAATGTATCTCACGAATTACGTACTCCAATAGCGCTATTACAAGGATATACTGAATCTATTGTAGATGGTATAGTGACAGAACCTGACGAGATTCATGAATCCTTAGCTATTGTTCTAGATGAATCTAAACGATTAAATCGATTAGTAAACGAATTATTAAATGTTGCACGTATGGATGCAGAAGGCTTATCAGTAGAAAAAGAAATACAACCTATTTCAGATTTATTAAATAAGATGAATATGAAATACCGCCAACAAGCTACTGATTTAGAATTAAACATGTATTTCGATGTGAACAATGATAATTTATGGAGCTATGATATGGATAGAATGGATCAAGTGTTAACTAACTTGATAGATAATGCGTCAAGATATACTCAACCTGGCGACACTATATCAGTTACTACAGATGAAAATGACACTCAAGATATTTTACGCATTCAAGATACAGGTACTGGTATAGCTCCAGAACATTTACAACAAGTATTTGACCGCTTTTATAAAGTAGACGCCTCAAGAAAAAGAGGTAAACAAGGTACTGGATTAGGACTATTTATATGTAAAATGATCATTGAGGAGCATGGTGGTTCTATAGAAGTAGAAAGCCAACTAGGAGAAGGTACTACATTTATTATTAAATTACCTAAAATTGATCAGTCCAAAATATAATTAACAAGCTAAAAGCACTAAGGTGATTAACATGAAATCATCTTAGTGCTTTTTTGAGTGCGATATTAAAAATGTATAACTTGGATTTCAAACTTAAATTACTAATACAAACTATTAGAAATCCATATCAATTTATTTAGTGTCACTATTAGGAATGATATCAACACTCTAACAAGCAAACGCATTGTGCATTACAGAGTTATCATGTATGATATATTTAAATAAAAAAATAATATTCAATTCATCTTCGGGGTCGGGTGTAATTCCCAACCGGCAGTAAATAAAGCCTGCGACGCAAGAAGAACACTATGTATAAATATAAGCGTTTTTCTTGCTTGATTCAGTGAGATTCTGAAGCCGACAGTATAGTCTGGATGGGAGAAGATGGAGGTTTTTTGTTGTGCAAATTTCCTCCTTTTCTAGCAAGATGAATGAAAGGAGAAAATTTAATATGCAACAAAACCAAAACAGACGTTTAATTACAATAAGTATGTTAAGTGCAGTGGCATTTGTATTAACTTTCATTAAATTTCCATTGCCATTTTTACCACCATACTTAACTTTAGATTTTAGTGATGTACCTACATTGCTAGCTACATTTTTATTAGGGCCAGTAGCTGGTATAATTGTAGCTTTTATTAAGAACTTACTTAACTTTTTCTTTAACATGGGAGATCCAGTTGGGCCAGTTGCCAACTTCCTTGCAATTACAAGTTTCCTATTAACTGCTTACTATATTTATAAAAATAAACGTAGTAATCAATCTTTAACAATGGGACTTATTGTCGGTACAATTGTTATGACAATCGTGTTAAGTATCTTAAATTATTTCGTTTTACTACCACTTTACGGTATGATATTTAACTTAACAGACATTGTCCATAACCTAAAAGTAATTATCGTATCTGGTGTTATTCCTTTCAATATTATTAAAGGAATTGTTATCTCACTGATATTCTTCTTCATATATAACAGAGTTAAAAATAATATACATTTATAATATAAAAATATAGGGCAGTATTAATGTGCTGACTCCCAAAGGAACAGTACTAGTTGAAGACTAAATAAATTCTTACAGATTTATCTGTATAGAATTATAGGCTGAAACTGTACCTTGGAAAAATATGTACATATAAAGCTGCCTGCAAAGTCAATAACTTTGTCGACGATCTAAAAAATCTCCCTTCACAAAATGTGATAGGGAGATTTAAATATTTATTATTCAAATTTAAGCGCGTCACCATCGAACGGCTCTTCTTCAATTTTAATAGAGTCAGTAGGACAACCTTCTAGTGCATCTTCCATATCTTCATATAACTCTTCAGGCACTTCTGCAGTACCTTGGTTATCATCAAGGATTACGTATGCTATACCTTCGTCATCATAATCATAGATATCTGGAGCTGCTGCACCACATGCACCACATGCAATACAAGTATCCATATCAACGATTGTATATTTAGCCAATTTCATTCGCCTCCTTTGAAAAAAATGCTACACTAGTAATTACAATACTACCATTGTAGACATCGATAGTCTAATTTTCAATATATTCGTTTTATAGAGTGAGGGTTCATTTTGTATCAAATTATCAAACATGCTTATCAACATGCATTCAACTACAAAACAAATAAAAGTATATATAATATTTTGATGGGAAAGAAATCTCATCAAACATTTTTCGACGCTTGTAGTCAACAACTTTTGTCATTATATCATAGTTTACCCCGATTAAAATATCCGTCTTTTGAGCGATATTTAAATGAACTAGATAATTATGATGCTTTATACGAAATTAAAATGCATCCTAGATTTACTTATGACAGTCTTATTAAGACATTTAATTGTATACAGTTACTGATTCAAACAGTTTCCCAAAGTCAACATCACGCATATAAATTTGTCCCTGTTGCTCAACAAACATACATACAACAACGTGTTAAAGATATATACAAACTAATCAGAGAACAGCAGCTAGAAACACAAGTTTATAACGAAATTCATCAACTATTTAATAAATTAGCAAGTAAAAATTACCATATTTATTTGCATTATTATTTACAAGGCTATGAAGAGCCTATGTATACTAGACAACAAGTAAGTTTAATAGAATCCATAAGCCAAGAAGAATTATTTGAATTGGAAATGAATCAATTAGTAGACCTGATGTATGAACTAGAAAATAATAACGATTATCCCACACTACATCAGACAATTATTTTACCTACATTACTAAACAAAACAAAAATGACATACAGACAAATACAACAAGGTCAATCACCCCAAGAAATTGCAACTATTCAAAACGTTAAAATTAACACTATAGAAGACCACTTATTAGAATTATTTATAAAAGGATATATGCACGATTATGAAACATTTATTGATTTATCCGAAAAAGACATTTTTATAAATTACTATAGCTCAAATATAGGATTGAAACTTCGAGAATATAAACAACAATTCTCTAAACTATCGTACTTTCAAATTAAATTGATGATTGTTGGTATAGAAAGAGGTGACATAGTTGCTACAAGAGAAGCTTAAACAATGGTTTGGATTTGATTCATTTAAACCCGGACAAGAAGAAATAATAACTAGTGTTTTAAATCAACAACATACACTTGGCATATTGCCAACAGGCAGCGGTAAAAGCTTATGTTATCAACTACCTACATATATTTTAGAAAAACCTATACTTGTTATTTCACCTCTAATTTCATTAATGGATGATCAAGTTATGCAAATGAAATTAAATGGAGAACATGCCGTTAGTTGTATACACTCAGGTATGGATGAAAATGAAAAACGACAAAATTTTAAAAAGATTAATCAAAGTAAATTTATATACCTTAGTCCGGAATTTATTTTACAACCTCAAAACTTCAAACTGATTGCAAATATTGATTTTGGTTTAATCGTTCTCGATGAAGCCCATTGTTTATCAGAATGGGGCTATGATTTCAGACCACATTATGCTCTAATTGGAAAAATCACTTCTCATTTTAAATCATCAACAATTGTAGCTTTAACAGCCACAGCACCACCACATTTAGAAAATGATTTAAAAGAAATATTACATGTTAATCTTCATACAGTTAAAACAAGTATGAATCGTCTAAACATCTCTTTAAGACATATGAATTTTGCATCTGACGAAGAAAAAATAAATTGGCTTTTACCACAACTTACGTCTACCGGACCCACAATCATATATGTGTCATCTAAAAAAATGTGCTTAACTTTAGCTAATCTAATATATGATTCTGGTTTTTTAACTGGTATTTATCATGGAGATTTAAGTTATCAAGAGAGACATACTGTTCAACAACAATTTTTAAATAATGATATACCCGTTATTGTCGCAACAAGCGCATTTGGCATGGGTATAAATAAAAAAGACATAAGAACAGTGATACATTTCCATTTATCTTCAAGTCCATCTAATTATCTACAAGAAATTGGACGAGCGGGTCGAGATGGTCGTCAAAGCCAAGCTATAAGTCTATATCAACCTGACGATGCATATATATTAGAAACTATTTTATTTGCAGATAGAATTACGCCCGAAGATATTAATCAATTTGAACTAGGTCAATTTATACCTCCGGAGAAAGAAACTATTTTGTCCATATTGTACAATCAATATACTATTGCTAAACTTCATTATATTTTTGATCAATCTTATAAACGAAAGAAATTAGGATATAGTAGAATGTTAGGTTATAAACAATTAGATCAATGTCGTCGTAAATATTTATTAGAATTTTTTAATGAACAACCAGAAATCCCAAATCAATGTTGTGATAATGATACAGAACTATCTGAAATTAAAGTCATTAACCGTAAAAAGGTAAAACGTAAGCTAAATTATAAAGAAAAGCTTCAAAATTTATTAGAGCTATAGATTTCATTTTGCTTAACGAAATATTCAAGCTATAATTAATCTATGAACAATTCTTTAATACCTTTAAAAATTCTTGATTAACATACATAATCATTTTTTTTGTGGGTATAGTTTATGTATCAAAACAAAATTAAAATAGAGAGGATGATGAATGTGTCTAATAATAACTTCAAAGATGATTTTGAAAAGAATCGTCAATCTATAGACTCAGAAGATCATAAAGAACAGACATCTTCAAACGAACATCATGAAGACAAACCAACAGACAAAGTAGAAGAAAAAGCGAATCAACAATTCCCACCAAGAAATGCGCAGAGACGTAAACGTCGTAGAGATGTCGCTACAAATAATAATCGTCAATCTGAATCACAAACTAGTTCTAACCAAGATGGCTCATTAGATGATAGATTCGATGATACATCATTACATAACGGAGACAACAAAAACTATGATGCTTCATCTAAGGATGTTTCAAGCAAATCACAAGAGCATCAAACAGTAAATAATGATCACAGACAAGAAACAACACATGACAATACTTCAAACCACGAATCTGACAAAGACTCTCGACAAGACGAAACATTAAAACGTAGTCATAAAGATGAAGACACTCGTCATGAAGATGTTGACCATCAAGATAAAAAAGATAATAAAGGTAAAAAAGCAGCTGCAACAGGCGCTGGGGTTGCTGGCGCTGCAGGTGCTGCCGGACTAGCTAAACATCATCACGATAAAAATGATAAGCATACTGACAAACACGATTCAAAACACGATGATAAGCATCTAAATAGTGATAGCCATGATACAACAAATGATAAACAACATGACGATAACTTAAAAGATCATGACAATGATCAACGTGGTCACAAAGATGAAGATACTCGTCATGAAGATGCTGACCGTCAAGATAAGAAAGATAACAAAGGTAAAAAAGCTGCCGCTACAGGCGCAGGAGTTGCTGGAGCTGCAGGTGCAGCCGGATTAGCTAAACATCATCACGATAAAAATGATAAGCATGCTGACAAACATGATTCAAAACACGATGATAAGCATGATGACAAACACGATCATAAAGATGATAACAACGAACCTAAAAAAGATAACGAAAAATCAGGCAAAGGTAAAAAAGCGGCTGCAGTAGGAGCAGGTGCTGCTGGGGCTGCAGGTGCCGCTGGGTTAGCTAAACATCATCATGATAAAAATGAAGCAAAAGATCATGACCATGATAACAATCATAATGATGATCATGACCATGATGATAATAATCATGGTAAGAAAAAGGGCGGCTTCATGAAGATCATCTTACCAATTATCGCTGCTGTATTAATTTTAGGTGCTATAGCTATTTTTGCTGGTATGGCTTTAAATAACCACAACAATAGTGGAAATAATGATAATAAAGTAGCTAATGAAGACAGCAAAGACGGCATGAAAAATAATGATACAAGCAAAGACAAAGATAGCAAAAAAGATAAAGATAGCTCTAAAGACAAAGATAAATCAAGTGATTCTGATAAAGATAAAGCAACATCAAATGATTCTTCAAATAGTAATTCAGCATCTGATTCAGATTCAGACGACAATGGCTCAAGTAGTAATAGCTCAAATGATGATAGTAATAGTGCTAATTCTCAAGCTACAAATAGTCAAAATAGCAGCAATAACCAAAATGGCCAAAGTCAAAATTCTCAACAAAACGGTCAACAATCAAATAATAGTCAAAGCAGTAATAGCCAACAAGGTAAACAAACACATACTGTTAATGGTAAAGAAAACTTATACAGAATTGCAATTCAATATTATGGCAGTGGTTCACCAGCCAATGTTCAAAAAATTAGACAAGCAAATGGTATAAGTGGTAATGATATCCATGATGGTCAAACATTAGTAATACCATAGGTTTTATTTATAACCATTTATAGACTGTGAGTAATGTTAAATCATTGCTCACAGTTTTTTTATTTATCCAAAATCATTTATTTTCCATTTCTTAAAACGTCACTAAAATTATAAATTTTTCTTAATCAAGGACTTCGCGTAAATAGATCATAACTGATATAATAGTTTGGTGATTAAAGGAGGCCGTATGACATGCAAAAAATAGAAAGTATCATCATTGGTGGTGGACCTTGTGGCTTAAGTGCAGCCATTGAACAAAAGAAAAAAGGTATTGAAACATTAGTTATTGAAAAAGGTAATGTTGTTGAAGCTATTTACAATTATCCAACACATCAAACTTTCTTTTCTTCAAGCGATAAATTATCAATTGGCGATGTACCATTCATCGTTGAACAAAGTAAACCACATAGAAACCAAGCATTAGTATACTATCGTGAAGTAGTTAAACATCATCAATTAAATATCAATCCATTTGAAGAAGTATTAACTGTTAAAAAGATGAATAACCGATTTACAATTACAACTACTAAAGATGTTTACGAATGTAAATTTTTAACTGTAGCGACAGGATATTACGGTCAGCATAATACATTAGAAGTTGAAGGTGCTGATTTACCAAAAGTAAGTCATTATTTTAAAGAAGCACACCCTTATTTCGACCAAAATGTAGTCATTATAGGCGGTAAAAATTCTGCTGTAGATGCAGCCTTAGAATTGGAAAAAGCTGGCGCAAATGTCACTGTAATATATCGAGGAGATCGTTATCCTAAAGCAATTAAACCGTGGATTCTTCCTAATTTTGAATCACTAGTCAATCATGAAAAAATTACAATGGAATTTAATGCCAATGTAACTCAAATTACAGAGGATAAAGTAGTTTACGAAAAAGATGGTAACACTATTGAAATACCTAATGATTATGTATTTGCTATGATAGGTTATCACCCTGACTACGAATTCTTAAAATCTATCGGAATAGATATTAATACGAATGAATTCGGCACTGCACCCGTATATAACCGCGAAACATACGAAACAAATGTTGAAAACTGTTATATTGCCGGAGTAATTGCAGCAGGCAACGATGCCAATACTATCTTTATAGAAAATGGTAAATATCATGGTGGTTTAATAACACAAAGTATTCTTGCTAAAAAGCAAACACCTTTAGAATCATAAATAAATGGCGTAGATTGATAGTATCAAATCAATTCTACGCCATTATTTTTTATTTTACTCTTCAAAATATTGTCTAATATCGTGTCGTTCAAGTTCATTACTTAAACTCACTAATAATTTCAACCGTGCTTTAGGTCCATTCAACCCATTAGAAAATATTAACCCTTTGTCAGCAAGTTGATACCCGCCACCTTCATAGGCATAAACTGGACTTACAATGCCATTAAATGAGCGAGATACCATGACGATAGGAATATTCTTATCTATGCAGGCATTTAGTCCATCTAAACAAGTAGGTGGAAGATTACCTTGTCCCATAGCTTCGATTACTAAACCATCGATTTCTTGTGATGCATAAAATTTAAATATATCACTTGGCATATCCATGTATGATTTAACGAGTGGGACATTTAAGCCAGGATTTATATTATGATAACTTGTATGACTTAAAGGATGATGGTGATATTGTACATTATCTTTTGTTAGTACACCTAATGGGCCATGGTTAGGGCTTTGGAATGTATTTGTATTAGATGTATGTGTCTTAGTCACATTGCGTGCTGTATGTATTTCATCGTTAAATACGACCATAACACTCATACGACGAGATTTTGCAGAAGAGGCCACTCTAATCGCTGAAATAAAATTGTATAGACCATCAGAACCTATTTCATTGGAAGATCTCATAGCACCTGTAATGACAACTGGTTCCTCTATATCTAATAATAAATCTAAAAGGTATGCAGTTTCTTCAAGAGTATCTGTTCCATGAGTAATGACAAATCCGTCATATGAATTGTCTTTATCATGATGAGCTTCTACAATGATATCTCTTAATTGCTTCACATGTTGTATAGACATATGTGGAGATGGTACATTCATAGGATGAATCTCATCTACTTGTGCATATTGTTTAATGATATCTTGATGTTGTGAAATTGGATTTTCTTTATTTGTAATAACTCTATTAGAACTATCCTGTGACATGCTGATTGTGCCACCGGTATGAATAACAAGTAGACGTTTCATACTTTTCCTCCTATTAATAAAATACATATTTATGATAAAATATTATTCATCAAACAACAAGGTAGGTATTTCGATAATGAGTTTAATTAATATTGCTTTAGATGGTCCTGCAGCTGCAGGTAAAAGTACAATTGCTAAACAAGTTGCTAGTAAGCTTTCTATGATTTATGTAGATACTGGTGCTATGTATAGAGCAATTACATACAAATATATACGTACAAACCAAACAGAAGATTTTGAAGCACTGATTAAAAATACAACATTAGAATTAACTTATGACGAAACAAAAGGCCAACGTGTGATGCTTGATAATGAAGATGTAACAGATTATTTAAGAGAAAATGATGTTACTAACAACGTTTCATATGTCGCTTCAAAAGAACCAGTTAGATCATTTGCAGTTAAAAAGCAAAAAGACTTAGCTGCTAAAAAAGGTATTGTTATGGATGGAAGAGATATCGGTACAGTTGTACTTCCCAATGCCGAACTAAAAGTATATATGATTGCTTCTGTTGAGGAACGCGCTGAACGTCGTCAAAAAGAAAATGAATTACGTGGCATCGAATCAAACTTGGAAAAATTAAAAACTGAAATTGAACAACGAGATAACTATGACATGAATAGAGAGATTTCACCACTAAGAAAAGCTGATGATGCCGTTACATTAGATACAACAGGTAAATCTATTGAAACAGTAACTAACGAAATTTTAAAAATGGTGGATCAAATTAAATAATTAACTAAAAGCTATGTAAACGTTATAAGCAGAAACGTTTATATAGCTTTTATTATCCCTTATAATAGAATTAGATTGAATCTTAATATTAATAAACACTATAAATATACATCTTCAACTTTAAATTGAAATTTATTTAAAAAATTCACTTTTTAATTGCATCTACGAAATCAACATAAAGTTTCTTAAAGTGTAAAAGGGGAATTTCTTGACAATTCAGTCAGTTTGTAAGATGTTATACTTATGTAGTGTATAAGGAGGCAGACAAGATGACTGAAGAATTCAACGAATCAATGATTAAAGATATTAAAGAAGGTGACAAAGTCACTGGAGAAGTACAACAGGTTGAAGATAAACAAGTAGTTGTGCATATTAATGGTGGAAAATACAATGGTATAATCCCTATTAGCCAATTATCCACACATCATATTGAAAAACCTAATGAAGTAGTTAAAGAAGGCGATGAAATAGAAGCCTATGTAACGAAAATTGAATTTGATGAAGAAAATGATTCAGGTGCATATATTTTATCTAAAAGACAACTTGAAACTGAAAAATCATATGACTATTTACAAGAAAAACTTGATAACAATGAAATAATTGAAGCTAAAGTAACAGAAGTTGTGAAAGGTGGATTAGTTGTCGATGTAGGACAACGTGGTTTCGTACCTGCTTCATTAATTTCAACAGACTTTATCGAAGATTTCTCTGACTTTGAAGGACAAACAATCAAAATTAAAGTTGAAGAATTAGATCCTGAAAATAACCGTGTAATCTTAAGCCGTAAAGCTGTTGAACAAGCTGAAAATGACGTTAAAAAAGCATCATTATTAGAATCACTTAATGATGGAGACGTGATTGAAGGTACAGTTGCTCGCTTAACAAACTTTGGTGCTTTTGTTGATATTGGTGGTGTAGATGGATTAGTTCACGTTTCTGAATTATCACATCAACATGTTCAATCTCCAGAAGAGGTTGTTTCAGTTGGCGAAAAAGTGAAAGTAAAAGTAAAATCAGTTGATAAAGATACTGAACGTATTTCATTATCAATCAAAGATACTTTACCAACACCATTCGAACAAATTAAAGGTCAATTCCACGAAAATGACGTTATCGAAGGTACAATTGTAAGATTAGCTAACTTCGGTGCATTCGTTGAAATTGCTCCTGGAGTACAAGGCTTAGTTCATATCTCAGAAATTGATCATAAGCACATTGGTACACCAGGTGAAGTATTAGAACCAGGTCAACAAGTTAGTGTTAAAATCTTAGGTATTGATGAAGACAATGAACGTGTATCATTATCTATCAAAGCTACTTTACCAAACGAAGATGTAGTTGAAAGCGATGCTTCTACAACACAATCTTATTTAAATAAAGATACTGAAGAAGATAACCCTACTTTAGGTGATGTCTTTGGTGATAAGTTTAAAGATCTTAAATTTTAATAAACGATAAATTACATTTACACTCCAATTAGAGTTATCTCTTTAATTGGAGTGTTTTTTTACATCTTCTCAAGTATTATTTAATATATTTAGTCGTTTGTTACAAACGTATTTTGAATCAGTGCTTGCATGTGATAAAATTATAGAGATTAAGAAAGAGAGGAAGTTAACAAATGACTAAACCTATAGTAGCAATTGTAGGCAAGCCTAATGTAGGGAAATCTACAATTTTTAATAGAGTAGTCGGCGAACGTGTTTCTATCGTTGAAGACACGCCTGGTGTAACCAGAGACCGAATCTATTCATCAGGTGAATGGTTAACTCATGAATTCAATATTATAGATACAGGTGGTATTGAAATTGGAGATGCACCATTCCAAACACAAATTAGAGCACAAGCAGAAGTAGCCATCGACGAAGCGGACGTTATCGTATTTATGGTTAATGTTAGAGAAGGATTAACACAAAGCGATGAAATGGTAGCACAAATGCTCTATAAAAGTAAAAAACCTGTCGTTCTCGCAGTAAACAAAGTAGATAACTTAGAAATGCGTAACGACATCTATGATTTTTATTCTTTAGGATTTGGAGAACCTTATCCAATTTCAGGTTCGCACGGTTTAGGTTTAGGTGATCTATTAGATGCCGTCGTTGAAAACTTTGGTGAAGAACAAGAAGACCCATACGATGATGATACAATTCGTTTATCAATTATTGGTCGCCCAAATGTAGGGAAATCTAGTTTAGTCAATGCCATTTTAGGTGAAGAACGTGTCATTGTTTCTAATGTTGCTGGTACTACAAGAGATGCTGTCGATACAGAATATTCATTCGACGGTCAAGATTACGTGTTAATAGATACAGCTGGAATGCGTAAAAAAGGTAAAGTATACGAATCTACAGAAAAGTATTCAGTCTTAAGAGCATTAAAAGCAATTGAACGTTCAAATGTCGTCTTAGTTGTTATCGATGCAGAACAAGGTATTATTGAACAAGATAAACGTGTCGCTGGATATGCGCATGAAGAAGGTAAAGCAATCGTCATTGTTGTTAATAAATGGGATACAGTAGAAAAAGACAGTAAAACGATGAAGAAATTTACAGAAGACGTTAGAAAAGAATTCCAATTCTTAGACTACGCACAAATTGCCTTTGTCTCAGCTAAAGAACAATTAAGATTGAAAACGTTATTCCCTTATATTAAAGAGGCAAGTGAAAATCATAAAAAACGTGTACAAAGTTCAACATTAAACGAAGTAGTGACTGATGCAATTTCAATGAATCCTACTCCAACAGATAAAGGTAGAAGACTAAATGTCTTTTATACAACACAAGTTGCGATTGAACCGCCAACATTTGTTGTATTTGTTAATGACGTTGAATTAATGCATTTTTCTTATAAACGTTATCTTGAAAATCAAATTAGACATGCCTTTGGATTTGAAGGTACACCTGTTCATATCATTCCAAGAAAAAGAAATTAAAACGGAGGGGAATATTAATATGACTAAAATATCAGTATTTGGTATGGGAAGTTTTGGTACAGCATTAGCCAATGTATTAGCACAAAATGGCCATGATGTACTAATGTGGGGTAAAAATGACGAAAACGTCGAAGAATTAAATACACATCATATGAATAAAAATTATTTAAAAGAAGCAAAACTAGATCCATCTATTAAAGCCAGTACAGATTTAAGCAAAGTTGTAGATTTTGCAGATATATATTTAATGGCTTTACCTACTAAAGCAATGAGAGAAGTTGCTAGTAAAATCGATGGATTACTAACTACAAAAAAGACTTTTATTCATGTTGCAAAAGGTATTGAAAATGGTACGTTCAAACGTGTATCTGAAATGTTGGAAGATTCAATCTCTCCTGAACACAATGCAGGTATTGGTGTATTATCAGGACCAAGTCACGCTGAAGAAGTTGTTATCAAACAACCTACAACTGTGGCAGCATCATCAAAAGATGAAGCAGTAAGCCAATTAATTCAAGATTTATTTATGAATGATTATTTAAGAGTATATACAAATAATGATTTAGTCGGAGTTGAGCTAGGTGGCGCGTTGAAAAACATCATTGCAGTAGCAAGTGGTATCGTAGCTGGAATGGGATTTGGTGATAATGCAAAAGCAGCTCTTATGACACGTGGTTTAGCTGAAATTAGTCGCTTAGGAGAAAAATTAGGTGCCGATCCTATGACATTCTTAGGTTTAGGTGGCATAGGTGACTTAATTGTAACTTGTACATCAACTCATTCTCGTAACTTTACATTAGGTTATAAATTAGGCCAAGGTAAAACAACAGATGAAGCACTTGAAGAAATGAAAATGGTAGTTGAAGGAATTTATACAACTAAATCTGTTTATTATTTAGCACAAGAAGTTAATGTTGATATGCCAATCACTACAGCATTATACAAAGTGTTATTCGAGGATGTTCCTGTTAAAGAAAGTATTAAAGAATTAATGGGTAGAGACAAAAAATCAGAATAATAAAGTGTCATTTTACACTTTATTGATGTGTTTTCCAAAAAAATTAATTCTAATCGTATTATTTTAAGGTTTTTAATATATAAATCGTTGCGGTGACAGTAATCAGTGTGTTAAAGTCTAACCATAATGATATAATGATATCATTATCAAACCTCAGGAGGTGAATTCATAATGAATAAAACTGATTTAATCAATGCAGTTGCAGAACAAGCTGATTTAACTAAAAAAGAAGCTGGTTCAGCAGTAGACGCTGTTTTTGAATCTATCCAAAACTCACTTGCTAAAGGTGAAAAGGTACAATTAATCGGTTTCGGTAATTTTGAAGTACGTGAGCGTGCTGCTCGTAAAGGCCGTAACCCTCAAACAGGTAAAGAAATCGACATTCCTGCAAGTAAAGTTCCAGCATTCAAAGCTGGTAAAGCATTAAAAGATGCAGTAAAATAATTTTACTTAAAAAAGCCCTTCGAGGGCTTTTTTCTTTTTGTATAAAATAAAAATTTAGTTCTCTATCAAAAAGAGAAAAATTAATTAACTATTTAACATAACTCCAAATACATAATCATATAATACATAAAAAGCGTTACTTTTTACATAAGTATAAATTCTGTAATCTAATAAAGATGAGAAGGGACTCTAATATTTAATTTTTTGATATATAATGTTAATATAAATAGTGATAATATCGTGAGGTGTGAACATGGAAACTACTGTAAGCAAATTAAATATAGATATTAAGCAAAGGCTTAAGGGTATAGTTGATTATGAAACCATACAAATCAATGAAAAGTTGGGTCAATTTTTAGACACATGCTCACTACCTGAAAAAGCAAAGTTAGCTTGCCTCACAATCGACACTTCGATGAAACATCTAGATGACATATCTAACAATCGTTTATCAAAGCATTCTATTCTAGTTGGAGATTTATTAAGTGCACATTTCTATACTATACTAGCTGAAATAAATGATCCTGAATATCAACTAGCAATGAGTAAAGCTATTGTTGAAGTGAGCGAGCTTAAATCTTCACTACATCAACATGTATTAACTGATGAAGAAGCGAGTGACGCAATTTTTAAAATTGAAACATTATTCCCATATATTACGTTAACTCATTTTAATAATGAAGGAAATGCAACTCAGATATATGACTTTTTATATGACGATGTACATGACTACTATCCATCATATTTAAAAAATTATAATAAAGAACGTGTTAATCTAATTATGAAAGACATCAAACAAACGCTAGATAAAAGAAGAGGTAATTAAAGATGGCTGAAAATAACGCAAAAAAAGAACAAGTTCATACAGTATTCCAAAATATTTCAAAAAAATACGATAGACTTAATAACATTATTAGTTTCGAACAACACAAAGTGTGGAGAAAACATGTTATGAAAGAAATGTCAGTCAAAAAAGGGAGTAAAGCCCTTGATGTATGTTGTGGTACTGCTGATTGGACAATCGCTTTAAGTAAAGCTGTAGGTCCTGAAGGAGAAGTAACTGGTATTGATTTCAGTGAAAACATGTTAGAAGTAGGAAAAGAAAAAACATCAAATATGGACAATATTAATTTAGTCCATGGAGATGCCATGAACTTACCATTTGATGATAATTCATTCGATTATGTCACAATCGGATTCGGCTTACGAAATGTACCAGACTATTTAGGCGCATTAAAAGAAATGAATCGTGTACTTAAACTAGGCGGTATGGTTGTATGCTTAGAAACGAGTCAACCAACATTACCTGTATTCAAACAAGTATATCGTTTATATTTTAAATTTGTGATGCCAATCTTTGGTAAATTATTCGCTAAATCAAAAGAAGAATATGAATGGTTACAACAATCTACTTTTGATTTTCCAGGTAAAGAAAAATTAAAACGATTATTTCAACAAGCAGGATTTAATAACATAAAAGTACGTAGCTTCACAGGTGGCGTTGCTGCAATGCACCTTGGCTATAAACAAAAATGATACGACCAAAGGTGATTAACGTGGCAAAGTTAAACATGAACAATGAAATAAAAAAAGTTGAAAAGCGTCTAGAACAATCAATTCATAGTAATGATAAAGTACTTGAAGAAGCCGCTTTTCATTTACTTTCTTCAGGTGGAAAACGTGTTAGACCAGCTTTCGTCATTCTTAGTAGCCAGTTCGGTAAAGAAGAAGGCGTTTCAGAAGATACGTATAAAGTGGCTGTAGCATTAGAACTCATTCATATGGCAACATTAGTCCATGATGATGTTATCGATAAAAGTGATAAACGACGTGGAAGACTTACAATTTCTAAGAAATGGGACCAAACAACAGCGATTATCACAGGGAACTTCTTACTTGCGTTAGGTTTACAACATTTATCAGAAATTAAAGACCAACGTGTTCATGAAATTTTATCTGAATCTATCGTGGACGTATGTCGTGGTGAATTATTCCAATTCCAAGATCAATTCAATAGCGAACAAACGATTACTAACTATTTAAGAAGAATTAACCGTAAAACTGCTTTACTAATTCAGTTAGCTACAGAAGTAGGTGCTATTACGTCTCAATCTGACAAAGAAACAATTAGAAAGTTAAAAATGATTGGTCATTACATCGGAATGAGTTTTCAAATTGTCGACGATATACTCGATTTTACTAGCACTGAAAAGAAATTAGGTAAGCCTGTAGGTAGCGATTTGATGAATGGTCACATCACATTGCCAGTTTTGCTTGAAATGAGAGATAATGCATCTTTCAAAGATATGATTGCTCACTTAGATAGAGACAGTAATAAAGAAGAATTTGAAAAATGTATAGATATTATACGCAATTCAAATAATATTCAAGTTTCAAAAGATATAAGTGAAAAATACTTGAATAAAGCGCTCAATCTAATTGATGAATTAGATGATAATCAAGCCCGAAACTTATTTAAAAAGTTAATTAAAAAAATGGGTTCTAGAAATGTGTAAATCATGTAAATCAGCTTGAAAGCGCTTTAATTAATTGGTAGTATATAAGTTAGCTACTTTATAATTAGCGGACAAGTTAATTTATACATACTTCAGAAGCTTGTTATTTTAAATTACAGGGGGACAACACAAAGTGGAACGTACATTTTTAATGATTAAACCAGATGCAGTACAAAGAAATCTTATCGGAGAAATAATTTCTCGTATTGAGAACAAAGGATTAAAACTTGTAGGTGGCAAATTAATGCAAGTACCACAAGAATTAGCTGAAAAGCATTATAGCGAACATGAAGGTAAACCTTTCTACAACAATTTAATTTCTTTCATTACTTCTGCACCAGTTTTTGCAATGGTTGTTGAAGGTGAAGATGCTGTAGCGGTTTCTCGTCATATCATCGGAAGCACAAACCCATCTGATGCTACTCCTGGATCTATTAGAGGAGATTTAGGTTTAACAGTTGGTAGAAATATCATTCATGGTTCTGATTCAGTGGAATCTGCTCAAAGAGAAATTAGTTTATGGTTTAATGATGAAGAAGTAAATAGTTATGAATCTCCTAGAGATGCTTGGTTATACGAATAAAAAAATAAAATTTAAAAAGTAATTCATTTTATCCATAGAGCCTGAGACATAAATCAATGTCTCGGGCTTCAATTATATATTAGCAGTTGTTGCATTAGTTATAACTTATTGAATACCTTAACTAAAACTAATGCATAAGTACCACTAACCTAATTTAGGGATTGGTACTTTATCACTTTTTTATTTGGTTGGTTAACGAAATAATATGTAAGTATTTATAATTCAATCAAAACTTGTTCAAAATAATATCATCTGTGATCAATCAATTAATTCCATTTAGAAATAACTCTTAAACTCATATTTTTGATTTGTAATAAAAATGACGGTAGCTCGATAAACTTATATTGATTTATTGATTGTGATATTATTAAACACATATAATAATTCATAAAAGAACTAAAGAGAAAGGAGTGTGCTTTAGTGAGATATTTAACTTCAGGAGAATCACATGGCCCACAACTAACAGTAATAATTGAAGGTGTTCCAGCTAATTTAGAAATTAAAGCTGAAGATATTAATAAAGAAATGTTTAAACGACAAGGCGGATATGGTAGAGGTCGTCGTATGCAAATTGAAAAAGACGCTATCGAGATTGTTTCAGGTGTAAGAAATGGCTATACACTAGGTAGTCCGATTACATTAGTCGTTACGAACGATGATTTTACTCATTGGAGAAATATCATGGGTATTGAACCGATTAGTGAAGAAGAACGAAAAAATATGAAACGTACTATTTCTAAACCAAGACCAGGACATGCTGATCTTGTTGGCGGAATGAAATATAACCATAGAGATTTACGCAACGTCTTAGAACGTTCTTCAGCTAGAGAAACAGCTGCTCGTGTAGCAGTAGGTGCTGTTTCTAAAATATTATTAGCTCAATTAGATATTCATATATATAGTAGAGTTGTAGAAATCGGTGGCATAAAAGATGAAGGCCTTTATGATGCAGAGACATTTAAATCTAATATCGATAAAAATGACGTTCGAGTTATTAATGAAGATATTGCTCAACAAATGAGAGATAAAATTGATGCAGCTAAAAAAGAAGGCGATTCAATAGGTGGCGTGGTTCAAGTAATGGCAGAAAACATGCCAGTAGGAATCGGAAGCTATGTTCATTATGATCGTAAACTAGATGGTCGTATAGCTCAAGGTGTAGTAAGTATTAATGCATTTAAAGGAGTTAGCTTTGGCGAAGGATTTAAAGCCGCTGAAAAGCCTGGTAGCGAAATTCAAGACGAAATTATGTATAACGAAACTCAAGGATACTATAGAGCTTCAAACCACTTAGGTGGATTTGAAGGTGGTATGTCAAACGGAATGCCTATCATTGTTAATGGTGTAATGAAACCTATTCCTACATTATACAAACCATTAAACTCAGTAGATATCAACACAAAAGAAGATTTCAAAGCAACGATTGAACGCTCTGATAGTTGTGCTGTTCCAGCAGCAAGCGTTGTTTGCGAACATGCAGTCGCTTTTGAATTAGCTAAAGCATTATTAGAAGAATTCCAAGCTAATCACATTGACCAACTAAAAGCACAAATCGCAGAACGTCGACAGTTAAATATCGAATTCTAATCCTCATAAATCAGGTGAATAAATATGAAATTAAATACAACTTATCAAGATAATAATTATCCAATTATTGTTGAGCATGGTGCTATTAATCAACTACAAGATTTCACTCAATCTTATGATCAGTCATTTTTTATCATTGATGAAACAGTGTATCAACATTTCAAAGATAAAATAGATCACTTTATTAGTGTGAATCACGCTCATAAAATAATCATTCCATCGGGTGAACAAACGAAATCTTTTAATTACTTCCATGAAATTGCCGAACATATTTTAAGCTTTCAAATTACGAGAAATACAGCAATTATTGCTATTGGTGGAGGCGCAACAGGTGACTTTGCAGGATTTATAGCTGCAAGTGTATTAAGAGGCGTGTCATTTATACAAGTCCCAACAACTATCTTAGCCCATGATTCAAGTATTGGTGGTAAAGTTGGAATTAATTCTCAACATGGTAAAAACTTAATCGGTGCATTTTATCGACCTAAAGCTGTTATTTATGATTTAGATTTCTTAACAACATTACCTTATAGTGAAGTACTAAGTGGTTATGCAGAAGTCTATAAACATGCATTACTAAATGGTCAAGAAGACACTAGCAATATTGAACAACATTTTCCTAATAAAGAAGTATTAGCGTCATTAGATGATATTGAAACATATATTTATAAAGGTATCGAAACAAAGCTAAATATCGTTGTGAATGATGAAAAAGAGCAAGGTATTCGTAAGTTTTTAAATTTAGGGCATACATTTGGCCATGCTATTGAATATAAATATAAAATTCCACATGGTCATGCTGTGATGATAGGTATTGTTTATCAATTTATCGTGTCTAATCAAATATTAAAAACCACATATGATATTGATCATTATCTTAATTATTTAGACTCACTAGGATATCCAATTAACATTATAAAAGAGTTAGAATTCGATGATATTTATCAATATATGCTTTTAGATAAAAAGAATAACCAAGATGGCATTCAAATGGTTCTAATGAAATCATTAGGTCATGCAGTTGTAGAACACGTAAACAAATCTACACACTTAGCTGCATTTAACGAACTTCAATCAAAAATAAAGTAGGTGAATAAATGATGTCGATTACACAAACAATTGATATTAATGGTCCTTTAACAGGGAACATTGAGGTGCCTGGTGACAAATCCATCACGCACAGAGCAATTATGCTCGCATCATTAGCAACAGGACAAACAACTATATATAAACCATTATTAGGTGAAGATTGTAAAAGAACGATGGCCATCTTTGAACTTTTAGGTGTAACAATCACCGAAGAAGAAGATCGTATTATTGTTGATTCACCTGGTTATCAAAATTTTAAAACGCCACATCAAGTTCTGTATACAGGTAATTCAGGCACAACAACACGTTTATTAGCCGGATTGTTAAGTGGTGTTGGTCTGGAAAGTGTATTATCGGGAGATGTTTCAATCGGTAAACGTCCAATGGATAGAGTATTAAAACCATTACTAAAAATGAACGCACAAATTAGTGGCGTGGATGGTAATTACACACCCTTAATTATTAAGCCTTCAAACATTAAAGGCATGCAATATACTATGGAAGTAGCTAGTGCCCAAGTAAAAAGCGCTATATTATTTGCTAGTATCTTTTCTAAAGAATCTTCTAGCATCACAGAAATAGATGTTAGCCGTAATCATACAGAAACTATGTTTGAACATTTTAATATTCCTATTTCAGTTAATGATAAAACGATTACTACCAAACCATTAGCAGTACAACATATACAACCACGTGATTTTCATGTTCCAGGCGATATTTCTTCTGCTGCATTTTTCATCGTTGCAGCCTTAATCACACCTGGCAGTGATGTTACAATTCATAATGTTGGCATTAACCCAACTCGTTCAGGTATCATAGACATCGTTAAACAAATGGGTGGTCATATTGAACTTAGTGACATAACAGAAGAATCGGAACCGACTGCATCTTTACGTGTGCGTTATACACCAAATTTAAAACCCATTCAAATATATGGAGAACTTGTACCGAGAGCAATTGATGAATTACCCGTCATTGCATTACTTTGTACACAAGCGTCAGGTACGAGTGTGATTAAAGATGCAGAAGAATTAAAGGTTAAAGAAACAAACAGAATTGATACGACAGCAGATATGCTAAATCAATTAGGTTTTGAATTGCAACCAACAAATGATGGTCTTATAATCCATCCTTCTGAATTTAAAACTAGTGTCACAGTTGATAGTCAGACCGATCACCGTATAGGAATGATGTTAGCTGTTGCATCACTACTCAGCTCAGAACCTTTATCCATAGAACAATTTGATGCAGTTAATGTTTCATTTCCAGGTTTCTTACCAAAATTCAAGCTTTTAGAAAATGAGGGAAAATAGTAATGGAAGATATCTACAAATTAATAGACGATATCAATTTACAAAAATTAACAAATTTAGATACTCGTGTAAATGAAGTGCTGAGTTCAAATAACGATGATGCATTATTCATTTTAGGTGAAACACTTTACAACTTTGGTTTAACACCACAAGGTTTAGAAGTATTCCGAACGCTTTATCACAGATATCCAGACGAAAGTGAATTACTTATTTACTTTATTGAAGGGCTAATGTCAGAGAACCAAACTGACGAAGCGTTAGAGTATTTAAGTCAAGTTGAAGAATCTACAGAAAAATTAATGCTCGAAGCAGATTTATATCAACAAATTAATATGCTTGAAGTCGCTATCGATAAAATTCAAGCCGCGATTCAATTAGAACCTAATGATCCAATTCTACATTTCGCTTTAGCAGAATTACTATATTTCGATGGGCAATATTTACGTGCTAGCACTGAATATGAAACAGTACTTGAAACTGGTGAATATGAAGTCAATGGTATTAACTTATTCTCTAGACAAGCAGATTGTAGCTTACAAAGCGGAAATTATAGTGATGCTATTCGCCTATATGATGAAATTAATGAAACTGAGATGAATTCTGAAGATTATTTCAAAAAAGCAATTGCTTATGAAAAAAATGACATAACACAAGAAGCCATTAAAATAATGAAAACGTTATTAACGAAAGACCCTGATTTCTTACAAGGTTATTTCTATTTACAATCATTATACGAAAACGAAAAAAATTATCCGGATGCTATTGAAATTGGTAAAGAAGGATTACGTTTAAGTCAATTTTATAAAGAATTAATGGTTTCAACAGGTAGTATAGAAATTGAACATGGCGATGCGAATGAAGGTGTCACTTTATTAAAACAAGCACTAGAAGTAGATAATGCATATCATGAGCCATTATTGATTTTAAGTGATTTATATAGAAGTGAAGAAGATTATGAAGCACTTATCGACTTGCTCACATATGTAGATGAAGAAGATTTAGACCCTGTGTTTATGTGGCATTTAGCCTATGCCTACGGACAAGAAGAACGTGACAAAGAAGCACAACATTTCTTTGAATTAGCTTATCCAACTTTAAAAACACAATCTGAATTCTTAAGCGACTACTATTTCTATCTCGTAGAAATAGGGCAAAAAGAACAAGCTAAATCTATTCTTGATCAACTACTTGAAATGGATCCAAGCAATGAAACATGGCATGATGAAGCAATACGTTTACAATCTTAAAAGGAATGGTACGAAATGAATAGCTCCCTTACAAAAATGAAACAAAGTTTTATCGAATATTTGCTATTCCATTATGAATTTAAATCTCGTATTTCAGTATGGGTATTAAATTATTTAAAAGCTAGTCCAAAAAAACTACAACGTATACATTTCGTCGAGGAAAAAATACAACAACATATGACATTAAAAATTGCAGAAGTAAATTCAGATGCTTCTGCAATTCAATTTAACGACCATCAACAAGCACTCGTTAACACAAATGAAATTTTCGAAGTCATTGCAAATAACGATATGACTTTTGATATCCAATTGCATTTTTCTTCTGAACATCAACGTGAAAGTCGATTAGACGATTTAATTTTAGCGCAATTAATCCATTCGCCACATTATACATCGTATGTTCAAGATTTGTATTCAATCTCTATGAGTGATCGTAAACAAACAACCTTAATTGAAACACTTCAAGATAATATAGATTTAAGTCTACAGATGAAAGAACAAGAAAGATTTTACCAACTTACACAAATACTTAATATTTTAAAAGCTAAGAAAACTAAACATGATATCGGAGATAACAATAATGACTATTAAACAATACTGGGAAGTTTCATTATATTATCGACCGTTTTAATATTTTTACTTGTATGTAATGCGATAGGTACAATATATGGCTATGACTGGTATAGTGGTCAGTTGTATATAACACCATCTTATTTTGTTCCTTTTGTTCCAGATAGCCCAACCGCTTCGTTATTTTTAACTATATCCATTGCATTATTGTTATTAAATAAATCATCATCCATAATTGAAGCTTTAGCATTCGTAACTTTAATAAAATATGGTGTTTGGGCAGTGATTATGAACTTGATTATGTTTGTAATAGATGGAGAGGTAACTATTAATGGATTAATGCTTTTGATATCACATGGCATTATGGCATTACAAGCATTTTACTTTTATCCTCGCTTTAAAATAACTATTTTGGGTTTTGTAATTTCATTAATTTGGGTGTTTTTAAACGATTATATGGACTATGTTAAAATGCAATTTCCTTATTATAAGTTTATTGCTTCCCATGTTATTGAAATTGGGGTATTATCTATTTGTCTAAGTATCATTTCGCTATTTTTATATTTATTTCTTAAACAAGTATTGAAAGTTAAATCATTTGATTAAAGTGCATTTTGACAGTAAAATATGATTAAAGGAGAGTGAGTTTATTGTCTTTAATATCAATGATTATTTATTTTGTAATATTAATGGTCATTCCAATGTGGGCTCAACATAAAGTTAAATCTAACTATGAAAAATACTCACAAGTTAGATCCACAAGTGGTAAGACTGGTCGTGAAGTAGCTGAAGAAATCCTACATGCAAACGGCATTTATGATGTCGATGTAGTTAAAGGTGATGGTTTCTTAACAGACCACTATGACCCAAATAAAAAAGTTGTTTGTTTATCTCCTGCAAACTACGATAGACCTTCTGTTGCTGGTACAGCCATTGCAGCCCACGAAGTTGGTCACGCAATTCAACACCAACAAGGTTATGTATTCTTGAGATTCAGATCAGCATTAGTACCTGTAGCTAACTTAGGTAGTTCATTAAGTTACATTGTTATTATGTTAGGTATTGTGTTAACTGCATTAGGTAGTGCCTTTGGATCTACTGCATTATGGATTGGTGCTGGATTAATGTCACTAGCAGTTTTATTCTCAATCGTGACATTACCCGTTGAATTTGATGCCAGTTCACGTGCAATGAAACAAATTACAGCATTGAATATCGTAAATGAGAAAGAGTACAAACACGCTAAAAAAGTATTATCAGCTGCAGCAATGACTTATGTTGCATCAACAGCAGTTGCATTAGCTGAATTAGCACGTATTATTTTAATCGCTAGATCAAGTGATTAATAACTATATGATTTAAATTTAGACACATCCACTGGTTGATATTGTCATACAGACATTATTAACCAGTTTTTTTTATGCTTTTTCATATTAATCATCATTAATCACCATCCCAATAAGCAATAAAAATAAATTACCAACCTTAAATTGCACTAAGAATGCATATCACTTTATTTTGATATATACTATATTAGAAATGCATTCAAAGGAGAGAATTTAATTGAAATCAATGACTCAAATGCAAAAAGAAGTAGATGATTATATTAGTCAATTTAAAGCAGGTTATTTTTCTCCCTTAGCTAATCTCGCTAGACTAACAGAAGAAGTTGGAGAACTTTCTCGAGAAATTAATCATCATTACGGTGAGAAGAAAAAGAAAGATACTGAAGAAGATAATACGATTAAAGCAGAGTTAGGCGATAACTTATTTGTATTACTATGTATTGCCAATTCATTAGGAATCGATATGACTGAAAGTTTTGATGAAACTATGCAAAAATTCAATACACGTGATTATAATCGATTCGAGAGAAAGTAACTATTTTATAAATTGATAATAGAAAGGATGGGACATAAATGAAGATAGGAATAACGTGTTACCCGTCCATGGGTGGCTCAGGTATCATTGCCACAGAATTAGGTATTAAAATGGCTGAGCGAGGTCATGAAGTTCATTTTATTACATCAAACATACCATTTAGAATCCGCAAACCATTACCTAATATCATTTTCCATCAAGTTGAAGTAAACCAATATGCCGTTTTCCAATATCCACCATATGATATTACGTTAAGTACTAAAATTTCAGAAGTGATAAAAGAGTATGACTTAGATATTTTACATATGCATTATGCTGTGCCACATGCGATTTGTGGTATTTTAGCAAAACAAATGTCAGGTAAAGATATTAAAATTATGACGACACTTCATGGTACTGATATAACAGTTCTTGGCTATGACCATTCACTTAAAGGTGCTATTAAATTCGGTATTGAAGAGAGCGATATCGTTACAAGTGTCAGTCATTCATTAGCAGAACAAACTAAAGAAATTATTCATACTGAAAAAGAAATCATACCTATATATAACTTCGTTAGAGAAAATGAATTTCCTACTCGTCATGACGAAAGCTTCAAATCTGATTATGGTATTGAACCACATGAAAAGGTATTGATTCATGTTTCTAACTTTAGATCAGTAAAACGAATTGATACAGTCATTGAAACATTTGCTAAAGTTCATCAACAAATCCCAAGTAAATTAATTTTACTAGGTGATGGCCCAGAACTCATTGATATGCGTCAAAAAACACGAGATCTTGGTGTAGAAGAGAATGTTCTCTTTTTAGGCAAGCAAGATAACGTTAGTGCATTCTATCAATTATCAGACTTAGTTTTATTATTAAGTGAAAAAGAGAGCTTTGGATTAACGCTTTTAGAAGCTATGAAAACAGGTGTCGTTCCTATTGGTTCAAATGCAGGTGGTATTAAAGAAGTCATTAAACACGGTGAAACTGGATTTATTGTCGATGTAGGTGACAGTGACAAAGCGGCTGAATATGCACTTAAACTATTACAAGACAATGAGCTTTATCAACAATTACAATCACAAATGTTATTAGATATAGAACAACGATTTGGCTCAGAATTGATTACAGATCAATATGAACATTATTACCGTCAAATGTTAAATAAAGGTGAGAACTTGCATGAGTAATGAACTATTTGAAAAAGCCAAACCCATATTAACTCAAATACAACAACAAGGATTTCAAGCTTATTTTGTAGGTGGCTCTGTAAGAGATTATCTCATGCATAGAGAAATTCACGATATAGATATTACTACAAGTGCAACACCAGATGAGATTGAATCCATTTTCAGCCATACTATCCCAGTAGGAAAAGAACATGGTACGATTAATGTAGTATTCAATCATGAAAATTATGAAGTAACAACATTTCGTGCTGAAGAGGAATATATTGATCACCGTCGCCCAAGTGATGTTCATTTCGTAAGAGATTTATACGAAGATGTTCAAAGACGTGATTTTACAATAAATGCAATTGCAATGGACACTGAGTATAAGACATTTGACTATTTTAATGGTGAAAGTGATATTCATCAAGCCATTATAAGAACAGTGGGTAATCCTTCTGAAAGATTTGCCGAAGATGCACTTCGTATATTAAGAGGTTTACGTTTTCAATCTCAGCTTAACTTTTCAATAGAAGATAACACGTTCCAAGCTATGGTAAATCAAATTGAAGATATCAAATATTTATCCATTGAACGTATTATCGTTGAACTCAAGAAATTAATCAGTGGTCAAAATGTTGCTACTAGCTATCATCATTTAATTCAATTAGATGCTTTTAAATATATTCCATATTTTGAAAAATTAGACATGCAAAATTTAATAATTGATGAACCTATGCAGTTTGATGTATGGATTGCTATACTTAATGCGAAAATGAATAATGAAGAACCATTATCAAAACTTAAAATAAGTAATAAAGAGCAATCACATATTAAGCATCTGGTTTCAATCATCAATCAATTACCGGAAGTCAATTCAAAATCAGATTTAACAATGATGGTGTATGATTATGATATTAATGATATTTTAACTATTATTAAGCATACGCCAACTCTTTCTAAAAATCACATTAAAACTGCAAGTCCACTGATTATAAATCAACAGACAATTAAAGATTCATATCAACAATTACCTATTAATCAACGACAACAACTAGCTATAAACGGGAATGATTTGATGCAACATTTAAATCAACAAGGTGGTCCTTGGGTCAAAGATGTCTTAAGAAAAGTAGAAGTTGCCGTCGTAACTAACAAAGTAAGCAATACGTATAATGAAATAATGAAATGGGTGGATAGTCATGTCAAAATATAGTCAAGATGTTGTAAGAATGCTATATGAACATCAACCTGAATATATTTCAGGTCAATACATAGCAGATCAACTTAATATTTCAAGAGCAGCTGTTAAAAAAGTCATTGATCAATTAAAATTAGATGGTTGTGATATTGAATCTATTAATCATAAAGGGCATTTACTAAAAACACTCCCAGATCATTGGTATAGTGGTATTGTTAATCCGATTATCGAGCAACGTGATTTATTTGATCAAATAGAAGTAATGAGTACAGTAGATTCAACACAATTAAAAGCGAAACAAGCGTTAGTAGGTAATCATGATACCTTTTTAATATTGAGTGATGAACAAACAAAAGGGCGAGGTCGCTTTAATCGAAATTGGGCTTCTAGTAAAGGCAAAGGTCTTTGGATGTCACTAGTACTTCGTCCTGATGTACCGTACGCAATGATTCCGAAATTCAATTTATTTATGGCATTAGGAATTAAAGATGCGATTCAACAATTTTCAACTGATGATGTTACGATTAAATGGCCTAATGATATATACATAGATGGCAAAAAAGTGTGTGGTTTCCTAACAGAAATGGTTGCCAATTACGATGCGATTGAAGCAATTATTTGTGGTATCGGTATTAATATGAATCATCAAGAAACTGATTTTGATGAAGAGATAAGACATAGAGCAACAAGTATGCGTATACATTCAGAATACGATTTTAATCGTTATGAATTTTTAGATATATTAATTAAAGAAATTGAAAAACGATATAATCAATTCTTAAAAGTACCTTTTGAAGATATTCGTGAGGAATATATTGCAGCTACAAACATGTGGCAAAGACCATTACGTTTCACAGAAAATAATGAACAATTTATCGGTGAAGCCATTGATATTGATCATGATGGTTTCTTAATGGTTAAGGACAATCAAGGACAACTTAGAAGGTTAATTAGTGCAGATATAGAATTATAACAATGTAAACTAGGAGAGATAGCTATGGGAATAGCAACATATGCAGTTGTTGATTTAGAAACTACAGGTAATCAACTTGATTACGATGATATTATTCAAATCGGCATTACTTTCGTTCGACAAAACAAAATAATAGGCACATATCATTCAATGATTCGAACTGATTTAGAAATACCTCCGTTTATTCAAGCACTTACTTCAATTGAAGAGACAATGCTTGAACAAGCACCGTATTTCAAAGATATTGCTAATGATATTTATCAACAACTTAAAGACTGTGTATTCGTTGCTCATAATGTCGCGTTTGATTTAAACTTCATTAAAAAAGCATTTAAAAATTGCAATATCAAATACCGACCTAAACGTGTTATGGATACGTTAGAATTATTTAAAGTTGCCTTCCCAACAGATAAAAGCTATCAATTAAGTGAACTAGCCGAAGCACATAATATTCCTCTAACAAACGCACATAGAGCGGATGAAGATGCTACAACCACAGCTCACTTAATGATTAAAGCCTTTGAAAAGTTTGAACAATTACCGCTTGATACATTGAAACAATTATATTATTTAAGTAAAGACTTAAAATATGATTTATATCACATTTTATTCGAAATGGTAAGACAACATAAATCCGCAACATTAGATCAACAATTTGGTCAATTTGAGCAAATTATTTATAAAAAGCAAGTAGATTTAAAAGGACCTGTGACTGAATTTAATGGCACATTAAAGACGCTATATAAAAAAGCAACTAAACAATTAGATCTAACATATCGACCACAACAACTTTATTTATCAGAAATTATTTTAGAACAACTTATGCATGGTGAAAAAGCCATGATAGAAGCACCACTTGGAAGTGGCAAGTCTCTAGCATACCTTTTAGCTGCGTTAATGTATAATATCGAAACTGGTCGACATGTTATGATTTCAACAAATACAAAGTTATTACAAAGTCAATTATTAGAAAAAGATATACCGGCTTTAAATAACGCACTCAATTTCAAAGTCAACGCAACACTTATTAAAAGTAAAAATGACTATATTTCACTTGGACTTATAAGCCAAATTTTAAAAGAAGAAACTAACAATTACGAAGTTAGTATACTTAAAATGCAATTATTGATTTGGATTACAGAAACGGATACAGGTGATATTCAAGAATTGAACTTAAAAGGCGGACAAAAAATGTATTTCGATCAGAAGATTGAAACTTATGTTCCAGTTCGTCATGATATTCATTACTATAATTACCTCAAACGCAATGCTCAAAATATCCAAATTGGCGTTACGAACCACGCTCATTTAATTCATTCTGATGCTGAAAATTCAATTTACCAGCTATTTGACGATTGTATTATTGATGAAGCACATCGCTTACCTGATTATGCACTTAATCAAGTTACAAATGAATTAAACTATGCAGATATTAAATATCAGTTAGGGCTTATCGGTAAAAATGAAAATGAAAAATTATTAAAAGCCATAGATCATTTAGAACAACAACGTATTTTAGAGAAATTAGATATAGCTCCAATAGATGTGTTTGGTCTGAAATCAAATATTAACGATATTCATGAACTTAATGAACAGTTGTTCAATAATATTTACAATATTGTACAAAACGCAGACGTATATGACGATGACATACACAAATATCATTATGTTTACGAATTTGACAATGATCAGATTATCAAAGATTTACATCGTTTAATACACAAATTAAACAAAACATTAGAAGTGTTTAATGGCATGAGTCACAAAACTATAAAGACTATGAGAAAGCAATTATTATACCTAAAAGAGCGTTTTAGACAAACAGAACAAAGTTTGAAAGATAATCATACAAGCTTTATTTCAATTAAAAATTTAAGCCAAAAATCAACGATTCGTTTACTTGTAAAAGATTATGCTGTTAAAGATATTTTGACACAACAAGTCTTAGATAAATTCAAATCCTTAACATTTATTTCAGGAACATTAACGTTTAATCAGTCGTTTGACTCCTTTAAAAATTGGTTTAACAAAGATGTTAAATTTAATACGTACGAAGTGGCATCAGCATTACAAAATACTAAAAACACTAATGTATTTATTCCGTCGGATGTCGCACCATACAACTATAAGAATGTCGACGATTATGTAGCATCAATTGTTAATTATGTTATTGAATATACAACGACAACAGAATCTAAATGTTTAATCCTTTTTACAAGTTATAAAATGATGCATATGGTTCAAGATATGCTTAATGAACTGCCTGAATTTGAGGATTATGTCATATTAACGCAACAACAAAATCAAAATTATAAAATTGTTCAACAGTTTAACCACTTTGATAAGTCTATTCTTTTAGGTACTTCAACATTCTTTGAAGGTTTTGATTTTCAAGCTAATGGTATTAAATGCGTCATGATTGCGAAATTACCGTTTATGAATAAAAACAATGCTAAATATTGGTTAATGAATTCTGAATTTACATCAACTTTTAAAGATTATGTATTACCTGATGCTGTGACACGTTTCAGACAAGGTTTAGGACGCTTAATACGACATGAAAATGATAAAGGATTAATTGTGTCATTCGATGATCGTCTCATCAATAGTAATTACAAAAGTTTCTTTGAACAAACATTAGAACATTACCGCCAGAAAAAAGGTGACATTAATCAATTTAGTAAATTATTATCACAAATCCAAAAATCAGTGGATAAATAAAAGTTGTGTGATAGGATACACATACTTTTAATTCAACTTGTAGAAGTTGGTAATATATTTTGTTAAAATAAATAAGTATTGAAAAAAGATAAAATAATAGGAGACTGGTTATGAATACAACGATTAAACAAGCAAAACAACATCTTAACCAAGAAGTGACAATTGGCGCTTGGTTAACTAACAAACGTTCTAGTGGTAAAATTGCGTTCTTACAATTACGTGATGGCACTGGATTTATGCAAGGTGTAGTAGTGAAATCAGAAGTAGACGAAGATGTTTTTAATTTATCTAAAGAAATTACACAAGAGTCTTCTTTATATGTAACTGGTACAATCACTGAAGATAACCGCTCAGATTTAGGCTACGAAATGCAAGTTAAATCTATCGAGGTTATCCATGAGGCTCATGATTACCCAATTACACCAAAAAATCACGGTACTGAATTCCTTATGGATCACCGTCATTTATGGTTACGTTCTAAGAAACAACATGCTGTTATGAAAATTAGAAATGAAATTATTAGAGCAACTTATGAATTCTTTAATGACAATGGTTATACAAAAATTGATTCACCAATTTTAACTGCAAGTGCTCCAGAAGGCACAAGTGAATTATTCCATACTAAATACTTTGATGAAGATGCATTCTTATCACAAAGTGGGCAACTATACCTAGAAGCTGCAGCTATGGCTCACGGATATGTATTTTCTTTCGGACCAACTTTCCGTGCAGAAAAATCAAAAACAAGACGTCATTTAATTGAGTTTTGGATGATTGAAGCAGAAATGGCATTTACTGAACATGCAAGAAGTTTAGAAATTCAAGAACAATTTGTTGCACACGTCGTACAATCAGTACTTAAAAACTGTAAATTAGAATTAAAAACATTAGATAGAGACACATCAAAACTTGAAAAGGTTGCTACGCCATTCCCTAGAATTTCTTATGACGATGCAGTTAAATTCTTAAAAGAAGAAGGATTTGATGATATTGAATGGGGCGAAGATTTCGGTGCACCACACGAAACTGCTATCGCTAATCATTATGATTTACCAGTATTTATCACTAATTATCCTACAAAAATTAAACCATTCTATATGGAACCTAACCCTGAAAATGAAGACACAGTATTGTGTGCTGATTTAATTGCTCCAGAAGGTTATGGTGAAATTATCGGTGGATCAGAACGTATCAATGATTTAGAGTTACTTGAACAACGTATTAATGAACATGAATTAGATTCAGAAGCTTATAGCTATTACTTAGATTTACGTCGTTATGGTAGTGTACCTCACAGTGGCTTCGGTTTAGGATTAGAACGTACGGTTGCTTGGATTTCAGGCGTAGAACATGTACGTGAAACTGCACCATTCCCACGTTTATTAAATCGTTTATACCCATAAGCATCATTCATTTAAATTTAAGTTATTATATTACATGTCGTCCAGTCGTATAAATAGACTGGGCGTTCATTTTTATCTTATACTAATTTATAATGATGCATTGCATTTTATTAAGGGCATCCATAAAAATCCTTCTATTTAATCAAATATAATGAAGGTTTAAATTTTAATGATAGGAGGGGTACAATGGACAAGTTTCAATTAAAAACTCGACCTGTTGTGATTCGTCGTGAATTATTAGATCATTACAGTGAACTAGGTATAGATGAACAAGATTTAATCATTTTAATCAAACTTATTTATGCATCAGAAACATCAAATAAACAACCATCCATTGAATCACTTCAACAGGGATCTACGATGCAACCACGTGAAGTTACTGCAGTCATTCAAAATTTAATTCAACGAGAATTATTAGAATTAAACGTTAATAAAGATGAAGAAGGTCGCTTCACAGAATATATGAATTTAGATCCTTTTTATGAAAAACTAAGTCAATTGCTTAAAAAGCAAACAATTGATACCAATGAACAAAGTGATAAAGAAAAGTTTAAAACATTATTCCAAATGATAGAACAAACATTTGCTAGACCATTGTCACCTTATGAAATTGAAACGTTGAACCAATGGATTGATGTTGATAAACATGATATATCAATTATTCAAGCTGCTCTTGATGAAGCAAATAGCCAAAATAAATTAAGTTTTAAATATATGGATAGAATATTGTTAAATTGGAAGAAAAATAATGTCAAAACAATTGATGACTCAAAAGAAATTAGAAAGCAATTTAATAAACCAAAAATGAAACACACTGTTAAGAAAGTACCAAAATTTGATTGGTTAAATGGAGAGAAATCAGATGATTAGTAAGAAAAAAGCACTTGAAATGATTGATGTAATTGCCGATATGTTTCCAGATGCAGAATGTGAACTAAAACATGATAATGCATTCGAATTAACAATTGCAGTACTTTTATCTGCGCAATGCACCGATATATTAGTTAATAAAGTTACTCGTTCATTATTTGCCAAATATAAAACACCAGAAGATTATCTAAATGTAAGTGATGAAGAATTACAACAGGATATTCGTTCCATTGGATTATATAGAAATAAAGCTAAAAATATCAAAAAACTTTGCCAATCTTTACTTGATCAATTTGATGGAAAGATTCCACAAACACATCAAGAACTAGAAAGTTTAGCTGGTGTTGGACGTAAAACTGCAAATGTCGTAATGAGTGTCGCTTTTAATGAACCTTCACTCGCTGTAGACACACATGTGGAACGTGTTTCTAAACGTTTAGGTATTAATCGCTGGAAAGATAATGTAAGACAAGTTGAAGATAGACTTTGTTCTGTCATACCAAAAGACCGTTGGAATAAAAGCCATCATCAACTTATTTTCTTTGGTCGATATCATTGTCTCGCTCGTAAGCCAAAATGTGATATTTGTCCATTGTTCAAAGATTGTAGAGAAGGTCAGAAAAGATACAAAGCAAGTTTGAAAGAAGCGTGAAACATTTGATAACTAAACAAGACTTTGAAGAGTTAGAACAACAACTCGATCAATTCGCAAGCCAAAAACAATTAAAATCAGCAGAAGCAAAACCAGTTATAGATGCTTATTTCGAAATGATTATAAGTTATTTTAAACAAATAAATGAAATCAATGAGTTAAATCTAAATGAGCTTGATAACTATCCAGTTGTTCCTATGAATTTTGGTGAGCGCTATCAATACATGTTAGCAAGAAAATATCATTTTATGGGTTATAGACAAATGAAAACATTAAAATCCGAGTTAATAAAAATGAATGCTTCGTACCAAATTCGTAAAAAAAGAAACCAATAAATGTATTGTGATTCACTAATCATTTCATACTTATAATAAAGTTGAAGTACCCACTGGTTAAATCTAGTAGGTACTTTTTAATTTATATAAAAACAAAAAAACGCCCAAATCCTATTTTAGGATTTGGGCGTTTCGTCTATATTATGAAGCTTTATTATTAAATATTGAATTAAAGCTGAATAGACTAGTTAGGGCATTTCCGTTTTGTTGGGAACTGCTATTTGAACTATTTGAGCTGTTAGAGCTTGATGAACCATTTGATGATGATCCATTACTTCCATTGCTGTTACCGCTATTAGAAGATGTTGATGAATCACTATCACCATGTGTGCTCTTATTAGTTGTATTACTATCTGAATGTCCTTTTACTGATAATGAATCAGGGTCACTACCTTCAACTGAGCTTGGTTTTTTAAAGTCTTTACCATCTCTTGAAGAAATGTCTGACATGACTTCTTCAAATAGATATTGTGGATATTCTTGTTCAGAATGTCCTACGAAAGAGTTAGTTCCGTATTCTTTAACTTTGTTGAAGCCCATCCACACTGACATAGTGTATTGAGGTGAGAATCCGTTGATCCAAACATCTTTGGCTGCATTATCAGGTAAGTTATATTGACTATAAACTTCAGCACCGTAAGTACCAGTACCTGTTTTAGCACCCATATTAACACCAGATACGCCGTGACCATAAGCTGAACCATAGGCTTTAAATGTACCTTTAAGCATTTCAGCTAACATATAGGCTGTAGAATCTTTCATTGCTTTATGGCTAGTATGATCATATTCAATAGTGTCACCATCGTGAGTAACAACTTTTTGAATTGAATGAGCATTGTTATAAGTACCACCATTTGCTAATGAAGCAAATGCAGATGCTAATTGAGTTGGTGAGAATTCTGATGAAGAACCACCAAGTACTTCAGATGGTCCAATTTTACCATCGTAATCTAAACCAACTTTAGATGCGAATTTCTTAGGTGCATCGTTACCTGCGCTAGATTTAGTTTGTTGCCAAGTTTTAAGGGCAGGGATGTTGAAACTTTGTCTTAATGCATCATATGCAGAGACAGTTCCGTGACTCTTCGTATCATAGTTTCGGAATGTTGAACCGTCTACTTGATATGAAGATTCGTCTTGAATAGCATGATTAGTTGCCCAATTCATGTTTTCAATAGCTGGACCATAAGCTAAGAATGGTTTTAATGATGAACCAGTAGGATGTGGATCTGTAGCTTGGTTTCTGTCAACGACGTCTTTATAATTACGTCCACCAGAAATGGCTACTAAACCACCAGTTTTACTATCTAAGATAGTAGCACCAACTTGTTGGTCATCGTTTTTGTAGAAGCTACCATTGTTAATCTTATCTTGAAGCGTTTGTTGAACATCTTTATCCATATTTGTATAGATCTTAATACCACTTTGAAGAACGTTACCTAAGTTTTCTTTCTTGAAGTGTTTGTTATTCATTAATTCTGATTTAACAAAGTTCACATAAGATGCTAACTCTGGGTTTTTATCTTCTGTAGTATTTTGACGTTCTTTATCACTTCTTTGAACTAAGTTAGCTTTAACATCGATTTTCTTAGCTTTCTCATATTCTTTATCGCTTATTCTATGATGATAATGCATTAAGTATAATACAGTGTCTTTACGATCTTCAGCTTGTTTAGGATGATCGTAAATATTGTAATTATTTGGTACTTGAGGTAAGCCGGCTAGGTAAGCTTCTTCAGCTAAGTTTAAATCTTTAAGGTCTTTATTAAAGTAATACTTAGCAGCAGCTTTAACACCAGTTACACCATCAGAGTAGTAAATTTTATTCAAGTAAACTTGGAATATTTCATCTTTACTGTACTCTTGTTCTAATCGGTATGAAAGGTAAGCTTCTTGAGCTTTACGACCGATAGATTTTTGTTGTGATAAGAATGAATCTTTAACAACTTGTTGAGTTAAGGTAGAAGCACCTTGAGCCCCAAATCCACCAGTTAAGTTTTTACCTATTGCACCGAATAGACGTTTATAGTCCAAAGCACCGTGATCATAGAAGCGATTATCTTCTGTAGCTAAGACGGCATCTTTCATACTTTGTGGTACATCTTTGATATTCACATGTTCATGACGTTGACCATAATCTAACGTCTTAACTAAGTCACCGTTTTTATCATAAATCTTAGCAGGGATAGGATCCTCTAACTTAGATTCAGTGAATGCAGGTGCTTTCCATGCGTAATATGCAAATAGTAAGATACCGAGTAACAATAGAACAATAAAGGCAATAAACATAAAGCCAATAATCTTAATAATCGTTCTCTTCACATTTCTATTCTTTTTTTCGTCGGACTTCCCATTATTGCCTTTATTTTTAGGCTGAGAAGACCCTTTGTTTTCCGTCATACGCGGTCCTCACTTTCATCTAATATCAACTTATCAACTGCTTTGAGGTAATTCAATCTAGGTTGATACTGATAAGGAATATGGTAACCATTTTTTCGTATTTCTTCAACTGTTATCGATTTTTTAATATCTTTTTTGTATCTATCCCAAAAGAATTCAAATTTAGAATAGGGTAATAGATAAACTTCATCAAGTGATTTAAATCTTATCATTAAAAAAACAATACCTCGTTGTTGGTATGTGTTCTTCATATGATCAACTTGATGATCATGGATATTATTCAAGGGGAAAGAAGTTTTATTCTTCGTTTCCTTTGCTTCAAAATCGATATAATAGCCATTATAGACACCATTATAATCTGTTGTTGAAGGCGTACGAAAATAAGCTTCATTTATCACAGCTTTACTCCGTTTTGGATAGTGAACATTGACTATCTGTACAGGAGTAGGTTTCTTGTGAATGACTGCGATGCCACTTTTTAAATAGTAAGCATTAGAATGCTCAATATCTTTTTCCAGTGACATACCTCGTCCACCATATTCAATATTACTTGAGTATGATGACGATTTGCGTCCGTCCAAAGTCTTATTTTCTTTGTATGGTTGACCATTAGGATAATTCATATATTTCACCACACAAGTCTGGTAGTAAACTGCGATTATTATACACAAGATTTTACAATTAACCAAACTTTTATAAAATTAATGCATTTTTCACTAACCTAAAATACATCAAACCTTATTTTAACGTGCTTTCATTAAATAAACAATAAAAATAGACACATTTATTTCCTTTGTATGCTTATTTAACACGTTTATTTTTATATAAAGCATAGTAAACAGGTAGTTTTTTTATTTAACGTGCAATTTATAACTATAAAAACAATACGTCACGTATGACGGGGGATAAACAATATGATAGATTAATAATGTAGGAGGCTACTAGATGTTAGATATCATTAAAAATTTAATATTAGAAGTCAATCATATGGGCCAAAAATATGAACGAGTTAGAGAAAAAGAGGAAGACGAAGATTTTCATAAAGTTGTAGAACCATATGTTCGAAATATAGATACACAGCTCAATCAACTGAGAAACTATGAACAATCACTCGTTAATACTACATATATGAACAAGAAGAAAGTTGATTTATTATTTAAAAATATTGAAGAACTTTCCGTAGAATGCCATTTTAAACGAACAAGTCGAAAGCTTTTTACAGAAAAAATGAAAGCTGTACAATATGATTTGAATAATATTTTAAAATATAATGTTTAAAGAGGGAAATTATGGTTAAAACTGTTTATATCACTGGATATAAATCTTATGAATTAAATATATTTAAAGATGATGCTCCAGAAGTTTACTATCTAAAGCAATTTATTAAACATAAAATTGAACAGTTATTAGATGAAGGTTTGGAATGGGTATTAATACAAGGTCAGATGGGCATTGAATTATGGACTGCAGATGTTGTTATTGAATTAAAAGAAATATACCCCGAACTTAAACTAGGTGTGATAACGCCTTTCGAGGGACATACATCTAAATGGAATGAACAAAATCAAGCTAAGTACATGAATATTATTAATAACGCTGATTTTACTGAAAGTGTTTTTCATTCTGAGTATCAGGGGCCGTTTCAATTTAAACAAACCGACCAATTTATGCTAGACCATACTGATCAAACTTTATTAATATACGATGAAGAACAAGAAGCAAGTCCTAAATTTTTTAAATCTATGTTAGTTGATTTTATGGAAAAAACAAATTATACTTGTGATATTGTGACGTTTGATGAACTCACTGACTTCATCAACGACTTGCAGTGGTCTCAAGATCAAAGTTTCGAATGAGGTGGAAAAAATGTCAGATGTTTCATTAAAATTATCAGCAAAAGATATTTATGAGAAAGATTTTGAAAAAACTATGGCTCGTGGCTATAGAAGAGAAGAAGTAGATGCTTTTTTAGATGATATCATTACAGATTATCAAAAAATGGCAGACATGAATAATGAAGTTGTAAAACTTTCAGAAGAAAACCACAAATTAAAAAAAGAACTTGAAGAATTAAGATTACGTGTTGCGACAACTAGACCACAAGAGAATAAAAACTTTTCTTCAAATGGTTCTAACAACAACGCATCATCAAACAATGTAGATATTTTAAAACGTATCTCTAACTTAGAAAAAGCAGTATTTGGTAAATAATATTTGAATTGGTTTAGACAAAGCTTTCTATTAGTGTGAGCGTAACACTTTGTTTCCATTTAGATGGGGACTTAAATTTTAAAAGGCTTTGTCTAGACCCTTTTTTATGTTATACTCTCAAAGGTGATATTTTGGGTAATCGCTATAGTGATATAGAGGAAAGTCCATGCTCACACAGTCTGAGATGATTGTAGTGTTCGTGCTTGATGAAACAATAAATCAAGGCATTAATTTGACGGCAACGAAATAACCTACGTTCTTTGAATAGGGTTAGAATAGTTTGAAAGTGCCACAGTGACGTAGCTTTTATAGAAATATAAAAGGTGGAACGCGGTAAACCCCTCGAGTGAGCAATCCAAATTAGGTAGGAGCACTTGTTTAGCGGAATTCAACGTATAAACGAGACACTAACATTTTAAATGTTATGGTAGACAGATGGTTACCACCAACGTACCAGTGTGGCTAGTGCACGTTTAGAGTACAATGGAACAGAACATGGCTTACAGAAATATCACAACTAGTTTAGCTCTCCCATCAAACGGAGAGCTTTTTTTAATGATATATTTACTTAAATCAATTTTACCAAAAATATTTTAATTCACTTTATAAAAATAAATGACTATGTATGATTAAACTTTAAAAGTATCTTTGTTAAAATAAACATAAATCAAATGAATCTAAAGGAGAACAATGCATGTTTCAATTATTAGCAGTATGTCCAATGGGATTGGAATCAGTAGTAGCTAAAGAAATACAAGAATTAGGCTATGAAACACAAGTAGAAAACGGTCGTATCTTTTTTGAAGGTGACGAAAGTGCTATTGTTAAATGTAACTTATGGTTACGTACAGCAGACCGTGTCAAAATCGTTATGGGTCAATTTAAAGCCACAACATTTGATGAACTTTTTGAAAAAACTAAATCATTACCATGGGAAACAATTATTGACCAACAAGGGAGTTTTCCAGTGCAAGGACGCAGTGTAAAATCAACACTTTATAGTGTGCCAGATTGCCAAGCTATCACTAAAAAAGCCATCGTTGAATGTCTAAAACATGCATATAATGAAAAAGGCTGGTTAAATGAAACAGGGGCTAAGTACCCAGTAGAAGTTTCTATTTTAAAAGATAATGTATTACTTACAATTGATACATCTGGCTCTGGATTAAACAGAAGAGGTTATCGTTTAGCTCAAGGTGAAGCGCCAATTAAAGAAACGCTAGCTGCAAGTTTAATTAAATTAGCCAATTGGACTGGCGATACACCATTAATTGATCCGTTCTGCGGTTCAGGGACTATTGCTATCGAAGCATGTCTAATTGCACAAAACATTGCACCTGGGTTTAATAGAGACTTTGTATCTGAAGAATGGAATATCATGCCACCAAATATTTATGATGAGATGCGAGATGAAGCTGATAAGCAAGCTGATTACGATAGAGAGATTCAAGTTTATGCTTCTGATATTGATCCAGAAATGGTTGAAATTGCTAAGCGTAACGCTGAAGAAGTTGGCTTATCAGATATTATTCAATTCAACGTTAAAGACGTCAATACATTAACGATTGATAGTGAAGAACCTATCGCATTAATTGGTAATCCACCGTATGGAGAACGTATCGGTGATAGAGAAGAAGTAGAAGAAATGTATCGTTATATGGGTACATTGATGAAACAACACCCATATCTATCTACTTATATCTTAACAAGTAATAAAGAATATGAGTTTTTAGTTAATAAAAAAGCAACAAAACGTCGTAAGTTATTTAATGGTTACATTGAATGTACTTATTATCAATATTGGGGTAAGAAACCTCAAACGAAAGATTAAATTAATCAAACAGTTCATTAGCACTCTCATTGCAACTATAGTAAAGTTGTTTTGAGAGTGTTTAAATTTAAATTACTGATGAAATTAATAAATAATATAATCAATAGATGAGAGGAGTAATATATATGAAGAATGTTTTAATTATTGGAGCTAATGGTAGAGTGGCCATTGAAGCAACCAAAATTTTCTTAGAAAACTCAAATTTTAATGTAAATCTATTTTTAAGAAATGCACACCGTATTCCAGATTATGGTTCAAACAGAGTAACTGTATTTGAAGGTGACGCTAAAAATCAAAGCGATTTAGAGAAAGCATTAGATAATATCGATATCGTATTCACTGGAACATCTGGTTCACTTAATCGTCATGCTGAAACGATTGTAAAAGCCATGGATGCAAAAGGAATTAAACGTTTAATTTTAATTGCTGCCCCAGGAATCTATGATGAATTACCTGAACCATTTAATGAATGGAACAAACAACAATTTGGCGAGAAACTTAATTTATATCGTCAAGCTGCAGATACAATTGAACAATCAGATTTAGATTATACAATTATTAGACCAGGTTGGTTAACTGATAAAAATGAAAACATTTATGAAATCACTACAAAAGATGGCCAATTCGAAGGTACTGAAGTATCTAGAAAAAGTGTCGCAAACTTAGCAGTACAAATAGCAAAACACCCTGATTTACATTCAAAAGAGAATATTGGTGTATTCAAGCCAGGCACTGAAGGCGACAAACCAGCTTGGTTTGAATAATCCTTCCCTAAATTCATAGGTTTTGAGTAATATATATGATAATATTTTAAGTAATATCATAATCTATGATTATTGGCTTACTCAAAAGAGGTTATGACAAAGTATCTTACATTAAAATTGCGTTTTGGATTTTAAGTCGTTTTGTCTTGACCTCTTCTTTTTTTATCGAAAGAACTAAAGGGGATTAAAACGTATGACACACACTGAACAATTAGACATTTTATATAAACTAAAAAAAGAAGTCGAAAAATCAAACAACACTGCTTTATTAAACACAATTAATCAAGTTATTAAAAAGGTATACAAAAATCAATTTACTACTTCATTTGTTGGTCACTTTTCAGCAGGTAAATCAACACTAATTAATTTGTTATTAGAACAAGATATTTTACCTAGCTCTCCAGTACCGACAACAAGTAATACAGCAATCGTCTCAGTTTCTGATTCAGAAGACATTATTGCGAATTTACCGGATCAACAATATACAAAATTAAAAACCTACGACGAAGTAAAACAGATGAATCGCCAAAATATAGACGTAGAGTCTGTAGAAATCAACTTTAAGTCTGATAAATTTGATAATGGCTTTACATTTCAGGATACACCCGGCGTTGACTCTAACGTAGCCACTCACCAAACTACAACTGAACAATTTATGTATACGAGTAACGTGTTATTTTATACTGTCGACTATAACCATGTTCAATCAGCGCTCAATTTTCAATTTATGAAACGAATTAATGAAGTAGGTATCCCTGTTGTGTTCATCATTAATCAAATAGACAAACACAATGAAGACGAACTTTCATTTGATACGTTTAAATCTAGAGTTGAAAAATCAATTAACGAATGGGAAATTAAATTAGAACATATTTATTATGTAACTAAATTTGACCATCCTGAAAATCAAATCAAGCAATTATCTGATTATCTCTTATATTTAGACGAAAATAGAGAATCAATGGAAGATTATATTGAACGCACAGTATCATTTATTACTGATGCACAATTATCATATATCCAAAATGAAATGCAAAGTATTTTAGAATACTTAAATATTGAAGAAGAAGAATTTGAACAAGCATATTTAAATTTCCAACAAACACAATCTGTATCAGAAGAAGCACAATTACTAAATGATAAAGATAAACTAAAGTCTTATCTCAAACAAAAACGTAAAGACATTTTAGAAAATGCTTATATTATGACTCATGATATGCGAGAACAATTAAGATCGTATTTAGAAAGTAAGGCTACAGATTTTAAAGTAGGTGGATTTTTCAATAAATCTAAGAAGAAGGAAGAAGCACAAACAGAACGTTTAAACAAAGCAGTTGATATGCTTCAAGAAAAGATAAACACCCAAATTCGCCAACCTATGAGAGAAGATATGTCATTTTTAACACGATTTATTAATCAGAAAAATATTAATGAACATATTTTAAATCAGTCTTATGATATACCAAACGATTTAGTTTCTTCTTTATATCAACCACAAACAACTATAAGTAATACGTATGTATTAACATTTTCTGATGAAGTGGTTAAAGCAATTAATCAATTTGTTGAACGCCAATCAAATCCATTATTTGAAAAGGCCATTCAACATGTTCAAGCTAACGAAATAGAAACTGAAGATAGTGAAGCATCAGAAGAATATCAACGATATATGAAATTAAATAATTTGAAAGAATCTCTAACAACACGCAATTATCAACATTACTATATACATTTAGAAGATTCTTTAGATAAATTAACAGGACGTACTGAAGCTAACTTCACGATTAAACAACAAAATGATACAACACATCATCAAAATAGAGATTCAATTCAATCAGAAAGCGATGATGTCTCAAGTTCACAAATTGATATTGAAAAGGCATTAAATGTAATCGAAGATATACCGTTATTTGAGCGAACTCAAATGGACATAAAGCAAACATTAACTCGTCTAGATCAAAAAATCACAAAAATTGGCGTATTTGGTACATTCAGCGCAGGAAAGAGTAGCTTAATTAATGCCTTATTAGGTGGTCAATATTTAGTAAGTTCACCAAACCCAACAACAGCGGCGACAACCGAATTGACTTACGGTGAAAACAGCAGTATTACTTTAAAATCATCAAAGCAATTACTTCAAGAAATTAACCAAATGCTTGAATACTTCAATCAGTCATTCGATTCACTTGATGAATTTATTAATAGTGATATAACGCAATTAAAATCAAAATTAGAAAAAAATCAACTTGCGTTTATTTCTGCTGTAGAAAAACATTATGACATGTATATCAATATGTTAAATGATGGAGAAGTACATCAAATCGACCAAGATGATGTTAAAAAATGGTCTGCAGAAGATGAATATGCAACATTTGTTAAAACAGTTCATTTACAAGTACCTGTTGAATGGCTTAAAGGAAAAATTATTGTCGATTCACTTGGTTTACATTCAAATAACCAACGACATACAAATGAAACAGAACAAATACTTACTTCTTCAGATTTAATTTTATATGTTAGTTACTTCAATCATTCATTTACTGACAATGACAAAGCCTTCATTGAACATATGAAAGATATGAATCAGCTAAACGAAAATCAAGCTTTCAAAATGATTATCAACGCGGTTGATTTAGCTGAGAGTGAACAAGATTTAGATGCTGTTAAAGATTATGTTGCTGATGCACTTAATCAAGTACAGTTACAATCAGACGTTTTTGGTGTATCTAGTCGAGAAGCATTAAAATCTAACGATGAAGGTATCAATCAATTGAAAGAAAGCATTCAACACTTTGTCGACATTGAATCTAAGACAATTCTAGAACAACAAATGATTCATCAACTACAACAAATCGACAAGTCATATGTTGAAATGATAGAAGAATTTGAATCTAATAAAGATGATATTGCTAAGCGTCAACAAAAATTAGAAACATATAAAGACCAACAAAGACTTGGTCATCAACTAATAGATACAACATCACAATATACGAATAATGAAGTTGAAGAACAAGTTTATCATTTAAATTCACGACTAAAACTTCAATTAATGGACGATATTAAATCTGTATATAACAGTCAAATGACTCAAAATAGTGATTTTAATGAAGAAAAGAAAAATTCGACTAAAATTTATTTAGATCAAATTCATCAAAGACTGTTCTTAGAACAATCATTAATTACTGAAAGAATTAAAAGATACTTTAATCAACAATTAGATGAACAAGTGGCACCTGTGTTACAACAATTAAGTCAATTGCATATCATAGTTAATCCACGTTTCAATTTACAACCAGATGTCATTAATAAACCGTTACTTCATATTGAACTTAACGATATGATGAGTGAATTACCTAAACAATTAACAAAACGTAAAATCCTTAATCCAAATTCACAGAAAGAAATTCACGAATATATTTGTCAAAGTACATTAGAATTGCTTCAATCAAATTTCAATCAGTTAAGACAGCAATTGGAATCATATGTTGATCAAATGTCTTCAGAAGCAGAAGAACAATTTAACAGTATCGAAGAAAACATTCAAAGTCAGATTAACGAACTGTTATCATTTAACTTGGATGAATCATTAATTACACAACTCAAAGATAAACACCAACAATTAGAAGCAATCATTTATTAAGAAAGAAGGATTACAAAAATGCCTAACAAAGTTTTACTCGTTGATGGCATGGCATTATTGTTTAGACACTTTTTTGCAACTAGTCTACACAGTCAATTCATGTATAATTCAAAAGGCGTGCCTACTAACGGCATTCAAGGATTCGTTCGCCATATCTTCTCTGCTATCAAAGAAATTCAACCAACTCACGTGGCTGTTTGTTGGGATATGGGACAATCAACATTTAGAAATGATATGTTTGATGGTTACAAACAAAATCGATCAGCACCTCCAGAGGAATTGATACCTCAATTTGATTATGTAAAAGAAATCTCTGAACAATTTGGCTTCGTTAATATTGGTGTTACTAATTACGAAGCAGATGATGTGATAGGAACATTAGCAAAATCATATTCAACAGATAATGACGTTTATATTATTACTGGCGACAGAGATTTACTTCAATGTATTAATGAAAATGTGGAAGTATGGCTAATTAAAAAAGGATTTAATATTTATAATCGTTACACATTAAATCGATTCAATGAAGAATATCAATTAGAACCTCAACAATTAATTGATATTAAAGCGTTTATGGGTGATACTGCAGATGGTTATGCTGGAGTAAAAGGAATAGGCGAGAAAACAGCTATTAAATTAATTCAACAATATGGCAGTGTAGAAGAAGTCATCAATCAAATTGACGCTTTAACACCCGGACAAAGAAATAAAATTAATGACAATATGAATGAATTACATTTATCTAAACGTTTAGCTGAAATTCATACAGAAGTTCCTTTAGATAGTGAACAAATATTTATGGATATGGCTTTTGCCACAACATTAAATCATATTCTATCTATTTGTAATGAACACGAACTATACGTTTCAGGAAAATATATTTCAAGTCATTTATAAATTTTAGCAATCGAATTCATCATATAGACTTTATAGTTTATATAGAATTCGATTGCTTTTTTGTATTTTTAACGCAATTTTAATAATAATAATTATAATTTGTAACAATTTTAATTACACATAAATTATATTTTGTGCTATTATAATTTAGAGCATAACTAAATTGTTCAACAACATGCTGTAATGTATTTTTATAGTCTGACTTTTAATTTCAAAAAATGTAAGACATAGATTTAAATTTCATTATCCATTACCAATTAGTGAGAATTATTATCATAATACATTACATTTTTATCAGGCAATTATACATTCACAACAAACACATCAGAGAAACAACATCAAGACAAGGAGTGAACAATAAAAATGAACGATCGTGAGAAATTACAGAAGTTTAGTATTCGTAAATATACAGTTGGTACATTTTCAACTGTAATCGCAACATTAGTATTTTTAGGATTTAACGCATCTAATGCACAGGCTGAAGAAACAAGCGCCAAGGAACAAACTAAAAATCAAACTTATCAGCATCAAGATGGACAACAGTCAAACACATCTGATTTAGCTAAACAAGAAACAAATACAATTTCACAGACAACCGATAAAGCAAATACTAATGTAGAAACTTCTATCGATAACTCAAGTCAAGAGTCTACAAAAGTAGCAAATTCAAAGAAATCTAATCAATCAGAACAAAATAGTTCTAAAGCACCGATTCAAAATTCTGAAAATACTGTAAATAAGAATCAAGAAGTTACAAATTCATCTGATTTAGAGCAGGGTAACACATTACAAAATGAACAACTTAATCATGCTGAGAATAAATTAACTGCACATGTTGAAGATAGCAATCGTCAAATTGATATAAACAATGACAATGCTCAACATTCACAAATTGATAAAAATGCTTTACAAGCATTTTTTGATGCAAATTACCATGATTATCGCTTTGTTGATAGAGAGAAAGCTGATAAAACGGCTTTCAATCAAGTAAAAGCAGCATTCGATAAAATTAATTTATTATTAGGAAGTAATGATGAATTAGACAATAAAACATTGCAATTAGCATATAAAGAATTAGAACAAGCTGTTGCAACTATTAAAACTCTACCTAAAAGACAAGCTCAAGTACGACGTAATCACCGTATTGAAGAACGTTCTGTAGAGCCAAGAGTAGGTTCTGATTATCAAAATGCATTATCAGAGTACTATGTTGAAAATTCAAATGATGGTTCAGGATATCCAGTTGGTACTTTTATTAGTGCATCTAGTCATGACTTCCCTACAGTTCCAGCACGTGAACATTGGAATATATTACATGCAGCTGATTCTAAAGAATTTGTATTAATGTCAGCTAAACCAGTACGTGATGGTTATGAATGGACAATTCAATTTAACCGAGCTTATACGAGACATGCAAAAATGGTATTTTGGTTTGGCTTGCCTGAAAATCAAACTCCTGTTGGGGAAACAAGAATTGACATTGTTGATCGTAATCAAAGCAATTTAATTAGCAGCACTGGTGCAGGCGGTGGTTTAAATAAATCATTACCTGAATTTTGGAGAAATGGTGATCAAATTGATAGTAGAAGAGCTAATTCTTTTAATCAGGGTGCACCAAATGGATATACCTTTTATGAAATGAGTGATATTCAAATCCGTAGTTTTGATGACTTTGCACGGGCAGGGGACTATTTCAATCAAACAGGTGCAAGTGAAACAGCAAAATCTAACGGTTATAAAAATTTCACTCTTTTAAATGGTGGAGATCAAAATCAAATACCAGGTTTAAATAAAATCTATTCATTTATTGGACAGGGGGAAAATAGTTATACAATTAAATTTAAAACTGTTGGTCCAACTACTGACAGATTATATTATGCAGCAGGTGCACGTGCTTATGAATATAATAATATGTCTAACTATACTCAACTTTATTTAGAGCCAAATAAGCAATATCAAGACAGAATTAGTAGCTTAACTCAAACTATAAATAGAGTACTACATATTGATAATACTAAAACTGTATACGATCCAAATGTTGGAAGGAATGTAACTAAATATATTTTAGATAGTAATTCTAATGTTATTGACTATGCAAGTGATCCTTTAAGCTATGTCAAAACACCAAGTAATACAGTTTTAGGATTTTTCGATCCAGATTCGGATTATAACCATAAGCGAAATTCAGATCCTGTTCAATTAAACTTATTCCAAATCCATGATATATTTAGTGAAGCTAATTTAACTGAACATAGCCGTACAGGACGACCTATAAGATTAATGATTGGGTTTGATGTTAAAGATAGATATGAAAATAAACAAACATTAGTGCCTGCTCAATTAACAGTCAAACCTGCATTACGTAATATCATCAATTTCTATACAAATAACGAAACTTTGGATAGAGGGGAACAACAAATATCTAAGGCAGTAAACCATCCTGTATTTGCAGTAAATCCTGGTGAAATGCAAAATAGTACATCACAAGTTGGAAATAAAACTGTATATAATCAACCATTACGTATTAATTTGGTTAGTAATGAACCATTTACTGATAAAGATTGGTCTATAATCGGTTTACCAAATACTCTTAGAATTGAAAATTCTGTCGATCGTGTGAATACAAATTATGAAAAAAATATTGAATTGGTAGGAACTCTTAAGCCAGGTGATTATTTTAGTACAATAAGATTTGGTAGAAAAGAACAAACATTTGAAATAAGAGTAAAACCAGCGCCTCCTCATATTGACACTACTGCAGAGCAATTACGTGGTAAAGGCGGAACAAGAGCAAATGTAGTTATTTCAAATGTACCGTTAGACACTAATGCACTAGTATATCTCATTAATACTGGTCCAAAAGGTCGGAATGGTACAAATGATCCAAATACCGTTCCCGTTAATTACAACATTTTAGCAACTGCTACACCTGATGGAGAACACAGTACTGTAACAATTACTAAGAATGATTACACTGTATTCCCACTCCCAACAAGCGGTAATATTAAGGCGATTGTATTTTATAATGATAATGTTAAATCTAATTGGGGCAATGAAGTAGAAATCTTACCAGATGTTACACCGCCAACAATTAGTGACCCTATAAATAAGAAAGATAAATATTATAGAGGAGACCATGTTAGTTTTACTGTTAATGTGTCAGACGAACAATATGGTTCCGGACTAAAAAATACTAATATTGCAAATTTACCAAGTGGATGGACATCTAACTTTGTTAAAAATTCAGATGGACGAACAGGAATTTTAACTATATCAGGTACAATACCTAACAATCAGGCTTTTAATAGTCACATCACTTTTACGATTACAGCAAATGATAATGCAAACAACATAAGCCAAGGTAAGCAAATATCAATAGATGTTGGAGAAATGAGTCAAGATTTTCATCCTATAGGTCTAGATAATGCTGAAAAAATAAAAGTTTCAGATCCAAGATCGGTAACAGATCTTGAAAATATACTTAAAATATTACAAGCGCTTCGAAGCAAAAATGCAACTATAATAGATAAATTAGCTCAAAGAAATCAGATTGTTGTTAATTCAAATGGTTCTGCTAGATTTACTTATTTAGATGGGTCTACAGATAACATGCCTGCTTCAGATATAATCACTTACAATCCTATTAGAAATACAGCATTTGCTAGTGGAGATAATTTAAAACAAGCTACAATTGTTATCGCTAAAGGGCAATCATATAATATTGGTGATTTAAAACAATATTTTGCGCTAGAAGATGGATCTGCGTTACCAAATGATTCATTTTACAATATTTCAGGGGATAATACATTACCTACTGCATCACAAATTTCACGTCTTGATGCAGGAACATATGACTATCAAGTTCTAGCTGCTAATGCGTATCATCAAACTCAAGCACCGTTAACTTTAACTTTAAAAGTTATAGATGTTCAACAACCAACAGATGATCAAAGGGTATATAGAGTATCAAATTATCAATTAACTGATGAAGAAGTTACTCGCGTTAAACAAGCGTTTATTAATGCTAATAGTCAAGTACTTCCATTAACAGAAAATGACATCACTGTAAATAACCCTGATGCTAGACAAGGTGTAAGTACTGTAACTGTGACAGTATCTAAAGATAGATTAGTTAAGACATTTACATCTAATTTGAATAATATGTCATTCCTTCGTTGGGTTGACTTTCCAAATGATTACCAAGTCAGTTGGACTAATCCTAAGATAGCAAATAGACCAACTGATGGGGGACTTGAATGGACACCTGATCATAAATCTTTAATTTATAGATATGACGCTACTTTAGGCCAAGATTTTAATACAAATGAAGTATTAAACTTATTAGTTGCTAATACTAATATTCCAGGTTTAAGAACTAACATTGTCGGTACTGAAAAAGAAGCTGCAGAAGCTGGTAGAAGAGCATCTAATACAACAGGATACTCTTTATCTACACCAAAGACAGATGGTCAAAGTTTATATACACTCGATGGCCAAGTTATTCAAGTACTTGATATTGTAACAACTAATACCGGTATCGGTGGACAAACAATTACTTATTCTAATTTGAGTAACAATAGTCAAAATTCAACATTAGTGAATGTAGACAAACCAGCTATTAATGGTGCAGGTGCATTTACTATTGATAAAGTTATTAAAAACAATACAATTAGCAATGCACATCATTCGATTTATCGAGCTCAATTATATTTATCACCTACAGGTCCTAAACCTTATATTGAATATTTACGTTCAAACATGGATCGTACAACTGACACTATTAATGTGTACTTTGTTCCAAGTGATAAAGTTAATCCAACGATTTCAGTTGAAAATTCAAATAATCAGCAAGTTTATTCTGGGGAAACATATACAAATCATATTACTGCTAATGATAATTATGCATTGCAAGATGTTACAGTTGCACCTACCTCGCAATTAACGGGGAATGTATCAAATAATAATCAACAAGCGTCGTTTACAATACCGAATGTAACTAGTTCAACGTCTAAAACAATTAACTTAATTGCAACAGACACAAGCGGTAATAGTACTGAACATTCATTCAATATAGCAATCAAACCATTAAAAGATAAATATCGTGTTTCAACAACTTCTACAGCTCAAAATCCAGTCAGAATCGCTAATATTAGCAATAATGCGAGTATTTCACAAGAGGACCAAGAAGCTATTACAAACTCAGTTACTTTGACAGAAATAGTACCTAATAGAAGTTATGCCACAGCATCAACAAATGAAGTTCAAAGTAAAACTGTAAGTAATGTTCGTAGACGCGGTAATAATGCTGATGTAACTGTTACAGTAACTTATACAGATGGAACTTCATCAACTGTAACCGTACCAGTCAAGCACATTCTTTATAATGTGATTGCTTCACCAAAATTTACAATACAAGGTCAAAATTTTGTTAGTGGTAAAGGATCAGCTCCAAGTGATTTCTTCACATTAGATAATGGAGACCCTGTACCTGATGCGACAATCACATGGTTACCAAATAACACACCTAATAAAAATAATGCTCAAATAGGTGAAAGCATCACAGTTAGAGCTAATATTTTATTTGATGGTGAAACTTCACCAATTGAAAAAGAATCATCGTATATGGTTGTAAAGACTGTGCCTAAACAAGTATTTGTTGCACCTAAATTGGGAACATTCCCTGATATTACTGACGTCAACAACCCTAAAGAATTTTTAAAACCTATTAATAACTCATGGTCTAACCAACCTGAAAATATGAGATTTGAGTTTATTGGCAATAATGGCTTAGGACCAAATACACGTCAAATAGGATTCCAAACTAGACTAGTACGTGTAACTTATGCTAATGGTCAAACTGAAAATGTTAGATTCTTATCTAAAGTACGTCCAGACCCACCAATTATTGATGCAAATTCTGTAAGTTACAAAGCTGGATTAACAAATCAAGAGGTTAAGTTATCTAATGTATTACCAAATTCAACAGTCCAATTATTTAAAGCAGATGGCACACCATTAACAATTACAAACCCACAAATTGGCGACAATCGTACACTAGTTGTTACTGTCACTGATGCATTACCTGATGGTGAAATTAAAGCTACTGCAACGTTGTCAGAAGGTAATCTTTCTTACACATCTATAAATGATCGTGGCCAAGTTACAAATGAAAGACATTCTGAAACTGTAGATTCGTTAGATAGTGATAGTGTTCGAGTAACAACACAATTACAAGCCATTGACGAAGGAGCAGTATTAGTTAAAGGTGGAAATAACTTTGATTTTGATCATGCAGAACGTTTTATTAAGAATGTACCAAGTGGCACAACAGCTACATGGCAAGATAATCCTGATAATTGGAAAAATAATGTAGGCTCATTTACTAAAACAGTTACAGTCACATTACCAAACGATCAAGGCACTAGAACTGTTGATATACCAGTCAAAATTTATCCATCAGCAGTCGCAATTAGTCCTGCTCGTGATAAAAAGGGTACAAATCTTACTCACGGCACTCAAGCTATTAATTATATAATTTTTGAACCAAATCAAAATACAACAGGAATTACTGCTGAATGGGCTAATAATTCTGCACCAACTTCTAATACTGCAGGCGTACAAAACTTAAAAATTAACGTAAATTATCCTGGTATACCTACACCAGTGCAAGTACCTGTAAAAGTGTATGTATATCAATTTGATTTCCCTCAAAGTGAATATACAACAACAATAGGTACAACATTTGCGTCAGGCATTGATGCTTCTCAATATGCTCATAATGAAAATGGTGATGGCCTACCTACTGACGGATTCACATATCATTGGAACAAAACTGCAACTGGTACTAATAATGCAAGCTGGTCAGCTATGAACAAACCAAATGCAGCTAAAGTAGTAAATGCTACATATGATGTTTTATACAATGGTCGAACATTTGCGACATCTCAACCAGCTAAATTTATTGTTAAAAATGTTCAACCAACTAAACCAACTATCAGTGAAACAGCTCAGGGTGTATTAACAATTGCACCAGGTAATGATCAACGTATTAATACAAGTTCTGGTAATGTTACAACTTATGCCGATAGATTAGTAATTAAACGTAATGGAAATGTAATTACTTCATTTAGTAGAAATAATAATAGAAGCCCTTGGACTAAGGAGCAATCTGCTCATACTGTAGCAGGAATCGTAGGTACTGCTAATGGAATTACTGTTACAGCAGGAACATTTAACCCAGCTGATACAATTCAAGTTATCACAACTCAAGGTAGTGGAGAATTAACAAGTGCTGAACAACCAAGTGATGAATTCACAGTTGTAGCACCACAACCAAATCAAGTTTTATCTACTGCATGGGACAATGGTCAATTAGACATTACACCTAATAACCCAACAGGCAATTTAGTTAACCCAACAAATGCTGTTGACATTTCTTACACTGAGAAAATTGCTAATAGTGCTGAACAAAATAAAATATTACATGTTGTTAAAGGCGCAAATGGCAAGTGGTCTATCGCTGATCAACCAAGTTACATTACGTTAGACAGTGCAACTGGTAAAGTAACGTTTAATGCTAATTCAATTAAACCTAACTCAGAAGTAACTGCGGTTGCTAAAGCAGGCTCTGGTAATGCAGCAAGTTCTAATTCTAGAACATTAACATCACCATCAGAGCACACAGTAACAACGGATCAAATTATTAAAGAATTCGGCGACAATATTACTGCTGACGAAATTAACAATGCTGTACATGTTAATAACAAACGAAATGCAGCAATTAAACAAGGTACAAATATGCCTACAAGCTTAGCTGGCGGTAGCACAACAACAATTCCTGTCATCATTACTTATAACGATGGTAGTACTGAAGAAGTAACTGAAACAATCTTTACGAAATCAGATAAACGTGAGTTAATTACTGCTAATGCTCATTTAGATGATGCAATTAGTACTGACGGTAAAACACCATCAAGTATTAATCAATATAACCAAGCAATGACAGCTGCCGAGCAACAAATCAATGCTGCTAAAGCTGAAGCAAATCAAGTCATTCAAGATCAATTTGCGTCACCTCAACAAGTTAGTGCTACTTTAACAAAAGTACAAGCAGCTCAAACGAAAATTGATCAAGCAAAAGCATTATTACAAGATAAAGCTGATAATAGTGAACTAGTAACAGCGAAAAACAACTTACAAGCAGCTGTTGATCAAGTACCTTCAACAGACGGTATGACTCAACAAAGTATTGATAATTACAATACGAAGCAACAAGTGGCTCAAGTAACTATTACTAATGCACAACAGGTGATTGATAATGGTGATGCCACTGAACAAGAAATTGCTGATGAAAAAGCAAGCATAGAACTTGCATTAACTGAACTTAACGAAGCAAAAGCTAATTTAACTGCTGATACTACTGCATTACAACAAGCAGTACAACAGCTTAATAGAACTGGTTCAACTACTGATAAGAAACCAGCTAGTATTACAGCTTACAACCAAGCAATGCAAGCACTTAATAGTGATTTAACTAGTGCTCGTAACAAAGCGAATGCCATCATTAATAAACCAATTCGCACTGTACAAGAAGTACAAGATGCATTAACAGCAGTAAATAGAGTCAATGAACAAATCACTCAAGCTATCGATCAATTACAACCTTTAGCAGATAACAGTGAATTAAAAGCAGCGAAAGCAAAACTTGATGAGGAAATAAATAAATCTGTATCAACAGATGGTATGACTCAAGAATCAATCAATGCTTACCAAACAGCTAAACAAACGGCTCAAGCTGAATCAAATAACGCACAACAAGTCATTGATAATGGAGATGCAACTGACCAAGACATCGCAGCTGAAAAAGCTAAAGTTGAAACTCAATACAATAACTTAAAACAAGCTATTACTAACTTAACGCCAGATAAAGCACCGTTAGAAGCAGCGAAAAATGAGTTAGAAAATGATATTAACCGTTCGACAAGCACAACTGGTATGACTGCGGATTCTGTCGCTAACTTTAATGAAAAACGCAATGCTGCACAACAAGCTTTAGAAGCTATTACTCAAGTACTTCAAGGTAATCCAGATGTAGCAACAATTAGAGAAAATGTGACTCAAGCTAATAACGCTAAATCTGCGCTTGATACTGCACGTGATGGTTTAACTGTAGATGAAGTGCCATTAGAAAATGCGAAAAATGAGTTACAACAAAGCATCACTCAAGCTGAAAGCACAAGTACAACAGGTATGACTCAAGATTCGGTGAGTGCATTTAATACAAAACTTTCTGCAGCGAAAGAAAAACTAAATGCTATTACTCAAGTATTAGATGGCAATCCTTCAGTTGACGACATCAATACAAATACAACCCAAACTAATAGTGTTAAATCTGAATTAGATCAAGCTAGAACAAATCTAACGCCAGATAAAGCACCACTAGAAGCGGCTAAACAAGCGTTAGAGCAAAGTATTAATCAACCAACAGATACTGTTGGTATGACAACCGCTTCACTAAATGCATATAACGAAAAATTAGAAGCAGCACGTCAAACTTTAAATGCAGTGAATCAACAACTTGCTGGCCAACCATCAGTTCAAACTATCAATGATAAAGTGACTCAAGCAACTAACGCTCAATCTGAGTTAGATCAAGCAAGAGCTGGTTTAACATTAGATCGTCAACCAACTTTAGAAGCATTACAACATGCAACAAGTCTTAACCAAGCTCAACAAGATAACTTTAGAGAGCAAATTAATGATGCATCAAATCATGCAGGTCTTGAAACAATTCGAAATAGCATTAATGCATTAAATACTGCTATGACATCATTACGAGAGAGCATTAATGATAATGATTCAATCAAAACTGGTATTAACTATACTGATGCAACATCATCTAACAGAACAAATTATGATAATGCAGTAAATGCAGCGAAAGACATTATTGGAGAACAAAATAGTCCAACAATGTCTCCTGACACAGTTAATCAAAAAGCAAATGCTGTTAATTCAACTAAAGTTGCCTTAGACGGAGAGCAAAACTTACAACGTGCTAAACAAGAAGCGATTGATACAATTACTAACGCTAATGACTTAAATCAAGCGCAAAAGAACGCTTTAACACAACAAGTAACGCAAGCTCAAAATGTACAAGCAGCTAATGATATTAAACAAAATGCGACTGCTCTAGATACAGCTATGGCCAATTTAAAACAAGGTGTCGCTAACCACGATCAATTAGTTCAAGACGACAACTATGTCAATGCAGATACTAATAAGAAAAATGCTTATGACACTGCTTATAATCAAGCAAATACAATCATTAATGGCAACGCTCAAAATCCAACGTTAATACCTAATGATGTAACTAACGCATTACAACAAGTATCACATGCTGAAACTGCATTAAATGGTTCTGATAACCTAAATCATGCAAAACAAGAAGCTCAAACAGCACTTGCTCAATTAACGCATTTAAATGACGCTCAACGTCAACAGTTACTGTCACAAATCAACGATGCACATCAAGTTGATTCTGTTAATGCAGTGAAACAACTTGCGTCTAATTTAGATACGGCAATGGATAACTTACAAAATGCTATCGCTAATAACGATACAGTGAAACGTGGCGAAGATTACTTAGATGCAGATAATGAAAAGCAAAATAACTACAATCAAGCAGTTTCAAATGCTAAACAAATCATTAGTGAAACTACGCAACCAACAATGACTGTTGATGCAATTAACCAAGCGATAAATCAAGTTACTTCAACAAAAGATGCATTAAATGGTTAAGAAAAGCTTGAACAAGCAAAACAACAAGCAAACAATGAGTTGAATACACTATCTCATTTAAATAATGCTCAAAAAGCAAATATCGCTTCTAAAATTAATGATGCAACTAATATTGCTAACGTTAATTCAGTGAAACAAAATGCCAACGATTTAAATACTGCAATGAGTAACTTACAAGATGCAATTAACAGCGAAAATGACACGTTAAATAGTCAAAATTATCAAGATGCATCATCTGATAAACAAACTAACTACACAACAGCAGTTAATGAAGCTAAAGCAATCCTAGCTAAAAACGGTCCTAATAAAACTCAAGACCAAGTTAACGCAGCTATTGCTAAAGTGAATACAGCTAAGAGCGAATTAAACGGTAACCGTAATTTAGAACAAGCACAACAAACTGCTAAACAAGCATTATCACAATTAACTCATTTAACTGATGCTCAAAAAGATCATTTAACAACTCAAATTAATAACAGTACAACAGTGGCAGATGTTCAAAGTATCCAAGGTAATGCGAATACGTTAGACCACGCGATGGATACATTAAGACAAAGCATTGCTGACCAAAATACTGTAAGAAATAGTGAAGATTATAACGATGCATCACCTGATAATCAAAATTCATATAATAACGCAGTAACTTCAGCTGAAGACATCATCAATGCTTCAACTAATCCAGAGATGAGTGCTGATACAATTAATGCGAAAGCTCAACAAGTGCTTCATGCTAAAGGCGATTTAAACGGTGACGAAAACTTATCAGCTGCTAAACAAAATGCACAACAGTATTTAGATACGTTATCTCATATTACTAACCAACAAAAAGATAACTTAAATACTCAAATCACTAATGCTCAAAATATTAGCCAAGTTGAACAAGCAAAACAAGTTGCTCAAAGTTTAGACACTACAATGAATAACTTACAAGATGCTGTTAATAATGAAAATCAAGTAAAAGCAACAGAAAATTACACTGATGCAGATACTAATAAACAAACAGCATACGATGAAGCGATTGCAGCTGCCAAAGCGATTTTAAATAAAGATGCAGGTCCTAACACACCACAAAATGATGTAGAAACAGCATTACAAAGAATTACTAATGCACAAAATGAATTGAATGGTGATCATAAAATTAATGATGCTAAAACAGCAGCTATTCAACATTTAGGTACATTAAATCATTTAACTACTGCTCAACATAACGCATTAGAAAATGATTTCAACCAAGCAACTAATCTTGCTGGCGTTGAACAAGTAAAACAAAATGCTGATGCATTAAATACATCAATGGGACAATTACAAACATTAGTTGATGATAAAAATAATGTTCAAAATAGTCAAAACTATTTAGATGCAGATTCACAAAATCAATCAAATTATGATATGTATCTTGTAACTGCTGAATCAACTGTAAACAAAGCGACTGGACCTAATACTTCTAAATCAGATGTAGATACTTTAGTTAACCAAATTAACCAAGCACAACAAGCATTAAATGGTCAACAAAACTTAGATCAAGCTAAACAAAGTGCAATCAATACAATTGATCAAAGCACTAACTTAAATACTGCTCAAAAAGACGCTTTAAAAGCTCAAGTTACTAGTGGTAATCGTGTTGCTGATGTAAATGGCGTTAAGCAATTAGCAACAACACTTAATACATCAATGGGTAACTTAAGACAATCGATTGCTAACAAAGCAGAAACTTTAACAAACGGAAATTATATCAATGCAGATAACGATAAACGTAATGCATATGACACTCAAGTTGCTAATGCAGAATCTATTATCAATGGTACAAATAATGTTGTTCTTGTACCAACAGATATCGATAATGCTACAACTTCAGTAACAAATGCTTATAATGCGTTAAATGGTGATAATAATTTACGTGTCGCAAAAGAAAATGCTAACAACACGATTGACGGATTAGCACAATTGAATAATGTTCAAAAAGCAAATCTAAAAGAACAAGTTCAAAATGCTCAAACATTACCTAATGTTCAAACAGTTAAAACCAATGCACAAACACTTAATGATGCAATGAGAACATTAAGAGATAGTGTTGCCAATGAACAAACAGTTAAATCAAGTCAAAACTATACTGATGCAAACCAAGACTTGCAACAGGCATACGACGCTCAAGTTAATAATGCGAACAACATTATTAATGAAACTGGAACACCAACAATGGATCCAAATACAATTACTCAAGCAGCAACACAAGTGACAAATGCAGAAGGTGCATTGAATGGTGCTCAAAATCTTGTAAATGCTCAAAACAATGCGAAAGCAAACTTAAACACGTTATCTCATTTAACAAATGCGCAAAAAGAAAGTATTACTAATCAAATTAATAGCGCATCTCATGTGAATGATGTAACTACTATTCAAAATGATGCGACTCAACTGAATAATGCTATGGGAGAATTAGCTCAAGCGATTCAAGATCAAGAATCTACTAAACAACAGGTTAACTACACTAATGCTGACCAAGCTAATCAAGAAGCATACAATAATGCAGTAGCTGAAGCAGAACGTATTTTAGATAAAGAACATGGCGCGAATACATCACAAGTTGATGTTCAAACAGCAATTCAAAATGTTCAACGTGCTAAACAGGCATTAAATGGTGACCGAAATGTTGAAATAGCTAAGACAAATGCTAAAAATGCATTAGAACAACTTACATCACTTAACAATGCTCAAAAAGCAGCGTTAACGACTCAAATCGACAATGCACCAACAGTTGCTAACGTCGAGCAAGTATCTAATACTGCAACACAGTTAAACCAAGCTATGGCTGAGTTACAACAAGGTATTAACGATAATAATGATGTAATACAAAGCGTTGATTATACTGATGCTGATCAAGCTAACCAACAAGAATATACAAATGCGGTTACTCAAGCTAATGCAATTCTAAATAAAGGTCAAGGTACAAATGCAGACATTACTCAAGTTCAAGCAGCATTAAATCAAGTTACAACTGCTAAAAATGCATTAAACGGTGAAGAAAAAGTTGCTCAAGCTAAAGAAGCTGCTAAACAAGCATTAGCAACTTATAATCACTTGAACACTGCACAAACAAATGTAGCAACTGAACAAATTACTAATGCAACTACACTTGCACAAGTCGCTCAAGCACAAAATACAGCTAATGAATTAAATACTGCGATGGGCGAATTACAAAATAGTATTAATGATCAAACTACAGTGAAAAATAGTGTTAACTTTACTGATGCTGACTCAACTAACCAAGACGCTTATACAAATGCAGTTACTGAAGCGGAAAGTATTTTAGATAATGCACACGGTGGTAACTTAAATAAAGAACAAGTTGAAGCGGTAACTAATAAAGTGTCTACAGCTAAAGACAATTTAAATGGTGATGCTAAAGTTCGTGAAGCGAAAGCTGATGCACTGAATAACTTAGGTACACTAAATCAATTAAACGATGCACAAAAGGCACATTTAACTAACGAAATTAATAGTGCCTCTACAGTTGATGGCGTTAACCAAGTTAAAACAACTGCTCAGAACTTAAATTCAGCTATGCAACAATTACAACAAGCTATCGCGAATAAAGACGAAACTTTAAACAGTCAAAACTACTTAGATGCTAATACAGATAAGAAAAATGCATATACTGGAGCAGTAGCAAATGCCGAAAGTATTTTAGACAAAACGAGTGGCACAAATGCTGATCAAAACGCAGTTGAACAAGCAATTCAAAACGTTACTCAAACTGCTAGTGAATTAAATGGTATTCAAAACTTACAAATAGCTAAAAATGATGCAACACAAGCAATTGAAAACTTAGCACATTTGAATACACCACAGAAAAATGCACTAAAAGAGCAAGTTAACCAAGCTCAAAATGTAGTAGCTGTTACTGACCTTCAAAATAATGCTAATGCATTAGACACTGCAATGGATCAATTACAACAAGCTGTAGCTGACCATAATACAATTGTTACTGATGGTAATTACACTAATGCAAGTGCTGAGAAACAAGGTAACTATACTGATGCTTACCAACACGCACAAAACTTAATTAACGGTTCGCCAGATGTTGTTACAAATCCAGCAGACATCAATACTGCTACACAAAATGTAATCAGTGCTGAAAATGAATTAAATGGTAATACAAATCTTACAAATGCGAAACAAGAAGCAACAGAAGCACTAAGTCATTTAACAGATCTCACTGATGCACAACGTCAAAGTATTACAAACCAAATTAACAGTGCTACACAACTTGATCAAGTTGCTAATATCAAGTCAAATGCAAATGCACTTAACAATGCGATGACTGATTTAAGACAAGAAATAAGCCATCAACAAGCAGTTAAAACAAGTCAACCATTTGTCGATGCTGATAATGATAGACAAACTGCTTACAACGATGCGATTAACCATGCTGAAAGTATTGTTAGTGAAACTACTCAACCAGAACTTAATCCTTCAAACGTTTCGCAAGCAATGCAACAAATTAAAACAGCAGAAACTGGTTTAAATGGTGCCGCTAACTTAACTCGTGCTAAAGAAAATGCATTACAAGATTTAAATCAACTTACTCATTTAAATCAAGCACAACGTACAGACTTTACTAACCAAATTAATGATGCTCAAAATATTGCAACAGTAAATCAAGTTACTTCTATTGCATCATCACTTAATCAAGCAATGGGGCAATTGATTGATGCTGTTAATGACCAAACAGATGTTAAACAAAGCGTCAATTACACTGATGCAGAACCATCTAAACAACAGGATTATAATAACGCAATAACAAGTGCTGAAAGTATTACGAACCCAACAACAGGTTCTAATGCAAACCAAGCACAAGTTGAAACAGCATTGTCAGCAATTAATACTGCTAAACAAGCTTTAAATGGTACGCAAAAAGTCAATGAAGCTAAAAATAATGCATCTCAAGAATTAAATGGTTTAGATAATTTAAATAATGCTCAAAGAGAAAATGTAGCTCAAAAAATTAATCAAGCTCAAACAGTTGCTGAAGTAGAGAAAATTAAACAAGATGCTCAAGATTTAAACACAGCTATGACTAAATTAAAAGAAAGCTTGGCTGACAAAGACAATACGTTAGATAGTCAAAATTATTTAGATGCTGATAATAATAAGAAAACTGATTATACAAATGCAGTGACAAATGCTGAAAATACTTTAAACCCTACACAAGGTACAAATCTAACTAAAGAACAAGTTGAAGCTGCAACTAACCAAGTTAATTCAGCTAAGAATGATTTAAATGGTACTCAAAACTTAAATAACGCTAAACAACAAGCTACAACAAATATCGATGGATTAACTAATGTTACTGATGCTCAAAAAGAAGCACTTAAACAATTAGTTGGAAATTCATCGAATGTAGCAGAAGTTCAAGCTAATTTACAAAAAGCTCAAGACGTTGACCAAGCGATGAATCATTTAAAACAAAGTATTGCAGATAATACAGCAACTAAGAATGATCAAAACTACTTAGATGCGTCACCAAATAAACAAGAGGCATATAACAATGCAGTTGATAGTGCAAAAGATATTATTGATAACACTTCTAATCCATCATTAGATCCGACTGTTATTAATCAAGCCACAACTAACGTGACAAACGCTAAAAATGAATTGAATGGTAATGATAATCTGAACCAAGCAAAACAAGAGGCTAATCAAACAGTAGGTGGACTTGATAACTTAAATAATGCACAACAACATGCTTTAAATGAGCAAATTAGTCATGCAACATCAGTTGATGAAGTAAATCAAATTAAAAACAATGCTCAAAATCTAAACAATGCTATGGCTGGTTTAAAACAAGCAATTGCCGATAAAGATTTAACAACATCAAAAGTTAACTTCACTGATGCTGATCCTGAAAAGCAAGCTGCTTACAATCAAGCTATTACGAATGCTGAAAATATATTAGATAAAGCTAGTGGCAGTAACGTATCTCAAACTGAAGTTGAACAAGCAATTCAACAAATCAACAATGCTAAACAAGCATTAAACGGTGATGCAAACGTTCAACAAGCTAAAGACGAAGCAACTGAACTCATCAATAATGCGAGTGACTTAAACCAAGCTCAAAAAGATGTATTAAAAGGTCAAGTGAATAATGCTACAACTGTTGCTGAAACAAATGGTATTAAACAAACTGCTCAAGACTTAAATAATGCAATGACACAATTGAAACAAAGTATTGCAGATAAAGATCAAACTAAAGCTGATGGTAACTTTACAAATGCTGATACTGATAATCAAACTGCATACAACAATGCTGTCACTCAAGCTCAACAGTTAATTGACGGAGCTCCAAATGTAGTTGTAACACCAAGTGAAATTACTGATGCGCTTAACCATGTTAATCGAACTAAAGACGAATTAAACGGTAATACAAACTTAGCTAATGCTAAACAAACAGTTACAAATGCAATTGATCAATTACCAAACTTAAATCAAGCTCAACGTGATGAATATAATAAACAAATCACACAAGCTACAGCAGTTCCAGATGTAAATGCGATTCAAACAGCTGCTGAAAAGCTTAACGAAGCTATGACAAACTTGAAACAAGGTATCGCTAACAAAGACGATATTTTAGCAGGCGAAGACTATCACGATGCAGATCCAGATAAACAAGCAGCATTTAACGATGCTATCTCTGCTGCACAAGATTTATTAAATCAAACAGCTAGTCCAACAATGGATTCAACTCAAGTGACTAACGCTTTAACGAAAGTTCAAGAAACGACTCAAGCATTAAATGGTAATGAAAATCTTGAAACTGAAAAGCAAAATGCAAAAGCAACGATAACTACACTTGATCATTTAAATAGTGCACAACAACATGCTCTAACTGATCAAATTGATCAAGCACCAGATATCGAACATGTTAACCAAATCAAACAAGTAGTGGAAAACTTAAATAATGCTATGACAGCCTTATCTAATGGATTACAAGATAAGACAGAAATATTAGGCAACATCAATTACACAGATGCTGATCAAGATAAGAAAGATGCATATGATGCTGCTATTGCACATGCTGAAAATATCTTAGATAAAGCTAATGGTGGCAATGTACCTCAAACTGAAGTTGAACAAGCATTACAACAATTAACTGATGCGAAACAAGCATTAAATGGTAATAACAATGTTCAAAATGCCAAAAATGAAGCAATTCAAGCTATTGAAAATGCAAGTGAGTTAAACCAAGCTCAAAAAGAAGCGTTAAAACAACAAGTAGATTTAGCTACTACAGTTGATAAAGTCAATGGTATTAAACAAACAACGCAAGATTTAAATCAAGCAATGGCTGATTTAAAACAAGGTATTGCAAATCATGACCAAGTGATTACAAATGGTAATTACTTAAATGCAGATCAAGATAAACAATCAGCATATTCTGATGCAGTAAATCATGCTCAACAAATTATCAATGGAACTCCAAATGCTATAGTTAATCCACAAGAAGTAACTCAAGCATTACAACAAGTGACTCAAACTAAAGGCGAATTAAATGGTGATCAAAATCTTCAAACCGCACAACAAAATACGACAACAATGATTGATCAATTATCTAATTTAAACACACCTCAAAAAGAGGCGCTTAAACAACAAGTAACTCAAGCAGGTTTAGTTCCAGATGTTGATCGTGTAAAACAAACTGCTAATGATTTAAATACTGCAATGGGTAATTTGAAACAACAACTTCAAGCTAACAGTCAAGTGCCGCAATCAATCGATTACACTCAAGCAGATAACAGTAAGCAAGTTGCTTATGACAACGCTACAAATCTAGCGCAACAAATCGTAGATGGCACACCAACAGCTGTATTAAACGTTGAAGATGTTAATCAAGCACTAACAAATGTTAATCAAGCTAAAGACGAACTTAACGGTAATGAAAACTTAGCTCAAGCTAAGCAAGAAGCAACAACTCAACTTGGTACATTACAAGATTTAAATCAACCACAACATGATGCACTTGCTGAACAAATTAACCAAGCACAATCAATTGATGCTGTTAACCAAATTAAACAAACTGCACAAGAAGTTAATAATGCAATGAATCAATTAAAACAAAGCATTGCTAATAAAGATGAAGTATTAGGTAGTGAAAATTATCACGATGCTGATGCAGACAAACAAATAGCATACACGAATGCAGTGAACCAAGCAGAAGCTATTATTAATCAATCATCTAATCCGACGTTAAATGCTAGTGACATCGAGAACACGATGAACCAAGTTAATAACACACATAACGAGTTAAACGGTGATGCAAAACTTGCTACTGAAAAGCAAAATGGCAATACAGAAATTAATGCAATGTCTCATTTAAACGATGCTCAAAAACAAGCACTCACAACTCAAATTGAACAAGCACCAGATATTGCAACAGTAAATCAAGTTAAGCAAACTGCTCAAAATCTTGATCAAGCAATGAATCAATTAGCTCAATCAATTAATGATAATGCACAAACATTAACTGATGGTAATTATTTAAATGCTGATCAACAAAATCAAGAAGCGTATAACCAAGCAGTTGCTAATGCTGAAAATGTATTAAACCAACATGCTGGCACAAATGAACTTCAAGATGCAGTTGAACGTTTAACAAATACAGTTAATAATGCGAAACAAGCGTTGAATGGTAATACAAACTTAGCTCAATCTCAACAAGAAGCTACTCAGTTTGTTAATCAATTACAACATCTTAACGATGCTCAAAAGCAAAATTACAATACTCAAATTAACCAAGCACCATTAGTTACAGATGTTTCAACAATAAAACAAAACGCTCAAGCGCTTGACCAAGCTATGGAACAATTGAGAAACAGTATTGCAGATAACCAAGATACATTAGCTTCTGAAGACTATCATGATGCAACAACTGAACGTCAAAATGACTATAACAATGCAGTAAATGCAGCAAATAATATCATTAACGAAGCTACTTCACCAATCATGGATCCAAATGATATCAATTCAGCTACATCTCAAGTGAACACAACTAAAGTAGCTTTAGATGGTGACGAAAATCTTGCAAACACTAAACAACAAGCTACTGAAACAATTAGACAATTGAGCCATTTAAATCAAACTCAAGTCCAAGCTTTAGAAGCTCAAATTACTCAATCGTCAGACATTGCTACAGTGAATCAACACTTACAAACTGCACAAGATTTAAACAGTGCAATGGGTAATTTAATTCAAGCTATTGCTAACCATAATGACATTGAACAGCAAGGTAACTTTACAAATGCGGATAATGATAAACAGACAGCATACACTGATGCAATTGCGAATGCAGAAAGTATCATTAACCCACAAACGGGTCAAAATGCATCACAAACAGAAGTAGAGCAAGCAATTACTCGTGTTCAAGATGCGTTACAAGCATTAAATGGTGATCAAAACTTACAAGATGCAAAAGTCAATGCTGAACAAGCAATTAATGCACTAGTTGATTTAAACGATCCACAAAAACAAGCTTTAATACAACAAGTGAATGGTGCACCATTAGTGACTGATGTTCACCAAATTGAACAAAATGCTAATACACTAAATCAAGCTATGCATGGTTTACGAGAAAGCATAAAAGATAACGCAACAGTCAAAACTAATAGTATTTACATTAATGAAGATCCAACAGAACAACAAAACTATGATCAAGCAGTTCAACATGCGCAAGATATCATCAACGAACAAACTGCTACGTTAGATGGAAATACTATTAATCAAGCTACTGAAGCAGTTAACAATGCTAAGCAATCGTTACATGGTGATGTGAAATTACAAAACGACAAAGACCATGCCAAACAAATAGTTAGTCAGTTATCTCATTTAAATGATGCTCAAAAACATATGGAAGATGCATTAATAGATAGTGAAACTACAAGAACAGCTGTTAATAATGACTTAAACGAAGCACAAGCACTTGATCAATTAATGGATACGTTACGTCAAAGCATTGCTGACAAAAATGATATTCATGCAAACAGTCAATATATTAATGCTGAACCTAACAAACAACAAGATTATGACACTGCTTTACAAAATGCTGAAAATATCATTGCTGGAACTAATAACCCAACAATTAATAAAGGTGATGTATCTCAAGCAACTCAAGCTGTCGATAATACGAAACAAGCATTAGACGGAGTTCAAAGATTAGAAGAAGATAAACAAAATGCAGGTACATCATTAAATCAATTTGATCATTTAACACCTGCTCAACAGCAAGCTATAGAAAATGCTATCAACAACGCTTCCACTCGTGATGAAGTTGCACAAAAACTTGAAGAAGCACAAGCACTTAATAATGCAATGCAAGCTTTAAAAGATAGTATTCAAGATCATGCACAAGTTGAAGCGAGCAGTAAATTTATTAACGAAGATCCTACTCAAAAAGGTGCTTATACTGATGCAGTTAACCCTGCTTTAGACATTATAAATAATGATTCAAATCCAATACTAGATAAGTCTGCGATTGAACATGCAACTCAAGCAGTAAATAATGCTAAAGATGATTTACACGGTGATCAAAAATTAGCTAATGATAAACAACATGCTAATGAAACTCTAAATCAATTAAATAATCTTAATACTGCTCAACGTGATACGCTACAAAATCAAATTAATGGTGCATCAACTAGAGATGAAGTTGCACAAATTATCAATCATGCTCAAGCACTTGATTTAGCAATGGAAAATCTAAAAGTAAGTATTAAAGACCAAGCTCAAACTGAAGCGAGTAGCAAATTTATTAATGAAGATCCTGCACAAAAAGACGCATATACACAAGCAGTACAACATGCTCAAGACTTGATTGACCAAACGTCTAATCCTACATTAGATATCACTCAAGTTGACCAACTAACTCAAGCAGTGAATAATGCCAAAGATAATTTACATGGTGACCAAAAACTTGAGCAAGCGAAACAACGAGCTTTAGAGAGCTTAAATAACTCATCTGATCTTAACCAACCACAACGCCAAACGCTTGAAACACAAATCAATCAAGCAACAACTAGAGATGACATTAATCAAATCTTAGTAAATGCTGCTGACCTTAATACAGCAATGGGCAATTTAAAAGCAAGCATTAATGACCAAGCACAAGTTGAAGCAAGTAGTAAATTTATTAATGAAGATCCTGCACAAAAAGATGCATATACTGAAGCAGTAACTAATGCCAAAGATTTAATCAATCAAACTTCAAATCCAACAATGGATACAAACCAAATTGAACAAAAAATCCAAGAGGTTATCAATGCTAAAGACAATCTTCATGGTGATCAAAAACTTGAACAAGACCAACAGCAAGCAACAACTACTGTTGATAGTTTAGATCATTTAAATCATGCGCAACAACAAGCTGCTAAAGATGCAATTGCTGGTGCTACAACAAGAACAGAAGTAGCACAATTGGTTCAAACAGCAACTCAACTTGATCAAGCGATGAAATCATTAAAAGATCAATTGAATCAAATTAATACTGATAAAGCTGAACCTAATTACACTGAAGCTTCAATAGATAAACAAGATGCATTAAATCAAGCAATAAGTAATGCTGAAAATATCGTTAACCCAGCACAAGGTACAAATGCTAATCAAACTGAAGTTGAACAAGCTTTAACACAACTTCAACAAACTGCAAATGATTTAAATGGTGATCAACGTGTTGCAGATGCTAAAGCACAAGCTAAAACAGACATCGATCAATTAACACATCTTAATAACGAACAACAAACTGCTATTAAACAAAATATTGATAATGCTACTCAACTTCAACCAATTGCTCAAATAGTTGAACAAGCAACTCAATTAAATACAGCAATGCAACAATTACAAGATGCAGTTAATGATCATACTAATGTTGAAAATTCAGTTGATTACAGCCAAGCAGATAACGATAAACAACAAGCATATCAACAAGCAATAACACATGCTCAACAATTACTTACAGAAAATGCATCGCAACAACAAGTTGAACAAGCTTATCAGGACATACAACAAACTAAACAAGCATTAAACGGTGATGAAAGAGTAGCTGAAGCGAAAACTCAAGCTAACCAAGCTATCGATCAACTCAATGCTATTAATGATTCACAACATCAATCTTTAGTTGAAAGAGTTAATCAATCAAATGACTTAAATGAAATTCAACAAATTGTTGATGAAGCTACATCATTAAATACAGTCATGAATCAGCTTCAACAAACTATCACTAATAATGAAGCATCAACTAAAAATAGCGGTAATTACATTAATGCTGAAGCTCAATTAAAACGAGACTTCGACCAAGCAATTACTAACGCTAAAGATGCAGTTGATAAAGCAAATGGTCAAAACTTACCTAAAGATCAAATTCAACAATTAATTGAGGCTATTTCAACTACAAAAGATGCACTAAATGGTGATCAAAGACTTAGTGATGCGAAAACTAAAGCGTTAGAAACATTAGACCAATTAACTAACATTAATAACGCTCAAAAGCAATTAGCTACATTACAAATCGATAATGCTGATACATTAAATAAAGTGACTCGAGCTATTAATAAAGCAACAGCAGTAGACCAAGCGATGAATGCTTTAAAACAATACGTTCAAAATAATGAACTACCAATAAAATCTAGCTCAAACTTTATAAATGCCGATGATGATTTAAAAGCCCAATTCAATAAAGCTATCACTAACGCACAAAATGTATTAAATAAAGATAGTGGAAATGCATTAACAAATACTGAAGTGGAAGCATTAAAACAAGCTATCATAGATGCAGAAAATGCATTAAATGGTGACCTTAAAGTTACAAATGCTAAATCAAAAGCTGATAAATTTATAGATAGTTTAGATCAACTTAACCAACCACAAAAAGTGGCAGCACATGAAGCAATCAAGAAAGCTAATGATTTAGATACTATAAATGACATTATCAATAATCAAATAGATTTAAATGATGCAATGGCTGAACTTAGAGATCTCGTTGAAAATACTATTCCAAACAGTGAAAATAGCATCGACTTCCAAAACGCCGATCAAAGTGCAAAAGATAATTTAAATGAAGTTAAATCAATTGCACAACAAATGCTAGATGGAAACAACAATAAAGGTACAGATGTTAACGATGTTCGTGGAATGATAGAATCAATTAAAGAAGCAATTAACCAATTAAATGGTGAAGAGAGATTACAAGAAGCTAAAAATGATGCCATCCAAGAAGTTAATAAAGCTTTAGCAGATAAATTGAAAGAAATTAATGCATCAAACGCTACTGAGCAAGATAAGACTGACGCTATTAATAAAGCCAAAGAAATTGCTAACCAAATTATTAATGATATTAATAATGCGACTAGTAACGATCAAGTCAATAAAGTTCAACAATCAGGCAACAAAGCAATCGATGAGATTCATGCAAATGAAATACCTAAAGCTAAAATCGATGCTAAAAATGATATTGAACAAAAAATCAATGACCTTATTACTAAGATTACAAATAACCCTGATTTAACGGATACAGAAAAACAACAGTTAATTAATCAATTGAATCAGTTAAAACAACAAAGTAATAATGATATTGATAATGCAACGACTAAAGAAGATATTGATCGAATTAAGCAAAAACTAGAAGATGCTGTTAATAATATTTCTAACTATGTCACAGCTAAAGTTGATGCTAAAAACGAAATCAAAGATGCTGCTGCAGCTAAAATCAAAGAAATTGATAATAATCCTGACTTAACGCCAGAACAAAAAGCTGCCGCTAAAGACGAAGTCAATCGTCTAAAAGAACAAGCATTGAAAGATATTGACAACGCGAAAGACTTAAACGGTATTGATGAAGCGAAATCTCAAGCACGAGATACTATCAGCAAATTTGATCCAAATCAATTCACGATTGATCAAGCAAAAGACAAAGCGAAACAAGCTATTGAAGAAGCAGCTAACAACAAACTCAAAGAAATTGATAATAACCCTGACTTAACGCCAGAACAAAAAGCTGCTGCTAAAGACGAAGTCAATCGTCTAAAAGAACAAGCACTTAAAGATATCGATAATGCGAAAGACTTAACTGGCATTGAGGAAGCGAAATCTAATGCGCAAGATACTATCAGCAAATTTGATCCAAATCAATTCACGATTGATCAAGCAAAAGACAAAGCGAAACAAGCTATCGAAGAAGCAGCCAACAACAAACTCAAAGAAATTGATAATAACCCTGACTTAACGCCAGAACAAAAAACTGCCGCTAAAGACGAAGTCAATCGCCTTAAAGAACAAGCATTGAAAGATATTAACAACGCGAAAGACTTAAACGGTATTGATGAAGCAAAATCTCAAGCTCAAGATACTATCAATCAGTTTGATCCAAATCAATTTACGATTGATCAAGCGAAAGACAAAGCGAAACAAGCTATCGAAGAAGCAGCTAACAATAAACTTAAAGAAATTGATAATAATCCTGACTTAACGCCAGAACAAAAAGCTGCTGCTAAAGACGAAGTGAATCGTCTAAAAGATCAAGCGCTTAAAGATATTGATAATGCGAAAGATATAAACGGCATTGATGAAACTAAGTCTAAAGCACAAGATACAATCAATCAGTTTGATCCAAATCAATTTACGATTGATCAAGCGAAAGATAAAGCCAAACAAGCTATCGAAGACGCAGCTAATAACAAACTTAAAGAAATTGATAATAATCCTGACTTAACGCCAGAACAAAAAGCTGCTGCTAAAGACGAAGTGAATCGTATAAAAGATCAAGCGCTTAAAGATATTGATAATTCAAAATCACTTGAAGATATAACTAAACAACAACATAAGTTTATATCTCAGATTATTTCTGTAAATCCAATTAAAGATTTAGTGAAACGTAAAGACGATGCTATTAAAAATATCAATAAAATATCAACACAAAAAGCTAATGACATAAGAAACAGTAGATTTGGTACTGCAAGTCAAAAACAAGATGCTTTAAATAGAATTAATAGCATAGTTAATGACACGATTAGAAGAATCAAAAATGCTCACACACCACAAGAAGTGGATGATGCATTGAGAGATGGTATTAATCGTATCTTAGCTGTTCAAATCAATACAAATATTGGCAGAAACAGAAATCAATTCAACAATACTTTAAATAGACCTTTCGATTTAACTAGAGTAGTTAGAGCTAATCAAACTAATGCTACTACTATCTTCGGAAATGGAACTAAAGAAAAATTAAATGGCAGCATACCTAGCGATAAATCTAAACAAAACAAAGATAAAAATAACAATCATCAAAATACACATAGTGTGACAGATTCAATTGCTAATGTACTTAAAAAGACACTAGGATTTGTAGGTATTTCTGGATTATTAGCTAGTTTCTGGTTTGTAATGGCAAAACGCCGTAGAAAAGAAGAAGAAGATGAAATGTTGAATCATAAAGATACTATTAAAGATGAAAAAAAACATTTATTGAGTGATAATGACCATGAACCATTGTTATTAGCTAAACAGAAAAAAGATGAAACAGAAACTAACAAACAATCTTCAAATTCATCAAAAGAGAAAAAGCTTAAAGGTAATGATAAAGATGCACCTATATTAATTGCTAAAAAGAAACAAAATCGTAAAGATAATGAAAATAAAGCAAAAGGTAAATCAACATCTAATAACAAAAAAGTCACAAACTCAAAAAAGAAGAAAAAGAATAATAAAAAATCTTCAAAACGTAAAAAATAAAACTCAATAAATTTATCCTAATTCTTCAAATAGAAGGAGCACCGATTGAATATTCATCAATCGGTGCTCCTCTTTTTACTATTTACGCTTTAACAATTTAAATAAAGCCTGTTGTGCATGTTGGTTAGCTTCTTTATTTTGTTCTCTAGGAACCCATTTTACAAACAATAACTCAAAATCTCTTTCCAATAATTCTAATTGTTCAAAATAGGGTTTAAATTTAGCATTTTTAATATATCCCGCATCAACACTATCCGCTATCAACTTCGAATCTGTGTATAGAAGGGCATTACTTACTTTTAGTTCTCTTGCATGTTCCAATGCATGAATGCACGCTGCCCATTCAGCACTATGATTATCCATTTCACCTAATTCATGAGTAAAAATATGATGTTGATCATCTTCTTTAATGACGATAGCACAAGTACTCATTCCAGGATTACCTTTTGTCGCTGCGTCAAAATTAATTTTTGCCATTTTCACACCTGCTTATATCAAAATTCCTTACAATCTAAATCATAATATCTATTTTAATCAAAAGAACAGTAATTTAAAAATACTTCAATTAAAAACATCAAATTATGGATTTATATAAATAAAAAACACGCTTCAACTCAATTATAAATTAAGTAAAGCGTGTGGCCACTATATATTAATAACCTTCATCCAATTTACTAATTTTACCTTTACGATAAAATGATTTCGCAATATAGCCAAATGGCACATTGAAAATAGTAGATACAAGTTTTAATACATATGTTGTTATGAATATTTCAAATACTGCCATACCAGGTAAACTTCCGATAAATGCGATAGATACGAAAAGGGCAGTATCAATGATAGAACTAATTACAGTACTACCATATGCTCTTATAATAAATGTTTTATCAGAACTAAATATTTTTTTAATTAGTGAGAAGATAAACACATCTATATGTTGTCCGATAATATATGCAACGATTGAACCTAATGCAATTCGTGGTACGACATCAAAAATGGCATGAAATGCGCTTTGAGCTGTGTCTTCTGGAGCAGGGATGAAATGTAATGACATTTGCATGACAATAATCATAACTAATGTTGAAGAAAATCCTAACCACACTGCGCGTTTAGCTACCTTTCTTCCATAAATATCATTCAATATATCAGTAGCCAAATAAATAGACGCAAACATGACATTACCTAAAGTAGCTGAAATACCAAATATTTCTACAGTTTTGATGACTTGAATATTAGCAATAATTGTACCAATTGCTACCCAAGCTATTAAACCATGTTTACCAAACAATCGATACATCACTACCATTAAAATAAACGTTACTAAAAACGTAGCTATTCCAAAAATTTCATTATACATATACTTTTCCTCCTAAATTTTGTTAATGCGGGTGTTTAGAAACCGCTAAAATAACTTAACCATTTTACTTGAAAAATGTTACTAATGCAATACGTAACGTTAATTAAATTTGTGGTTCTTAATAGCAAATTGATTATTGTTAATCCATCCATAATAAATGCTATAATGTTTACATGTGAATGATTGAGGTAGTATTAAAAACTAAATGTATCTCTTTATTTGCGACATAATAAACGCTATAGCTAAAGGGAGTTGAGAATATACTTACTTATTCCGAACAACAAGCTATAAATCGAATTGATCAATTATTGACTACGTATTGTCATCAATGTCCATTAAAGTCGCATATAAGAAAGACTGAAAATAAGACGCAGGCACATCATTTTTGTATCAATGAATGTTCAATTGGTAAACAAATCAAACAAATTGGAAACGAACTTCAATAGGAGGTAGTTAATATGGAAATTGTTTCAATTTCAGAAACACCAAACCACAACACTATGAAAATCACTTTAAATGAATCACGTGAAGATATGAAATCAAATACTTATACAGAAGCTCAAGAAGGGCAACCTGAATTCATCAATGCATTATTCGACATCGACGGTGTGAAATCTATTTTTTACGTTATGGATTTCATCTCTGTAGATAAAGAGGATCAAGCTGATTGGAATACACTTATTCCTCAAATTGAAGATAAATTCAACCAATAATTAAATTAAATTTCATGGAGGGACACATTTATGGAAATTTTACGTGTAGAACCTACACCGAGTCCTAATACTATGAAAATTGTTCTATCTGAAAAGAGGCAAGATAATAAATCAAATACTTATACTGAGGTAAACGAACAACAACCTCAATTTATTAATGATTTATTAAATCTTGAAGGTGTTAAGTCTATTTTCCATGTTATGGATTTTCTAGCTATAGATAAACAACCTAAAGCCGATTGGGAGAATGTTTTGCCATTAATTACATCTACTCTAAATAATGAAAAAAATGAGAATCAAGAGTATCAACCAGATGAACATTATGGCGAGATTAAGGCAGAAGCATTAATGTTTAAGGGTATACCATATCAAATTAAATTATCAACTCAGCAAGATGAAAAACGTAAACAATTGCCAGAGTTTTATGTAGACAATATGCTAAAAGCTCAAAAAGATAATGATAATGTCGTTTTTCTAAGAAAATGGGAAAATTTAGGCATACGATATGGCGACATAGATGAAGTCATGGATGACGTTTATGAAGAAATATTAGCGTTATACCCAGCGTCAAGAATAGAACAATTAGTTAACGAAGCACTAGAAACAGATATTGTTATCCCCGAAAGTCATTATAAACATGTAACATTAGCTGAATTTCAACAAGCTTCTGATTGGAAAGAAAAATTACGTATGCTTAAAGCATTTCCAACGCCGACTTTTGACGATATTCCTTTATTAGATTATGCATTAAATGAGGAAAAGATTCCGCTTCGTCGTGAGGCTGTAGTTTTACTAGGTATGGTTGAGGATAAAGACATTTTACCTTATATTTATAAAGGGTTACACGATAAGAGTCCTGCCGTACGACGAACTGCAGGGGATTGTTTAAGTGACTTAGGTTATAAAGAAGCACTTCCAGAAATGGAAAAAGCACTAGATGACCCTCAAAAAATCGTTCGTTGGAGAGCTGCTATGTTTATTTTTGATGAAGGAAACGAGCAACAGCTAGATAGCTTAAAAGCACATGCTAATGATCCAGCGTATGAAGTTAAATTACAAATTGAAATGGCCATTTCTAGAATAGAAAATGGGGATGAAGCCCTAGGATCAGTTTGGAAACAAATCGCTAATAGAAATAAATCCTAATAATTACTAAAAGGAGCATAAAATTATGAATGCCTATGATCAATATATGAAAGAACTTGCACAACAAATGCGTTCTGAACTTACAGATCATCAGTTTGAAAGTTTAGAATCTAGTGAATCAGTAAATCAATATATGAATAATGTAAATGAAGACGATACAACATTTGTTGTTATTAATTCTACTTGTGGTTGTGCAGCAGGTTTAGCACGCCCAGCAGCAGTAGCAGTTGCTGAACAAAATGAAGCTAAACCAACTCATAAAGTAACTGTCTTTGCAGGACAAGATAAAGAAGCTACTGAAACAATGCGTGAATATATTCAACAAGTACCTTCAAGTCCTTCATTCGCATTATTTAAAGGACAAAATCTAGTTCATTTCATGCCTAGAGAACATATCGAAGGTAGAGATATTAACGATATCGCAATGGATTTAAAAGATGCATTCGACGATTATTGTGAAACAAAATAATGCTGATTAGAGTGATACGGGAGGCTCATATTAATTTGAGTGTCCTGTATCGCTTTTTTATTAATAAGAAAGATTGACCCTTCATTAATTTTATCAAATATCTTGTTTCATACTTTTTTATGCGTCTAATTACAAGTATAATAATATTAATGTGACTATTGAAAGATAATAGGATTCCACTTCATTACATAAAATATAGAAAGGATGTATACAACCATGTTCAATTCATTCGACGCAGCATATCACGGTCTTTGTGAAGAAATCTTAGACATTGGAAATCAACGAGATGATCGTACACATACAGGCACAATTTCAAAATTTGGTCATCAACTAAGATTTGATTTATCCAAAGGCTTTCCTTTATTAACGACTAAGAAAGTTTCGTTTAAACTTGTAGCTACAGAATTATTATGGTTTATCAAAGGGGATACAAATATCCAATATTTATTAAAATACAATAATAATATTTGGAATGAATGGGCTTTTGAAAATTATGTTAATTCTAATGATTATCATGGTCCAGATATGACAAATTTTGGCCATCGTTCATTACAAGATAGTGATTTTAACGAATTATATAAAGTTGAAATGAAGAAATTCAAAGAGAAAATTTTAACTGATGATACGTTCGCACAAAAATATGGTGATTTAGGAAATGTATACGGTAAACAATGGAGAGATTGGGAAGATAAAGATGGCAACCATTTTGATCAACTTAAAACTGTTATCGAGCAAATTAAACAAAATCCTAATTCACGCCGTCATATCGTTTCAGCGTGGAACCCAACTGAAATCGATACAATGGCATTACCTCCGTGTCATACGATGTTCCAATTCTATGTACAAGATGGAAAATTAAGTTGTCAATTATATCAACGTAGTGCAGATATCTTTTTAGGTGTTCCATTTAATATTGCAAGCTATGCCTTACTTACTCATTTAATAGCTAAAGAATGCGGTTTAGAGGTTGGGGAATTTGTCCATACTTTTGGTGATGCACATATTTATTCAAATCATATGGATGCTGTACAAGAACAACTTTCTCGTGATAGTTTCAATCCACCTCAAATCAAAATTAACTCAGATAAATCTATTTTTGATATCGACTATGAAGACATAGAATTAATTAACTATGAGTCTCATCCAGCTATCAAGGCACCAATTGCAGTATAATTTTTAAATTAATCTTAATATTGATAAGTATTTTACAAATTTTCAAATTTATCTTTAGAAAACTTCCTTAAATACTACCTAATAGTAACGAATTGTATTCAATTTATGTTACATTTAATTTATGAAATCGATACACTAATGCCCACATATCAAGGAGGACAATGAAATGACATTATCTATTTTAGTCGCACATGATCAACAAAGAGTCATAGGTTATCAAAATCAATTACCATGGCATCTTCCTAATGATCTTAAACATGTTAAACAATTATCTACAGGTCATACATTAGTTATGGGAAGAAAAACATATGAATCTATAGGCAAACCTTTACCTAATAGACGTAACGTTGTTTTGACTAATAATAAGTCATTTCATCCTGAAGGTGTGGACGTTATTCACTCTTTTGAAGAAATAAAAGATTTAACAGGTCATGTGTTTATATTCGGTGGCCAAACTTTGTTTGAAGAAATGATTGATAAAGTAGACGATATGTATATAACTGTGGTTAATGGTAAGTTTCAAGGAGATACTTTCTTTCCTCGTTATACTTTTGAAGATTGGGAAGTTGAGTCCTCAGTTGAAGGCGAACTAGACGAAAAAAATACTATTCCACATACATTTTTACATTTAATAAGGAAAAAATCATAGGGGGACTATTTATGGTTAAGCAAGTTATCGTTACAGATTCTACTTCAGATTTACCTCAAAGTTATTTAAAAGAAAACGCAATCCATGTCATCCCATTAAATCTTACAATTAATGGTAAATCTTATGTTGACCAAGTTGACATTACATCTTCGGAATATATTGACTATTTAGAACAAGATGCTGATGTTAAAACAAGTCAGGCTTCTATCGGTGAAATAATTAACGTTTATGAAAAACTTGGGAAAGATGATGTAGAAATTATTAGCATACATTTATCTTCTGGTTTAAGCGGTATGTATAATACAGCTTACCAAGCTAGTCAAATGGTAGATGCTAATGTCACTGTAATTGATTCCAAATCTATTTCTAACGGTCTAGCTTATCAAATTAAACATATCGTTGAACTTATCGAAGAAGGTACGTCAACATCTGATATTGTTGATAGTGTTAAAAAGTTGCAAGACAACACTAAGTTATTTGTAGTAATTGGCCAATTAAATCAATTAATTAAAGGTGGACGTATAAGTAAAACTAAAGGACTTATAGGTAATATCATGAAAATCAAACCTATAGGTACGCTCAATGATGGTAAATTGGAACTCGTTCACAACGCTCGAACACAAAACACTAGTATCAATTATTTAAAAAAAGAAATTTCTGAATTCATTGAAAATCATAAACTTAAATCAGTAGGTATTACTCACGCAAATGCCATGGATTTTGTAGATAAAGTTAAAAATACATTTACAGAAGCTTTTAATTTCCATAATTATGATGTAAATGTTACAACACCTGTCATTTCAACACATACAGGTAAAGGCGCTATTGGATTGGTTGTTGTTCGCGAAAACTAATCCAATATATAGATATTTATAAACTTTTGAGCGTTTATCTTTATTTCTTTAATATAATATCGTAAATTATTAACAAAATAGGAAGGAGGCAATCAAATGGCTTATGCAACGTTAGCTGGAGGTTGTTTTTGGTGTATGGTAAAACCATTCACATCATATCCTGGTATTAAATCAGTTGTTTCTGGATATAGTGGTGGCCATGTAGAAAATCCTACTTATGAGCAAGTATGTACTAATCAAACTGGTCATGTAGAAGCTGTGCAAATTACCTATGATCCTGAAATAACTTCATTTGAAAATATTTTAGATGTTTACTTCAAAACATTTGATCCTACAGACGATGGGGGTCAGTTTTTCGACCGTGGTGAAAGTTATCAACCTATCATTTTTTACCATGACGAAGAACAACGTAAAGCTGCAATACTGAAGAAACAACAAATTGATGAACAAGGTATTTTTAAGAAACCTGTTATTACTCCAGTTAAACCATATAAAAACTTCTATCCTGCAGAAGACTATCATCAAGATTACTATAAGAAAAATCCTGAACATTACGAACAATATCAACGAGGTTCAGGCAGAAAAGCATTTATAGAATCACATTGGGGGTCTCAACATGATTAAGAAGAATAAAGATGAACTAAATGATATGGAGTATCTTGTTACACAAGAAAATGGGACAGAACCTCCATTTCAAAATGAATATTGGAATCATTTTGAAAAAGGTATATATGTCGATAAATTGTCTGGCAAACCATTATTCACTTCAGAAGAGAAATTCGAATCTGATTGTGGTTGGCCTAGCTTTTCGAAAGCAATCGACGATGAAGAAATTATCGAGCTAGTAGATAAAACGTTTGGTATGGTTAGAACCGAAGTACGTTCTGAAGATGCAAATAGTCATTTAGGACATGTATTTAACGATGGCCCTAAAGATAAAGGCGGTTTAAGATATTGTATCAATTCAGCATCAATTCAATTTATACCATATGACAAATTAGAAGAATTAGGTTACGGTGACTTAATACAACACTTTGAGAAATAGGAGTGGAACAAAATGTTTAAAAAATTATTCGGTAAAAGTAAAGAAGTAGATAAAAATATTCAAGTTTATTCACCATTATCAGGTGAATACGTTAAAATCGAAGACATTCCAGACCCAGTATTTGCTCAGAAAATGATGGGCGAAGGATTTGGTATTAACCCAACAGAGGGTACTGTGGTATCACCAATCGAAGGTACAGTAGATAATGTTTTCCCTACAAAACATGCTATTGGTCTAAAAGCTGAAAATGGACTTGAATTATTAGTTCATATCGGATTAGATACTGTTCAATTAGACGGTGAAGGTTTTGAAGTATTAGTAGATAGTGGTGACAATGTTAAAGTTGGAGATCCAATTATCAAATTCGATGTTGAATACATTAAAAATAATGCAAAATCAGTTATTTCTCCTGTAATTATTACTAATTCTGATCAAGCAGCATCAATTCATTTTGATGATGTTCAAGCAGCAGTTAAAGGTGAAACAAAAGTCATTGATGTGACAATGAACTAATGAAAAATTATTCATTTTATCAGTTCGCTATGACAGTTAGAGGTAGAAAAGATGATAAAGGGAAATTGGCTGAACAAATATTTGAAGATTTAGCATTCCCACGCCATGAGAATGATTTCAACGAACTATCTGAATATATCGAAACTCATGGTGATTTTACTCTATCTATGTCAGTCTTCGATGATTTATATGAAGAATATACTGAATGGCTTAAATTTTAATAATTATGTATTTATCGCCTGTGACAATAGAATTTTGTTACAGGCTTATTTTAAATTCTTTTTAACTTTATCATGTTATATTTCAGTTGATTTTGAAGAATAATCCATACATACTGTAAGTATCATTTTGAAAGCAAATGATTAAATGTATTAAATTGAATTTAAAATAAAGATAAAGTTATCATAAAGATGTTTCACTCAAAGACATCAAATTGAATTGTCGCCATTTTTAAAAGGAGTGATTATGTGACTAATAATAAAGACGATCAAACGACAGATGAGCAACAAAATTCAATACAAAATAAGAAGAAAGATAAACCAAAAAAACAAATTAATCTTAAATTATGGCAACTGATTACATTACTAATTGGTATTATCGTTATAACTGCGGCTATTACCGTTGCAGCAACAATACTAATTAGTCATCAAATGAGTGGTTTAAATAAGGAACAACGTGCAAATTTACATAAGATTGAATATGTGTATAAAACTTTAAATAAAGATTATTATAAAAAACAAAAATCTGACAAACTATCACAAGCAGCTATAGACGGTATGGTTAAAGAATTAAAAGATCCTTATTCAGAATATATGACTAAAGAACAAACGAAATCATTCAATGAAGGTGTGTCCGGTGATTTTGTCGGTATAGGCGCTGAAATGCAAAAGAAAAACGATCAAATTAGTATTACTAGCCCTATGAAAGGCTCCCCAGCGGAAAAAGCAGGGATCAAACCGAAAGATGTTGTTACAAAAGTTAATCATAAATCAATAAAGAATAAGCCACTAGATGAAGTCGTCAAAATGGTTAGAGGTAAAAAAGGAACAAAAGTAGTCTTAACGATTAAACGAGGCTCAGTAGAAAAAGATATTTCAATTAAACGTGATACTATTCATGTTAAAAGTGTTGAATATGAGAAGAAAGATAATGTTGGCGTAATCACAATTAATAAATTCCAAAACAATACTTCTGGCGAACTTAAAAATGCTGTCAAGAAAGCACACAAACAAGGTGTACGAGATATTGTTTTAGATTTACGTAACAATCCAGGTGGGTTATTAGATGAGGCTGTGAAAATGGCAAATATTTTCATAGATAAAGACAAAACCGTTGTCCAACTTCAAAAAGGTGATGACAAACAACAACTTAAAACAGAAAATGACCCATTAAAAGAAGCTAAAGACATGAAAGTTTCAATCCTAATTAATGAAGGTTCAGCAAGTGCATCAGAAGTATTCACTGGCGCACTCAAAGATTATCACAAAGCTAAAGTCTATGGTTCTAAATCATTTGGTAAAGGTATTGTTCAAACAACACGTGAATTTGATGATGGTTCACTATTGAAATATACAGAAATGAAATGGTTAACACCTGATGGCCATTATATTCATGGTAAAGGTATTCAACCAGATGTAAAAATAGAAACTCCAAAATATCAATCTCTAAATGTCATACCTAATAAGAAAACATATAAAATCGGTGATGAAAGCAAGCATGTTAAAACAATGAAAATTGGGTTAACTGCATTAGGATTCAAAGTTGATAACGAATCTAAAACATTTGATTCAAGCTTAGAATCGGCTATTAAGAAATTCCAAGAAGACAACAATTTAAAAGTAACAGGTGAATTTGATAAAGAAACAAATGATAAATTCACTCTAAAATTAGTCGAAAAATCTAATAAAAATGACACAGTTTTAGATAAATTAATCAAGAAGTTGAAATAAGTTTAAAAAGATGAAAATATGTGAATTAAATGATGAAAGCTTTTTAACCTATAACTATAAATACAAAGAGGTGTTTTAGATTATGATTAGATTAGCAACAAAAAATGATCTTTCAAGTATTGAGAATTTAGTAGAAGAAGCAAAAGAAATTATGGAGAAATTCAACAATAATCAGTGGGATGACAAATACCCTGTCACTGAACATTTTGAAGAAGATATCGAATCTGAAACACTTTATGTATTAGATGTTGATAATGAAATTTATGGTTTTATTGTCATCGACCAAAATCAATCAGAATGGTATGATGAACTAGAATGGCCTATTGATCGTAAAGGGGCATATGTGATACACCGTTTAGCTGGTTCTCAGTCTTATAAAGGTGCTGCTACTGAATTATTCCAATTTGCAGTAGATATGACAGAAGAGCACGGTGTTCATGTCATTTTGACTGATACATTTGCACTTAATAAACCAGCTCAAGGATTATTCGAAAAATTTGGCTTTACAAAAGTGGGCGAAGCCGAAATTGATTATCATCCTTTCGATCGCGGTGCACCATTTTACGCATATTATAAAAACATATAAGAATAGAGGTTATATTTATGACTAAAATCGCATTTACAGGTGGAGGAACAGTTGGACACGTTTCAGTTAACTTAAGTCTGATTCCAACTGCAACAGACAAAGGCGATGAAGCTTTTTATATTGGATCAAAATCTGGAATAGAAAGGGAAATGATTGAATCTCAATTACCAAATATTCCATATTATCCAATTTCTAGTGGTAAATTACGACGCTATTTATCATTTGATAATGCTAAAGACATCTTTAAAGTTTTAAAAGGTGTTTTAGATGCTCGCAAAATTCTAAAAAAACAAAAGCCAGATTTATTATTTTCTAAAGGTGGGTTTGTTTCTGTACCAGTAGTGATTGCAGCTCGTTCTTTAAAAATTCCTACAATCATTCATGAGTCAGATTTAACACCAGGTTTAGCCAATAAAATTGCATTGAAATTTGCTAAAAAAATCTATACAACATTTGAAGATACATTAAATTACTTACCTAAAGACAAAGCAGACTTTGTTGGCGCAACAGTACGTGAAGATTTAAAACAAGGTGATAAACAACGTGGTTACCAATTAACTGATTTTAAACAAGACAAAAAAGTGTTACTTGTTATGGGTGGTAGTTTAGGAAGTAAAAAATTAAATGACGCTATAAGAGAAAATTTAGAAGCTTTATTACAACAATATCAAGTTATTCATCTTACAGGTAAAGGATTAGTAGATAATTCAATAAATAAAGAGGGATATATACAGTTTGAATTTGTTAAAGATGATTTAACTGATTTATTAGCTATTACTGATACTGTTGTCAGTCGTGCAGGTTCAAATGCAATATATGAATTTTTAACATTAAGAATACCAATGTTATTAATTCCTTTAGGTTTAGATCAATCCCGTGGTGATCAAATAGATAATGCGAAAAACTTCGAAACTAAAGGTTATGGTCGAGCTATTCCTGAAGATGAACTTACACAAGTAAGATTGATACAAGAACTTAACCATATCGAATCTAACCGTGATGACATCATTAAACAAATGCAAACTTACAAAGAAAGTTACACTAAAGAAGATATATACGATAAAATTATCAAAGATGCTTTGAATCAATAGGGGGAATATTGCAATGAGTCGATTAAAACGAATTTCATTACTTATCATTTTTACTTTGATATTCGGTATCATTGCATTCTTTCACGAATCTCGATTAGGTAAGTGGATTGATAATGAAGTATATGAGTTCATTTATGCCTCAGAAAGCTTCATCACTACATCTATTATGTTAGGTGCAACAAAACTCGGTGAAGTTTGGGCAATGGTATGTTTATCTTTAATACTAATCGCTTATTTAATGTTAAAACGTTTAAGAATAGAAACACTCTTTTTTGTAATTGTGATGAGTTTATCTAGTATTTTAAACCCTGTATTAAAAAACATCTTTGATAGAGAAAGACCAACGTTATTACGTTTAATCGATATTACTGGTTTTAGTTTCCCAAGCGGTCATGCAATGGGATCTACTTCTTATTTTGGTAGTATCATTTATATTCTTAATAGAACTGATTCAGGTTTATCTAAAGGCGTACTTATTGGCTTAGCAGCCTCACTAACATTAATGGTGTCAACATCTCGTGTATACTTAGGCGTACATTATCCAACAGACATTATCGCTGGTATTATAGGCGGAGCCTTTAGTATTGTTTTATCAACATTGATCTTAAACAATAAATTATAAAGCACTTAAATTTGAAGAGATACTATTTTACTTAGAGGGGCATATATCTAAATTAACATTAGATATATTCCTCTCATTTTTCTATATATGTATATAACTAAGAAAGGAGCGAAAAGATGACACATAAAACATATAACTGTCCAGTAGAAGCAGTAATTAGTTTAATTGGTGGAAAATATAAACCTATTATATTGTGGTACCTCCTAAATAATACTTTACGTTTTAATGAAATCCAACGATTACTACCTCAAGCTTCTCCAAAAATGTTAAGTCAACAGCTTAAAGAACTACAAAAAGAAGGGTTCATTGAAAAGGTCATTTACCCAGAAGTACCTCCTAAAACAGAATATTATATGACAGACTACGGAAAAACATTGGAACATATTTTAAATGAAATGTGTAATTGGGGAGAGGAGTTTATGGGAGATTATATTGTTAAGCCAACAGATAGTTAGTATCTATTAATCCATACTTACCTTTTGGATACTATCTTACATTAAAGTGCGTTCTTCTCAAGTTAAATATGTAATGCTACTATTAATTAAAATCAATTGGGAAGGAATGACTTAAATGTTAAATGAAATTAAATGGCCAGAAAAATGGTTACCAGGTACAACAGATAATTTTGCTTCAAATGAAATCATCGTTAAAGATTTATCATTTGATAATGTTATAGAGAGTTTATTAAACACTTCTAAATGGGAAAATTACTATTCAAATAGTAGCGATATTTATATGTATAATCAAGATTCTCCAGTTTTAAAACAAAATACACGTTTTAAATTTAAAACATTCGGTTTTGATATAGAAGCTGAAGTTGAAGAATGTATGGTTGAAGATAATATTGCAAGAATCGCATGGCATGGCTGGAATAATGCAACAGGTGATGAATTCTTAGATGTTTATCATGCTTGGCTTATTGAAAAATTATCCCATAACAGACTAAGAATTTTAACTCAAGAATCACAAATTGGTAAACCAGCGAAAGACATGGCTAGTGACAACACTTATCCTATGATTAATGGACATCAGGAATGGATAACTACATTAGCTAACTTTTCAATGTAATATATTAATATCATAAAGAATAGAGCATTAAGATGATTGAAATCAAAGTCATCTTAATGCTTTTTTTTTTAATATCATTCACTATAGATTTTAATCAAAAAGTTCATACTGTTTTAGAGTTTTTTCTATTTTATTTTTGAGACTGTCTTGTTGCTCTTTTTCTTCTTTTCTCATTTTTTTATGTTCTTCAACATGACTTGGTCTGGACACCCAATTTTGGAATGATTTTTTCTCATCCCATTTTGATACAATAGAATATTCTATTTTTGATTTTGTTTCATTTTTCCATACTTCAGCATCAATTAAACCTTCGAATCCTTCAAAATCAGATTTCGCATTTTCGGCTTTTTTTAATAAAACTTCTTTTGCAGATTCATCTGATGTAGAAAAAGTAACTTGTGCAATAAACACTTAAAAATCCCTCCAATAGATTTATCGTATCAATTAATTGAAATACATTATCAATTATAATCAACTTTTACAGAATTCTCTAACGATTGAATTCTAATAACTCTTCGGTTCGCATGAGCTTTCCTCATGCATAACTCCCTCTAACGAATAAATTCGTAAGGTTTCTAGGTTCGCATGAGCCTTACTCATGCATAACTCCCTCTAACGAATAAATTCGTAGGGTCTTCGGTTCGCATGAGCTTTTCTCATGCATAACTCCCTCTAATGAATCAATTCGTAAGTTTTCTCAGTTCGCATGAGTTTCCTCATGCATAACTCCCTCTAACGAATCAATTCGTAAGGTTTCTAGGTTCGCATGAGCTTTCCTCATGCATAACTCCCTCTAACGAATCAATTCGTAAGAGGGAGTAAAAAAAGTAGTAAACCTCAAGTGTCTAAAGGTTTACTACTTTATTTGAACGTCGTCTCCAACGTTAGTCTTTTACGGGCATATAAAAGGGGATTATGAAAATGACCAATACATAAGAACGAAATATATGTGGGGGGAAAGTTCTTTTTGGTATTGATAATCATTTTAATTATTATTATACACGACTGAGAATCGTTGTCAATTAGAATACTGAAAATTTTATGATTTATTATTAAAAGGATTAAGAAATCCCTCAACCAAAGCATTTTTGGTTAAATATCCCTACAAAAATAGTTCTCAATACTGATAATAACACCATTGAAAGTATGATAAAATTTAGTTAACAACATAACTCGTTATGACAATACATAATAATGCGTTGAACTCTTTCAATTTACCTAAGATTATTACGTTTTAAAGTAGGATGTATAAACAATACTTTTATATTTTACTTAATAACAAAAGACATTGAAATGAGGTCACTTTGACATAAACAAAAATAATCACATTAACTTTTACATATTTATTAATTTATGATACATATTTATAACATACAAAATATTTATTTCAAACATATATAGTCATATTAAGAGGTGCAAAAATGACAAATATTTTATTAGTAGAAGATGAACAAAATTTAGCTCGGTTTATCGAACTTGAATTAACACATGAAAATTATCAAGTTGATATTGAAAATGATGGTGCCACTGGTCTCGAAAAAGCACTAAATAAAACATATGATCTTATTATCTTAGATTTGATGTTACCAAACATTAATGGACTTGAGATATGTAGACAAATTCGTCAAGAACAAACCATACCTATAATTATTATTACAGCTAAAAGTGATACTTATGATAAAGTCGCTGGACTGGATTATGGCGCCGATGATTATATTGTTAAACCATTTGATATTGAAGAATTACTTGCTCGTATTAGAGCAATTCTGCGACGCCAACCTCAAAAGGATACTATTAATATTAATGGTATTGTTTTAGATAAAGAAGCATTCGAAGTAACAGTTGATGGTACACAACTCGACTTAACTAAAACTGAATATGATTTATTTTATATCCTGGCAGAAAATAGAAATCACGTATTACAACGTGAACAAATATTAGATCATGTTTGGGGTTATAATTCTGAAGTTGAAACCAATGTAGTAGATGTTTATATCAGGTATTTAAGAAATAAACTCAAACCTTTTGGTAAAGATAAAGTGATTGAAACCGTTCGCGGTGTTGGGTACGTGATACGATGATGAAACAACGAAAACTCAAATACAAATGGATGTTAATTACAACTTTAATTACGTTTGTCACAATTGTTCTATTTTGTTTAATCATCATCTTTTTTCTGAAAGAAGCACTACATAATAGTGAATTAGATGAAGCAGAGAAAAGTTCCAATGACATTATCAATTTATTACACTCTAAGCCACCAGAAGATATATCTGCACTAGACTTAAACGCGTCACTAGAGAATTTTCAAGAAGTGTCTATTTTTGATGATAAAGGTAAAAAATTACTTCAAACAACTAGTGAAAATTTACCTACAATACCTTCAAATGTAGGACTATCACATCCAGAACGTGTAAAAGTCGTTAATTATAAAGGCGTTGACTACTTAGTCATCACCGAACGCATTCATTCCAAAAAGTTCGATGGTTATAGTATATTGGTTCATTCATTAGAAAGTTATGAACATCTTGTTCAATCTTTATATATTGTTGCAATAGCATTTGGTTTAATTGCGACATTTGTCACAGCTATGGTGAGTTACATTTTCTCATCTCAAATTACAAAACCAATTGTCACAATGTCTAATAAGATGAATCAAATTCGACGTGATGGCTTCCAAAACAAACTAGAACTAACTACCAATTACGAAGAAACAGATAATCTAATATGCACATTTAATGAAATGATGTTTCATATTGAAGAATCTTTTAAACAGCAACGTCAATTTGTGGAAGATGCGTCTCATGAACTTAGAACGCCACTACAAATTATCCAAGGTCATTTAAACTTGATTCAAAGATGGGGGAAAAAAGATCCTGCAGTATTAGAAGAATCTCTTAATATTTCACTTGAAGAAATGAATCGTATTACTAAACTTGTAGAAGAATTACTTTTATTAACAAAAGATAATGTAAATAGCGGACAATCTCAAGAAGAACTTGTAGATATTAATTCTGAAATATTATCTAGAGTTAAATCTTTAAAACAATTACATCCTGATTATACTTTCGATATCGATTTAGATGAGAAACCGATTAAACTTCAAATGAATCGACATCAATTTGAGCAACTCATTTTAATTTTTATTGATAATGCGATGAAATATGATAATGAAAATAAATATATCCAAATACGCACTCAATTAAAAAATAAACAAACGAGTATTGAAATCACTGACCATGGTCTTGGTATTCCTAAACAAGATTTAGAATTTATATTCGACCGTTTCTACCGTGTTGATAAATCACGTGCACGTAGTCAAGGTGGTAATGGCTTAGGCTTATCAATTGCTGATAAAATTGTTCAATTAAATGGTGGATTCATTCAAGTCGAAAGTGAAGTCAATCAATTTACAACCTTTAGAATTATCTTCTAAAAACAAATCATTAAACGTTGACTTTATATCATTGATTCTTATATTTAACTATTTAAATTCAAAATGTATATTAAGCAACCGTTCACCCAATCAATTCATATATTTCAATTAATTCAGAACCAAAATTATCTTGGTTCTGTTTTTTTACAATAATAGGTAAATCCACTTTAACAAAATTTGAAATAATGCTATTATTGTGTTGTAAGCGTTTCAACATTTTTGTGGAGGGTGTAATATGACAAAGGACAAGAGAGAAGTTACAGAGGCACCTGTAAACTTCGGCGCAAATCTAGGGTTAATGCTAGATTTATATGATGATTATCTACAAGATCCTTCATCAGTACCCGAAGATTTACAAGTCCTATTTAGTACAATTCAAACAGGGGAAGCTCATATCGAGGCTAAACCAGCCGCAAATGGCGGTGGTTCACAATCTGGTGACAGCACAATTAAACGTGTCATGAGATTAATCGATAATATTAGACAATACGGACATTTAAAAGCAGATATTTATCCAGTCAATCCTCCAGAGCGTAAACATATTCCTAAATTAGAAATAGAAGATTTCGATTTAGACCAAGCCACTTTGGAAAACATTTCAGCTGGAATCGTATCAGAACATTTTACTGATATTTACGATAATGCTTATGAAGCCATTGTTCGTATGGAAAAAAGATACAAAGGACCAATTGCGTTTGAATACACGCATATTAATAATAATAAAGAGCGTGTATGGTTAAAACGCCGTATCGAAACACCTTACAAAGCTACATTAAATAATCAACAAAAAACAGAATTATTTAACAAATTAGCTCATGTAGAAGGATTCGAAAAATATCTACACAAAAACTTTGTAGGTGCTAAACGTTTTTCAATCGAAGGTGTTGATACGTTAGTTCCAATGTTACAACAAACAATCACTCGTGCTGGTGAAGAAGGTATTACTAATATTCAAATTGGTATGGCACACCGTGGTCGATTAAATGTATTGACTCACGTTTTAGAAAAACCTTATGAAATGATGATTTCAGAATTCATGCATACTGATCCAATGAAGTTCTTACCAGAAGACGGTAGTTTAGAACTAACAGCTGGTTGGACAGGCGATGTTAAATATCACTTAGGCGGTATTAAAACAACTGACTCATACGGTATTGAACAACGAATTGCTCTAGCAAATAATCCAAGTCATTTGGAAATTGTAGCACCCGTTGTTGAAGGTCGTACGCGTGCTGCCCAAGATAATACTCAACAAGCCGGTGCACCACAAACTGACTTCCATAGAGCGATGCCAATTATTATTCATGGTGATGCTGCATATCCAGGTCAAGGTATTAACTTTGAAACAATGAACTTAGGAGATCTTGAAGGTTATTCTACAGGTGGTTCATTGCACATCGTTACAAATAATAGAATTGGTTTCACTACTGAACCAACAGATGGTCGCTCAACAACATATTCTACTGACGTTGCAAAAGGCTATGACGTGCCAATTTTACATGTTAATGCTGATGACGTAGAAGCAACAATCGAAGCGATTGATATTGCAATGGAATTCCGTAAAGAATTCCACAAAGATGTCGTAATTGATTTAGTTGGTTACAGACGTTATGGACATAATGAAATGGATGAACCATCTATCACAAATCCATTACCATATCACAATATCCGCAAGCATGATTCTGTAGAACTTGTTTATGGTAAGAAATTAGTCGAAGAAGGCATTATCAGTGAAGACGAAATGAATCAAATCATTGATAACGTTCAAAAAGAAATGCGTGCAGCGCATGACAAAATCGACAAATCAGATAAAATGGATAATCCAGATATGGAAAAACCTGAGGCATTACAACAACCATTGCAAAGTGATGATAAAGAATTCTCATTCGATCACTTAAAAGAAATCAATGATGCAATGTTAACTTATCCTGAAGGTTTCAACGTTCTGAAAAAACTAAATAAAGTTCTTGAAAAACGTAGAGAACCATTTGAAAAAGAAGATGGCTTAGTTGATTGGGCTCAAGCTGAACAACTTGCTTTTGCTACAATTTTACAAGATGGAACGTCAATTCGATTAACTGGTCAAGATAGTGAAAGAGGTACATTCAGTCACCGTCATGCGGTACTACACGATGAAGAAAATGGGGACACATATACTCCGTTACATCATGTACCTGACCAAAAAGCGACATTCGACATTCATAATTCACCATTATCAGAAGCAGCAGTTGTAGGTTTCGAATATGGTTATAATGTTGAAAATAAAGGTAGCTTTAATATTTGGGAAGCACAATACGGGGACTTCTCAAACATGGCTCAAATGATGTTTGATAACTTCTTATCAAGCGCACGTGCAAAATGGGGCGAACGTTCAGGTTTAACATTGTTCTTACCACATTCTTATGAAGGACAAGGTCCAGAACATTCATCAGCACGTCTTGAAAGATTTTTACAACTTGCAGCTGAAAATAACAGTACTGTAGTTAATTTATCAAGTGCAAGTAACTACTTCCATTTATTACGTGCACAAGCAGCAAGTTTAGATTCTGAAGAAATGAGACCATTGATTGTAATGTCACCTAAAAGTTTATTACGTAATAAAACAGTGGCTAAACCAATTAATGAGTTTACATCTGGTGGTTTCCAACCAGTTCTTGCTGAAGAATATGATGCAAATAAAGTGAAAAAAGTTATTTTAGCGTCAGGTAAAGTATTTATAGACTTAAAAGAATATTTAGCTAAAAATCCAGATGAGTCTGTATTACTTGTAGCTGTCGAAAGATTATATCCATTCCCAGAAGATGAAATTAAAGCTATTTTCGATGAATTACCAAACCTTGAGACAGTGTCTTGGGTACAAGAAGAACCTAAAAACCAAGGTGCATGGTTATTCGTTTATCCATACCTTAAATCACTTGTTGGCGATAAATATAATTTAAGTTATCATGGAAGAATCCAAAGGGCAGCACCAGCTGAAGGTGACGGTGAAATCCACAAACTTGTTCAAAATAATATTATTGAAAGTAGCATTACTAAATAAATAGGGGGAAAAATAAAATGCCAGAGGTTAAAGTTCCAGAATTAGCAGAATCAATTACAGAAGGTACCATTGCAGAATGGTTAAAAAATGTTGGAGATAGCGTAGATAAAGGTGAAGCTATTCTTGAATTAGAAACAGATAAAGTTAACGTAGAAGTTGTATCAGAAGAAGCAGGTGTATTATCAGAACAACTTGCTAACGAAGGCGACACAGTTGAAGTAGGTCAAGCTATCGCAGTTGTTGGTGAAGGAAGTGGTAATGCTTCAAGTGGTTCATCAGACAATCAAACTCCACAAAATAATGATGAAACTAATAAAGACGATCAACAAGCTAAAGAAACAACTCAACAATCAAATGATAATAATCAATCATCTGATCAATCACAAGATGATTCATCTAATAACCAATTTGTTAAAGCAACACCTTCAGCGCGTCGTCATGCACGTGCAAATGGCGTTGACTTAAACGAAGTGGCTGGAAAATCAAACGACGTTGTAAGAAAAGAAGATATTAATAACAATCAAAACCAACAACAATCATCACAAAGTGATAACAAACCTTCTGGTAATGAAGCTAAAAAATCAAGCGACAAACCATCTAAACCAGTTATTCGTGAAAAAATGTCACGTAGAAAGAAAACAGCTGCTAAAAAATTATTAGAAGTATCTAATAACACAGCAATGTTAACAACTTTCAATGAAGTTGATATGACTAACGTTATGGATTTACGTAAACGTAAGAAAGAACAATTCATTAAAGATCACGATGGTACTAAATTAGGTTTCATGTCATTCTTCACTAAAGCTACAGTAGCTGCACTTAAAAAATATCCTGAAGTTAACGCTGAAATTGATGGCGAAGACATGATTACTAAACAATACTATGATATTGGTATTGCCGTTTCTACTGAAGATGGATTACTAGTACCATTCGTAAGAGATTGTGATAAGAAAAACTTCGCTGAAATCGAAGAAGAAATCGCAAACTTAGCTGTTAAAGCACGCGACAAAAAATTAGGCTTAGACGATATGGTTAACGGTTCATTTACTATTACTAATGGTGGTATCTTCGGTTCAATGATGAGTACACCAATTATTAATGGTAGCCAAGCTGCAATTTTAGGTATGCACTCAATCATTACACGTCCAATTGCAATCGATAAAGATACAATTGAAAATCGTCCAATGATGTACATTGCTTTAAGTTATGACCACAGAATCATCGATGGTAAAGAAGCAGTAGGATTCCTAAAAACAATTAAAGAATTAATTGAAAATCCTGAAGATTTATTATTAGAATCTTAATTTTAAGATTTATATCTTAAAATTAGTTTGAAACAAAATAGCAGTAAGGTGACTTATAAAATGAAATCACCTTACTGCTATTTTTATATCCAATACTTCGTATTATATGACTTCGCTTTCCTAGGGTGCCGTCTCACTTGGTCTTCGACTGGCGCTGCTCCCTCAGGAGTCTCGTCATAAATACTTTATATAAATACATAATTTTTAATATAAAAACTAATAATATAATTGAGGTATGTACATGACAATTGATTGGACAATTTTATCTAACCCTTAAGTATCTATTTATGGTGCAATTGGAGGTTGGCTTTTAAAACAACTTACTAATAAAATGAAAATGAATCCTGAAAAAGGTATCAACGATATTTAATAAATCGTATGGAAATTTGTATTAATTCAATAAGTAAATAAAAAAACGTCCTAATACTGTTTGAATTTAACTGTTAAAAGCATAGCTTACTATGTCGCTATTAACATCATTCAAAGATTAGGACGTTTTATAATTATATTTTAATAAAGCATGAAGACTTCAATAATTGCTAAAATAAGAAACACAACAAAAGCAATTAGAAAATATTTAAAACTTGGTTTTTGTTTATTTTGTAAATTTGTAAAAACTTGTATACCTGAATAAACAGCAATTAATACAGTAATTGCAAATATAATCCACATACTGGACATATGATATGCCTCCTTCACTAATCTCTATATTTACATTTTAATATACTTTCTCGATAATACCAAAATGAATTTTTGTTCAAATATGAAAAATTAATTACAAACCACTTTACACATGGTGAGAATTTTGAAATTTATATACGTTTCAAGTCATTTTCTCTTAGAGTTCATCATATAAATCACGGTTAAAATACGTTATAATAATAGAGTAAAGATAAATGATTAGGGGTGTCAGTAGATGAGCGGAATTAGAAGCGTCACGTTAGGTACAAGTGACTTATCTAAAACGAAAGAATTATTCGAAAATATATTAGGTTTAAATTCATCTGAGAAAGGCGACAACGCATTAAGATTTGGCGATGCTGATTTAAATCCAGGAACACGTATACACTTTGTTGAAGTTCCAAACAATGACTATCAAAACTCACATATAGATAGTGTAGGTTTAAGAACACCGTCAGATTCTGGTTTGGATGAATATCAAGATATATTAAATCAACATCAAATATCTTTTAGCTCAATTACTGAACTCAATGGTAATATGCACTTTAACTTTGAGGATCATAACCAACAATTGTTTGATATCTATTCTAACGAACATAATACAGGTGTCCCTTTAGGTATGCCATCATTTGATAGTACTGTGAACCCATTACATCAAATTCAAGGCTTAGGTCCTGTTATTCTTAAAGTTAATGAATTATCTATTACAGCTTCAATTCTTAATAAAGTATTTGGTTTACATATATTTGCTGAATATCTTCCTTCTGAAGAAGCTACTCAGGCCATTCAAGTATTTAAAATTGGTGAAGGTGGACTTGGAGGTGAGCTTCATTTGTATGAAGCAGAGAGTGACATTACTAATCAAGATAATGAAATGATAGAACAGGTTGAATTTTCAACAAATAGTAAATCTGATTTTGAAAATGCGAAACAAACTTTAGAAGATATTGGCATTCCATATCAGACATTACAACAAGATGATTCCGAATCATTAAGAATCACTGAAAATAGTGGTATTTCATTTATATACACACTAGATAAATAACTTAAATATTCATAAAGGTAGGGAACAATAAATGTTACATGAAACATGGAAAGAACGCACACCTATTAAAAAAGTTGAGGTTACAAATACAGATGCTAAAAAATTCACTGTATCTGATATGTTAACTGTTGGTAAGCAATATGATGTAATAAATGAAACAGAAGAATATTATCAAATCATTGATAATTCTGGTTTAGTTGGTGGCTATTATAAAACATACTTTAAAGAAGTTTAATTTCATAAAAATCTTAAGTTAACTTTACTAAAAGTAGATAAAACAATAGTCAACAAGACTAAGACAATTGGAAAGTACAACCCACATGTCTTAGTCTTTTTCATATTAAAAAGGAGCATGCAAATAATGGCACAATCACAATATAAAAACTCAGATATTTCCGTATTTAACGATGCGAAAGCACTATTTGATTTAAATAAAAATATATTATTAAAAGGGCCTACAGGTTCTGGTAAAACTAAACTTGCCGAAACATTAAGTGAAGTTGTAGATACACCAATGTATCAAGTTAACTGTTCAGTTGATTTAGATGCTGAAAGTTTATTAGGCTTTAAAACAATTAAAACTAACGAACAAGGTCATCAAGAAATAGTATTTATAGATGGACCAGTAATCAAAGCAATGAAAGAAGGCCATATTCTATATATTGATGAAATTAACATGGCTAAACCCGAAACATTACCAATTCTTAATGGTGTATTAGACTATCGTCGTCGAATTACGAATCCATTTACAGGTGAAGTGATTCAAGCTAAACCTGGATTCAACGTTATTGCAGCAATTAATGAAGGCTATGTCGGTACATTACCGATGAACGAAGCACTTAAAAACCGTTTCGTAGTTATCCAAGTTGATTATATTGATGGAGACATTCTTAGCAACGTTATTAAAGAGCAAAGTCGTTTACAAGATGATGCCATCATCAAACAAATTATTAAGTTCAATGAAGATCTACGCACGATGTCAAAACAGGGTCAAATTTCTGAAGAAGCAGCCAGTATTCGTGCCCTCATTGATTTAAGTGATTTAATAACAGTAATGCCAATTGAACGTGCTATCAAACGTACCATCATTGATAAACTAGAAGACGAAAGAGAACAACAAGCAATTATTAACGCAATAGAACTAAACTTTTAGAGAGGGATTATTATGAGCGACCGTTTCATAAAATTTAATGATGAACAATTAGATGCTAAACAGGTTATGATGTTGCAAGACTTAGCTCGTTTACTTTTAAAAAATGAACAAACGCAAGTCAAAATTCAAAAATTCCCTTTTTATAATCCATTTAACAATACACTAATTACCAGTTGGTTTTGGTCACACCGCTCAAAGCCTGTTGAAGAAGCAGGTCTAAAAACGGATGTTATGTTAGCTGCTTATGGATATTATATGATGGATGTAGATATTACTAACGAAGTACTTCATAACGATGAATTTAATCATCCTAAATTTTTCCAACAATTATTCAAATTATTGGAAGATATGCGCATTTTTAATGAAATCAAAACTATGCGACCAAGCACAGCAAAATATATTGATTTACGATTGAAAACTAGACTCACATTTACTGAATCACAAATTAATGTATACAAAACAAAAACACTTTATACAGACTTATTATTTTTATATTTAGAACATGCTTTTATAAATCAAAACTTCTTTGATATTCCATCAATTCACCCTAAATTCGATGATGTATTAGTAAATATGTATCAATATTTACCTAATTTTTTCCAAAACGAATCTTCAGAAGACAATATGTATTTAGCAGAACGTATATTATATCAAGTTGACGATTTATTGAAAGAAGATATGTTAAACGAATATTATTATATTCCTAAAAATTTATACGAAGATATTCAAGCTGAAACATTCGAAGATTTGAAACGTACAGATGCAGCAAATACTGATGGTCATGATCAAACACAAGAAGATACTGATGCAGTTACGGCAGAAGCTGAAACTAAATCTGCAGACAGTCAATCTGAAGGTGGCGCTTATTTAGAAATGGAACTTCATGAAGGTGAAAATAGTGATGTTATGGCAGATAATGATACTGCTAGAGAAGGCGACTCGTCTGATGATATGACAGACATGATGACCAAAAAAGGGAAAGGATCACAAAATACATTAGACCGTGAAGAAGGCGGGTTTATTGGACAAAATAGTGCATTCGCATTAGAAGGTATCAATCAAAATGTCGAAATTGAGTGGAAAGTCCCTGATATTTTACCTGAATATCTTCAATTATATGAAGACGTTAAACATGATGTTCAATTTGAAATTAAAGATTTAATTAAAATTATTAAAAAGACAATCGAAAGAGAACATCAAGATGAACGTCATAATTTAACTAAAGGTCGACTACAAAAAGACTTAATTAATTGGTTTATAGATGATCAATACAAATTATTTTATAAAAAACAGGACTTAAGTCAATCGTTTGATGCAACGTTCACTTTATTAATTGATGCTTCTGCAAGCATGCATGACAAAATGGATGAAACGATAAAAGGCGTTGTACTTTTCCATGAAACATTACGAGAATTAAATGTTAAACATGAGATACTTGCATTTAATGAGGATGCTTTCGACTCTGATGATTCTAAGCAACCCAATATTTTTGATGAAATCATTCATTATGACTATTCTACAATGAAAAAAGATGGTCCTCGTATTATGGCACTAGAACCACAAGATGATAATCGTGATGGTGTAGCCATACGCGTTGCTAGCGATAGACTGATTCGACGCAGTCATAACCAACGATTTTTAATTGTCTTTTCAGATGGGGAACCTTCTGCATATAATTACAGTCAAGATGGTATTATAGATACTTATGAAGCAGTGGAAAATGCAAGAAAATACGGTATTGAAGTCTTTAATGTATTTTTAAGTCAGGAGCCAATAACAGAAGATATAGAACAAACGATTCATAATATCTATGGTCAGTATTCTATATTTGTTGAAGGTGTAGAACATCTTCCTAGTTTATTATCTCCATTATTGAAAAAACTCTTACTTAAATCTTTTTAAAAATTTGTCTAATTATGAAATTTAAATGAAGTAAGTGTTTAAATTTTCTGAAATTATATAGACTTACAAATTATATTTATGCTAGAATATTTAATGTTGCATATTTAATTATAAAGGAGCAGCATTATGAATAAGAATACATGGATTGTAGGGTTCATGCTATTTGCTATGTTCTTTGGTGCAGGTAATTTAATCTTCCCAACGAATTTAGGTTTAGATAGTGGACACTTTTTCTGGCCGGCGATTCTCGCTTTTGCATTAACTGGGATAGGATTGCCTTTACTTGGCGTCGTGGTTGGTGCACTTGATAAACAAGGTTATATTGGCGCATTTAATAAAATTTCACCTATATTTTCAATTATTTTTTTAATTGTTATTTACTTAACTATTGGACCTTTGTTTGCCATACCTCGTACGGCATCAACATCATTTGAGATGACAATAACTCCAATTGCACATTCACATGGTAATCTAACATTATTTATTTTTACGTTAATATATTTCATTATCGTATTATATTTATGTATCAATCCTAATAAAATGGTTGATCGTATAGGTTCATTATTAACACCTTTATTATTAATTACTATATTAGCTATGATTATTAAAGGGTTTATTGATTTTAGTAGTCATTCTTCAAGTCATGGGAAAACAGAACTGTTTAACAATAATATCGGTAGTTTTTCACAAGGCTTTACACAAGGTTACTTAACTATGGATGCTATTGCTGCAATAGCATTTTCTATGATTGTAGTTAATGCGATAAAAGCCACTGGTGTTAATCACGCAGATAAAATTTTCAAACAAACGTTAATTGCTGGATTAATAGCAGCTGTAGCATTAGTTTTTATTTATATATCACTTGGATTTATCGGAAATCATATCGATGTCTCAGATGCAAAATTAAAAGCATTAGCCGCGAAAGACCAAAATGTAGGTACATATTTATTAACTACTATGGCATCAACAGGTTTCGGAACATTTGGTAAGTATTTATTAGGTATTATTGTTGCATTAGCTTGCTTAACAACGGCATGTGGATTAATTGTAGCTGTTAGTGAATATTTCCATCGAATTATTCCTAAAATATCTTATAAGACATATGTTGTGTTCTTTACAATTGTTAGCTTCATTATTGCTAATCAAGGTTTAAATGCAGTGATTACAATGTCACAACCCGTTCTTAGTGTTATCTATCCAGTAGCGATTACAGTAGTTTTATTAATATTATTAGCTAGATTTATTCCAACAAAGCCAATTACACAACAAATTACTGTAATAGTAGTTGCAATCGTATCGATTTTAAGTGTAATTCACACACAAGGGTGGTTAAAACTTAACTTTATGGATTATCTTTGGTTAAAAGATTATTCATTAGAATGGTTCCCAATTGCTGTTATTACAACAATTATTGCATATATTATCGGTGCATTTATTAAACAACAACCTATCGTGTATCAAAAAGAATAAATCATAGAAAAATAGCCAGTAAAATGAGTCATTTTAAAACTCATTTTACTGGCTTCTTTATTTATCATGCTTTGTGCTATTCTTTTCTCATTGATAATAGATGTTGTTTTAAATCATTTTCTAAGCCTGATAGTTCTTTTTCGGCAGCTTGTCGTTTTTGTCGACCATCATGCTGAATTTGCAATGTTTGCTCGATTGTATCAATAATATCACTTTGAGTTTGTTTTAATGTTTCAATATCTACAACACCACGTTCATTTTCTGTGGCTGTTTCAATAGCATTTTGTTTTAACATCGCTGCATTTTGAGTTAGTAGATCGTTCGTAGTATCTGTGACTGCGCGTTGTGCAGATACTGCATTTCTTTGTCGCATGAGCGTTAGGGCAATAGCCATTTGATTTTTCCAAAGTGGAATACTTGTTAAAATCGAACTTTGAATTTTTTCAGCTAAGGCCTGATTAACATTTTGAATCATACGGATTTGTGGGGCAGTTTGTATTGCAATTTGTCTTGAAAGTTGTAAATCATAAATTCTTTTTTCTAATCTATCTACAAATTGTTCCATATCTGCAACTGCTTGTATATCCATTTGATTACCTGATTGTTCTGCTTTATGTTGTAAATTGGGAATCGTTGTTTGTCGTATCTCTTGTTTTTTACGTTGAGCAGCTGCAATATATACCGTTACTTCATCAAAATATTGTTTGTTTTGGTCATATAATCCATCTAATAAATCGATATCTTTTGTTAAATTACCTTTATGCTTTTCCAACTGAATTGTTATACGATCAATTTGAGAACTAACAGATTGCATTTTGGAAAATATTTCATTAATTGAGGCTTGAGTTCTTCTAAAGATACGTTTTAATTTAGATTGTTTGCTTGGGTCTAAATCATTTGGATTAACTGATTTTAATTTACTCATCAATTGATTTAATGAGTCACCGACAGGTCCCATGTCTTTGGATTGAACATCATCTAACATTTGATGAGAGAATTGAGACATATTTTGTTGTAAATTAGTACCAAATGATAATAAGCCATCATGATCTAGTGGTTTAATTTGCTCGCTAATTTGATTGATTTTTTGTTGGTCTTTCTCAGTAAATTGATGTTCAAAATCTTCGACAACTGTATTTGATTGCCCAGTTTGATTATTAATATACTGATCAAGAGGATGTGAGGCCTCACGTTCTAGTTCATTTGACATAGCCATTAATGCTCCTTTCTATATTATTTTTGTCTACGTTGTTGCTCTAATTTGTTTAATTCCATTTCGACATCTAATCGTTCATAATCTTCTTCATTTAATTGCTTTAAGTCTGCTACTAATGTGCGTTTAACCTCATCAAGAGTAATACGCGTTTGTTCTAACTTTTGCTTTTCTTCATGTGATTTCTTAGGCATTTTCGTTAATCTAGTATACGAATCCACTAAATTCAAAGCATTATCTATATGTGAATAGAAAAATCCTTCTACTTTAAAAAACATACCTGGACGTTGTTTCACACTCATATAAATAGAGTGAGATATTCTATAGATATCATTTACTTGTCTGAAGTCTTTAATAGATCGAATATTAATAAATGATTTTAAAATCATTCGAATTTTAGCCTGCGCTTGATTCAATTGACCTCTAACATATCTATATTCTCTTCTAGTTAAACCTATTTCATTTAAATACTTCCGTGATGTTAGCCGTTGGGTAGGGAAGTATGACACTATAAACCCACCCAAACCAATAACAGCATCTATGATAAATGACAGATCTAATCCAAAGATACTAATCATCCAAGCAATAATCGCTACAGGAATACCTACCATCATTCCAAATATTCTTGAAATATTATATCTCAACTGCCATCTTCCTTTTTAAATTAGTTTAAATCGTTTTAAAATCTTTCAATGATTCATCAACATCAAGTGTTTCAATATCATAATTGGTTACATTTGAGGCAGGAGAAGCACCTGAAACAACACTATTAATAAATTGATCTAAACTTTCTGTATCTCCTTGTGCATATATATCTACATAATCATCAACATTTTGTACTGTTCCTTTAATATCATGTTGATTTGCTATTTTCTGTGTATAAAATCTAAAACCGACACCTTGAACTGTGCCGAATACTTGTATATGTTTGCGTTCCACCATAATCACCTCTTAATATCATTATAAGGATAAAACGTTAAAAAAACTAATAATAACTACACTACGTATCGGCCAAAAGTATGAGTCTTCAAACTTGATTTTGTTATACAACAAGTTAAAATTAGCATATAGAATTATACAAAGAAGGGGATACATATGTGGACAGTTGCAAAAATTAGAGCTGACTACGAGGGTTGGTGGTTATTTGAAGATTGGCCAGAAAAAATCGTAAAGCAATCTGAGTTTTCATCATATGATGAGATGTTAGAAGAATATCAAGATTTAATTAAAGCTTGCCAAGCCTATTATGATAACTGTGTAATGGGAAAATATAATATGTACGCATTTTACAATAATTGTGATTTAAATTTCTGCGAAGATTGTGATGAAGATTTACAAATATTTTATAGTTTTATTGTTTTAAAAAATAATGAAGTATATTATAATCTTCCAAAAATAGTTTAAATGATAATTTCCTATAATTGTATTGCAATTTTGCTATTTTTAAACTATAATATTAATTAAGCAATAGTTTTATTCCATATTGCAAAAAGTATTTGCTATTATCGTTATGACTAATTAGACCATGTATTTTTTGTAATATGCGAATAACGCATATTGAATGAATTTTAGTCTTGGAGGTTTCAGATTATGAAACAAGGTACAGTTAAATGGTTTAACGCTGAAAAAGGATTCGGCTTCATCGAAGTTGAAGGAGAAAACGACGTATTCGTACATTTCTCAGCAATTAACCAAGATGGTTACAAATCATTAGAAGAAGGTCAATCAGTTGAATTTGAAGTAGTTGAAGGCGACCGCGGACCACAAGCTGCGAACGTTGTAAAACTATAATAAATAGATTGTAAAAATTGACTTTATTAACTAACACCTTACCAAGATGTAAGGTGTTTTTTATTGGAGTTTTTATATAAAATTAGCGGTTAGTGATCATAGGGTCACTAACCGTTTTTTATTTGAGGAATAGAAGTATATTAAAGAATAATAATGTAGACAATTTTATATAAATATTATACAATAATTATAACAACTAAAGGGAGGGATTAAAATGGAAAGTTTATTCAAATTATTACATGTATCAATTGGACGCTTTCATATTGGCTATAGAGGCAGACGTGTTAAATGGTAATTAATACACCTACTTTAGAGAATAAGATAAAAATCATCTTATTCTCTATTTTATTAGTAATATTTTCCTCTGCTTCATTAAGTATTTCCATAGGCATTTTTTCTATATTAATAAAAAATGAATTTGTACTTCAACTATGTACACTACTATCATTTATAATAAGTTTTATAATAATACCAATTCTTTTTATTAAACTTTTTAAGTTAAATAGTGTTGAAGGTTTATCTATTAATGTGAACAAATGTCTGTTAATATTTTTATGTGTTATTTTTATGTCATTTATTACTAAAGACTATTTAATAACATTTTATTTCCTATGTGTAGCTATTGGAGAGGAATATTTATTTAGACATATAATATACAAAATACTTAGTAAGGAATTTAATATAGTACTTATATCGATAATTGGTTCAATTTTATTTGCTTTTTTATTACATCTAAATGAACCTTTTTTAATTAATTTGATTAATAGGTTTCCAAGCAGTATAATATTATATTTTATTCGTTATAATATAAATTTAAGTTTTAGTATAATTACACATTGGATTTATAATTTACTATTAACTTATTTGGGGTGAATTAATGAAATATTATTTTTCTACTTTTATTTTAATTTCAATATTTTACCGGATAATGTGTTATTTTCAATTCAATATTAATGTTTACCTTGCATCAATATTAACGCTTTTAATTCCTACTATTATTACGGGTGTTTTTATTTTTTACTGTAACAAACACTATCAATTTGTGATTACAAATAGTCTGTTTAATTTATTATGTTATATCTTATACAGTCTTTATATAATGAATTTACCTAATTATGATTCTTATATTTTAAATTCTAAAAAAACGAATGATCAATTTGAAATTTCTATTGATGAGAATATGATAGCTATACCTCAATTAATTTTTATATTTTTATTTATGACTTCCGTTTTATTTTTAATAATACTTATCAAAAAAAGGAGGGGTTTTAAATGCTAAAATTACAGAATATTAAAAAAACTTATGGTTCTACAACTATCTTAAATAATATTAATTTTGATATGAATAATGGCGATATTATTGGTTTAATTGGTAAAAATGGTGCGGGTAAAACCACTCTAATGAAATTAATTGCTAAAATGCAACGACCTTCTGAAGGGACTATTTCATACAATAACCAAGATATACATATAAATGAAAATATACTTACTGACTTTGGTTTTATGATTAATCAAGTATATTTTCCTAATTATAGCGCGCGTCAAAATTTAGAATTTTATTTAAAAGTAAACAATCAAAATCAATATCTCGATAAAATAAGTGATATTTTAACTTTTGTTGCTTTAGAAGACAATAAAAAGAAGGTTAAAGACTATTCATTTGGTATGAAGCAAAGACTATGTTTAGCAATGTGCTTAATTACAGAACCTAAAATAGCAGTTCTAGATGAACCGTTTGTTGGTTTAGATCCAGTAGGTATTGATCAATTAATTCAACTTTTACAACAATATGCTGCAAAATATCAATCTATATTTTTAATTTCTAGTCATCAGATTAATGAATTAAAACAAATATGTAATCGTTATTTGTTCCTTAACAATGGTGAAATCAAAGAATTAAAATCTACACAATTTGAAAATCGACAATTACTTACATATACAAATCCAATAAAAGATATGCAATCAATCAAACAACAATTTGATTTTATTACGCATATAGATGGCAATACTATAGAAATTATTGACCAAGAAGATAATCTGAAATTAATTCAAAATTACATAGGTAATGATAATACTTTACTCAACATCAAAAATATTGAAGCAGATTATATATCATTATTTAAATAGTTAGGGGATTAAACAATGTTAAACGAAATTTTTAAATTTACAGTAAAGTTAAAGTCATTTTGGGTCTTATTATTAATCAGTTTATATCCATTACTTATTTTTATAGCAGAACTAACACATAGTGATTTTGTTTCATTATCATCAACTGAAAAAAATAGTGTCTCGTTTGCAGAATTACTGATTGCTATTTCTGATACAGAACTTAAATTTTTATTACCCATTGTATTAATAGGTATGATGATTGGTCAAAATTTTAATGATGATATTAAATCAGGCCGCTTAATCTTATTTAAAGATCAAAATAGGGATAAGATATTTAACTATAAATTTTTATCTATTTTATTATTAGTTATTATCTCACGAATAATATTAATCATTTCTAGCATTATCGTATATCTATTCTTTGTTAATAAACACGACTATTCTTCACACTCATTATTCTTAAATGATACATTAGTGAATAAAAGCTTTATATTATCATTAGTAGGTATTTTCAGTACGATTATTATTTTGTTATTTTTAGGAATTTTATCATCAATTAAATTTAATTCAGCTTATACAATTATGATTATGGTAATTGGATACATATTAACTAAAATCGTAGAAATGCTACCTAAATTTAAAGTTCTACCAGTTTCTTTTATAAAACTAGAACATGTTCAAGATTTTAATTTTCAGTTAGGTATGATGATAGGGCTAACATTCCTCTACATTATTATTTTTTACGTCATCGCTCGTACATTATTTAAAAAATTACAGTATTAATACAAAATTAAAGGTTCAATACAAGATAATCATTAATTGGTTGTCTTATATTGAACCTTAATTTTTTCTATTTTGTATCATTAATAATCAGTTGTCTTAATGATTGACGTTTAATGACTTCACGTGCTTTGCCATCTTTAATAAAGAACACTGATGGCTTTTGCATTTGGTTATAATTTGAAGCCATAGAATAGTGATAAGCACCAGTGGATAATATCGCTAAGTAATCTCCACGTTGTACTGAACTTGGAAGCTTAGCATTTTTAATAATAATATCTCCCGATTCGCACAATTTACCTGCAATTGTCATAGTATCATCCGCTTCTTCATGACGATTAACAAGTAACGCTTGATACTCGGCATCATATAATGATGTTCTAATATGATCACTCATACCGCCATCTATAGATACATATTTATTAACTCCTGGAATGACTTTCGTTGTGCCTACTTCATATAATGTTATACCAGCTTCACCAACGATTGAACGTCCTGGCTCAATGCCGATTTCAGGTGTATCCATATTTAACTTGTTAACCTCTTCTTTAATAGCATCTGTAATTTCAGCAATGCCAGTTTCAATAGGGAAGCTAACGTCGCCTTCAACATACTTAATACCAAAACCACCACCAAGGTTAAGCAGTTCAACATCAATATTGTTGTCATTTAACCAGTTCAACACAATTTTAGCTGTTTCAATCATTGCTTCAGTGCCTTCAATTTGTGAACCAATATGGAAGTGAAACCCTTTTAAATGAAGATGTTTTGTTTGTTTAATTTTATCTACCGCTTCATTAACTAATCCATAACGGATTGAAAGGCCAAATTTACTATCTTCTTGACCTGTTTGGATAAATTCATGTGTATGTGCTTCTACACCAGGATTGACTCTTAATACGACTTGTACTGTATCATTTGCATAGCGATCAATTAAATCAATTTCTTCTAAAGAATCTATAACAAAATAGCCAATGTTATTTTCTAAAGCATATCGGATTTCATGCTTTGTTTTATTATTACCATGGAAGTGAATACGACTTGGGTCAAAGCCTGCTTCAAGTGCTGTATATAATTCTCCTTCAGAAACCACATCTAAATGTAAATCTTCTTCTTGAACCAATTTAACCATTTGTATACATGTAAATGCTTTAGAAGCATATGAAATATTATATTTTAACCCGCTTTGTTGAAATGCTTGATGATAACGACGCATTTGATTACGAATTTGATCTTCATCATAAACAATGGTAGGGGTACCAAAGCTTTGAGCCACAGTTTTAAGACTTGTACCTCCTAATGTTAATTCGCCGTATTCGTTATATTCTACTGTCATATTTATCTATACTCCTTTATAAGAGAATCGTGATTCATTGCGCTAAGTTGTTCAGAATTTGCTCCCACACCCTTAAATGTGTATTCGTCTATGCGCATATTTTCATTATATAATACAACTTGATCTTGTGCATGTACGTTATCATCAACTTCCACGAACATATGACTCATCATTAAAGCACGAATAGGGTAGCGCTTTCCATTAATAAGTGCTTCATGTTGTGCTCTCGTTCTTAAAATACCATCACCATAACCAACATCTACTACCGCAAGTTTCGTATTATCATTCTGTGTTTCAAATGCCCAACTGTAGCCACAATAGTCTCCTTGCTGAACATCACGCACTTGTATGACATTTGCTTTTACAGTTAATGATTGCTGAATCACTTCTTCACCTAAACCACTATATGGGCGAGAACCATATAATGCAATACCAACTCTTGCGTGCGTATGGTGGGGAAGTACGACTTGACCTTCACGATAATAACTTGCACTATTTTGAGCGTGAATGAAATCAAACTGATAGCCTTCATTTAATAAAGTATTTAATACTTCTAACCATGCAGCACGTTCACGGTCATATTCAGGTACACCGAATTCATCAGCATAACCAAAATGAGTCCATAATCCTGAAATAATCATTTTATCTTGATTTGAATTTTGTTGGTGATCATGTAACACTTCTTGAATTTCAGTTAATGTTTTAAAACCGGAACGATGTAGCAAATTTTCAAATTCTAAATGTATATGAATATCATGCAAATCTTCTTTATGCTCATAATAATATTTCAAAGAAGGTAACGTCATATGAATTTGATTATCACGCACTGTATCAAAATCATATACTGCATTCATAAGAAATACCGTTGCATTTGGAGCTAATTCACGTACTCTTACAGCTTCTTTTAAAGAAGTCGTACTAAATGTATCAATACCTGCACTTAAAAACTGCTTTACTGCAAATTCTAAACCATAATGATAGGCATTATTTTTAACAACAGCCATAATAGGTTGTTGATTTTTAACTTTCTTTGCATTATCCAAAAATGCTTCTGAATCGACTGACCAAATTGCTGTCAATAGTTACACCTCTTTGTAATTTAGTAATAAATGTTCATAATAATTGGCTACATCAATTAATACCTTTTCATCAAAATTTAAATGAGATGTATGTAATCCTGTTACATAGCCTTTATCTGTATTTCGTGTACCTACAAAAACAAAATATGCTGGTGCTAATAATTGACCATAAAAACTAAAATCTTCGCCAAATAAAAATGGAGTAGGCTTTTCAATCACTTCTAAATGAGCATCTTTAAGTGCTTGTTCTACAGGTTTACGTAATTTAGGATTATTAATCGTAGCAGGGTATCCTTCTTCAAATTTCACTTCACAATCTACGTTAAATAACAATTTGACACTGTCAGCTATTTTTTGCATTTGATTTTTAACAATAGTTAAATCATCAGCATCATATGTACGAATAGTTCCTTCTAGATAACCATGACTTGGTACTGTATTAATCGCTTCACCAGCTTCAAAATGTCCCATATGTACGATATTACGTTTTAAACCATTTAAATGATATTGTTGAATTTGACCAACTTGCGTTAACACGTGATGTAATGCTTCACCACAAGAATAGCCTTGTTCTTTATCTGCAACATGGCTAGATAAACCTTTTAAATAAAAGCGATATTCAGTCGCACTAGCAGTAATTTCTTCATCTCTGATTACTACTGTGCCTTCATCTGAGAATGGATTTACATGGATACCAAATACTGCTTCAATAGGATATTGATCAAAGGCTTTGGCATTAATAAGACGATGTGCACCGCCACCTGTTTCTTCAGCAGGTTGGAAAATAAACACAACATTATGAGGAAGGGTACCTTGATCAGCCATTGCTTTACAACGTTGTACAAACAACATCAGGGCAGTTGTATGTCCATCGTGTCCACAAGCATGCATCACATTATCATTTTGACTTCGATAGTCTACATCATTTTCTTCAAAAATCGGTAAAGCATCAATATCTGCTCTATATGCAATCGTATGATTACTATTACCTTTTAAATAGGCGATAGCACCTGTTTCTAGTGGGCGTTCATATGTTACACCTAGTTCATTTAAAAATTGAGTGATATATTCAGTTGTTTCGTATTCATGTAAACTTAATTCAGGATGTTGATGTAAATGTCTTCTATGAGTAGTTACAAATTCTAATTCATTCATCAAAATCATTCCTTTCTCTAAAAATTCCCTAATGACGTTATCATATTTAATGATAATAAAAAGTCGAAACGAAAGGGTGGGGAGCTATCTGTTCTCAAGAAGTTTGAAATCTACTTCTTTAAACTGCTCAACCACGTCTTCGTTTCAACTTACTTTCATTTACGATATATTAATCGTTTAATTTTCTTAATGCAGACACAATCTCACGTTTAGAATCTTCAACTTCAGAAGTCTGTTTAATCACTTTAGCAGGTGTACCTGCAACAACTGCACCTGCAGGAACATCTTGTGTCACAATAGCGCCAGCTGCAACAATTGCACCTTCACCGACACGTACACCTTCTAAAATAACTGCATTTGCTCCGATTAAAACATTATCTTCGATGACAACTGGTGATGCGCTAGGTGGTTCAATAACACCTGCTAATACTGCACCTGCACCAACATGTACATTTTTACCTGTAGTAGCACGCCCCCCTAAAGTTGCATTCATATCTACCATAGTACCTTCGCCAACAACTGCACCGATATTAATCGTAGCGCCCATCATTACGACAGCACCATCTTCAATAATCGCTTGTTCACGAATAAAGGCACCGGGTTCAATTCTAGCATTCGTATTAGTTAAATCTTTTAAGGGAATCGCAGAATTACGACGGTCCATTTCAATCTCAACATCTTCAAATTGACCTTGATGTTGTTCATAGAATGGTTTCCATTCGTCTGCTTCTACAAAAATCACTTTAGAATTATCTGAACCAAATACTTTAAACGATTCAGGGAAAGTTACATTGTCAAAATTACCGTTAACATAAACTTTTAATGGTGTTGATTTTTTTGCATCACTAATATATTGAATTATTTCTTGGGCTGATAAATGTTGTACCATAATTTCGCTCCTTCAGTTGAATTATAAATTATCGAAAGTATAAAAACCTTTGTCTTTGTGAATTAATTTTTCAGCAGCGCCAATTGCTCCATTGGCAAAGATATCTTTTGATTGTGCTTTATGTGAAATAGTAATTGTTTCATCAGTACCAGCGAATAATACATCATGTTCTCCGACAATTGTACCTCCACGAACTGCATGAATACCTATTTCATCAGGTGTTCGTTTTTCTGATTTATCATGACGATCATATACAGGCGTTGTTTTTTCACGTAATCCTTCAATGACATCATATAGTTTAACTAACGTACCACTAGGGGCATCGACTTTTTTATTGTGATGCGCCTCGGTAAGTTCAATATCAAAATCTTGTAATAGGGGAACAGCCGCTTCTAGAATTTTGGTAAGCGCGTGTATGCCATAACTCATATTCGCACTGAAAAATACTGGCATGTTTTTCCCTAAATCTTCTAGTTTTTCAACTAATTTTTCTTTTTCACCAGTAGTTGCGATAACTAATGGTAATTTGAACGATTCTTCTAATAATGGGAATAATAAATTAGGATTAGAAAAATCTATCGCAACATCGGCATCTTTTGCGTCAGCAATGTGTTCGTATTGTTGATAAAGTGTTGAATCTTTCGGTGTGTGTTCGATAACGCCTACAATTTCATGGCCTTTTTCTTCAGCTAATCTAGCAACTCGTTGGTTCATAGCCCCATAACCAATTAAAAGAATTTTCATTATTTTTCACCTGCTTTAAATGTTTCATAAGCTTGTACTAATTTTTTACGATCATTTTCTTCTAATGGTAGAAGAGGTAAGCGTAGTTCATAGCTTCCAAAGCCTTCATGAGCAGTTAATGCTTTGATTGGTATAGGATTAACATCTACAGATAGAGCATCTAACAATTGTCCAATTGGCTCGAACGCTTTAGTGATATCGTCCCCGTTTTGTTTAGCATCATATAAATGTTGGAATTCTTTTGGAATAACATTAGCAATTACTGATATAACGCCATTACCACCACGTTCATAGAAATCAACTACATTGTCATCGTTACCACTATAAATTGCAAATTCGTCTTGATTAACTCGTTTTTTAACTTCTTCAAAGTAATCAAAATCATTTGTAGCATCTTTAAGTGCAACAATATATTGATTTTTACTTAACGTTTCAACTGTCTCTGGTTCAATCGTCATATTTGTACGAGAAGGCACATTATATAATACAACTGGTAATTCAACCGCATTTGCAATTGTTTCAAAATGTTGTACTAAACCGCGTTGATTCGTTTTATTATAATAAGGTGTAATTAACATGACTGCATCAGCGCCTAATTGTCTAGCTCGAACAGATGCTTGAATTGATTTTTCAGTATTATTTGTGCCAGTACCTGCAATTACAGGTACTTGTTTATTCACTAAATTTACTACAGTTTCTAATACATGTTCCTTTTCATCGTCATTTAAAGTAGGGCTTTCAGCCGTAGTACCATTTACAATAATTGCTTGAGCATTATTTTCTAATAAAAATGAAACGTGACTTCTTAAAGCATCATAATCTACCTCGTTATTTACGAATGGTGTAGTTAATGCTACACCTACGCCTTTAAACATGTGTGTCATATTAAAGAACTCCTTTCAATTTTAAAACTTGTTCTAAAACTTGAACTGCGTTTAATGCTGCACCTTTCAATAAATTATCTGATGTACACCATACATGGAATGTATTGTCTAAAGAATCGTCTCTACGAATACGACCTACAAACACTTCGTCTTTACCAGTAGAATGTATTGCAAGTGGATATTCATTATTAGCTGGATTATCTACAAGAACTACTCGATCATCTTTGTCAAATAGAGCTTGAATTTCTTCTACAGTTGTATCTTGATCGAATGTGACATCCATTTCCACGCTATGACTATCTTGAACAGGTACACGAACACATGTAGCAGTTACTTTTAAATCTTTATCATTTAAAATCTTACGTGTTTCATCAATCATTTTTTGCTCTTCTTTTGTATAACCATTTTCTAAAAATACATCAATGTGTGGTAACACATTATTATAAATAGGGTGAGGATAAGCTACAGGTTCTTTACCATTGGCGCCCTCAGATAAATCTCTCTTACCCTTAATACCAGATCCTGAAACCGCTTGATATGTTGTATAAGCAACACGTTTTAAACCAAATGCTTCTTGTAATACTTTTAAAGGTACAACTGATTGAATTGTAGAACAGTTTGGATTTGCAATGATTCCTCTAGTGAACTTAGGTTCATTAACTTCTGGAACTACTAAATCTACATCTTCTGCCATACGCCATTGACTAGAATTATCAATCACTATAGCACCAGCTTGTTCAAACAGTGGGGCGAAATGTTCACTTGTACCACCACCTGCACTCATTAATACATAGTCAAAATGTTCACTTGCTGCTTCTTCAGTTAATTCTTGTACTGTATATGTTTGTCCTTGAAAATCTATATTTTGACCAGCAGAACGTGCTGAAGAAAATAACACTAATTCGTCAAAGGGAATTGCTTTTCTATCTAATGTTTCTAACATTTTTGTTCCTACTAATCCTGTTGCGCCAACTACTGCTAATTTTGTCATGTGTAAGTCACTCCGTTTTCAATATTATTAATATTGTGAAAAATTAAGTTAAATCAATTATATATCAAAAGCACCGTATAGTTCTTCGACAGCTTTTTCACCATTTTCAGCATCAATGACATAAGAAATACTAATTTCTGATGTGGTTGTTTGGTAGAAGGGGATTTTAGCATTAATTAAAGTTATAAATGCTTTAGATGCAACACCTGACATATCTCTCATACCAGAACCAATTAAAGAAATTTTGACATAAGCTTCGTTAATTTTATAATCAAGAGCTTCAAAATTAACTGCTAACTGTTCTAAAATTTGTGAGATTTGATGTACATCTGTGTCTTTAATACTAAATGATAATTGTAATCCTTCATGGTTAACGATTTGGGAAATCATATCCACGTTAACTGAGCCTTCTTCTAATTCAGTGAATAATTGTGTTAATAAACGATTATCTGGTAGGGGATATGTGATTGTAACATGCATCATGTGTTTATCTAATGCGACCCCAGTTACTGCTTTTTTCTCTAATAAATCACTTCTAGACATAATCCATGTTCCTTTCACATTTGATAAAGTTCTTCCTAAATATAGTGGAATATTGTAATTTTTAGCCAATTCAACACTGCGCGTCTCAAGCACGCCAGCACCAAGTGCACTCATTTCCATCATCTCTTCATAAGATACATACTCTAAACGTTTAGCATGACTTAAAATTCGAGGATCTGTGGCATATACACCATCTACATCTGTATAGATTTCGCAAGGTATGTTATTGCTAGCTGCTAATGCCACTGCTGTAGTATCAGAGCCACCTCGACCTAATGTAGTTAATTCATGGTTCTCATTAATTCCTTGAAAACCAGCAATCACAAGTACATTATGTTGCTCAAATGCATCAGTGAAGGTTGAAGGGTTAATTTCAGCAATTTTACTTTTTAAGTGATGTCCAATTGTTTTAATTCCAGCTTGGTATCCAGTCATAGCTTTAGCACTAACACCAATATCGTTTAGCACCATAGACAAATACGAAACTGTTTGTTGCTCTCCAGTTGTTAAAAGTAGGGCAAGTTCTTGCTCTTTTGGAGTTGACGTTAAGGATGATACATTTTCCATCAATTGATCTGTAGTTTTACCCATAGCACTCACTACAACAATCAGTTGTTCATCTTGTTCAACTCGATCTTTTAACATGTTTGCTATATTTTTAATCTTTGTAAAATCGCTGACGGAAGATCCGCCAAATTTCAAAACACTTCTATTCAAAATTTGTCCTCCTCAGTTAGTAGGGAGGCCCACCTATTCAATAAAAAAAGAACAAGTCTGGAATGCGACTTGTTCTACATTTATGTACAAGTGATGCACTCCATTATTATCAAATAATGACAAACTCTTAGCTCTTAACCAAAAAGTCCAACAAATGATATCTGCTATTATCATTCGTTTCGGCATTGCCCCCTTTCAATATTAGCTGTTAGCAGACAGTAATCTAATATTTACTCATGTTTAATGCGCCTCATCAAAATCTTATTCAATTGATATGTTTTTATTATACATATCTGACATGTGACTGTAAACCGATAATTGCGATTTTTTCAAATAAACAGAAAATTTTAAAGCCACTTTCTTTTAACAAAGATTAGTGGCTTTTATGCAAAAGTTTGATTAAAACTTTTGTATTCCTTAAAACCTTATAGCATTTTAATGCTTAGTATCGTTTGTGCAATCGTTTGTTTAAGATCTTAATAAAATAGGGGACTAAAATCCCATAAAAAAACCCTTAAGTGACATCAACATTCACTTAAGGAAAAATAATCATTTATTCTATTGTAATACTCCAATTTCTTGTAAGTACTCTTCATAAGGAATTTCTTTTGAAACAGAACCCTGTGGATTTAAATCAATCACACGGTTAGCAATAGTGTTAATGAATTCAAAGTCATATGACGTAAAAATAAGTGAACCTTTAAATGATTTTAATCCATCATTGACTGCAGTAATACTTTCTAAGTCTAAATGGTTAGTTGGTTCATCTAATAATAATACATTCGCACTTGAAAGCATCATTTTACTTAACATACAACGTACTTTCTCTCCACCTGATAACACGCTTGCTTTTTTCTTAACTTCTTCACCACTAAACAACATACGCCCTAAGAAACCACGTAAGAACGTTTCAGTCTGTTCATCTTCTGGTGCATATTGACGTAACCAATCAACAAGATTCATGTTTACACCATCAAAGTATTCAGAGTTATCTTTAGGGAAGTAACTTAATGAAGTTGTAACACCCCATTTATATGAACCTTCGTCTGGTTCCATTTCACCAGCTAAAATTTTAAGTAGGGTAGTTTTAGCAATTTCACTATCTCCAATTAAAATAGCTTTATCGTTAGGGTTCATCGTAAATGAAATATTATCTAATACTTTTTCACCGTCAATTGTTTTAGAAAGATTTTGAACACTTAACAAGTCATTACCAATTTCTCTTTCTGGAGTGAATTTCACATATGGATAACGTCTAGATGATGGTTGAATATCATCTAATTCAATTTTTTCTAATTGTTTTTTACGACTTGTTGCTTGTTTGGATTTAGAAGCATTTGCAGAGAAACGTGCCACGAAATCTTGAAGTTCTTTAATTTTTTCTTCTTTTTTCTTATTTTGTTCTTGTGCCATTTTTTGAGCTAATTGACTTGATTGATACCAGAAATCATAGTTACCAACATAAACTTTAATTTTACCAAAGTCTAAATCTGCAATATGTGTACATACATTATTTAAGAAGTGACGGTCATGTGATACTACGATGACTGTATTTTCAAAATTAATTAAGAAATCTTCTAACCAACTAATAGCTGGAATATCTAAACCATTGGTAGGCTCATCTAGTAATAGTACATCTGGATCGCCAAATAAACTTTGCGCTAATAATACTTTTACTTTTTGATTATTTTCAAGTTCAGACATCTTTTTGTCTTGTAAAGATGCGTCAATACCTAAACCAGATAGTAAGTTTGCAGCATCTGCTTCTGCGTTCCAACCATTCATCTCAGCAAATTCGCCTTCAAGTTCAGCAGCACGAATTCCATCTTCATCACTGAAATCTGGTTTCATATAAATTTCATCTTTTTCTTTCATTACTTCATATAAACGTTCGTGACCTTTAATAACTACATCAAGTACACGTTCGTCTTCATATGCAAAGTGGTCCTGTTTTAAAATTGCTAATCTTTCATCTTTACCTAGTGATACATGACCAGTTTGTGAATCTAACTCACCAGATAATATTTTTAAGAAAGTAGATTTACCTGCACCATTCGCTCCAATTAATCCATAGCAATTACCATCAGTAAATTTAATATTTACATCTTCAAATAGTTTACGATCGCCAAAACGTAAACTTACATCAGTTACTTGTAACATGCATTTGCTCCTTTTTATATCGTTATTCTAACGGAAGAATTATATCATATTATTAAGATACTTTCGACCACCTACAACTTGTAATGATAGATTACTCCGCTCATGTTATACTATAAAAGAATAAATGACTCGAAGGAGAATATAATGGCACTAGAAAAAGATATCGTAGGTTCAATTGAATTTCTTGAAGTTACCGGCTTACAAGGTTCGACTTATATGTTAAAAGGACCAAACGGAGAACAAGTTAAACTGAATCAATCAGAAGTAAATGAAGAAGATGAATTACAAGTAGGTGAAGAATATAGTTTCTTTATCTATCCAAATAGATCAGGAGAATTATTTGCAACACAAAATATGCCTGATATCACTAAAGATAAATACGATTTTGCAAAAGTATTAAAAGTAGACCGTGATGGTGCACGTGTTGATGTAGGTTTACCAAGAGAAGTATTGATACCATGGGAAGATTTACCAAAAGTTAAAACACTATGGCCAGAAGCTGGTGACAAACTACTTGTTACTCTAAGAATCGATAGAGAAAATCAAATGTTTGCTCGTTTAGCAAGTGAAGGTATTGTAGATAATATGTACACGCCAGTTCATGATGATAGTAAGCAAAATGAAATGTTAGAAGCTAGACCTTATCGTGTCTTACGTGTAGGTAGTTTCTTATTAAGTACGGAAGGCTACAAAGTCTTCGTACATGAATCAGAACGTAAAGCTGAACCTAGACTAGGTGAGTTAGTTAAAGTACGTATCATTGGCCATAATGAACAAGGTGAGCTAAATGGTTCATTCTTGCCATTAGCACATGAACGACTAGACGATGATGGACAAGTCATTTTTGATTTATTAGTTGAATACGACGGTGAATTACCATTTTGGGATAAATCAAGTCCAGAAGCCATTAAAGAAGTGTTTAACATGAGTAAAGGTTCATTTAAACGTGCTATCGGACATTTATATAAACAAAAAATCATCAATATTGAAACAGGTAAAATTAGTTTAACTAAAAAAGGTTGGTCTCGCACTGAAAACAACCAAGATAATTAATGCAAAATCTTGTTTCTTCTATTAAAAAGGTAAAATTAATTTAATAACAACTATGTATAGCGTTGATTGAAACTCATATTTCAATCAACGCTATTTTTATGTTAACAATACTTACTTTAATATTTCCTCTTCTACTGAATTTCTCCTAAATCTTTGAATAATCTCAATACGATTAAAGTCTAAAAAGCTGATATATATAAGAATTTCTAATAACTTAACATAACTAAATCTAAACTTAACAAAACATTTACATTAACATAGTTTTTAATTAACAATGATTCGTTAATATTAGAACTGTAAGAAATACATATAACATTTGGGTTATTTATATTAGGAGGATGTTTCAATGAAAAAGTGGCAATTAGTCGGTACGACTGTATTAGGAGCTTCAGTACTTTTAGGCGCATGTGGCGGCGGTAACGGCGGTTCAGGCGAAGGTAAAGATGTAAGTGGTGAAGTAAAAGGTGACGGATCTTCAACAGTCGGTCCTATCATTGAAAAATTAAACGAAAAATTCGCTAAAGATTATCCTGACGCTACAGTATCTTCTGGTACTTCAGGAACAGGTGGCGGATTCGAGAAATTCATTTCAGGAGAAACAGATTTCTCAAATGCTTCAAGACCTATTAAAGATGAAGAAAAGAAAAAATTAGAAGACAAAGGTATTAAATACAAAGAATATAAAATTGCTCAAGATGGTGTAACAGTAACAGTAAACAAAGATAATGACTTCGTAAAATCATTATCTAAAGACCAACTTAAAGATATTTACTCTGGAAAAGCTAAAACTTGGAAAGACGTTAACTCTAAATGGCCTGATAAAAAAATCAAAGCGTTCTCTCCAGACCAATCACATGGTACATTCGACTTCTTTACTGAAGAAGTAATGGATAAAGGCGATATTAAAGCTGAGAAAAATGCTGACACTAACGTCATCGTACAATCAGTTCAAAAGAACGAACAAGGTATTGGTTACTTTGGTTATAACTTCTATCAACAAAATAAAGACAAATTAAAAGAAGTTAAAGTCAAAGATGATAAGGGCAAAGATACTAAACCAACTAAGAAAACAATCCAAGATAACTCTTATGCTTTAAGTAGACCATTATTCATCTACGCTAAAGAAAAATCATTAAAAGAAAACAAAGCTTTCCAGGAATTCATGAAATTCACACTTAAAGATGAAGGTAAATCTGCAGAAGATGCTGGTTATGTAGCACTTCCTAAGAAAGATTACAAAGATGAACTTAAAGAATTAAAAGATTACATTAAGAAAAACAGCAAAGACTCTGATAAAAAAGAAGATAAATAATTAACAATAGAGTTTGGGAATACAACGAAAATCAATACAAAGTGGGTTAATTCAGCCACTTTGTATGATTTTCTTTTCAGGTTAGCACATAAATATCATGAGTCTTTACTCTTATCAACCTGAAATATTCCCACTCTTTTTTTATAATTGGGAGATTTAAGAAGAGAGGTTTTCATATGGTTTCAAATACAAACATTAGAGAAATGATTGCTAAAAACAATGCCAAAAAGGGTGGCATGAGCGATAAAATAGTGCCAATCATTTTAGCTATCATTTCAGCAATTTCAATTTTAGTAACTTTAGGGATTTTATTTACATTACTAACTGAAACAATCACTTTCTTTACACGTGTATCAATCACAGAATTTTTATTTTCTACAGATTGGAACCCGTTCTCAGCTAAACCTTCATATGGTATTTGGGCATTAATCATTGGAACACTTAAAATCACAATTATTGCAGCTTTATTCGCAGTTCCAATTGGATTAGGCGCAGCTATTTATTTAAGTGAATATGCTTCAGATAGAGCTAGACGCATTATTAAACCAGTACTTGAGGTGTTAGCAGGTATACCAACTATCGTGTTCGGTTTCTTCGCATTAACATTTGTTACACCGATTTTAAGATCTATATTTCCTGACTTAGGTAGTTTTAACTCAATTAGTCCTGGATTAGTAGTAGGGGTAATGATTATCCCACTTATTACAAGTATGAGTGAAGATGCAATGGCATCAGTTCCAAACAAAATTCGTGAAGGTGCATTAGGGTTAGGTGCTACAAAATTAGAAGTTGCTATAAAAGTTGTTTTACCTGCAGCAGCTTCAGGTATTTTAGCATCAATTGTCTTAGCTATTTCAAGAGCAATTGGAGAAACAATGATCGTATCTCTAGCAGCTGGTAGTACACCTACAGCTTCATTAAACCTAACTGGGTCAATCCAAACAATGACTGGTTATATTGTTCAAGTTGCTACAGGAGATGCTACTTTCGGATCAGACGTTTACTACAGTATCTATGCGGTAGGATTCACGCTATTTATTTTCACATTAGCTATGAACTTACTATCACAATGGATTTCTAAACGTTTCAGAGAGGAGTATTAAAATGTCTACAACAACTACTAACGTAGCAAATCATAACAAAACATTAGTCGATCAAAATAAAGTCGAAAAAAATATTTCTAGTCGTATGACGAAGAATAAAGTATTTAAAGGTATATTCTTAGCTTGTACATTAATAGGATTAATCGTATTAGCAGCATTATTAATAGATACATTAATCAAAGGTGCTGGTCATTTAACACCTTCATTCTTCACTAACTTTTCTTCATCTACACCATCTATGGCCGGTGTTAAAGGTGCTTTAGTGGGAACATTATGGTTAATGATTACTATCATTCCAATTTCAATTATTTTAGGTGTCGGTACAGCAATTTATCTTGAAGAATATGCTCGTAAAAATCCATTTACAGACTTTGTGAAAGTTTGTATTTCTAACTTAGCCGGGGTACCTTCAGTAGTATTCGGTTTATTAGGACTTACATTATTCGTACGTGGTATGGGAATCGAGTCATTATCTCTTGGCAAATCAATTTTAGCTGGTGCATTAACAATGTCTTTATTAATCTTACCTGTCATTATCGTAGCATCACAAGAAGCTATTCGCGCGGTACCCAATTCAGTACGAGAAGCGTCATATGGTTTAGGTGCAAATAAATGGCAAACGATTTACAAAGTCGTTTTACCGGCTGCATTACCAGGTATTTTAACTGGATTTATCTTAGCTTTATCTCGTGCATTAGGCGAAACAGCGCCTTTAATTTTGATTGGTATTCCAACAATTCTATTACGTTTACCAAGCGGCATCATGGATCAATTCCAAGCATTGCCAATACAAATTTATAACTGGGCTAAAATGCCTCAAGAAGAATTCCAAAATGTTGCGTCAGCAGGCATTATCGTATTATTAGTTATCTTATTATTAATGAACGGTTTAGCAATATTCTTCCGTAATAAATTTAGCAAGAAATTTTAAAGAGAAACGAAATCTTAACATTGGGAAATGGATATTGATTATTAAGTAGACTTATTTCAACTTAATTATTTAGAAGGAGTTTTATACTATGGGTAACAAACAAGTCGAAGAAAACAAGAAATTAAATGAACTAAAAAGCAATTCAGGGCAAAGCGTTGCTACAATTGTAACTACAGATGATAAAAAAGATTCAATTTCAGATAGCGAAAGAAAAGTAGTATATTCTACTCAAAATTTAGATTTATGGTATGGCGATAACCATGCACTTCAAAATATCAATTTAGATATTCTTGAAAATAACGTCACTGCTATTATTGGACCATCAGGTTGTGGTAAATCAACTTATATTAAAGCATTAAACCGTATGGTAGAACTTGTACCTTCTGTAAAAACAGCTGGTAAAATTTTATACCGCGATCAAAACATATTTGATGCTAAATATTCAAAAGAGAAATTAAGAACTAATGTAGGTATGGTATTCCAACAACCAAATCCATTCCCAAAATCAATTTATGACAATATTACTTACGGGCCAAAAACTCATGGTATTAAAAACAAAAAAGTTTTAGACGAAATTGTTGAAAAATCACTACGTGGTGCTGCTATTTGGGATGAATTAAAAGACAGATTACACATGAATGCGTATGGTTTATCAGGTGGTCAACAACAACGTGTTTGTATCGCTAGATGTTTAGCGATTGAACCTGATGTTATTTTAATGGACGAACCTACATCAGCATTAGACCCAATCTCTACTTTAAAAATAGAAGAATTAGTTCAAGAATTAAAAGAAAATTATTCAATTATTATGGTTACACATAACATGCAACAAGCAGCGCGTGTTTCTGATAAAACTGCTTTCTTCTTAAATGGTTATATTAATGAATATGACGACACTGACAAAATTTTCTCAAATCCTGCAGATAAGCAAACTGAAGATTATATTTCAGGACGATTCGGATAATAGATGGCAGTTATTAGACAAAAATACGAAGATCAACTAGAAGGCTTAATCAAAGATTTACGCCGACTAGGTCTTCGTGTTTATTTTAATATTGAGAATGCCTTAGTGTCGTTAAGTGAAGAGAAGAGAACATTTGCCAGAGAAACTATTCAAAAAGATAAAGAAATCAATCATCTAGATCATGAAATTAATGAAAAAGTGATTATGTTGATTACAAAACAGCAACCAATAGCTACAGATTTGAGAATGATGATGTCAGCATTAAAAATTTCTACAGATTTAGAGCGAATGGGAGACAATGCAGCTAATATCGCTCATATTAGACTTCGAGTCAAAATAACTGACCATTATGTATTAACTAGATTAAAAACAATGGGTAAACTTGCTATGTTAATGCTTGAAGATTTAAATACAGCTGTTAAAAATGAAGATATTACTTTGATTAAAGAAATTATCGAACGCGATCAAGATATTGATGACTTATATATCAATATCGTTAATACTACTTACTTAATTGATAATGATCCTTTCGTTGCTGGACAAGCTCATTTAGCCGCTAGAAACTTAGAACGTGTAGGGGACCATATTAGTAATATTGCTGAAAGTGTATATTACTTCTTAACTGGTAACCGTTATGAAACATCACATTAATCTACCTATATAATCCAAATTAACAAATAACTATAAAAATATCCCCTCAAATGAATGGTGATTCTTTCATTTGAGGGGATATTTTTATAGTTATTTTGATTGACCTTCAATCTCATCAGTTAATGCAATTGCTTCATCTACTAATTCAGAAATATAGCGAATAGTATCTTTTAATGGCGCTTCAGTTGTAATATCTACACCTGCTTGTTTAGCTAATTCAACAGGAGATAAACTGCCACCTGATTTTAACGTATTTAACCAAGCATCGACTGCTGGTTGACCTTCATTTTTAATTTTTTGAGAAACAACCGTACCTATTGTTAAACCTGCAGAATAAGTATATGAATATAATCCCATATAATAATGTGGTTGTCTCATCCAAGTTAACTCAGCACCATCAGTCATTTCAACTGCGTCACCGAAAAATGTTTGGTAAACATTTAACATAATATCATTTAGTACTGGAGCAGTTAGAGATTCTCCATTATCTACTTTTTTATAAACTCCCCGTTGATATGCCGCTTCAAGTAAGTGTGTCACCATATTATGATAATAAGTACGTGATAAAATTGAGCCAATCACCCAACGTTTAAAACGCGGGTCATCACTATGGTTAAATAAATAATTGGCCATCAACATTTCATTCATAGTAGACGGGGCCTCTACAAAATACATAGACGCTTCAGATTCTAAGAAATTTTGATGTGTTTGTGCTAATGTAAAATGTCCAGCGTGTCCTAATTCATGTGCTAATACAAATGTTTCAGCCATTTTACCCGTCCAAGAAATAAAGACATATGAATGTGTAAAATATGGACTAGCACAAAAAGCGCCAGTATCTTTACCTTTATTTTGAGCAAAATCTATCCAACGATTCTGATAAGCAGATTCAAGCATTGAAGTATAATCATCACCCAACACATTTAATGCACCATAAATATATTTTTTAGATTCTTCTATTGAAATATCTGGTTCATAAGTAGGATCTATTGAAATTTTCAAATCTTCAAATCGCATTTTATCTAAACCATGAACACGTTGTAATAATTTGGCATATTTTTGCATTACTGGTGCTAAATCACTCATAATTACATCAATTTGTCTATCAAACATGTCTCGTGTCACTTCTTGTTCTTGTAACAGATAATCAATAACAGAATCATAGCCTCTTAAATCTGCTTCAATTTTTTCTTGTTGAACTTGCATATTATAAGTTGCTGCAGTTGTATGTTGATATCGTTTAATAGCATCACTAAATGATTTGAAACTTTTCTTTCTGAATTCTGCATCAGCATGATCTTCATATTCATTTTCAAATGTTGCGTAATCCATTGGATAATCTACATTTTCATGTTCAAACGATTCAAATGCGATATCTAGCATTTTTGTCGTACCATATAAATCATAAGGTTGATTAATAGTAGGGGATAAACTAGCTAAAGTTTGTTCTACTTTAGGATCTAGTTGATATGGTTTACGCTGAATGAGTTGTTGAATATAGTGTGGATATTGTGTTTCAGCTAGTAAGTGTTGTAATTCATCATCATCTAAATCTAATATTTCCGATTCTAAAAATGATAGCTGACTTGCGATTTTACCATATGAAGTATTTAATTTCGCATTTAATTGTTGTGCTTTTTCATCACTAGTATCTACACTTAGACGTAATTCTGAATAGTTTCCTAGACGATCTAATTGTATTAATAGAGTCTCATACTCATGTAATGCTTTTTCAGCAATTTGATAGTTTGTTAGTTGACCAGCAAATCGTTTATTAAAATCTATAGTTGAAGCCATTATTTCTTCTAACGTTTCGTAAAAGGCATCATCATTTTGGAATAAGTCTTTTAAATCCCAGATTTCTGAACTTGATACATCTTTTCTATTAGGTAAGCCTTGAGACAATATGTTTCACTCCCTGTTTGTTAATATACGTCATATTATACATTAGTTATTTTTCTTACGCAGTTGATTCAGATAGGAAAATCAAACTTTAATTAAAAGTGTTATTAATGAGATATACTACTATAGTAGGTTTAGTTGTTAGTTAGAAAATAGTATAATAAAAATAGTGTTATTTTAAATAAGGAGAATTCGTATATGACAATTTTTGATATGCCCAATTTCCTATGGATTACTATATTAGCGGTCATCATACTAACAGTGTTTTGCACTTTAGTATTACATAGATGGTTTATTGCGGCAGTAATTTCATTTGTGGTTTTAGGTGTGTTGGCATTCTTAATCCCTAACTTTCAAGATATTACATATCAACCGTTATTAGGATTTGCTGCTTTTATGGCAATAATCAGTTTAATTATTAGTTTCTTATTATGGTATTTCACTCGTAATTGGAGACGTGAAAGAAAGAAAAAACGACTCGAAAAAGATATGCGTAGATATGAACAATTTGAACATGACTATAATGATGATTTCGATAAATATCGTCGTCGTTAAATATAATTTTCATAACCCGATTCTGAATATAACTAACAGAGTTGGGTTTTTAATTTTGATGTAACTAAACATTTTTACAATATAAATATTAGCGTCTATAAACTTTGGCGTTATTAATTTAATATCATCATTTTTATGGAGAGATATCAATGAATATTTTTAAAATAATCACTGCAAAGTGCATACAAATGATTGTTGTGCTGTTAGTTTTATCAACGATTACTTTTTTATTGATGAAATTATCACCGGGTAATCCAGTTGATAAGATTTTACACTTAGATACTGCACAAGTTTCAAATACACAAATTAAAGCAACAGAGGACAAACTTGGACTAAATGATTCCATATTTATTCAATGGTGGCATTGGATCAATCAAATTTTACATTTGGATTTAGGTGTTAGTTATCAAACAAATGAGCCAGTTACTCAAGAAATCACTAACTATGCAACCCAAACTTTAATTATAACTTTAGGTACACTTGTTGTTTCTATTATTATTTCATTACCATTAGGTATCTTAGCAGCAATCCATTATCATCGCCCAATTGATAAAATAATAAGAATAGGTACTTCATTATTGGTCAGTTTACCTGCATTTTTTATAGGTATACTTTTATTATATATATTTGATTTGAAATTAAACATCTTACCACCAGCTAGTGATGGTCAATTTGTTTCATATATACTTCCAATTTTAACAATGAGTATTGGTATGTGCGCATACCTCATTAGATTAATTAGATCTAATTTGTTGGATTTATATCAAAGTCCGATCGTACAAGTTTCTCGATTACGAGGTATGTCTGAACACTATATTCTATTTCATGATTTATTAAAACCTGCACTTTTACCAACCATTCCATTGATTGGGTTATCAGTAGGTAGTTTAGTCGGAGGTACGGTGGTTATTGAAAATCTATTTGAAATACCTGGTTTAGGTGCTTTTTTAGTCGATAGTATTCGTTCTAGAGATTATCCCGTTATCCAAGGCGTTGTTTTATTTATCGGCACTTTAGTCATTTTTATTAATACCTTAGCTGATTTATTAAGTGTAATGTTAGACCCAAAACAACGTTTGGCTTCACACCATAATACAAAGAAATCGTCTCAAGGATATGAACAAAAGGAGGCGACACCTCATGAAAATTAAATTCAACAAGAAAAACTGGATATTTTATGTATTTTTCATTTATATTTTAATCATTATTCTGATGCAATTTTTTGTAAATGATGAAACTGCTATAAAAGTTAATTTATCTCAAACATTTGAGCCAATGAGTGGAAAACACTTTTTAGGAACTGATGATTACGGAAGAGATTTATTTACACGTTTAGTTGTTGGTGCACGTTCAACTTTGTTGGTAACAGTATTAACACTTATCATTACAGTCATTATTGGCGTTCCACTTGGTTTATTAGCAGGTTATAAAAAAGGTTGGACAGACAATATTATTATGCGTGCAATCGATATCGGATTAAGTATTCCAGAATTTGTTATTATGATTGCTTTAGCAAGTTTCTTTCATCCAAGTATTTGGAATTTAGTTATAGCTATTACAGTTATAAAATGGATGAATTATACAAGAGTCACAAGAGGAATAGTTAACAGCGAGATGCATCAATCTTATATACGTATGGCACAACTTTTCAAAGTACCTACATCGAAGATTCTTTTTAAACATTTATTGCCTAAAGTATTACCATCAATATTAGTATTAGTCATTGTAGACTTTGGGAAAATTATTTTATATATTAGTTCGTTATCATTTTTAGGTCTTGGTGCTCAACCACCTTCACCAGAATGGGGCGCGATGTTGCAAGCAGGACGTGATTTTATAACTTCTCATCCTATTATGATGATTGCACCTGCAACGACTATTGCTATTACAATCTTAATATTTAATTTAACCGGTGATGCTTTACGTGATCGTTTATTAGAAAGGGGAAATCGATAATTGAATACTATAGACATTAAAAATCTCTCAATTGAAGACGAACATAGAAACCAACTAATAACAAATGTCGATTTTACTATATATGATAAACAAGTAAATGCCATCATTGGTGAAAGTGGGGCAGGAAAAACGCTATTGATGCGTTTTATATTAAATCAACTACCGTCGCATTTTCGAGTTAATTGTGATCATTTTCATTTTAATGATCACTCTCATGGCACTATTCAATACCAATTAGGTAAAGATATCGGGTATATTTCTCAAAATTATACACAAAGTTTCAATGACCACTCTAAACTAGGTAAACAACTTGTTGCTATTTATCGCACTCATTACGATGTAACAAAACAAGAGGCTATTTCTAAAGTAAATAAAGCATTAGGATGGGTGAACTTAGAAGGTGAATTTATATTACAACGTTATAGCTTTCAATTATCAGGAGGGCAGTTAGAACGTGTATATATCGCTAGCGTACTTATGCTTGACCCAAAACTCATTATTGCTGATGAACCTGTTGCTTCTTTGGACGTCGTAAATGGACAACAAATTATGGATTTATTACAACATATTGTTAATGATCATCATCAAACGCTTTTAATCGTTACTCATAACATGAGTCATGTTTTAAAATATGCAGATTACATTAATGTTATGAAATTTGGACAAATCATAGATTATGGCGACCTTAACTATTTTCAAAGTCACCATATCAATCCTTATTCTCAACAATTATTACATTCTAGAAGTCATTTAAAGAGGGATGAACATGATTAAATTAGACAATGTTTCTTTCAATTACCATAAAAATCTACCTGTGTTGAAACATATTAATTTAACAATACAAGATAATGAAATCGTTGGTATTGTTGGGGAAAGTGGGTCAGGGAAGAGTACACTTGCCTCATTATTAATGAATGAACACAGCCCATCAGAGGGATTTATTAAGTCAGATACTCAAGACATACTACCTGTATTTCAACATGCTTCAGAAAGTTTTAATCCTAATATGACTATCCAACAGTCATTGTCTGAACCTTTGATCTACTATAAAAAGTATAATGATAATGATATTGATAAAATCATCAACGATACAACACAATCATTTAATTTACCATTATCTTTACTAACAAAATATCCTAGTGAATTAAGTGGTGGTCAGCTACAATGTTTTAACTTGATGCGTACGTTACTCGCAAAACCACAAATATTAATTTGCGATGAAATTACATCCAATTTAGATGTTATCGCAGAACAACACATGTTAGATATTTTAAAAGAAAATTATCAAAAACATATACAAACTTTAATTATGATTTCACACGATTTGTCTGTCATTCAGCGGATGTGTCAACGTATGATTGTATTACAAAATGGCGAAATTGTTGATGATTTTGAAACTGGATTGTTATTTAATGAGGACCGACATCCTTATACTAAACAACTTGTTCAAGCATTTGAATAAATAAGTTAAAAAGTGAGTGGGGAAGGCATTACATTGCCAACCTCACTCACTTTTTTATTGTTTTATTGAATGTTACTTTTTATTTTTAAAGGCATCTTGTATATGGTCAAGTTGATCAATTGTAAGTTGATGTCCACCTTCACCAAAGTACCATGCATTTGATTCAAATTGATATACTTCATCATTTTTAATTGCTTTAACATTCTTAATGACTTTATTATTTAATTCTTTAGGTATAGTTTTGTCATTACCATCTTTAGTACGGTTAATTACGAATATTTTATCAGGATTAATTTTATTTAAGTATTCATAACTCACTTGATTTCCCGCTGAATTTGCTTTCATATTGTCATCAGCATGTTGAATACCTAGATCTTTATTTAAAAAGCCACCAAAACGACCAGTATTAGCAAATGCTTTCATACCTTTATCATCAACCAACAATAATAATACTTTGTCTTTAGTAATTACACGTTGTGTTTCTTTAACTTTATCTTTCAATTGTTTATTTAAAGATTTGGCTTTTTGCTTTTTATCAAATATTTTACCAAGTTGATTTGTCGTATTTTCAATTGAAGAAATATAGTTATCGTTATCTGGGCTTACAAATAAAATTTTAGCATTAGGTGCAGCCTTCTTCATTTCATCAACAGTTTTCGTATGTGCTTGTCTGAAAGAAGCAAGTATTAAGTCTGGTTTTGCTTTAGCTAAGTTATCATAATTAGGGCGCCCAGGATTTCCTAAATTAATGTATTTTTTATCTTTAAATTCAGATAAAGAGTGGGGTAAAAAGCTATTACCTTGACCTTTAGCAATTGCTTTAATATGACTTTGAAGACCCATTTGTTGCATAATATCTAAAGCACCGTAGTCCATAACTGCGACATTTTTAGCATTTTTAGGTACCTTGACTGTCTCAGTTTTCTTATCTCCTTTAGAGTGGGTATTGTTTTTATCTTTAAATTCATATGTATTCTTTATAGTAACTGTGTCTTTATTTTGTTCCTTTGATTTATGAGAACCTTGACTACAAGCTACTAAAGTTAATCCTATCATTAAAATAAATAATAATTTACATGTATTTTTCATAATCATCCTCCTTATCAATATTATAATTGAAAATGAGAATCATTATCAATAGAAATTTTACTTATTTTACAACCATTTATCTATTACTTCACATACGGCTTCATTAGTATTTTCAATTAATGTAATATTAGCATTATTGATGAATGTTGTATGCTCCATATGTTCATTAGTGACAAAGTAGCCTTGTGTAGCATGTTCTAGCATCTGAATATCGTTATGATCGTTACCAAAAGCTATATATTCAGTGGCATTACCAATGAGTTCTTGGATAGTAGTATGTTTATCAATACCTTGAGCAGTAATATCAATATATCGTTCATTAAGATGATGTATAAGTTCAACAGATTTAGATTTTTCAGCTAAAATCGTAGCAATTTCTTCAAAATCATCTTTACGAATTTCTAATATAATGGCTTTAATTGGTTGAGAAATATCATTCATATCTAAAGCATTTGCAGTATTATTAGGGTCAATTCGTTGAAATAGTTCATTTGTAGCATCTAAATTCGTTGAATAGTTGTATTTATCATCAAATATGTATTTTAGTTGGTATGCATTTACAATATCTTTAATTAATTGCAAATCATCGAGTTGGATTGATTTAATAACTTCAATACGACCATTTTGAGAAATAATTGAGCCATTGCCACCAATAAGTGTAAAATCTTCAAATTCTGGAATAACTGGTAATAAATCTCTAATTGGACGTGCTGATGCAAATATAACTTGATGACCGTTAGCATGTAGTTTAAATATACGATCGATAATACGTTGATCTACATGTAGACCATCAAATGAAATCGTACCATCAATATCAAAAACAAAATTCATAAAACAAAACTCCTAAACTAAAAAGATGAACTTATTATAGCATAGTGTAAGTTAGCGTTAAAAAACGAAATTCTTTTGTAATAAACAGAAAATAGGGTCCCCTGTATCGAATATCTATAACTTCCTATAATATATATTATGTAAACTAAAATCAAAAAATAACTTAGTCTCCTTGGATTATTCTTAAATTCTAAATTTCATTACCGTATTTTATATTTTACAATTCGTTATATTTTTAAGTAGTTTTGTTTTTGTATGACTTATAACTATTAAACCTTAATTTATCCTGTATTGATTTTTATAAGTCTATAGTTAATAATATCCATTAGCTTGTTAATCTCAATATAAGATAAATTATTACTTTGATACAGACCATCAAATAATTTCTATTAAATGCTAACTGTTATAATCTCACAGAAACTAAGACTATTATGTGAGATACCAATAAATGCTACAACTTCAGGTTATGTCATATCGCATGACTGACATATCTATTGATATTAACAATTAATCATCTATATGAATTCTTTTTACACATATATTATTAATGAAATTTAACATATAAAATCATATAACTCTAAACTTCGGTACACGATTATTAACACTAATCTATTTATACACATTTTCAACTTAAATAATAGTTTTAAACATTCATGTACGTAGTTTGTTTTATTTTTGCTAATTTTAGATATATTCCACTTATAAATAATTTATTAAAAATTTCGCTATAACTATTGTTGTTAAGCGATTCTATTATGCTATGATTATTTTAGTAGGGTGCAATATGATTATAAAAATTAGAATTTTTATAATATTTATTTGTAGATTTTAACTTTTGAACAAAGTAGATAAATAAAAAAAGAGATTGAGACACATGTCCCAACCTCTTAAATACAATAAATTATTTTATTTAACTTACTTTTTCACTTTTCTACGAATACGATCTAATGTAGTGAATAACCAATATTTCACTTTGTTAATTGGCTTATAAAAATCTCCTATTAACTCTTCAATTTGAACATTAAAGCCTCGTTTAAAGCGATAAACACCGTAGTCCTCACTATTTTCAGTAAAATCACCAGATAAGCCATAAAAATTGTAACGATCATAGCCATTATCGAAGCAATAATTAATCATGAACCAATGCATCATGTATGGACCCATGTATTGATTGAATTTTTCTGATGAACCACCTGAGAAGTAGTTAACTTCATAAGCATTAGCAAAGTATACACCTGAAGCAAGATTCAATATTGAACCATCAGTTTGACGAATTTCACTCGCTTGAAGCATTTCTTTTTTGTCATGCTCAATTTGTTTGTCTAACTCACTAATTTTCTTAAGTTGCTTATCACTTTTATTTTCGTTAGCCATCATTTGATCGCGGCGGCTTTCTTTATCATTTAGTGAATGCTGTAATGATTCAATATATTCATCTAAATCAATATATGCTAAAGGAACTAATACTTTATCTCCATAATGGTCTATAAAATTATAAAAGTATTGATCCGTTTTAGAAGCAAAACCAGTTCTTTCTTCAGTTTCACGATAAAGTTCTAAGAAGAGATCAAATTCGTCCCTACTTAAAAATCTTACTTTAACTCCGTAGTTTATCGCTTTATTAATATTTCTTTTACGTTGACTATCAAATTCTTTTTTCAATGATGCAGGTGTTTTCCCCTCTAAATTTAATACACCCATCCATCTTACTTGACTGAAATTATCATATGTTGTTGTAAATCCATGATGCTCATAGCCATGTGATTTAAATAAATTAACGAGTGCATCATTTTTTTCATGATTATCTAGAGGTTTAATATCTTTATCATAAATTTGATAAATCCAATATGGGTCCATTTTGACATATAAACATTGATGTTGTTGTAAGTATTTTTCTAACTCTCTCAAATAAAAGTCAACTAGTCCTAAGTCAGAATAATCCATAACAGGGCCGCGGTTTGAATAATAAACGTAACTACCCATTGTTGGAATTTTAGAAAATAGACTTGCTGCAATGACCTTATTACTTTCATCTTTTATACCTAATAATACAACCTGAAAACCATCTGTTTCACGAGTAGCAATATTTTCTTTTACTTGAAAATAATGACTTTCTAAAGATGGATTTTGTACAAAGTTCTCAAATTCTTTAACTGTCAACTCTGTAAATTTCATATTTAGATAATTCCCTTCCTAATAAAAATTTATTATTTATGTTTATTTTTTAAGTAATTTCTTTAATGTAGTATAAACAGTGTACATAGGTTTATTTATTGGTTTAAGAAAATCTCCTACATATTCAATGACATCAGCATTATAGCCTTTTTTAAATTTGATTACACCAGCATCTTCTGCATCTTCTGTGAAGTCCCCACTGATTCCATAGAAATTATAACGGTTGATGCCATGTTCTAGTGCATAATTAATCATTGTCCATTGTACAGCATAACTACCTGCGAAGTGTCGATATTTGTTTGACGTACCGCCTGCATAGTAAACAACCTCGAAAGGATTAATAAAGAAGTAACCTGCAGAAATTGGTAATTCATTACCATGTTCTGCTTGAAGTCGTTGTGCTTCATCTAATTTCTGTTGATTAGCAGCTATTTGTTGCTCTAAGTTAGCCTTTTTATTATGTGATTTTTTATTATCTGGGCGCTTTTCAATATCTTTGATGGCTTTATTTAAATCTTTGTTTAGTGTCTCTTTTTCATTATTTAACTCTTCAATATATTCATCAAAATTAATATATGCTAATGGCACTAAAACTCGATCTTTGAAATGTTTAAAACGATCATAATAATAATTATCGTCTCTATCTTGGAATTCTTTAGTTTCTGATGTATCTTCCATAAATGATCTAAATATTGGTAATTCTTCTTCGGATAAGAATTTAACTTTCACACCATTTTTTTGTACCTTTTTAGTATTACGTTTACGTAAATTATCCATTCCGTCTAAAACATCTTTAGCAGTCTTGTCTTTTAAGTCTAATACTGAATGATATCTAACTTGTAATACTGGATGAAAGCCTTTATGAAAACCTTCATGTTTAAACCCTAGTGATTTCATTTTATCAAATATCCAATCATGGCCGGCATTTCCAAGGACTTCCCCATCATGATTTAAATATTGATACGGTACATACGGATCTACTCTTAAATAAAGACAGTTATGTTTTTTAACATATTTAGTTAATTCATTAAAAAAGTAATGAACTAATTCTTTATTATCATAATCAATGACTGGACCTCTATTAGTATAGAAATACTTGAAGAATTTCAACACTGGTACTGCTGTTAGTAAACATGCTGCAATGACTTCATTGTCATTATTCTTAATACCAACTAAATGTGACTCTGTACCTTCAGCAAGTTTCAATTCATAGTTACCTATCATTTGTGTGAAATGGGTGTAAGGCATTTGGTCTGTAAAATCGCCAAATTCCTTCGCTGTTAAGTTTGTAAACTTCATTATCATAACTCCTATTGTTTTTATCTCTATTTTTATCTCTGTTAAGAATTCGATTTAAGTTCAAATTATACTATGTTCAAATGATGTTACTTTCTATGTATATAATATCTAATAATACTTAAATATGTGCAATATAAATATTGCTATTTATGGTGTCCATATAAGTTATTACTGGTACACCTTAAAAATTAATTGTTTTAATAATATTAAGAATGCCTTTCATAACCTTTTTCAACTTATTTTGACTAATTGTAATAAATAATAGTATGAGTTAAATATATAAACCCATACTATTAATGTATTATCATCTATTATTTTAATGCATTTACAAACCTATTGCCAATGACTTCCCTTAAAACATTGTAAAATTTATGCAATTTGATTAAGTTCTATCATAATACGTGTATTAAATTACATATATCCTTTATAATTACATTTTTCTGATTTATCATGCTATGAATTAAAATCCATTTAAATTATTGATTTAGTGCATGTCGTATCGAATTGAAATATTTAATATTCTCTTCAGTTGAATCATTAGCGAAGCGTCTTACTATTTCACTACCTATAACTACACCATCTGCTATTTGTGAAATATCTTTAACATGTTGCACATTTCTAATTCCAAAACCAGCGACAACCGGAACTTGAGCAGTTCGTTTAATTAAATTAAGTTTGGATTTTAACTCTGGATGGAATTCACCATTTTTTCCAGTAGTTGCATTCATTGTAACAGTGTAAATAAAACCTTCAGCTTTTTCAGCTATTAGTTTCATTCGTTCTTCAGACGTTGTCATAGCAATTAAAGGAATTATTTTCACATTACTTTCATATGTTTGTTGTTTTAATTTTTGAGCAAGTTCAAACGGTAAATCAGGTATAATCACTCCATAAACACCTGCTCGTTGACAAGCTTCAAAAAATGCTTTTTCACCGTAATTACAAATAATATTATAGTAAGTCATTAACACATACTGACTTTTAATTTCTAATTGATGTAATTCTAGTTGCTCGAAAATGTATTCAATTGTAATACCTTCTTCTATAGCTTTTCCACCAGCTTCCATTATTGTCGGTCCATCTGCCACTGGATCTGAAAATGGTACACCAACTTCAATAATATCTGCGCCACACTGACTCAACGCTTTCATATGTTCTATCATTTTAGAATTGCCCATAATATATGGAATAAATAGTTTACTCATTTGTGTCACCTCTTTGTTGTGTGTATTGACGTATCGTATTCATATCTTTATCACCACGACCAGAAAGTGTTACAACAATGATGTCATCTTTATTCATAGTTGGAGCTAGTCTTTCTACATAACTTAATGCATGCGCACTTTCAATGGCTGGAATAATTCCTTCAGCTTTAGTGAAACGTATTAAAGCTTCCATAGCCTGTTCATCACTAGCTTCGGTATAAGTTACACGTCCAATGTCGTTATAATAAGAATGCTCAGGACCAATACCTGGATAATCTAAACCAGCTGAAATGGAATGTGCTAATTGCACTTGTCCATGCTTATCTTGAATTAAATACATTTTGGCACCATGTAAAACTCCAGGATTCCCTTTACCAATTGCAAGTGCATGTTTATCAGTATTTTTGCCTTTACCTGCTGCTTCAACACCATATAGTTTCACTTCATCTTGAATAAATGGATAAAATGTGCCGATAGCATTAGAGCCACCACCAATACAAGCAACGATTGCATCCGGTAATCGATTTTCTTTGTTCAATATTTGAGATTTAATTTCTTTTCCTATTACGCTTTGTAAATCTCTAACTATTGTTGGAAATGGATCTGGCCCTAATGCAGATCCTAAAAGATAATGTGTATCTTCAACATGACTAACCCAATATTGCAATGCTTTGTTTACTGCATCTGATAAAGTGCCTTGACCTTCTTCAACCGAAACAACCTTAGCGCCTAACAATTCCATTCTAAAGACATTTAATTGTTGTCTTTGAATATCTTCTTTTCCCATAAAGACAATGAGTTCCATATCGAATAATGCAGCAACTGTTGCACTAGCCACACCATGTTGTCCAGCACCTGTTTCAGCTACTAGTTTACGTTTACCCATACGTTTTGCTAACAGTGCTTGTCCAAGTGCATTATTAATTTTATGCGCACCAGTGTGGTTAAGGTCTTCTCTTTTTAAATAAATTTTTGCTCCACCTAATTGCTCTGTATATGCTTTGGCATAAGTTAAGGGTGTTTCTCTACCCACATATTCTTTTAAATAATATTGAAGTTCATCTTGAAATTTTTGATCATTTTTAGCTTTTTGGTATGCTTGTTTTAGTTCTATGATTGCTGGCATTAATGTCTCCGGTACATATTGTCCACCATATTCTCCAAAGAACCCTAATTCATCTGCTTCCGTTTGTATTTGTTTAATCATAACTCATTCCCCTTTCACTATATTAAAGATTGTTTTCATTTTGCGTTTATCTTTTCGTTCATTTGTTTCAATACCAGAGGCGATATCATAACCTAAATGTTTTAAAGGCATATGTTGAATCGTCTTAATATGTTCATCATTGAGACCACCTGCTATTAAAAATGGTGTATCTTCAATATGTTTTATTAAATTCCAATCAAAAGTTTGACCTGTACCACCATATTCAATAGATGGTGTATCTATAATAAATAAATCAACATACGGTTTATATAAATCAAGTTGACTATTGAGGTCTTGAGTAGCGGGTAACGCTTTAAAAATTTTAATATTTGGATATTGGTGTTTAACCCATTTGATAAGTTCAATGTTTTCATTACCATGAAATTGGATTGTATCAATATTAGTAAGCGTAACTATTTGTTGGATTTGCTGCTTATCTGGATTCACTACAACAACTACACGTTGTATTTTCTCAGGAACAAGCGCTGACAAATGCTTGATTTCATTAATTTCTAGATGACGTCGACTTTTGGAAAAATGAATAAATCCTATCGCATCGATATTACATTCAATTGCCTTTTTCACATCGTCTTCATATCTGAATCCACAAAATTTTAAATACATGATTTCACCTTGTTTAACTTAAGTGTTGGTAGAAATTGACTTAAATCATCACATTTCATTAAAGCTTCTCCAATAAGTAATCCATCGATACCTGAGTTAATAATTTGTTCTATATCAGACTTATTATGAATGCCACTCTCAGAAATATAATAAAATCCATCTTTCCTTTCTGCTAAAATGTCATTTGTATGATTAACATCAGTTACAAATTGCTTTAAGTCTCTATTATTAATTCCTATTATTTCTGGCTGTATTTGATACGCTCTATTAAGTTCATCTTTGTCATGAACTTCTACTAACACTTCTAAATTGAGTTGTGTCGCATATTGGTATAATCGTTGAAGTTGTTCGTCAGACAATATATTAACAATAAGCAAAATAATCGACGCCCCTGCAGTTTTTGCTACATCTATTTGAATTTCATCAATGATAAAATCCTTACATAAAATGGGTAATGTTGTTTGTGGTGCTAACTTTTGTAACCTTTCAAAGCTTCCACCAAAATATTGTTCATCAGTTAGAATTGATATTGCATTTGCCCCATACTTTTCATAGTCTTTAATTTGCTGTGATAAATCTCGTTCTGGTAATTGATTTACAGAAGGACTTTTAGATTTTATTTCTGCAATGATAGAAAGTTGGTTATCATTAGCTAAACTTTCTTTTAATGTTTTTTTCTTTAGGTGTGGCGTGTGATCATTGTTGTATGATTTGAGTGATATTAATTTTTCTTGATAATAATGAGACGATAATAATTTCTTTTTATAACTTACAATTTCATCTAAAATTGTCATTTAATTTCCCACCATTCTTAAATATTGTTTCATTGCTAAGCCACTATCTATTAAGTATTGAGCAAGATTGATACCTGTCTGGATATCATTAACTTTTTCTGCAACATATAAAGCTATACCTGCATTCAACACAACAACATCTCGTTTACTTGTATGATCTTGTCCATTCAATATATTTACTGTAATTGCTTTATTTTCCTCAGGTGTGCCGCCTTTTAAAGTATTGTTAGAAGCATTGCGTAATCCGAAGTCTTTTGCATTAATAGTATATGTTTCTATATCTTTACCTGTGGTTACTTCATAAATTAAGTTTTCTCCTGATAAACTTGCTTCATCCATACCTCCTGCCCCGTGAAGTACAATTGCTTTCTTACGACCCAAGTCTTTTACTGTTTGTGCAACATTACCTAATTGATTGGGATCATAAATACCCATTACTTGGTATGTTAATTTAAATGGATTAATTAACGGTCCCACTAGATTGAAAATAGTTGGCTTTGACATCATTTTTCTAATAGGTTGAATATATTTCATAATTGGATAGGATTCTGTAGCGCTGACAAATGCTAAGTTATATTGTTGTAATGTGTTAATCACATCGTTAACTTTTGTAGTATTTATATTTAATTGATTGAGTAAATCTGTGCTTCCAGAATTAGAAGTGATACTCTTGTTTCCGTGCTTCACAATTAAAGCTCCTGCACTAGCAACTATAAATGAAGCGGTCGTCGAAATATTAAAACTTCCTGACTTGTCCCCTCCCGTACCACATACACACATTGCGCCTTCATAATAAGGTTGTTCTTTATACATTGTTTTAATTAAACTTTTAGCTAAAAATGTTAACTCCGTTTGCTGCATTTCTTTATCAGTATATGTTTTTAATGCCTTATATTTAACTTGATTTTCAACTTCTGGATTAATCATTAAATTTATAAATGATTTCATATCTTCTTCATTTAAGTGTTGTTGCTTTTCTAGTTGTTGTAAAATTTCCATCTAATCACCCTTTACTGCTAAATTAATAAAGTTTTTAATAATATCTTCTCCGTGTTCTGTTGCAAAAGATTCTGGATGATATTGAATTCCAAAATGCAATTGATTTTCGTGTTCAAATGACTGGATACAATCATTTGTTGTTCCAGTTATAATTAGTGACTTAGGAAAATGTTTTGCGTCACTAACTAATGAGTGGTATCGCATGACATTAAAGTTTAGAGGTAAGTCTCTATATAGTATGGAGGTACCATTTTGCTTTATTTCATCTACTTTTCCATGCATTACAGTTTCACCTTGTATTACTTTTCCGTCGTAATAACACGTGAGTGCTTGTGCTCCTAAACAAACGCCAAGTATGGGTTTATCTTTATAACGTTCAATAATATTAACTAACCATTTATTATCCAATGGATGGCCTGGTCCAGGTGAAATAATGACACCATCTACATCTTGATTCATTACCTTTTCATCATCTGGATATAATACAGTGACATCATCTTCGTTTGGCATATACTGCGTGACGATATCAACTAAGTTATAAGTAAATGAGTCATAATTATCGACAATTAATATCATGGTGACACCTCCAATAAACTTTTAGCTTTTAATTTAGTTTCTTCTAATTCCTTCTGTGGTTCAGAATCATAAACAACGCCACAACCTGCTTCTACATTGATATATGTGTCATCAATCATCATTGTTCGTATTGCAAGTGCAAAGTCTAAGTTGTGATTACAATTGATATAACCAATGCCACCACTGTATACACCACGTTTGTTGGGCATAACTTCATAAATTCTTTGTATTGCTCTTAGTTTTGGTGCACCAGAAACTGTTCCGGTTGGTAATAAACTTGCTATCACAGACATTGGTGAAATATCTTTTTTAATTTGCCCTGTGACTTCGCTTACTATATGCATTACGTGTTCATATTTCTCTATTTCCATCAATTTCTTAATATGAGACGTTCCATTTCGGCATATCCTGTGAATATCATTTCTACCTAAGTCTACTAACATACTATGTTCGCTGCGTTCTTTTTCGTCATTAATGAGCTGATGTGCATTAGCTTCATCTTCTTCTAGTGTCCGTCCTCTTTTGATAGTTCCAGCAATTGGGTTGGTTTCAACTAAACCATCATGCACTTTTACAAAACTTTCAGGCGAACTACCTACAATAATTGGTTCACTCATATTGATGTAATACATGTATGGACTTGGATTTTGTCTTTTTAAATTTTGATATAACTGAAATGATAATGATTGACGTTGATTTTCAAAATGATGTTTATAGCGATAAATCCTTGAAGGTACCACTTGAAACATGTCCCCTTCAGTTATTTTCTTTTTAAAATCACTGACAATTTCCATGAAATGTTGTTCACTTATGTTGGTTTCTATTTGTTTGTCCTTAGGTTTAAATTGAATACTTGGTTGATATACTTGAATCGTTTAGAGTTGATTGATTCTTTCCTTTACACGTGTAATTAATTTTTCTCGAGCTACTTGAGAGAATAGATTTGTACTAATGACATATAATTCTTCTTTGTAATGATCAAATATATAAACGTCTTCTATCATGTGAAAATTAACATCATGTTGTGGATGATCATCTAAATTTATGTTTTGTAATATAGGAAATTCATGTCTTACTAAATCAAAACTGCATGTTCCAATAAAACCTGAGATAAAAGGTAATTCTTGTAAACTTTTATCTTCTATATCTTCATAGTACTGATTAACAAATTGTTTTAAATATTGATATGGTTTCTCTGTTATAGATTCGTTTTTGTGTTGAGTACTAATATGAACTTGATTGTTATCTAGCGTGATTTGTCCATAACTATCAAATACAACAATGGAATACCTTCCCTTAAGTTTATTCTGACTCGAACTTTCTAAAATGATTTTTCGGTTTTTGAGTTGAGCTAAAGTTTCTGGTGTTATATTGGCTTGTAGCTTTTCATAATATATTTCCACTTTTGAATACTCCTTTATGATTAATATTGCTTTCTTACTCATGTTTATCTTTTAGTTTGTTTTATTAGATTGCTTATTTCTGAAGAATGATTTTTATGCAAATAAAAATCAGCCTCCTATAAAAGGACGCTGACGCGTGGTACCACCTTAATTAACGTAATATTCTTAACATTCAGAATATTAAACGTTCACTCATTTTCTTTATTTAATTATTTGTCTTTATTTGCAAAACCCAATTTCATTTATAGAGGTGTTAGTTCTCATCACACACTAACTTTCTGTCACTACCTTGCTACAAACTACTACATTTTGCACCAATGAAAAAAGCACCACGAAACGCGTAAAATCAATAAGGACGCGTTACCGTGGTGCCACCTTAGTTAACAAATTATTATTGCTCACTTTTATACTATTTAATTTTATATTCGAAAGCCCAATTCACTGAATATGTTGTGCTAATTTACATTAACCATTAGCTTTCTATTTGCTACAAATCACATTCGCTACTTTATCTTCCGAATTGTTTAACAATTCTAATTATTTAGTATAATACATTCCACTCTAATATTTGTCAACGTAAAATCAAAATTTATTTTGAAATTTGCGACATACAATACGCATACAAAAGATTCTGTGTTGCTTCAATAGATTCAATATGTGTTCTTTCTAATGCATGTGAAGATTCTATTCCAGCTCCAAATAACCCGTGGCGAATATCAGCTCCTGCTTTCAGTGCTGTTGTAGCATCAGAAGTATAATAAGGATAAATATCTACTTTATATGGTATGGCATTTAATTTGCATAATTGTACTAATTGAGATCTCAATCCTTTATGGTATGGGCCTGAGCTATCTTTTGCACATATTGAAACTGTATATTCATCAGATGATTGTCCATCACCTAAAGCGCCCATATCTAACGCAATAAAATCCACAATGTTATTTGAAAGTGACGCATTTGCACCATAGCCAATTTCTTCATTATTAGAAATATAAAACTGTGTAGTATGAGGTAAATTAATATTATCTTGCTTAATTTTTTTCAATAACTCAATAATCATTGCTACACTTGCTTTATCATCAAGATGGCGTGACTTAATGAAACCAGATGTTGTAATTTGTGTTCTAGGATCAAAGCTAACAAAGTCCCCTACTTCAATACCTAAATCTTTAGTTTCTTGAACTGAATTTGTCTTTTCATCTATTCTTATTTCCATATGTTCTAAATCTCTCGGTATTTCATGATTATCTTTATATACGTGTACACTCGTTTCGTGTAAACATATCGTTCCTGTATAGACATCACCAGATTCTGTTTGGATTTCACAATACTCACCTTCTATAGCATTAAAATGAAATCCTCCAATTAAATCTATAGCTAATCTTCCATTTTCTTTTATTTCTTTAACCATTGCACCTAATGTATCAACATGAGCTGTAATACATCGCTGTTGACTTTGATTGTCTCCATCTACTGTTATAATCAAAGCACCTTTGTTAGTGAGTTCGGTTTGATAACCTAAATCTTCTGCTATATCCTTTACAAAATTTATTGCTTTTTCAGCATTGCCTGATGGACTATTAATTTCTGTTAATGTCTTTATAGTTTGTAAAATATTACTCATCTTATTTACCCTTTCCTGCATAATATGTTTAGTTTCAGTTTAGACTATTTAACTAATATATTCTAATATATATTTCTATTGATTCCGTTGCTCTCGTCTTTTACAATATTAGTATTCTGAAAATTTCGAAATAGGTGGTCATTCATGAAAAACATATTATTCGTAGGACTTGGTTTGATTGGTGGGAGTTTAGCAAGTAATTTAAAATATTATCATTCAGACATTACTATTACAGCTTTCGATGCAGACGAATCACAGTTAGATAAAGCCTTATCAATTGGTATTATCGATAAAAAAGCTATTCATTATACCCAAGCTGTTGAAAATGCCGATATGATTATCTATGCTACGCCTGTTGAACAAACCGTCTACTATCTTAAACATTTAACCAAATTAAATACTAAACCCCATTTAATTGTTACAGATACTGGTAGTACTAAATCAACAATTCAATCTTTTGAAAATGAGTTGTTAGAACATGATATCCATCTAGTTGGTGGTCATCCAATGGCTGGTAGTCATAAATCTGGCGTATTAAATGCAAAAAAACATCTTTTCGAAAATGCCTATTATTTACTTGTCTTTAATCAAAAGGCAAATAAGAAAGCTGCTGAGAAAATCCAAGAACTATTAAAATCAACGTTAGCTAAATTTATATTCACTGACGCTAATGAGCATGATTTTGTTACTGGTATTGTTAGTCACGTACCACATATAGTTGCGTCCAGTCTAGTTCACTTAAGTGCCGACCACGTAGAAAAACATCATTTAGTACAACAATTAGCTGCAGGAGGATTCCGTGACATAACTCGAATTGCTAGTAGTAATGCAGAGATGTGGAAAGATATCACATTAAATAATAAAACTTTCATTCTAGATATTTTAGAAGATTTACAAAATCAAATTAGTTCTGTTATGACAATGATTTCATCTTCAAAATCTGAAGATATTTATCAATTTTTTGCTAATGCTAAAGACTACAGAGATCAACTACCCGCTAAACAACGAGGTGCGCTATCTACGGCGTATGATCTATTTGTTGATATTCCGGATAAACCGGGTATGATTAGCAAAGTTACTCACATTCTAAGTTTACATAATATTTCTATAAGCAACCTTAAAATTTTAGAAGTCCGTGAAGATATTTATGGTGCCTTACAAATTAGTTTTAAAACTCCTGAAGATCGGGAAAGTGCTATTCAAGCACTAAGTCAATTTGATACTTATATTGAATAATATTTATGATTCAATGATTTTAACCTGAGACTTTAATTAATACGTCTCAGGTTAAAATATGCTTATTACGTTTTAAAAATAATATTTCTATTAGCGTTTTATTACATTTTATGACCTGCCATAAGTCCTAGTCGTCCATGTTTCGTACCAGCTTCTGTATACGATGTTGCCTTGGAAACAATACCTTTTCCATATTTCAAATGTAAATGGTCAATCGTTTTTGCTAATTTTTCGTCTCGTTTCCGTTCATATTCGTCAATAAACAAGTTCATTTGTCTTTCATTTTCATTTATAAATTGAGTTAGTGACACACTTAATGTCCGGTATAATGCTTGTTTATCACACAATTTGTTCGCAAAATAGTTAACTACTTTGAAAATATCTTTTTCTAAATTAGTTCCTTCTTCCAAGGTATATTGCTTATGTACGCCACCTTCATCACTATAACCAAATGAGAAGTGTATGGTACGTGCCAATTGTTTTCTTGCTCGAACCCTACTTGCTACATCCTCAATTAACTCTTGCATAACAACTTTGGCTTCTTCAAATTCATAATCTCTCATCAATATCTGACTTTTACATATTGATGGATTATTGACTTTATATTTTTCTCTCATTTTACTTTGATCAATACCATTAGCATGAAGATGCATATCCACACCTAATATCCCAAAATCCCTTTTTAAATATTGATACGGATATTGAGCTAAATCACCTATAGTAAAAATTCCTCTTTTATTTAATTTAGCTTCTGTCTTTCTATTTATTCCCCAAAATTCTCTTAATGGTTGAATTGGCCATAACTTTTCAGGTACATGCTGATAACGCCATTCAGCAATACCGTTTTTTGTATGCTTGGCTTCAATATCCATTGCTACCTTACTTAGTAACATATTGGAACCTATACCAATAGTACATCTAATACCTGTTTCTTCATGAATTTCTTTCTGTAACCTTTCGCAAAATGCTTCAACAGTTGAATTAAATCTATGATAACTATCAGTCACATCCATAAAAAATTCGTCAATACTATACTGATGTAAATCTTCTGGTGGCACATAACGTAAAGCAATCTTAGATATAGTTACTGAAACATTAAGGTACTTTCGCATACTTGGATTAATAATATATATATCGTTGCGATGTGGTATTTCAAATAACCTTGATCCCGTTTTAACACCTAATTCTTTAAGTTTAGGTGTCGCAGCTAATACGACTGAGCCTTGTCTTTTAGTATCAGCAACTACTGCTAATTTTGTTGTTAAGGGATCCAATCCCTTTTCTATACATGACACACTTGCGAAAAAGCTCTTTTGATCAATACATAGTACATCTCTATCTTCTAATAAATGATAGTCATACATCATTACCCCTCCCTAATACATTTTCATTATATACGAACAAATGTTCTTATTCAAGTATATAACGAACAAATGTTCTAAAAGGAAAATGTTTTTTTATTAACTATTCATGCTATACTAAGAGTGTAATAAATATCATTGGAGGAATGACATATGCCAATCGTAAACGTTAAATTATTAGAAGGTCGTTCAGATGAACAACTTAAAGACTTAGTTACAGAAGTAACATCAGCGGTAGAAAGAACAACAGGTGCTAATAGAGAGGCTATCCATGTAGTCATTGAAGAAATGAAGAAAAATCATTATGGTGTTGCAGGAGTTAGAAAATCAGATCAATAAGTTGATAAATAAAATAAAGCCACGCACTTAACAACTTGTGCGTGGCTTTATTCGTATTATTTTTTATCATTTTTGTCATCAAAAAAGTCTTGAATTGCTTTTTTGTTTTTTGCTTTATCAATTTGCAATGCACTACCATCGTTATTAGTAGTAATATCTTGATAAGAATTTTTAATAGGAACAGTTAATGAATCAACATTTTTGTCTCCTCGAATACCAAAGCTTATTCCAGTTTGGAACATAGCTGAATCAGGCATATCTGTATTCACATATCCTCGAAGAATACCAGCTACTTTAGGTAGCTTAGCAACTGTACCAAAATTCACTAATTCAGATTTAAGTGTTTGCATCACCTGTTGCTGACGACGTACACGTCCGAAATCGCCTTCTGCATCATGACGAAATCTTGCGTAACCAAGTAACTCTTTACCATTTAAACGATGATGACCTTTTTTCAATGATACTCCAATATTTTCAGACATATCTTTTTCTACATCTATAGGAACACCATTAGGTTCTAATTCATCTATCATTTTTTCAAAACCAGTAAAATCAACCACTGCGTAATATTCAGGATTAATTCCTAAATTTTTATTTAATGTTTTTCTTAGTAATTCTGGACCACCAAGAGAATAAGCAGCATTAATTTTATATTTATCATATCCAGGTATGTCTGCATATATATCACGCATGACTGACATCATTTTCATTTTTTTATGAATGTAATCATATTGTACAACCATAATGGAGTCTGTACGTGATTTACCACCCTGAGCTTTATCTGCGCCTAAAACCAATACAGAAATTTTACCGTCGTTTTTCACTGGACCGTTAAATTGATGTACTTTAATGTCTTTAGCATGCTTTTCAGCATACTTCACACCACTATTATATCCATGAACAATATAAGCAATAATAATGATGAAGATAATTAAAATTAATAAAATAATAAAAGGTAATTTGCGCACTCTTTTTTTCTTTCGTCGCCTAGAAGGTGTAGTTGATGTACCTGCTTGTCGTTTATACTCAGTTTCTTCTCTGTTATCCTTCTCGTCTCTCATATTTACCTACCTTATACCTTTAAAATTATAATACTATCATCTATAATTAATATGTATTAACGTTATAGAAAAAGTATTCAAAAAGCAAGGGTTTTTTTAATAAATGGTACTAAGGTCCAATGAAAGGGTGTCATAAATGAATATAAATATTGCATATTTTGCGGGTGGGTGCTTTTGGTGTATGACGAAACCTTTTGATACATTTGATGGAATAGAAAAAGTTACATCAGGATATATGGGTGGAGACATTGCTAATCCTACATACGAGCAGGTTAAAAGTGGCACTACTGGACACTATGAAACTGTAAAAGTAGAATATGATGTCGCATTATTCTCATACAATAAATTATTAGAAATCTTTTTTTCTGTAATTGATCCTTTAGATGATGAAGGACAATTTCAAGATAGAGGTTCTCAATATCAAACGGCGATTTTCTATTCCAATGAACATCAAAAGAAACTAGCCGAAGACTATATCAAGGCAATGCAAAATACAATCAACGCTGATAAAGCGATTGCTACTAAAATTTTACCTGCAACGACGTTTTATGAAGCAGAAGCATATCATCAAGATTTTTATAAGAAACAACCTGAAAGATATGCTAAAGAAGAACAAGATCGTAAAAATTATAAAAAAGACTAACTGTTAATTCAGAGAAAGTTGTATAAACATACAAAAATAGCGATTGATGAAATCATTTATTTTCATCAATCGCTTTTATTATATTATTTGTGACGTATAACTCTCATTACTTTAATCATAGATTGCCATAACGAGGCATCTTTTCTATAAACTAAAAATCTTGGCTCCCATTGTGGACCATACTTTTCTTTATAACGTCTTAAACCTTGGAAACGATATAATCCATTAAAATGTTCAAATACTCTTCCAGCTAATCGTTCTCTAAGATATGAATAATGTAGTTGTCCTACATTAGATAGCGTCGCCATACCTAAGTTAAATGATTGATATCCTTTTTCTTTACTCCACGATAGCATGTGTAAATACAATCCATCCATTAATGGTAAATCTAATTCCGGCAACCAACGAATTAAATCAACCGAAATAGCATCATTAAAATATGTTGGCATTAGAGTACAGAACGCTATAATTTTTCCTTCTTCATTTCGCATAATACCAATCGGCGCTTTAGATAAATAATCTTCACTAAATTGACCTACTGAAAAATGCATTTCACTTCTACCTTCTAACCATTGATCACTCACATTTTTTAATGTTTCGAACATATCTTGTGAAAATGGCGGCTCAATTATTTCAAATTTGATATTTAAATCTTCAAATTTATTTAAAGTTGCTCTAAAACCACGACGCTTTTTACCAGAAGTAGTAAATGTAGTTAAATCAATAATTGCTTCTTCCCCAAGTTTAAAGAATTGATTACCAAAATTATGATAAAGTGGCATGAATCTATCACTTACTTGATAAAAAATAATATCATAGCCATAATATTCAGCGTATTCATAAAATGCTTCTAATAAAGATTCGAACGATGCAGTATCCCCAACTGGATCACCTAATACTACTAAAGCATTAGATTTATATCGATACATCAAAAAGGCTGATTCGTTTTCATGAATAAAATAATTTTTATCTCCACTATAAATAAGATGCGTTAAATAATTACCACCATATTGTTGAATAATTTGTTCACAAACAGCTAAATTTTTATTTTGACTTGATTTAATAAATCGATAATCAAATAGCCATGCAATAAGTGCAACAATAATAGTAATTAGAGCTATCGTTATCCAGAAATAATATCTAAGCACTGTCGTATCTACTTCAATATTATAAACATCGAGTGCATATAACGTGCTAGAGATAATAACATGATTAATATAAAGTACGATGATACTTATTAATATAAATAAGAAGGCATTTTTTAATCTTAATGGTCTCTTAAGCACTTTTGATTGACGATAAGCAATAAACAAGAGTACTAACATAACCAAAAGCCATGTTAAAAGTATGAATGACGCATACGTATAAACTGTTGCTGCAAAAATTAATAAAATCGAAATAATCGCAAAAATAATTGCACGTCGACTTTGCTTAAATATTCCTTTTACATTTAACATTAATAATAAACAAGCACTTGTATGAATAGATAATGTTAAATAGTAAGCCAAATGATTATCGTCATATAATCCGTCATATATGATTGTTAAATTATTAATAAAGAAAATAACACTTGTTAAAAATACTAAAATCGCTAATGAAAAAGATGGAATTTTAGATAAAATATCCTTTTGATATGACATTAAAAATGACGTAACATCTTTTGCAGGAACAAAATATTTAGATTCTTCGATATATTTTCTAGCTGTATTACCAAATTCAAATGTAGATAATACTAATGCAATGGCTACAGGTACGAAATAATAAGCAAAACGATATAGTAATAAAGCTAATAAAATGTTTTCCTCATTTATACCAAGTGATTTAAGACCGAGTAGTACTACTAAATCAAATGCACCAAAGCCTCCTGGAATAAAACTAACTAATCCAGACAATGCTGCAATAATGAAAATACCAATAAAATTCATAAAGGAAATATCAATACCTACAATTAATGCAGAAAAATATAAAACAACTGCAGCAGCTAACCATTCAACACAAGAAACTAACGTACAATATACGCCCATATATCGGTTATTTGTATCCGCAGGTTTCACAATCGTATAAATAATAAATACTGGTAAAAATAAAGCAACAATATATAAAACCCAACGTACCCATGATATTTTATCTAACATATCAGATGCGTTAAACACATGAAGAACAACTAAAATCGATAACAAGCTCAAACCTGTTAACATCGAAATGAGTATGATAGATATATAGTGAACGAGTTTCTTATTATCTTGGGTATAATTTTTATAAATAAATGCTCTTAAACCTGCTCCGATAAACCCACCAAAGCCTACAATGGCATTTAAAGCATTAATAATATAACTCACTCTTAATACTTTTATTAAAGGAATTTTTAACTTAAGTGATTTAACAAGAATGACATCATATAAAGATAAAATTAATAAAGACGCTCCCCCGCTAATAAACAATAATACAATCCATAAACGATTGATTTTACCAAATTGCATTAAAGTATTTTTGAAATTAATGGAAGATAATTCTCGATATAACGTGAAAACTACAAACGTAAATAGTGCAGCAGCAAACACAAATTTTAATATAGATAATAATTTACTTTTCTTTTCCTGGGTCATTTTTTCACTTCAATTCTATTTAATTCTTCTATCTAGAAAAATATATCATAAGAATAAGATAAATAGAATATAAATAAAGTCAATTATGCATAACATTATTGTCATACTCAATGTAAGGTGCAAATCTTTTGTAGATAAAAGGATTGTACTTCTTTAAAAACAAAAAAGGATATCTTAGAAATTAAGTATCCATATGCCACAAATTGATGGCATAAAAGCTACTTGAAATAATTTCTAAAGATATCCTTGTACAAAGATAGATTATTCTTGTTCTTTATTTAACTTATAATTTCCTGCATCTTCTCCATAATATCTATTATATCTACGCTTGAATAATAAGAACATATGAGAAACTAAAACTTTCAACACTGCATAACCAGGAATACCTAATATAACCCCGACTATACCTAACAAATTACCTGCACTTAGTAAGATAAAGATAATTGTTAGCGGGTGAATTTGTAATGTTTTACCCATGATATTTGGAGAAATGAAGTGTCCTTCAAAGAATTGAACTAAAGTCCATACAATCGCTAATTTGAGTAACATTATTGGAGACGTAATTAAAGCAATAATGATAGCTGGTGAAATCGCTATTGTAGGTCCTAAATAAGGTACCACACTTGTTACAGCAGCTATACAAGCTAATATTAAACTATATTTCAATCCAATAATAGAATAACCAATAAATAGTAAAACACCTATACAGAATGACACAATGATTTGTCCTTGTATGTAAGAACCTACTTGAACACTCATTTTTTCAAGTAAATCATGAAAATCTTTTCTAAATTTAGGTGGCATAATATTAGTAGTGAAATCTTTGAACTTATGACCATCTTTTAACATAAAGAATAAAACAAATGGTGTAGTCACAATAACTACTCCAACATTAGCTACTGCTTCAACGAATGATGCTAATTTTGAACCAAAGCCATCAAAATAATCTGAAAGCATAGATGGTATCTTTTTAGTTAATGAGTTCAATTGATCATTAATTTGATCATAATAACCAGCAAAAATTGAATTACTTGTTACTTTATTAATTGTATTAGTTAACTTTTTAAAATATTGAGGAGAGTTATTAATGAAACTTCCTAATTGTGAACTAATTAGAGGAATTAATAAATTAACAATCAACACGATTATGCCTACAATCGCAACATAAATAATCAAAACCCCTACTAATCTTGGAATTCGATAACGTTCCATCAAATTAACAAGAGGGTTAAATAAATAAAATATAATCAATGAAACTATAATTGGTGCAGCAATAGTATTGAATACTATAATAAATGGTTGAAACACGTATGATACTTTATCAAAGATAAATATAACTATCCCTAAAAGCACAAGTGCTAACAAAGCATAAATTAAATCATTGCCGCCTAAAAATTTCATGAATCTTGTTTCAGACATACTGAAAATCGTTTTAAACTTTCTAGATGTCTTCTTTTCGGAAGATTTCATTTCATTCGACATTCGACATCACCATACTTTCATGTTACCTCGCTTTATAAAAATCATAAAAATGAGTTACTAAAAATTTCTAACACTAATCATAACATAATTTTACAAAACTAAGGAATATTAAAAACTAGTCTATATAAAAATTAAAAGTACTTATGAGAGCGCATAAGTACTTTTAATCCAACTTCATTTGGGCTTCAAAATGATGGATATGTAATGTTAAATAAATGATTTCAACATCATTAACAGTAATATCAAATTCCATCTGAATCATTTTTAATATTTTAAAAGCTGTAGAATAGCAACTAGGATATTGATTTTTAACCATATCAACAAAATCATTTTGAGCATGTAATGTTTCATTATTTCTTAAACGACGAATGAGAAATTGTACATGTCTAATAAAACGTTGATATTGTATTGAGGATTGATCAACTTGATGTTGTAAATCCGTTTCAATAATAGTGATACTTTTATTGATTAATTGATTAATTAACGCCATTTCTCTCATAGATAATTCTTCAGAGTTCGAAGCAATATGTAATGCGATAAAACCAATTTCATCTTCTGGAAAATCAACATCTAACTGTTCATTTAGTCTATCAATTACTTTTTCAGCTATTTGATAAGCATCTCGATATAAGTATTTTGTTTCCATGGCAAAAGGGTTGCTAATTATTTGATTTTGTTTTAAACGTTTATACGCAAAAATAATATGATCTGTTAGCGCAACAACTAGATTTTCATCACTAACATCTAGAGTCGTATTTGTAATTAAATTAACAGCTTCAATCACTGCTTGTAGAACATGGTCATCAGCCATCTCAACTAATGTCTTATAGTGTTCTTTATGCTTATCTAGATCAAGTTTATAAACTTTTTCAATGGAAGCTGATTCATCTAACGTATAGCCTTGCTTTTTATTAAAACCTATACCTTTTCCAATTAAAACAACTTCCTGGTTTTTATTCGTGCATATGATAACGTTATTATTGAGAATTTTACTAATTTTATACTTCCCCATCATTATCACCTTTCTTACTCCATTATTAAAATTATAAGGCTTAATGATATAAATGAAAAGAAAATAACTTATTAAATACTTTCATGAGTAAAATTAATTTTTAGTATATTAAACAATTTTCTACCTCTTTATAATAAATAATAGATATAATTATAAATTTCAAATTAAAAAGCTTGAGTATCCTTACGACACTCAAGCTAATCATTTATTTTAAATCTTTATTTGATTTGTTTGCATTAATTCCCCAAGATTCAATACCAAATAAATTAATTTCAAGATTCTCTGGTTTGAATACAGGCTTTTTACCTGCTTTACGTTGTACTTGGTAATCTTTCATTACTGCAAATGCAATATTGGAAAGTCCAATAATGGAGACAATATTCACTATGGCCATTAAGCCCATGAATAAATCGGCTGTACTCCAAACTGTTTCAGTTTTAGCAACCGCACCAATAAATACAAGCACAACTACTAAACATCTAAAGATGAAAATAATTGTTTTGTTATTAGATAAATACTCAATGTTAGATTGTCCATAATAGTAGTTACCTACAACTGAAGAAAATGCGAATAATGTTATTGCCACTGTTAAGAAAATACCACCAGCTGAACCTAAATGTTCATTTAAAGCTGATTGAGTAACTGCAACACCTTGAGGAGCGTTTTCTCCAAATTTTAAACCTGAATATAATAAAATCATTATTGCTGTAGCTGTACATACTAGCATTGTATCAAAGAAAACACCTAATGATTGAATTAAACCTTGTTTTACTGGATGAGGGACTGCTGCTGTTGCAGCTGCGTTAGGTGCTGAACCCATACCTGCTTCGTTTGAGAATAAACCACGTTTAATCCCTTGTAAAATAGCAGCACCAACTGCACCACCAGTTACTTGTTCAAAACCAAAAGCACTTTTAATAATTGTACCAATCATTGGAACAATTTGGTCTAAGTTTAATAACAAGATAACTAAAACCATACCAATATATATGATAGCCATAATTGGAACAATTAATGATGATAAAGTAGCAATACTTCTAACCCCACCAAAAATAATAATGGCTGTTACAACTGCTAATACTATTCCTGTAATCACTGGACTAATATGATATTGAGTATTTAATGATTCCGCAATCGTATTAGATTGCACTGTATTAAATACAAATGCGAAGGTAACTGTAATTAATATCGCAAACACAATACCAAGCCATTTTTGGTTTAAACCTTTAGTTATGTAATAAGCTGGTCCACCACGGAAACCACCATCTTTATCATGAACTTTATAAACCTGAGCTAAAGTAGCTTCCATAAAAGCACTTGCCGCACCTATAAATGCAATAATCCACATCCAAAATACCGCACCAGGACCACCAAGTACAATTGCTGTAGCAACACCGGCAATATTTCCAGTACCTACTCTTGAACCTGCACTAATCGCAAATGCTTGGAACGGTGAAATACCTTTTTTACCACTTTCTAATGTTTCTGGTTTCTCGACCAACGCTCTAAACATTTCTGGTAACATTCGTAGTTGTACAAACTTAGAACTGATAGTGAAAAAGAATCCTGCTGTAAGTAACAATCCAATTAGATACTGAGACCAAATTAAGTCGTTACCTACTTGTACAAAATCTTTAAACCAACCAGGAATTAAACTATCAAAATCTTTCAAATAAATCCCTCTCATCTATAAATAAAATTCATATCTTAAAAATATCAAGAGATTCATATTGGCATATGAAAGTCTATTTAAGCAATGTATCAAATAACAAATACTAAAATAGACAGTTCAATTGAGAATATAAACCTCTTGAATGATTTAATTGTGATTATTATATTTTATTTTATCATCTTATGCATGTGTTGCATATACTTTTATTGTAAGTACATTCCTTCAACTTCTCCGAAATCATCTACATCTACTATAAATGAACCATTAGTATATTGTTCTGATTTATGAACTGAAGCGATATCATTAGTTTCTTGGTCTTTAGCTGAATATAAAGTATATGTTGTATTGTCAGAACGAACAACATCTGCTGCCACGATACGATGTGGTGCTTTTTTCAATTCTTTAAGTAAGGTAATACCTCGTTGTGCTCGTTTCGCTTCTTGTAATACTTTAAATCCAATATGTTTAACAGCACCACGTTGTGTAGCCATAAGGATAGATTCTTTATTAGTGATTGTTTGCGTCATAATAACGTAGTCTTCATCTTTTAAATTAATAGATTTCACACCAGCCGCACGTAAGCCTGTATCAGATAATTCGTTTGTAGAGTATGTTAATGACATTCCTTTATGTGTAATAACAGTAATAAGTTGATCTTCTTCAACACGTAATACATTAATTACCTCATCTTGATCTTTTACTTTCATGGCAATTAATGGTTTATTATATCGTGTTGTTTTAAACAACGGTACAGTACTTTTCTTAATCATACCGTTACGAGTAGCCATAATATAGAATGCTTGTTGTTCTTTGAAGTCTTTTTCATTAAATACGTCAATAACTTGTTCATCTTCATCAATAGAAACAATTTGAGATACGTGTTGACCTAATTCTTTCCATCGGATATCAGCTAGTTTATGAACTGGAATAAACAAGTATCTACCTTTATTCGTAAATACAAGCGCTGTATCTTGTGTATTTACATCAAGGTATTTTAATAAACTATCGCCATCTTTCAAACCGACTTCAGAAACGCCGCTAGCATTAAAGCTACGTGTAGATGTACGTTTAATATAACCATGTCTAGTTAAACTTAATACTACATCTTCACTAGGCACCATCACTTCTTTATCAATTTTAATTTCAGAAATTTCCGCTTCAATTGTTGATAAACGATCAGTTTTAAAATTCTTTCTAATTTCTGTTAATTCATTTTTGATAACATTCAATAATGCATCGTGATCATCTAAAATATGACGTAAATCTTTAATTAAATTAGATAACTCATCGTGCTCTTGTTCTAAAGCAACGATATCTGTGTTAGTTAAACGATAAAGTTGTAACATAACGATGGCTTCTGCCTGAGCTTCAGTAAAGTCATATTCAGCAACTAAGTTATCTTTAGCATCTTTTTTATTTTTAGAATTACGAATTAAGGCAATCACTTCATCTAAAATAGATAAAGCTTTCATTAAACCTTCAACGATATGCATACGTTTTTCAGCATGTTCTAAATCAAACTTAGTTCTGTTAGCCACAACTTCAATTTGATGGTTAATATAACTATCAATGATTTGTTTAATACCCATTAATTTAGGTCTACCATCACTGATTGCAACCATATTAAAGTTATAAGATATTTGAAGGTCCGAATTTTTGAATAGGAAATTTTTAATTGCTTCACTATTCACGTCTTTTTTAAGTTCTATTGCAATACGTAAACCAGTTCTATCAGTCTCATCTCTAACTTCAACAATACCATCAACTTTTTTATCAGCACGTAATTCATCAATACGTTTAACGAGATTACTTTTATTCACCTCATATGGTATTTCAGTCACGATAAGTTCTTTACGTCCATTACGTAATGTTTCTTCATCTACTTTGGAACGTACAACAACTTTACCTTTACCAGTTTCGTATGCTTTTTTAATACCATCAATACCTTGAATAATACCACCAGTTGGGAAGTCTGGACCCTTCATGTATTTCATCAATTGACTCACTGTAATATCAGGATTATCAATATATTTTAATGTTGCTTGAATCACTTCACCTAAATTATGTGGTGGAATATCAGTAGCATAACCTGCTGAAATACCTGTAGAACCGTTAATTAATAAATTAGGAAATCTTGCAGGTAATACCATAGGTTCAAGTGTTGTATCATCATAGTTTGGTATAAAAGAAACTGTTTCTTTATTAATATCTCTTAATAGTTCTTCAGATAATTGACTTAATTTTGCTTCTGTATAACGCATTGCTGCAGGAGGGTCATTATCGATACTACCGTTATTACCATGCATTTCTATTAAAACATGTCTTAATTTCCAGTCTTGGCTTAAACGAACCATGGCATCATATACTGAAGAATCACCATGAGGATGATACTGTCCGATGACATCCCCGACAGTTTTGGCACTTTTACGGAAATTTTTATCGAATGTATTACCACTTGAATACATCGCATATAAAATACGACGCTGTACTGGTTTTAGTCCGTCTCGAACGTCAGGCAAAGCACGTTCCTGGATAATATATTTACTATATCTTCCAAAACGGTCTCCAATTACATCTTCAAGTGATAGATCTTGAATTATCTCACTCAAATCGTTTCATCCTCCTCATAGTTTTCACTTTCTAATATCTGAACTTCTGTATTATCTAAAATGCTTGAATCTTCCTGCATACCAAACTCAACATGACTTTCAATCCATTCTCTACGTGGTGCTACTTTATCACCCATTAACGTTGTAACACGTTTTGAAGAACGCACTTCATCTTCAACTTGAACACGTATTAAAGTACGAGTATCAGGATTCATAGTTGTTTCCCATAATTGTTCAGGATTCATTTCACCTAAACCTTTATATCTTTGTAATGTGAAACCTTTACCAAGTTGCTTTTGTAATTTATCTAATTCATCATCTGTCCAAGCATATTCCACTTTTTTAGATTTACCTTTACCTTTTTCTAATTTGTAAAGTGGTGGTAATGCGATAAATACTCGACCTGCTTGTACTAATGGTTTCATATATTTAAAGAAGAAAGTTAGTAACAGTACTTGAATATGTGCACCATCTGTATCAGCATCGGTCATAATAATAATTCGACTATAATTACTGTCTTCAATTTTAAATTCATTACCGACACCTGCACCTATAGTATGAATAATCGTATTAATTTCTTCGTTTTTGAAAATGTCTTCTAAACGAGCCTTTTCAGTATTAATAACTTTACCTCGTAATGGCAGAATCGCTTGGAACTTACGATCACGTCCAAGTTTAGCTGAACCACCTGCTGAATCACCCTCAACAAGATAAAGTTCATTTTTTTCTGTGTTTTTACTTTGAGCAGGTGTTAATTTACCAGATAAAAGTGTATCTTTTCGTTTATTCTTTTTACCAGAACGTGCATCTTCTCGTGCTTTACGTGCTGCTTCTCTAGCCTGTTGTGCTTTAATTGCTTTTTTAACAAGTGACTTAGATAATTGACCTTTTTCTTCAAGGTAAAATGGTAATTTCTCGGATACAACTGAATCTACAGCACTTCTAGCTTCTGACGTTCCTAATTTAGATTTAGTTTGACCTTCAAACTGTAGTAACTCTTCAGGAATTCTTACAGATACTATAGCTGTTAATCCTTCACGTATGTCATTACCGTCTAAGTTTTTATCTTTTTCTTTTAATTCATTAATGCGTCTAGCGTAATCATTGAACACACGTGTCATCGCTGTTTTAAAACCAACTTCATGTGTACCACCATCTTTAGTACGTACATTATTTACAAAACTTAATATACTTTCTGAATATTGGTCATTATATTGAAATGCAACATCTACTTCTATACTGTTAGATGTTCCCGTAAAAGTCGTAACATCATGAAGTACTTCTTTACCTTCATTGACATAACTTACAAATTCTTTGATCCCTTCTTCATAGTGGTAAAATTCTTCTCTTTCTTTACCACGACGTAAATCGATTAATTTAATCTTTAAGTTCTTTAATAGAAAAGCAGATTCTTGTAATCGCTCACTTAGAACGTCAAAATTAAATGATGTTGTTGCTTTGAAAATTTCAGGATCTGGTTTAAATGTAACCTTAGTACCTGTTTTCTTTGTCTTTCCTTCTTTTAGTAAACCTGTTGCTGGCACACCGCCATCTTTAAATCTTTGTTTATAAATATTTCCGTCTCTATGAATCTCAACTTCTAACCATTCACTAAGTGCATTTACTACTGAGGCACCAACACCATGTAATCCACCAGATGTTTTATAGCCACCTTGGCCGAACTTACCTCCAGCATGTAAAATCGTAAAAATAACTTGCACAGTTGGTTTTCCTGATGCATGGATACCAGTAGGCATTCCACGACCGTTATCTTCTATAGAAATACTATCATCTTGGTTAAGGATAACTGTTATTTCATCCCCATAACCATTTAATACTTCATCGACGGAGTTATCGACAACTTCATATACTAGATGATGCAATCCACGTTTATCAGTTGATCCTATATACATCCCCGGTCTTTTTCTAACTGCTTCAAGACCTTCTAAAACTTGAATAGAATCATCTGAATAATGATTTTGTTTATTCATTGCCAATGATTTCGCCCTCCTACAAACGTACGTTCGTTTTTAAAACTATACAATAGTTATTCTTATATAAATCAGAATAAATTGCAAGTGTCATCTTGATAAAACAGTTTATTTTACTGATTATTCATATTCAAAATGTAATTTTTATTGTTCTAATATGAGATGGATATGGTAAAATAGTGCTAAGTTATTAAAGGATGTGTATTTTATGATGATTGTCGTCATGTTAATACTAAGTTATCTTATAGGAGCTTTTCCAAGTGGTTTAGTTATTGGAAAGTTATTCTTTAAAAAGGATATAAGACAATTTGGTAGTGGCAACACTGGAGCAACAAACAGTTTCAGAGTATTAGGAAGACCAGCAGGTTTTGTAGTTACATTCTTAGATATCTTTAAAGGATTCATAACTGTTTTCTTCCCTATATGGTTACCTGTACATGCAGATGGACCTATAAGTACATTCTTTACCCATGGCCTGATCGTAGGATTATTTGCTATTGTGGGTCATGTATATCCAATTTATTTAGGATTCAAAGGTGGTAAAGCTGTTGCAACAAGTGCTGGGGTAGTTTTAGGCGTTAATCCTATTCTTTTATTAATTTTAGCAGTTATTTTCTTCGCTGTATTAAAATTATTTAAATATGTGTCCTTATCAAGCATCATAGCAGCTATTTGTTGTGTTATTGGTTCGCTCATTATTCAGGACTATATATTACTAGCAGTAGGCGCAATCGTTGCCATTATATTAATCATACGTCATAAAACAAATATTGTTAGAATCTTTAAAGGTGATGAACCTAAGATAACGTGGATGTAAATAAAAAATCTAAAACTTAATAATCAATACAAAGCATTTAGTATGATATATGAAATTTATATCACACTTAGTGCTTTTTATTTTGTTAAATGTTTTGATTTATGATGATGTTATTAGTGAGTTTTATATAGTTTGATATACCTTTAGTCTTTGATAGTGGCTTATAACTCATTAAGTTAAAATAATTATATTAGGATATTAAGCTATGCTATAATTCTACTATCAATAAAATTCACAATTTAACCCCTAAAAAATATGGATAATTAATATGGAGGAACTATTTATGAAAATCGAGCTTACCCAACCAGCAGTTCAGTGGTTTAAAGATGAGTTTGACTTACCTCAAGATGACAAAGTATTACACTTTTTTGTACGTTATGGTGGAGAATTCCAATTAAAACAAGGGTTTAGCCCTGCATTTAATGTTGAAAATAAAGCCGATGTAGAAGTGGCATATGAAGAAGAATTTGACGGACTCACTTTAGTCATCGCTGAGAAAGATTTATGGTATTTTGAAGATGATCATATTGTAGTAGATGCAGTTGATCATGAAGATGAAATTTCTTACAGTAAAAAGTAATTTAAAAACAGCCTAACAATGCCACTAAAGTGAGCAATGTTAGGCTATTTTCATTTTCTGATGCTAATTTAATTACAAATGATCGATACCATTTGTTACTTCTTCATCTATACCTTCTTTATTTAAAGCTTCAACTTTACTATATACTTCGTGCCAATCAGCAAAATAACGATCCAATCTAATAGGTTTAAATGTATCAGCTTTCATACAAATCAATTCAGTGTAACCTGTTGTAGCTAGTTCACCTTGTTCGTTAAATAATTCATAACGATATATTGAACGTAACCTTGAGTACTTTTCTACCCATGTCTTAATCGTTACTTTTTCAGGATAAAAAATAGATTTTTTATATTTAATATTTAAGTCGGTAACTGGAGAAATGATTCCTTGCTTTTCCATATCAGCATAATTAAATCCTAATTTCCCAATATAATCTGTACGGGCAACTTCAAACCATGTTGCGTAATTACCGTGATAAATCACACCCATTTTATCTGTTTCTTGATATCTTGGTTCAATTTCAGTCAAACTATAAATCATTGAATTCCAATCCTTCCTTAACTTATACATTACATATGTATTTTAGCATAAAAAAACTGTGCTAACCTAAACGTTAGCACAGTTGATTTTTATTATTGAGCTAATTTATTTCTTAATACCATTTGTAAGATACCACCATGACGATAGTAGTCTAATTCAACTAATGAGTCAAAACGAACCATTGCTTCGAAATCAACAACTTCTCCGTTTTCTTTTTTAGCATGAACTGTAACTAAATCATGAGGTTTTACATTTTCATCGATATCTACTGAGATTTCTTCTTTACCTTCTAAACCAAGAGAATCAGCTGATTCACCTTGTTTAAATTGTAATGGAAGTACACCCATCATAACTAAGTTTGAACGGTGAATACGTTCATAACTTTGAGCGATAACTGTTTTAACTCCTAATAAGTTTGTACCTTTAGCAGCCCAGTCACGTGAAGATCCCATACCATAGTCGTTACCAGCTAATACAGCTAAGCCAGTGCCATTTTCTTTATATTTCATAGCAGCATCATAAATAGGCATAACTTCGTCTGTAGGCCAATAAGTTGTAAAGCCACCTTCAGTACCTGGAGCTAATTGGTTTTTAATACGGATATTAGCGAATGTACCACGTACCATTACTTCGTGGTTACCACGTCTAGAACCGTAAGAGTTGAATTCTCTAATTGGAACATTGTGGTCAATTAAATACTTACCTGCTGGTGTATCTTTACCGATTGCACCTGCTGGAGAAATATGGTCAGTTGTTACTGAATCTCCAAATTTACCCATAATACGTAAGTCTTTTAATGGTTCAATTGTTCCTGGTTCTTTAGATAATCCTTGGAAGAATGATGGATTTTGAATATATGTTGAATTTGGATCGAAATCATATAGTGGTGCATCTGTTACATCGATTTCATTCCACATTTCATTATTTTCATAAACATTTGCATATTCTTCTAAGAATAATTCTGGTGTTACTACACTATCAACTGTGTCAGCAACTTCTTTAATACTTGGCCAGATATCTTTAAGGTAAACATCTTCGCCATCTTTACCTTTACCAATAGCTTCATTTTCTAAGTCAATATCTACAGTTCCAGCTAATGCATAAGCAACAACCAATTGAGGTGAAGCTAAGTAGTTAGCTTTAACTAATGGATGGATACGACCTTCAAAGTTACGGTTACCTGAAAGTACAGATGTTACTAATAAATCTTCGTCAGCAACAGCTTTTTCGATTTCTGGTAATAATGGACCAGAGTTACCGATACATGTTGTACAACCATAACCAACTAAGTTGAAACCTAAATCATCAAGATATTCTTGTAATCCAGAATCTCTTAAATAACCTGTAACAACTTTAGAACCTGGAGCTAATGATGTTTTAACGTATTCAGGTACTTTTAAGCCTTTTTCGATAGCTTTTTTAGCTACAAGACCTGCACCTAACATAACGTAAGGGTTTGAAGTGTTTGTACATGAAGTGATAGCTGCAATTGCTATATCACCAGTTTTCATAGTAGCTGTTCTGCCATCATTGAAACTGATATTAGCTTGTTTATCAAACTCACTTTCATCTAGGCCATGACCTTGGTTACCAGCTGGTGCTGTAACTGATTTTTCAAATTCAGTTTTCATGTCACTTAAGAAAATTAAATCTTGTGGACGTTTTGGACCAGATAATGATGCTTGTACTGTAGATAGGTCTAAGTCAATAACTTCAGTATATTCTGGATCTTCATTTTCAACTTGGAAGAACATATTATTTTGTTGTAAATATTCTTTAACAAGTTCAATATGATCAGCTTTACGGCCAGTTAATTTCATGTATTTAAGTGATTCTTCGTCAACTGGGAAGAAACCACAAGTTGCACCGTATTCTGGAGCCATGTTAGCGATTGTAGCACGGTCAGCTAATGGTAAGTTTGTTACACCAGGACCAAAGAACTCTACGAATTTACCTACTACACCACGTTTACGTAACTCTTCAGTTACACGTAAAGCTAAATCAGTTGCAGTAGAACCTTGAGGTAATTCATTACTTAATCTAACACCAATTACTTCTGGAATTGGGAAGTAAGAAGGTTGTCCTAACATACCTGCTTCGGCTTCAATACCGCCGACACCCCAACCTAATACACCAATACCATTAATCATTGTTGTATGAGAGTCAGTACCAACTAATGTATCAGGGAAAGCAGTTTGTTCACCTTCAACGTCACGAACATGAACAACATTTGCTAAATATTCTAAGTTTACTTGGTGAACGATACCAGTTGCAGGTGGTACAGCATTATAATTGTCAAATGCTTTAGTTGCCCAGTTTAAGAATTGATAACGTTCATAGTTTCTTTCGAATTCTAATTTCATATTACGTTCTAATGCGTCTGGGTTAGCGTAGCTATCTACTTGTACAGAGTGGTCAATAACTAAATCTACTGGTACTTCTGGGTTGATTTTGTTAATATCTCCACCAACATCATTCATTGCTTTACGTAAAGACGCTAAGTCAACTACTGCTGGTACACCAGTGAAGTCTTGTAAAATAACACGAGATGGTTTGAAAGGTACTTCACCTTCATTATCTTTTTTACCGAATTCTGCTAACTTTTTAATGTGATCGTCAGTGATTACAAAATCATCTTCCTGACGTAATACAGATTCTAATAATACACGAATTGAATAAGGTAATTTAGAAATTTTAGTTAAACCTTGTTCTTCTAATGATTTCAAATCATAGTATGTGTATGATTGGCCATTTAAATCAAATTGTTTCTTTGCTGTTTCTTTAAAATTAGAAGCCATTTGATATCCCCCTTGAAAATCTTTATATTTTATATGCCTTATTTAAATTGTATTATTATATGTTTTCGAAAACAACTATATAAGAGTAGAAAGACGTCGATTTTCATTTCGCATTTTTAATCAGGTAGTATAAGCAAAACTTATCATAAGACGTTAGTGCAATAAGTAAATTTTATTAATTGAGAATGGTTATCAATCGCAAGTATTAGTTTTCATTTTTATAGATAAAAAAATACTACCAGCCCTATATAGAGCCGGTAGTATCTTCACTCATTTCTAAAAGAATTAATTATTGAATTATTCTTCTCTTTCACGGTTTCTTCTTGATTCACGTTTTTCTAAAATATCAGATTCATAATCTTCTTGTTGATATTTAACGTACTCTTCTAATCTGTGTTTATTAGGCGTTAATGTTAAGCCTAAGAATTTACGTTCTTTGTTGGCATCTTTGTAAAAGCTTATCATCATCAGTATGACGACAAAGGAGAATGGGAACGCACTAATAATGGCGGCACTCTGAATCGCGTTGAGTGCTTTTGTTCCATCTCCGCCACCAGCTAATAATAGAACGAATGCAATAAGTGCTTGAGCAATTCCCCAAGTTACTTTAACTGCACTGTTTGGATTTAATGAACCAAATGTTGTCTGCATACCTAAAACGAATGTTGCAGAGTCAGCTGATGTGATAAAGAATGAAGCAATTAAAATAAGTGCTATGAATGATAACACTATACCTAACGGAACGTGGTGGAATACACCAAATAATTGTGTTTCTGGAGTCATATCAAATAATTTTGGATGTTTTTTACCTGTTTCAATACCAAGAACACCGAATACACTAAACCAGATGAAACTTACAATTGCTGGTACTAATAGTACACCTGAAATAAATTCTCTGATTGAGCGTCCTTTTGAAACTCTGGCAATAAATACACCAACGAATGGGCTCCAACTTAACCACCAGCCCCAATAGTATAATGTCCATGTTGACATCCATTCACGTTTTTGACCATTTAATGCTGCAGTGTCAAAGCTATTGAATAAGAATGTATTTAACAAGCTACCTGTTGAACTTGTCATCATATTAAGGATTAATACAGTTGGTCCAATGATTAATGTAATAATCATTAATATGGCACCTAAACCAATATTTAAATTACTTAAATACTGAATACCTTTACTTAAACCTGACCAAGCACTAGCGATAAATAATATCGTTACAACAACGATAATAATTGCTTGAACCCAAGTTGTATTTGGAATTCCGAATAAGTAACTTAAACCACCATTAATTTGTAATGCACCCATACCTAGTGATACAGCTACACCTACTAAAGTAGCAAATACAGATAAAACATCAATAAATGTTCCAATAGGTCCTTCTACTTTATCTCCTAAAAGTGGTCTTAGCGTTCTTGAAAGTAAACCAGGTTCACCTTTACGGAATTGAGAATATGCAAGTGCTAATGCTACTACACCATATACTGCCCATGCGTGGAATCCCCAATGGAAGAATGTAGAACGTAACGCTTCTGTATATGCTTCAGTAGTCTTTGGATCAGCATCAGGTGGTGAAGCAAAGTGTGACATAGGTTCAGCTGCACCATAGAAAACTAAACCAATACCCATTCCTGCACTGAATAACATTGCAAACCAAGAAATTGTATTAAATTCTGGTTTATCATTTGGTTTACCTAACTTAAGTTTCCCTATAGGGCTAAAGATTAGGAAAATACAGAAGAAAACAATAACTGTAGTTAATATTAGGTAATACCAACCTAGTTTATCAGTAATCCACATTTTGACTTCATTAGTAACCGTGTCAAATTGAGATGGGAAAATGGCACCAATTAACACAACAATTGCTGCGACAATGGCACTGTAGATAAACACCGGAGAAATCTTCTTACCATTTTTTTCTTCAGAAGAAGAATTCATAATTAATTACTCCCTTCTTATTATTAAATTTTCAAACTAGTAAAATTAAATTATTATTTTTTTATCTTAAAACAATTAACTTTACTAAAACACTACTATAGGATAACAAAGCTCCATATTAGAATCAAATTTGATTAAAATTACTATTTTCTAAATTAATTATATGATGTATAATGACGAATATATTGTTATGAAAGGATTTTTTTATATGCTTAAAGAGTTTAAAGAGTTTGCATTAAAAGGCAATGTATTAGATTTAGCTGTAGCCGTAGTTATGGGCGCTGCATTTAATAAAATTATCACTGCATTAGTTCAATACATTATTATGCCATTAATTGGTAAAATATTTGGTTCTGTCAATTTCGCAGAAGACTGGGCTTTCTGGGGAATTAAATATGGTTTATTCATACAATCAATAATTGATTTTATAATCATAGCTTTTGCATTATTTATCTTTGTGAAAATCGCAAATACATTAATGAGAAAAGAAGAACCAGAAGAAGAATTAGAAGCAAACACTGTTCTTTTAACAGAAATCAGAGATTTATTACGAGAAAAAAATTAATAATTATTAATTAAAACGATTTATCAACCTAATTTATAGAAGTTGATAAATCGTTTTTTTATAACTTTATGATTATTAATTCCATTTAAATTGTGTTGTGCTTTGGTATTGATTAGATGTCACTTCTAAAATGAGTGGTATTCGTTGTTTCAATTCACTTACATGAGATATGATTCCTACCATTCTACCTGTAGATTTCAAATTAACTAATGTATCTAGTGCTGTTTCAAGTGTTTCTTGATCTAAAGTACCGAATCCTTCATCAATAAATATAGATTGTAATGAAATTCCTCCAGATTCTTGTTGTACAATCTCACTTAAACCTAATGCTAAAGCTAATGACGCTTGGAACGTTTCCCCTCCTGATAACGAACTTATATGTCTAGATTTATTTGAGTAAAAATCAAATACGTCAATTTCAAGACCACTAAACCCTTGTGATAAAGCTGCTCTTCTTTGTAACTGATATCTTTGACCGCTCATAGTTGCAAGACGAATATTAGCTTGAGCGATTATTTTTTCTAAATAATATACAAGAACGTAATTTTCTAAGGTTAACTTTTGACTATTTTTACCTGACAAAATTTCAGACAGATTAAAGATATCTTGTTGTTCTTTTAACTCTTTATTCAAGTAATTTATATTAGATTCAACTTCATTTCCTTTTTGTTCATTTAATTTGATTTGATACTCTAGCGTTGCTATCTCATTATTTAATTGATTCAATTGTTCTTTTGTCTTTGATAGATTTTCTTGTATTTTATCGATATCTTCCAAATTTCTATCTGAAACTAGCTTCGTTAGCCTATTTATTTCTACTTCATACATATGCAATTGTTTATTAAAATCATTAATTTCTTTCTCGATTGATTCCTTTTCATTAACGATTTCTATAATGCTTTGGATTTGTTCTATTGAAGATAAACTTAATCTATTCATTTCATTTTCAATTTCTTTTTGAGTTCGTTTAAGTTCATCTTGGCTTTCATTTAATGAAGTGGTATGATGCTTAACATTGTTTTCTTCAATACTTAGTTTTTGAGAAATATCACTCATGGCATGTTTATACTTCTCGGTTAGTTGTTCATATTCAGTAACATTATTTTTTAATTGTTCATAGTACAATTTAAACTCTTTAATGTTAGTAAATTGAGATGTCGTTTCAAAATCATTAATTCTAATTTCACATTGTTCAATTTTTGCATTTGTATCTTTCATATCATTTTCTATTTCATATATTTCTTGCTTTTTTTGTTCAATTTTTTTATTTATTGATAAGATACGGTCATTTTCTTTTTGGTGTCTTACTTTTTCTTTCTCTTTTTCTCTATGTTTAGTATTAAGTTCATCTATATTAAGGATTGATTTTTCATCTACATTAATATTTTTTAATTGTTCAGTAAGGTGATTAATTGAATTTTCAAATTTAGCTTTGTTTATTTTATGCTCATTTAATTCTTCTTGTAACGACTTTAATAATCTTTGCTTTTCATTAATGCTTTCGAAGTCAATATGTTGATCTAAAGAAGTAATTTCATTACCACAAACCGGGCAAGTATCCCCTATTGATACAACTTGCTGTAATTGTTCAACTAACGTTTCTTTATTGTTTAAATTAATTTCATTTTGATTGATATCAGCTATTTCTTTTGTTAATTTTTCAATTTCTTTATCCGTTTTCTCATTAGAAACTTTAATTTCACTAATTCTGGAATTTAGATTTTCTTTGTTTTTTACTTCTTCCAATTGCTTTTCAGTTGTTTGAATATTTTTTTCTAGTTTGAAAATATCTTGAGATAATTGTTCAACTACTTCGTAATCAACGTCTTTCGAATCAATAGAATCTTTTAATTGATAAAATTCTTTTTCGACTTGCTCTTTCTTTTCTTTTAATTTTTCCAATTTAGATGAAAGTTTTTCCTTATCTTTATAACTTGAATCATATTTAGATAAATTAACAAAGAAAGTATATGTTTTTTCTAAAAATGCTTTTTCTTTGTTTATTGATGCTTCACTTTCAGTTAATTTTTTTAATTGGTTTTGATAGTCCTCATGTTCTTGATTTAACTGCTTAATTGATTGTTTAGATGATTCAACAGAATTTTCTATTTGCTTTAATTTTTTGTTTGTTTCATTTTTTCTATCAAGCAATTGTGATAAAGGTTTAATTTCGTTGATTTTATTTAGCTTTTCCTTTTGTTTATTGATGCTTTCTTCTTGTTCTTTTAATTGATTAAATTGATTTTTGTTTTTCTCTAATTCTTTTAAATTTGATTCCAGCTCTTTATTTTCATTCAAATTATGTTCAATCTTCGAAATCTTGTTCTCTAAAATATTTTTATTTTCATATTTACTTTGAGCCAATTTTTTACCGAATTCATTGAATTTTGGCAATGCGTTTATTAACTTTTCAGTTTGCTGAACATTAATCGTTTTTAATTCTTCAAGGCTTTCACTGTCAAAGGTGTTGATATCATTCCATAATCTTTCAATATTCTTATATCTATCTTCAATTTGTTTTTTTTCATTTTTAACATCTTCACTCAAAGCTTTTTCAATTTGTTCAAATCTTTCACTATTAAAAAGAGTTCTTAATATACCTTGCTTTTCTTTACTATTAGATAATAAGAATTTTTTAAATTCACCTTGTGGTAATATAAATAATTGTCTAAATTGTTCAGCGTTAACGCCAATTAAATCAATAATAAATTGATTTCCAGCACTCACCATACTTTCACGTAAATCAAATTCATTATCATTGTATTCAAAAACATTTAGCTTTGCTGGTGTTTTAGTTGTATTTCCTTCTTTAATATAAGGTCCAGTTCGAACTATTTTAAAGATTTTGTTATTTAGTTCAAATTCAAAAGTAACTTGCATGGCTGAATTACCATCAGCAAAATGACTTCTTAAATCACTTTCTTTTCTATTTTTAGTTGAAGCTTCCCCATATAACGCATATACTATGGCATCAAATATCATAGTTTTACCAGAACCGGTCTTACCACTTATCAAAAATAATTGATTTTGATCTATTTTATGAAAATCTATTGTCTCATTTAAGAAAGGTCCAAAATTAGTTAAAGTTAACTTAGTAGGTTTCAATTTAATTAATCTTCCTTTCTCATCAAATTATTAATAATTTGATTAATTTTCTTTTCTTGAATATCACTTAGTTGCTCATTGGTTATGTTTTCATAAAATTTATTTATAATCGAAATGTCACTTTCCTGTTTTATTTCAATTTGTTCGATCGCATCATAATATTCAAATGTCTCATTAGTTAATGCCAGTGTATTGGGATAAATTTGTTTCAAATTGATAATTGGATCTGATATATGAGACATATTTTTCAATTTAAAATGTATGTAATTATTTTTATTAGTAATATCTACCTTTTCTTGAATAACATCTTCGTAATCTCCAACTACTATTTCTAACTTTCTCGTTGGTTCTATTGGAACGAAATAATCATTTATATTTTCTTTATTATTAAATTTAACAACACGATAACCTTTAGGTTGTCCAACTTCAGAAAATGAGTATTGTAAAAGTGAACCACTATACTTAATCCTATCTTCATTAATACTAAATGGATGATGCAAGTGACCTAATAGTACAAAATCAAATATATCAAACGATCTTTTTTCCACTGTCTCTACAGTTCCAATAGTTAATGGTCTTTCAGAATCTGATGTTTTGCCACCTTGGACAGTTAAATGACCAATTAAAACATTAATGCTACTCTTATCTAGCGTTTCTGACATATACATTACACATTTATCAAGTGCTTGTTGATGTGTTTGAATTGTTTCATCTTTAAAAAAGTGTTGCACTTCTGTTACTGTCGCAAATGGTAATGTATAAAAATTAACTCCCTTAATATTTATAGGCTCAATCATACTTTCTAATTTTGTTCTAATATATAAGTTACTATGTTCAAACCAATTTGCCCCGTAATTCAAACATTCTTTTCCATCATGGTTTCCACTTATCATAACTACTGGTATTTTCATTTCAATATTAAGTTGTGAAATTGTTTCTTCAAATAGTTTTATCGTTTCTTTACCTGGATAAGTAGTATCATATAAATCTCCTGCAATAACGATGACATCAGGTTCTTCATCTTTCATTTTCTTTATAAACTGTTCTAATACATACCTTTGGTCCTCTAACAATTGCTTACCATTCAAAATTCGCCCTAAATGCCAATCTGCTGTATGAATTATTTTCATTTTTTACCTCCAAATAGAACGTTTGTTCGTAACTATTTTATAATTTTTTAATCTATATATCAAGTAAAAAACCACTCATCTCTAAAGATAAGTGGCTATAATATATTTAATGAACAATTGATTTTTTTACTTTTTTATACTGATAATACATTGCTAATCTCCATGGTACTATCATACAAAATGCTAATAAGAAAAACATACCCGCTATCTCACCTGGATCGATTTCGTTACTAATAAAGATTTTTAGAACAGTACGGATAACTAATAGAGAAATTAAGATAATCGGAAACGCTTTTGATCGTTTCATATAAATTTCGCTACCTTTAACTTCAAATCTAGATGTCCAAATTAACACTGTTGAGAAAAGTACACCTAAAATAAGTGACTCTAAAATCTCGGTACCAGTCAATCTAAAATATGGTACTACATACATTAGAGCACCTGTTGCCATAAAAAATGGAGGCAATATAATTTTCTTTTCATTAACTGGGAATTTTTGTGCTTTCATTCGAATCACAATAACAATTGCACCCATAAAGAATGCAACTACTATAGAAAATACTAAATATGCCACGCTTACACCTTCTCATATATTCTAAACTTTAATACTCTTTTTAATCACGTGTTAGTATATCATTAAATCAAGTCATTTTCATAGTTTTTAAATTAATAAATTCTAGCTATTTTATAAATTAAATTGTTTTCTCTTTCTCCATAAAAAAGGGATTAAATCAACGTTAACATTGACTTAATCCCCACTAATATTTATCTTATTTCTTTTGACCTTTCATGCCTTGGTCCATATTTTTGTTCATCATAGTCATCATTTGATTGATTTTCTTTTGAGAAGGTTTTTGACCCATTTGCATCATCATCATACGTAGCATTTCTTCATTAATAGGTGGGTTTTTTTTCAAATAATCCATCATATATTTTCTTGCTAAGAAGAAACCACCAGCTAAACCTGCGATTAATGCTATTATAATTAAAATAATTGCTAACCAAATTGCCATTGTTTCACCCACTTTCTTTATCCTAATGAATTTTACTAGATTCAAATATTTATTTCAAGACAAATTTGTATCTTAAAATAACGCACATCAAAAATAATAACAAATTTTCAATATATATTAAATGTACTTTTGAATATTAAAGTTAACATTTAAAAACTGCTAGTTTCGCATAAGCTTAACTAGCAGTTTATTTGAGTTTAAATTATTGATTAACTAAAATTCACGAATTTGGTTTAAAACATTTTCTTTAGTAAATCCATATTTTTCAACTACTAAATCGCCAGGAGCACTTGCACCGAAGCCATCGATACCAATAACTTTACCTTGTGTTCCAACGTATTTATGCCAACCAAGTGGTGAAGCCATTTCAATAGCAACACGTTTAGTAATATTTGAAGGAATAACAGACTCTTTATATTCTTCAGATTGTTGTTCGAAAGCGAACCAGTTTGGCATAGAAACAACTCTAACACCTTTACCTTGAGCATCTAAGTCTTTTGCAGCCTCTACTGCTAAGCTTACTTCAGAACCAGTTGCTAATAATAGATATTCAGGAGTTTCTTTAGATTCATATACAATATATGCACCTTTACGTACACCTTCTTCGACAGTTTCTTCAGAAACATCTAAAGTAGGTAAATTTTGACGTGTAAGTACTAATGATGTTGGCGTGCCTTCTGATTCTAAAGCAACTTCCCAAGCAACTCTAGTTTCATTACCATCAGCAGGACGAATCACATTCATATTTGGAATTGCACGTAATCCAACTAATTGTTCAATTGGTTCGTGTGTTGGACCATCTTCACCAACTGCGATGGAATCATGTGTAAATACAAATGTTGAATTTAATCCCATAATTGCAGATAAACGTAAAGCTGGTTTTAGGTAGTCACTGAATACGAAGAATGTTGCACCATATGGATGTAAACCTCCATGTGCAGCCATACCATTAACAGCAGCGCCCATTCCAAATTCACGAACACCAAACCAAATGTTTTTACCGTCACGATTATTTTTATCATAATCTTTAGCTTCTTTAACATTTGATTTATTTGAACCAGCTAAGTCAGCTGAACCACCAAAGAATGAAGGTACATGTTTACTTAACGCTTGAATAACTTCACCAGAATCTGCACGTGAAGCTGCATTATGATCTGCATCAAATTTAGGTAAAGCTTCTCTGTAATCTTGAGGTAATTTACCACTTACAGCTAATTTAAATTCTTCCGCTAATTCAGGATAAGCTTTACTATACTCTTCAACTTTATTTTTCCAATTTTCTTCATTTTCATTAGCACGTTTTAACATTGTTGAATTGAAAATGTCGTAAACTTCTTGTGGTACATTAAATCTCTTTTCAGGGTCTAATCCATAAGCTTCTAAAGTTAATTTACGTTCTTCGTCGCCTAGAGGAGCACCATGAACGCCATTTGTACCTGATTTATTAGGCGCGCCATAACCAATTACAGTTTTAACTTCAATGATTGTTGGACCTTGTTGAGATTTAGCTTTATTAATTGCATTATCAATTTCTTCTAAATCATTACCATCTTTAACAAAAATGTAGTTCCAACCATATGATTCGAAACGAGATTTAGTATTTTCAGAGAATGCTTTATCTAAATCTCCATCTAATGAAATATCATTTGAATCATATAATACGATTAATTTATCTAATTGATTATGACCTGCAAATGATGCAGCCTCATGAGAAATACCTTCCATTAAATCCCCATCAGAAGCTAGAACATAAGTATAATGATCTACAACATTATAGTTATCTTTGTTAAATTTACCAGCTAAATGACTTTCAGCTAAAGCCATTCCGACTGACATTGCAAATCCTTGACCAAGAGGTCCTGTTGTCACTTCTACACCATCAGTGTGTCTGAATTCAGGGTGACCTGGAGTTTTAGAATCCCATTGTCTAAATTGTTTTAGTTCATCCATTTCTAAACTACCAGAAACGTGTAATAAACTATATAATAAAGCAGAACCATGACCTGCAGATAATACAAATCTGTCTCTATTGAAATAGTCTTTAGATTGTGGGTTGAAATTTAGGTGTCTTGTCCATAGTGTGTAAGCCATTGGTGCTGCTCCCATTGGTAAACCTGGGTGACCTGAATTGGCCTTTTCTATTGTATCGATACTTAATGCACGAATTGTATCGATTGCTAATTGATCTTCTTTATTGAACATTATATATTCTTCCCTTCTAATAATAATACTTAATGCCAATTATAACTTATTTTAATATAAATTCATAAAGAAAAATCTGAAAAATTTTTAATTTTCCATATTAATCTATATTTAAAATTCAGTAATTAGCATTCTATTTTTCTTTATTTTGTCGTTGAATTTGTTTTAATTTCTCAGGAGTAACATCATTTCCCTCAGGATCAATGACCTTAGTACTTTCAAGTTGTTGTTTGAACCCTTTTCTAAATGAATCAAGATACTGTTTTCTTAATTTAGATTGTTCTTTTGCTTCTTCATTGGTCAAACCTTTTTCTTTTTTCTTTTTAGCTAATTCATTAATTCTATCAATATTTAAATTATTAGACATTTTAGCTCCTACTTTCGTTTGTTAATCGTTTAAATTGATAATTTGTTAGAAAATAACCTACTACAAATTATTTCAATAAGTAAAATGGATTTACTCTGTGTATATACCTTTTGTAAAACATAACAAAAAAAGGAGCGTAACCAAATCGTTACGCTCACATAAACTATTAAATATGATATTAGTTAATTGATGCGAACACTGATCCTGAATTTTGTTCGCTATCATCTTGTTTATTTAAAGATTGATTAGTATTATGATTAACGTTTTGATGTATTTCATGGTCTGTCATTTCGTACGTTTGTTCTGAATGCTCATTTTGGTTAACACTTAAGAAAAATACTAGAAAAATAAGACAAGATATTAAAAATACTGATATATAAGTTAAAAATGTTTTTGTTTGTTTTGTTAACATTGCATCTCACTCCTAGAACGTTTGTTTGTATTATTAATTTAACAGAACAGATGTTCCATGTCAACACTTTAACGAACAAACGTTTGTTTTTTGTTTATGTAGATGCTATAATATAATCAAATAAAATTAGGGAGTGCCTATATATGAGAGAGTTAACGAAAAGACAAAGTGAAATATATGATTACATTAAACATATTGTTCAATCAAAAGGGTATCCACCGAGTGTTCGAGAAATCGGAGAGGCTGTAGGATTAGCTTCGAGTTCGACTGTTCATGGTCATTTATCAAGATTAGAAGAAAAAGGTTACATTAGACGAGACCCTACTAAACCAAGAGCAATTGAAATTGTTAGCGAACAATTAGGCGACAATATTAATATGGAAGAAACGATTCACGTTCCTGTTATAGGTAAAGTAACGGCCGGAATTCCAATTACAGCAGTCGAAAATATTGAAGAGTATTTCCCACTACCCGAACATTTAACATCTACACATAACAGTGATATTTTCATATTAAATGTTGTAGGTGATAGTATGATTGAAGCAGGTATTCTAGATGGAGATAAAGTAATTGTTCGTAGTCAAACAATTGCTGAAAATGGAGATATTATTGTTGCTATGACAGAAGATGATGAGGCTACAGTTAAACGATTCTACAAAGAAAAAAATCGTTATAGATTGCAACCTGAAAATAGCACAATGGATCCAATTTATTTAGACAATGTCATAGTAGTTGGTAAAGTTATCGGTTTATATAGAGAAATGTAATCATATTTTATGCTCATAACCCCCTATAAATAATAAAAGGATTAGGCGATTGCCTAATCCTTTTTATTTTGATTCTTTTTTAAAACTTCTTTTACTTTATCTAAGATATCAGGTTGTTGTTTTGATTTAGTTGACATTCTATCTACTTCCTTACAACTAATTATTACCCAAAGATGATTAACTCTAAACGATTAACCAGTATAATTTTCTGTCCAACACGGTTGTCGACGATCATTAAAATCAACACCTACGCCTAAAGTAGAAAAGCTATCATTTAAAATATTTTTTCGATGACCTAATGAATTCATTAATCCTTCATGTGCAAATATACTACTTTGTTGTCCATACGCTAAATTTTCACCAGCAGAACTAAAATCATGATGATCATCTTTCAAACGATCAAAAGGTGATTTCCCTTTTAAATCTGTATGATCAAAGTAGTTATTGTCCGCCATATCTTGACTATGCTTTCTAGCAGTATTAGAAACTGAAGCTGAATATTTTAAAGTTGGTAATTGATGTTGTTTACGTTCAGCATTTACGATGTCAAAATTTTGTAATTCAAAACTCTTTTCTAATGATTTGGAAGGTGCACCATATTGTTCTTGTAATCTATTTTCCATAGCTTCACTCACTTGATATAAAGCTGTTACGCCATTTTTTTCATGTTTATCGTAAAATACTGTTGTGTAAATGTGATTTTTATGGAAAATATCGTACTCGTCATTTTTAACTTCAAAACGTTTGTTACCTTTACTTATTTCTTCTATAGGTTTACCTAAACGATCTCGAACTGCCTTTTTAGGTGTAGCATATTTAATTTTAGACTGTGAAGATATTAAATTTTGATTCGTATACATGCCATTGACACGATTTTTAATATAACTAATCATTATGAATTGATTATAATCATTATCATAATACGTATACCAATGTGTACCGTATTCATTGGAAGTTATGCGTTTTTCTTTACCTAATTTATCCTCAACGTCTTTTTTTGTCATATTCATTTGAATATTATTAATCGCAAATTCTTGTTTGTCAGGAACATCTAAGCTTAAGTCTTCTTCATTCGAATTACCATATGCCCATTGATCAACTTGCTCTCTAACTTCTTGTTGTAAATGCTCTGTAAATTTGAACTCATTTAATGGTAAGAAAATAACGAGACACAAGAAGAATATAAAAAATACTAGAAATCTTTTAATTTTAGCCACCTACCGTATGATATTAATCTCTATCCCCATTAAAAATTGAATTTCTAACAATGACATAATCCACTGTTCGAAGAGATTTCAAATCTTTGCCACCTGCATAAGAAATAGAACTTTGTAAATCTTGTTGCATCTCTTTTAAAGTGTCTTTTAATGAACCTTTATGTTCAACAAACATTTTTTTACCTTCAACATTTTTATGTTCACCTTTTTGGAATTCTGACGCACTACCAAAATATTCTTTATATCGCTTACCTTCTAATTCAACAGTTTCTCCAGGAGATTCTTCATGTGCTGCAAATAGTGATCCTATCATTACCATAGAAGCACCAAATCGAATAGACTTAGCGATATCACCGTGTGTACGTAATCCGCCATCTGCTATGATAGGTTTTCTAGCTGCTTTACTACATAAATTAAGTGCAGATAATTGCCAACCACCTGTACCAAATCCAGTTTTTATTTTTGTAATACATACACGTCCCGGACCGATACCAACTTTTGTAGCATCAGCACCAGCATTTTCTAATTCTCTTACGCCTTCAGGTGTTCCTACGTTTCCTGCTATAACAAAAGAATTAGGTAGTTTTGTTTTGATATGTTTAATCATATTAATTACTGAGTCTGAATGACCATGAGCGATATCAATAGTAATATACTCGGGTGTTAAATTTTCATTTGATAACTGCTCAATAAAGTCAAATTCTGATTTCTTTACGCCAACTGATATGGATGCAAATAGATTATTTTGTTGCATTTTATTGATAAACGGAATTCTAGCTGCTTCATTAAAACGGTGCATGATATAAAAATAATCATTTTCAGCAAACCATTGAGCTAATTCTTCATTCATTACTGTTTGCATATTAGCTGGTACTACTGGAAGTTTAAAGGTACGAGGACCAAATTTTATCGATGTATCGCATTCTGATCTACTTTCAACAATACATTTGTTTGGTATTAGTTGTATGTCTTCATAATCAAATATTTTCATATTAATTAAATAGCCCCTTTTTAAAAACAATAATATTAGGATAAATAGCTAAAATCCGAATAATCATAGTTTTATCAGTTGTTTTATTCAGAAATTCATTATCCTTATTAACTGTACATTGTTTTATTGTTCTTGTAAATGGACTTTAGGACTAGTTTTACCAACTAGATTTTTTAACACCTGGTATTTGACCTTTATGTGCGTGTTCTCTAAAAGCAATTCGTGACATTTCAAATTTACGTAATACGCCTCTTGGTCTTCCTGTCACTTTACATCTGCGAGTTAAACGTGTTGGTGATGAATCACGTGGTAATTTTTTTAATGCTTCATAATCACCTTTAGCTTTCAATTCTTTTCTTAATTCAAAATATTTATCTACAAGTTCTTGTCTTTTTTGTTCTTTTGCAATCTTAGATTTTTTAGCCATTTCCATTACCTCTCTTTTTATAAATCGTAATAATTACGTTTTATATATTAGCACGATTTTCTCAATTTGCAAATCTAAAAGTTCTATAACAAACATATTTATTTTTTAAAATGACATTTTCTTGTAGAAAAAAAAGAGACCTTTTCCCAATGAAAAAGGTCTCTTAAGCCATTTCAAATTGTCGTACTTGAAAGATAAGATTTATTTAGTTTCACGATGTAACGTATATTTATTTAATCTAGGGCAGTATTTTTTCATTTCAATACGCTCAGGATTATTTCTTTTATTTTTTGTAGTGATATAGTTACGATCGCCACACTCTGTGCATGCTAATGTGATATTTACGCGCACGTTAAACACCCTTTCTAATTAGGAATAATTACGATTTAAAATTTTATCATAAATTTGTTATGTGCGCAATCTTCAATTTTATTTATTAAAATTTTCGTAAGTTTCGTCTTGTTCGCCTTCTAAATCAACTGTATTAATATCAATACCTAATGCTTTCGCTACACCTTTACCATAATCAGGATCAGCTTTATAACAATGACGGATATGACGACGTTTTACATCTTCAGTAACACCATCCATAGCGTTCGCTGTATTTGTAAAAATACGTTCTTTCGCTTCATCAGATTGTAATCTAAATAATTTACCAGGTTGTTCGAAGTAATTATCATCATCTTGTCTTTGATTATATTCGTAACCATCACCATCTACAGGGAAAGCTGGTTTTTTGAATTCTGGTTGAGAATCATATACGCCTTGATTATTTGGATAATAGTGAGGTCCTCCACCTTGGTTATCGTCTAAAATACGCATCTGACCGTCACGACTAAATGGACATAAGTTTTCAATGCCTACACCTTTAGGTTGGTTAACAGGAATTTGCCAATGGTTTACGCCTAATCTATAGCGTTGAGCATCTCCATAAGAGAATAAACGTCCTTGTAACATTTTATCTGGTGAGAAGTCTAAACCAGGTACAATGTTAGTTGGCGCAAATGCAGCTTGTTCTACATCTTGGAAATAGTTATTAGGATTACGGTTAAGTTCAAATTCTCCAACTTCGATTAAAGGATAATCGCCGTGGTACCAAACTTTAGTTAAATCGAATGGATTATCTTTATGATTTTTAGCTTGTTCTTCAGTCATCACTTGGATATACATTTTCCATTTTGGATAGTCTCCATTTTCAATGGCATTAAATAAATCACGTTGAGATGAATCACGATCTGTAGCAATTATGTTAGCCGCTTCATCATCAGATAAGTTTTCAATACCTTGTTGACTTCTGAAGTGATATTTAACCCATATACGTTCGCCTTTATCGTTATACATTGAATAAGTATGAGAACCGAAACCATGCATATGACGTAAATCTTTTGGAATACCTCTATCAGACATTAAAATTGTAACTTGATGTAATGATTCAGGTAATCCTGTCCAAAAGTCCCAGTTATTTTGTGCACTTCTCATATTTGTTCTAGGATCTCTTTTAACTGCTCTGTTTAAACTTACAAATAATTTAGGATCTCTAAAGAAGAATACAGGTGTATTGTTCCCTACTAGATCCCAGTTACCTTCTTCAGTGTAGAATTTTAAAGCAAATCCACGAATATCACGTTCAGCATCTGCTGCGCCTCTTTCTCCTGAAACTGTAGAAAATCTTGCGAACATTTCAGTTTGTTTACCTACTTCTGAGAAGATTTTAGCACTTGTGTATTTAGTAATATCATTCGTTACAGTAAAAGTACCAAATGCGCCTGATCCTTTTGCATGCATACGTCTTTCTGGAATAACTTCACGATCAAAGTGAGACATTTGTTCTAAAAAGTATATATCTTGCATCATTAATGGTCCACGTGGGCCAGCTGTCATGCTATTTTCTCTATCTGATACAGGTGCTCCAAATAAACCTGTTAATTTTCCATCTTGTTTGGACATGTGTATATCCCCTCCACATAAATTAGAATAATTATAATTTAATATCTATTATAAAGTATTCCCTCAAAAAAAGAAACTAAAACTACTCATTTTATTTAGAATTATCAGAAAATTTGTTGTTTTTTCACTTTAAAGTGCTAATTAGTATTGAATACTAGGTTCAAAAGACTTAAAATGATGGATATATTTAAAATAGATGGGAGACAGTATATGGAAGATAATAATATGAAAAGAGGTTTAACCTCCAGACACATAACCATGATTGCTATCGGTGGCGCCATTGGAACAGGATTATTCGTCGCTACTGGTAGTGTCATTTCTGAAGCAGGACCTGGTGGTGCTATACTAGCCTACTTATTAATTGGGATTATGCTTTATTTCTTAATGTCATCAATTGGAGAATTAGCTACCTTCTACCCGGTATCTGGTTCTTTTAGTTCTTATTCATCTAGATTTATTGATCCGTCACTAGGTTTTACCATGGGATGGTTATACTGGGGAATGTGGACACTCGTAACTAGTGTAGATGTTATTGTAGCTTCTAATGTTTTAAAATTTTGGGATGTTTTCAATTTCTTTAGCCCATTAACTTGGAGCCTAATTTTTATAACGCTACTCTTACTTTTAAATATCTTTTCAGTAAAAGCTTTTGGTGAAACTGAATTTTGGTTATCTCTCATCAAAGTAGTTACTATTATTGTATTTATTATATTGGGATTATTAATGATTTTTGGTATTTTAGGTGGCCATACATATGGCTTTGAAAATTATACTAAAGGACAAGCACCTTTTGTTGGTGGTATTTCTGGTATTTTAAGTGTTTTATTAGTTGCTGGCTTTTCTGTTGGTGGGACTGAAGTGGTCGCAGTTACTGCTGGAGAATCTAGTGATCCTAGTAAATCCATGCCTAAAGCAATTAAGCAAGTATTTTGGAGAATTTTATTATTCTATGTATTATCTATAGCAGTTATTGCCGCTATAATCCCATATACTGATCCATTGCTATTAAACGAAAGCCAATCTGTAACACAAAGTCCATTTACGATTGTATTTGATAAAATTGGTATCGCCTTTGCAGCTTCAGTTATTAATGCTGTAATACTAACGTCACTACTATCAGCAGCAAATTCAGGTATTTATACTACAAGTCGAATGCTTTATTCGTTAAGTGTAGATAAACAAGCACCTCAATTCTTTAAAACATTAAATAAAACAACGAAATTACCAATTAGAGCCATTTTAACTACTTATATTTTAGTTGTAGCAGTAGTTATATATGCTAATTTTAATTCGAATGCGGTATTCAATTTATTAAATATTATTGGCTCAATGGTCATCGTCGTTTGGGGATCAAGTATCTGGGCACAAATTAGAGTACGCAGTGCAATTAAAAAGCAAGGTAAAAACATTAATGAGTTGTTACCTTATAAAGCTCCATTTTATCCATTTGGCCCAATTATAGTTATAGCAACTTTACTATTTTTATTATTTGGTAGTTCATTTGGAAGTATTGTTTCAGGAGATTGGGTAAGTGTTATTCGAAACTTTACACCACTCATTATTTTGGCAATTATTTTCATTGTCCATAAACTCATTAAGAAAACTAAATTTGTAAAACTTGAAAATATGGATTTAAGTTCTCATATCTTTAAAAATGAATAGTTAATATATCTATAGTTTAAATATTTTATACCTTTCAATTCAAGCCGATTTATAGGTTTTTAATTGGAAGGTATTTTTATTTAAATTTTCTATACAATAATCAATAAATTACAATTAATTCCTAGTTAATCTTTATTTTCTGAGCGCTCGTAATCATGTATAATAAAATTAAGAAATAAGGCTTAGAGGTGGTTAAAATGATTGGTCAAACAAATTTGTTCGATGATGTGATTAAAAATGATGAACGTTTTGTAATTGTTGTACAAGCTTTAGAGGAAAAGAATGGTCAATTAGTAAAAAATACATTAAGAGAATACCCAAGTTTAAATCATGACCAAATGAGTAACTTATTCACACATCTTAAAGAAGTATATTTAGAGGAAAAATTTCAAGATAACCAATCAGCTTTTACTATAACTGTATATACTAACCTTGACTATGCAGCAGATCAAGTTTATGCACATGTTAAGCGCTATAGAGGAAAAAAAGATTGGACTCACACAGCTAAATAAATTCAATAGACAAAAATAGACTTAGGTATCTTTACTTGGATTAGGTTGATAGCATTCATTATTTAACGCTATTTAATTATCCTTAAAAATACCTAAGTCTATTTATTTACATTATAGTAGTTTTTTTAGAGTATGTGGTATACCATTCGAATCATTATCTAATGTGACTTCATCCGCTTTTTCTTTTAACTCGTCACTTGCATTACCCATTGCAACAGCATATCCTACAACATCTAACATAGATTGGTCATTTAGACTGTCGCCAAATGCGATAACTTCCTCAAGTGGTATATCTAATTTTTCACATAAAGCAGTAATTGAGTTTCCTTTTGAAACGTCTCTTGCCATAAATTCTAAGAAGAATGGTTTACTAGTCGTAACGTCAATTTCTTCATTGAAATAACCATTTAAATCAATACGTGTTTCAGTAATATTACCAACATAATCAACACCCATTACTTTTGGTACACCATGTGTAATATATGATTTAATATCATCAACACGTTTCATAGGCAGTCCAGTAAGTTCAGATTCAATATTCATATATTCATGTTCACCATCATAAATAATATGTCCATCATCATAAGTTAATACTAAAAACCCTTTTTCTCTACAGTAATCGACAATTTCATCGAAGTTCTCTTTCGAAACGGTTTTACTTACTTCTACCTTTTCAGAAATCATGTTAATTGTTTTACCGCCATTATAACTAATAATATAACTTTCATGTTCATTTAATTTTAAAGTTCTCGCAACGGGAATCATACCTTCTGTTGGTCGTCCGGAAGCTAATACAACTTTGTAACCTTTGTCTTGAATGTCGATAAGATAAGATTGTGTTTCTGGAGATACCTTATTCTCACTATTCATTAGTGTGTCATCCATATCCATAACAACTACTTTATATTTGCTCATATTATTCCGAATCTCCTTTCAATGACTTATCTATATTTTACATCAAAACGAGCTTATTGGTACACTACTTCTTCAATTACACCAACCTCATTTATCGTTACTAATTCTGAAATACAATGCGACATTTCATTCTTTAACGTTCTTACTATTTCACCACTATGTTCCCTAGGGCTCAAAGTTAGTACAGTCGGTCCAGCTCCACTTATTACGGTTGCATATGCATGGTGTGCTTTAGAAATATTTCTAATCTTTTCAAATTCTGGAATTAAATGCTGTCTATATGGTTCATGAAAACCATCTTGTTCCATCATTTTTCCAGCTAATTCATATTTATGTTGTATCAATGCACAAATCATTGTATTACTTATCGCGCTATTTTTGACAGCATTAGCATGGGAAAATGTATCTGGTAATGCCTTACGTGATTCTTCAGTTTTAAGTTCATAAGGAGGAATCGTTAATATAACATCTACCTTAGGTACATCTATTCGAGCAACATCCGTTACTTTTGATTCTGAGTTGTAATAACCAGATATTAAACCTCCATAAATTGTAGGCGCAACATTATCAGGATGACCTTCTATTTCAGTCGCTAATTGAAGTAATTCATATTGTGATAGTTGAATATTACCAAAATGATTAGCAATATATAGCGCACCTACTAATGCTGAAGCTGAAGAACCTAAACCTCTTGCTAAAGGTATATCACTTCTCATATCAATATTTAAAGCTGGCAATTCAACTTGATATTTTTTAGCAACTAATTGTGCAACTTTATAGATGTAATTTGAATTATCTTTAGGTAAAGTCTCTAATTCTTCATTAAAGTAGTTAAATTCCCATTGATCACCTTGAATCTCTTTTATATCCATATACAGATACTTATCTAAAGCCATACCAATTGAGTCAAAACCAACGCCTAAATTTGCTGTTGAAGCGGGAATTTTCAACTTTAATATTGCTTCCATTTTAAAGTGCCCCTTTAATATATTTAATGATACTTTCTTTATCGTTTGGAAGTGGTTGAATAGGATTATCTAATAAAGAAATGGCAGTATCAGGATCTTTTAATCCATTTCCAGTTAGAACAGCGACTACTTTTTTACCTTTAGGCAAACGTCCTGCACGGTGAAGTTTAATAAGTCCAGCTATAGATGCATTACTTGCTGGTTCACTAAACACACCTTCTTTAGAAGTCATCATTTGATATGCCTCTAATATCTCTTCATCTGTAACGCTGTCAATTAAACCTTGAGATTCTTGTAATGCATTTGTTGCTTTATCCCAACTAGCAGGGTTACCGATACGAATGGCAGTCGCTACTGTTTCTGGATTTTTAATCACTTTATTCTGAACAATTGGTGATGCACCTTCAGCTTGGAAACCAAATAATTGTGGAAGTTGACTGCCCTTTTTTTCATGATATTCTTTGAAACCTTTCCAATAAGCTGTAATATTTCCTGCATTACCTACTGGAATGGCTAAAATATCTGGTGCTTGACCGTCTAATTGTTCTACTAATTCAAAGGCACCTGTTTTTTGACCTTCAATTCTGAATGGATTCACAGAATTAACTAGTTCAATATCTCCATTTTTAGCGATTTCTTTAACAATTTCTAAGGCTTCATCAAAGTTGCCTTCTATAGAAACAATTTCTGCACCATACATAACAGCTTGAGATAATTTCCCTAAAGCAATTTTACCTTCTGGAATTACAACAATTGCTTTTAAACCAGCTCTTGCTGCATAAGCCGCTGCAGATGCAGATGTATTACCTGTTGAAGCACAAATCACGATTTTTTTACCTTGTTCTTTGGCTTTAGTTACAGCCATTACCATTCCTCTATCTTTAAAAGAACCAGTAGGATTTGCACCTTCATATTTTACATATAATTCTATACCTAACATTTCAGACATGTTTTCACAATAAATTAAAGGTGTGTTTCCTTCGTTCAATGTTAAATGAGGTGTGTTTTCATTTACCGGTAAATACGTATCGAATTCTTTAACTAATCCTTGCCATCTTTTCATAAAAATTAAACCCCTTCTACAGGATAAATTTTACTTACTTCAAATCCTGCGTCATTTAATAGTTGTTCTGGTGATTGATCTAACCCTATAATAACCGTTGCAAATGTATCTCCGTCTCTTTTAGTTATTTTCAATGATTTATGGAACGGTAAATGTGCTTTGAGTTCATTTTCTAACTTTTCTTCAGAATTGTGTTGTGCTTTAAGAACAACATAGAAGTTAAGTTTTTCTTGTTTTAACACTGCTTTATCATTATCCATCATTTCTCTAGTTTCTTCTGTTTTCAATTCAAAATGAGGCGGTAGTGTATGTAAATTCGACTCAAAGAATAATGCTACATTTAGTAAATCACTAACAACTGCGCTACCTGTAGCTAAACTTCCTGCACCTTTACCATAAAACATTGTGTCCCCTACAGCATCACCGATAACGTATATTGCATTATATTCATTTTCAACTGCAGCAAGTTGATGATTTTCATCGATTAACGTCGGTTCGACTGATGCATTAACCTTTCCATTACTATATGTACCTTTACCAATTAATTTGATTTTATATCCTAAAGATTTAGCTGCATTAATATCAGATAATGTTGTTTCTCTAATACCTTTTAATTTAACCTCATTTAACTTAATTACCTGATTAAATGATAAATAAGATGTAATAACAACTTTTCTAGCGGCATCAATACCATCAACGTCATCAGTAGGATCCGCTTCTGCAAAACCGAGACGCTTTGCTTCTTCAAGAGCATCTTCAAATGATGTTTGGTCTTGAGTCATTTTTGAAAGAATAAAGTTTGATGTTCCATTCAGAATACCCATAAATTTTGAAATGTTATTAGCATTTAATCCATTATTGATTGCATTCACAATCGGAATTCCACCTGCTACACTTGCTTCGAATTTTAATGCAACGCCATTAGTTTCGGCTAAATCTTCCAACAATTTTAAATGTACAGCCAATAAATCTTTATTTGCCGTAATAACATGCTTCTTATTTTTCAATGCAGTACGAAGCCAATCAACTGTTGGTTCGATACCACCCATTACTTCAACGACAATATCAATAGAATCATCTTCTAAAATTTCATTAACATCGTCAGTTAAGTGATATTGGCTAATATTAAGCGGTCGCTTTTTTGACTTATCCCTAACAAGTATATGTTTGATAACAATATCTTTATTAAGTGTATCCTTAATTTGTTGCCTATTCTCTTCGATAATTTTAACAACACCTGATCCGACCGTACCTAAACCAAGTAATGCTATATTTAATTCTTTCATTTAGCTGTACCTCCTTGTTCACTTGAGAAAAACAAATGTATCGTTGAAAAATACTATATGATGGTATAGTATAGAATTATTCTTAATTTTTGTAAAGTTCGCAATAATAGAAATATAATTTTATATTACCATTCTCTAGACAAAAACTGAATGAAATTTTCTGATTTTTTAGAAAGGTTGTTTTATTTATGAAAGTAGCTAAATTTGGAGGCAGTTCTGTTTCCAACGCCAAACAAATTAAAAAAGTATTAAAGATAGTTAATGAAGATCCAGAAAGAAAAATTATTATCGTTTCTGCACCAGGTAAAAGATCAAAAAACGATATTAAAACGACAGATTTATTAATTCGCTTGTATGAAAAAGCGATAAATAACATTGATTATCAACATAAAAAACAAGAAATTATTCAAAGATACGCTGATATCGTTGATGAGCTCGATATGGATCGTGATATTCTCGATACAATCGATCATACTCTTGAACATTATATTCATGAACTTAAAGATAAACCCTCTCGACTATACGATGCGATTGTGTCATGTGGTGAAGACTTTAACGCTCAACTCATTGCCACATATAATAATAGTCAAGGTATCCCAACAAGGTATATTTCACCTAAAGAAGCAGGTATTTGGGTAACAGATTTACCAAAACAAGCTCAAATATTGGATTCTTCATATGAACAGATTTATAAATTAAATGACTATAAGGAAAAATTAATTATTCCTGGCTTCTTTGGCGTTTCAAAACATAATTTTATAGTTACTTTCCCAAGAGGTGGTTCAGACATAACCGGCGCTATTATTGCACGTGGTGTTAGAGCCTCACTTTATGAGAACTTTACTGATGTTTCTGGTATTTATAAAGCTAACCCAAATATCATCAAAGATCCTGAAATTATTGAAGAAATTACTTATAGAGAAATGCGTGAGTTATCTTATGCTGGTTTCAGTGTATTTCATGATGAAGCGCTTCAACCATTACATAAAGATCGTATTCCTGTAGTTATAAAAAATACTAATCGACCAGAAGATAAAGGGACATATATATTACATGACCGAGAAATTAATTCTAAAAATGTCATTAGTGGTATTAGTTGTGATAAGGACTTTACAGTAATCAATATCAAAAAATATTTAATGAATAGACAAGTAGGTTTTACTAGAAAGGTTCTAGGTGTATTTGAAGATTACAATATTTCATTCGATCATATGCCTTCTGGAATTGATAATATCAGTATAGTTATGCGTTCCAATCAAATTAAAAATATTGAAAGTCGGGTATTAAACGATATTCAAAAACATTGTGATGTCGATGAATTAAGTATCGACCATGATCTAGCTATCCTTATGATTGTTGGAGAGGGTATGAACAGAGTTGTAGGTACAGCTAGCAAGATTACACATGCTCTAGCTGAATCTAATATTAATTTAAAAATGATAAACCAAGGTGCTTCAGAAATATCTATGATGTTTGGAATTAAAGTGGAAGATGCAGAAAAAGCGGTTAGATCAACTTATGAATTCTGTTACCATGGCGTGTGTATTAAAGAATAGCTAAAAATAAAGCAACTTTCTATTATGGAATGGATAAGATTCCAAATAGAAAGTTGCTTTTTATGATTCTAATATCTTTTTATTATTAATAATTGCCTCTTTTATCCTTTTCTCGCCTACTACAAGTTTGAGAATAAAGAATTGGTAATAACTTAATGAATCAATCACTCGTTTATAGTTTGAAAATTGATGGTAATTTTGATTGTCTAATAAATCATACATTAGAACAATTTCGGGTTTAATATAATCCACACCATTATTTAATGAGTGGAAATATATATTATCCTTTGATAAACGAATTTTATTATCTAATCTAAATACCCATTCATCATTTACAACATCATAAACAAAAATTTCCATGATATGTTGTTGGTCATCATATACATTTACATGGGTAATATCCTTTAAAGCTATGTTACGATTTTTAAAACATTCCCCTGCTTTATTATATAAACAAACTGTGAATGTCTTAGGAATTGCTTTTACAATTTCTATTAATTTTTTACGTTCTACACAAATATCTACTTTTGAAGGTAGTTCAAAATCATCACTTAAAAACAATTGCATGGCAACTACACCATGAAATTTTAATGATTGAGATGAAGTTTGAATTAATTCTTCAACTAATGTTTTAGTGTTTAAATGTTCTTCCATGTATAAGCACACCACCTTCTTAGTAAACGCTTTCATAAGATTGATTATACCTATATACTTAAAATTTTTCAATTGGTTATTTGTGAACAATTAGTAAAATCTATATTTAATGCTATAAAATTTTATTATATCCACAGTTTTAATTGAGTGTCGTAAAATATTACACCCATCATATTAAATTATAGGAAGTTTTAGATTAAAAGTTCATACAATATTCTTAATTTCACCTGCTATAGATTGAACATCATTAACCGGAAGTTTATAATTTATATTGTGTTATCAAGTGTGTAATTACGATAATATTTATGTTTGCGTTACTTTAAAATTAAATATATTTATCGTAATCATTCATTTGTATTTTTTATTTAAAAATTAAAGAGATTCGGGTGAAAATTATGTCAACATTATCGATAATTCTAATAATTATCATCATTGTTTTGATTATTGTATTTTTCTTGAATCAACAGTATTTAAAAAGTAGAGTTGAAACAGAAGAATACGCTAAAAATCAAATCGTTGCAAAAAATTCAGCTTTAAGTGAAGAAAATCTTTCTTTAAAAAATCAAATGCTTAGTACTAACAAAGACATTAGTCCTCACGCTTTAAAAAATGCTAAACGTGATTTAAGAGGTATTTTGGACAAATTTATCGAGGATGATCAACTAAAATTCTATAACATCATTACTACAAGTAATTTGGCAACAAAACATCCTTTATTTGAATATGTGAGATCTTTCGATTTCATTATTGTAACAGACGTTGGTTTAATCAATGTCGATGTTAAACATTGGAACCAAAAAACGTTCTATCATTTCGATGTTCCAGATAAACATATCGATAAGGATCAACAACCTTTAGATAGAGACAAAATAGTAGGTCATTACATTAGTGAACAATATCATGAACAATTTAATACAACTCGTGAAGGCGTATATACATTTATCGAAACCCTTCAAGATAACCGTGTTATTTTTGAATTTTATGATTATGATCCATATCAACAAGCTGCTAATAACGCTAAAGCGCTTAAAGACCAAATTGAAGGACAATTTAACTTTAAGATTCAAAGTATTGGTGTCATCTACTTTAACGATGGATCAGTAAATATTATCGAAGGTTCTGGAGAAAGCGATAAATACGTAGACACTGTATCAACAAAATCTTCTTTAGAAAAAGTAATCAAAGATGCAGTTCATTTATCAAAACATCCATTGACCGAAGATCAAGTGAATCAAATTACCGAACAATTCAATTAAAGTGGACATACCAAAAGACCAGTTCAAAACATTTAATCATTTTGAACTGGTCTTTTATTTATTATTTTATCTATTTAACTCCAAAGATTAACTTTCTTTTTCTTAGCTTCATTTTGAGCTTTAATAAACATATCTCTATACTTACCATTCGGTGCAAAGTATTTCTCTCTTGCTAATCCTTTATCAACTAACTCCTTGTTAAACATATGGTCTTTATCTAACCATACGTATGCTAAGGTTCTACCGTATCTATCATTCTTTTCTTTATCATATTCTAGATATACATCTTTATCAGATAATGTTTTCTTACTATAATTAGACGCTTCTTTTCCATAAGGTTGAACTGGCGTATTAGGTTTGACAGTTTCAGGTGTATCTACACCGATTAATCTCACTTTAATACTTTTATTACCTTGTTTGGCGACAAAGGTATCTCCGTCAACGACTCTTTCTACATGAACTTTTTCTTTTCCTTTTAAATCCGTACTAGAAACTTCAGATTGATTACCACAAAATGGTCCTGAATGATTAATATATTGAAACAATAATACAAAGATAGCTATAATTACCAACGCGAGTGTTGATAGAGATTTTTTTGATTTCATTGATGTCACCCATTCTTACTTTTTTATCCTGACTAATCATAATGAAAAATAAACATAGCGTCAATATTAATTATGAATTTTTAATTAATGATTACCGTGATATAATACTGTATGTTAGGAGTGAATAACCCGTATGTCTAGTGAAAATAGAGTTACACTTATAGCTGTTATTGTAGCAGTGATTGTAGGTATTGTGATGCAAGTTGCATTTAAATTTCCAACTATTGTATCTGCAGTAGTTTCAATCTTTTTAGGTATCTTTGTAGGGTTTATTGTTTATTTAATAACTAATTTTATGAACAAAAGAAAAAGATAACCTAATAGTAATGAAAGAACCTTATAACACACGTATTTTAAAGCAGACAATTGATGTTTAATTCAATTGTCTGTTTTTAATTTATTTAACTGTACAAATTTAATATTTAAATAAAGAATTAGTGAATAATTTTAAATTTTAGTGGTATATATACATTAATAAACCGCTTAATTCCAATTCTTAAGACTTTAAAAGGAGGAAAAATGGAAATTATTGATTGTATCATTGATAGCCACCAAGTAACCTATCGCGTTAAAACTGCTCAAAACCACACCTTTGAACATACTTTAAGTATAGAAACACCTACTTACAGAGCCATTGAAATATTAAAATTGCTATCTACACACGTAGATAAGAAAAATGAACCATCTAAATCCATCCTTTACTCTTAAAACTCTTATATTATACTTAACATAATATTAATATCGTAAAATAAAAAATCTGCCACTTTATGTGACAGATTCTAAGGTTATAATATTGGTGAAATTAATTTCGCCAAATCTTCTTTAATCTTAATTTTTAGAGAACGATTTTTATATCCTTCTAGTGTAAGTTCATTTGACTTTTTAATGTCTTCTTTATATGCATGCTTGATCTTTTTAGCCATTTTTTCATCATAAACAAATGCATTAACTTCAAAGTTAAGTTCGAAACTTCTATAGTCCATATTAGCAGACCCTACAGAAACAACTTCATCATCAATTAAACATACTTTAGAATGTAAGAATCCATTTTCGTAAGTGTAGATATGTACTCCACTTTCTAATAACTGTGCTGCATTAGCAAATGTAGCCCAGTATACGAATGGATGGTCAGGCTTACTAGGAATCATCATATGTACTTCGATACCAGTAGCTGCAGCCATTTTGATGGCATTAATATAAGAATTATCTGGTATAAAATAAGGTGTTTGAATATAAATAGATTTCTTAGCACTCATAATCATTTTAGTATAACCAAATTCAATTTGATGCCAATCTTCCGCTGGACTACTTGCCACAATTTGCATTGGTACATGTCCATCTTGTACTTGTTTCTTCGGAAAATACTTATCATTATATTCAAATTGAGGTCTATGTGCTTGAGAATTCCAATCCATCATAAATCGTGTTTGCAATCCATCTACAGCATTCCCTTTAATTCTAAAATGAGTATCTCTCCAGTAACCTAATTTACCTAAACCTAAATAGTCATCACCTACATTAAACCCACCAATATAACCAACTTGGCCATCGATAACAACAATTTTACGGTGATTACGGTTATTCATTCTAAAGTTAATGATAGGTAATTTAGAGGCAAAGAATGCTTCCACTTCTCCACCTAGCTCATTGAAATGTTTAAAGTTAGCTCTACTAATCTTTTTAGATCCAACATCGTCATATAGTAACTTAACTTCTAATCCTTCTTTAAGTTTTTCTTCCAAGGCTTTGATGATACGTTTTCCTAAACCATCTAACTCAAATCCAAAATATTCTAAATGTATGTAATCTTTCGCATTGCGAATATCTTCAAGCATTTGATCATAAAGTTCATGTCCATCAGTAAATAAATCTAGATGGTTATTTTCAGTAATAAAACCATCTTGGTTCATTAATAACATTCGAACTAAATCATGATGTTTCTTTACTAATTGATTGTCGGTATCATAAGTTTTTTCATCAAATTCTTTGATTTGTTTATCTATAAGTTCATTAAATGCATCTAATTCATTACCGTTATTTTTATCTAATTTTCTTTTAGACACTGTGCGTCCGAAAAATAAATATAGAATAAAACCAATTAATGGTAATACAAATAATACAAATAGCCATGCCCAAGTTGAACTAGCACTACGACGATTTCTTTCTAAAAATATAATTATAAACGCTAAAATAATATTAATTACAAAACCTATAACTAATAATATTGTAAATAGCATACCCAAATCATGAGAAAACCTTAGTTCCATAAACATAATCTCCTAACAACATTTTATCTTTTAATTTTTATCATTTTTAACTAAAGTCACAACCGCATTAAAATCTTCTTCAATATTAGGAAATCTGTGTTCTTCAGTCTCTTTAATCGTAATATTTAATAACTTATAACTTGCACCTTCATCTGATTGTAAATATTGATTCACACTATTTTCTAATTTATCTAAGCTACTTTCTGTAAAAGTTTTAAATTTAATTTGCTCCATTTTCAATTCCCCTTTTCACTTTGATGATTAAATGATAAGTCTTTTTCATTAATAATTCAATTAATATTGAAGTTTAACCATGTCAATACGATTTGCATTAAAATTATATTGTTCGGAATATATTTGAAATAAATTTAAAATAAGATATAATATATTCATTCGTGTAAGTAATAAGAAAAATATCGCTTATTTGAAAAAGTATTTCACTGATTTATTGGAGGGAAAGTAAATGCTATCTTTTGAAAATGATTATTTAGAAGGTGCACATGAAAAAGTATTAAATCGTTTAGTAGAAACAAATAGAGTCCAAGCAGCAGGATATGGATTCGATCATTTTACAGAACAAGCTATCCAACAAATTAAAAATAGAATCAATTGTCCTAAAGCGACCGTTCGATTTCTTGTCGGTGGGACACAAACAAATCAAGTTGTCATTAATTCAGTACTTGAAAGTTATGAAGGTGTAATTTCAGCAGACACAGGACACGTCGCCGTGCATGAAGGTGGCGCTATCGAATATAGTGGGCATAAAGTTTTAGCAATACCTTCGTCTGAAGGAAAAATAACTGCAAAAGGTGTTGAGGACTATTTAGACACTTTCAATAGTGATTTCAAACGTGATCACATGGTATTTCCAGGAATGGTCTATATTTCACATCCAACCGAGTATGGTACTTTATATACAAAACCAGAATTAGAATCTTTATCTAAAGTATGTCAAAAACACAATCTCCCTCTATTTATGGATGGCGCAAGATTAGGATATGGATTAATGAGCGATCAATCAGACTTAACTATTGAAGACGTAGCTAAGTATTGCGATATATTTTATATTGGTGGTACAAAAATTGGTGCACTTTGCGGAGAAGCAATAGTATTTACAAAACAAAATGAACCAAAACAATTTACAACCCGCATTAAACATCATGGCGCCCTATTAGCTAAAGGTAGATTAACAGGTATACAATTTCTTGAATTATTTACTGATGATTTATATTTCAAAATTAGCCGTCATGCAATTGAAATGGCAAATAAAATGAAAGCCGGGTTCCTAGAAAAAGGTTATCAATTATATTTTGATTCACCTACAAATCAACAATTCTTTATATTAAATAATGATAAAATTGTTGAACTAGAGCAAAAAGTGAAATTCGCAGTTTGGGAAAAATACGATGATCAGCATCGAGTTGTGAGATTTGCGACAAGCTGGGCAACTACTGAGGAAAATGTAGATCAATTGTTAGCGTTGATATAGTAGTTATATGGAAGTTTTATTTTGAGCATCATTCTATTATAGGGTGATGCTTTTTTATTTGAATTAATGGTTAGGAAGTTTAGTAAGTATATATGTTTGAGAAAGTTGATATCTATTTTGTATTTTATTGTCATCAGTATGTTTTGGGTAATAAAAAATAACCTTTACATTGGAAAGTTAAAAGAATATATAAATAGCATCACTTTCTCTTTATCTATGCTGAAAGGATGCTACTAATCTTTTGATTTTTTGTTTTTCTAATTCTATCGCTTTCTTATATTCTTTTTCCAATAATTCTTGCGACTATTTATTGGTTATTTCACCATCTAACTGTGCAAAATGCATAATAACCACTTCCTAATAAAATTTACTTTTCTATAATTTCAATTTGTTTTATATCGGATTCATCAATAGAGTATGTACACAAATCTGTCTTAAGATCCATATCATAATTGCCAGTGTCTGTTTCTAATGGGTTTTCATAATCAATTACTCTACCTTTTAATTCATCTCCATTTGTTAAAATTACCTTTACATTATGACCATAAGCATCTCTTATATGCAATATTCTCACCTACATTTTTATAAGAATATAAATCATATCTTAATTCTGATTGTTGTTACTATTCATTTTCTTCATTTAATTTTTTCAAATCCTCTTGCAAGTCTTCTATTAAATCCTCTATAGGTATATTACCATCTAATTGTAGTATTACCATTTATATCACCCACATATATATTTTAATACCAAGCAACAGTATATTTTTCTGGAAAATAACCATTCATATTAAATTTTTTAATAGCATGATACACATGATTTCTATATATCAAAATATCATTATCTATTTCTAATTTCGACAAAGTATAACTATCAACTCTATTATTATTTTTATTTACTATTACTTGGCCATATCCATTGCTTATTTTATTTTCAGGCAAATATTTATATTCAATTTGATTGTCACTTTCTTTGACTTTGTATAATTCTACCATAATTTTTACTCCTTTAAATAATTAAAAAATAAGCTAAATCACTGTATAAGTGTTTTATCCCCATGCTACAAGTTCAGAATCAGGAAATAATCGCTTATTAGTATTCGTGTGTATTCTATCAATTGCATGTATGAAATAATTATCTATTGTATTATTCTCAATACCAGATTTTTTGGCATTGAGAATTTGAAGACTATCTATATCCATTTGAATAACACCAGGTTTAATATTTTCATCATCATTTGGATAATATTTATATGTAACACTTTTATCATTTATTTCTTTAATTTTTAAAGTTAGCAATCACTTTCACCTCTGATCAACAAAACTAATAACATTACCTATTAACCTACTATTAATTTTAAAAATTACTCATTCATCTATAGTTTTAATTGAGTCTTCATCAGTCAATTCTTTCATTTCGTTTTCTTGTTTCTTTTCGACCGAATATTCTTCGATATCTATATTTAAAAAATCAAATAGTTCTTCTTTTGTCATCTCACCATCTAACCTTAATATAGGCTTCTTCATATAATCAGCTCATTTTGAATTTTGTTTTGAAAATCATTGTTCTTTTTCTTTCTCTTTTTTTATCTATCTTAATTTCGTTGTCCAAAATTTCACGTAATTCTTTCATTATTATATTTCCATCTAGTTATGTAAAAACTATTTAAACACCTTTGAATACTGAAATTTTATAAAAATATTATATTATAAATATATAATAACTACAATAGTTATTTTTTTAGTTGTGGTATTCAATTACAATTTCTAAAGTTAATTGGATACTAAAATGTCATCAGCACGTTTTGGACAATAAAAAATAACCTTCACATTGGAAGGTTAAAAAAGAGTATAAAAATAGCACCACTTTCTCTTTATTTGTGCAGAAAGGGTGCTATGCAGAAATTATATTTATATCTTCAATCTCGGATTCATCAATATCATATAATAAATCACCCACTGCTAAGTGGATAGAATTCTCGCCACTTTCATTGTCTAAGTGGTCATCAAAATTAGTAACTTTTCCCATAAGTCGTTGTCCATCAGTAAAATCTATCACTACTTTTTTACCAATATATGTCCACAATTTCAATTTTTATCTTCCTTTCCATTTGGAATAATGTGGCTCCCAGTTTTTGAATAATGTACTGTGCCACATTGAGTATTTATAAATTTTCCATCAATATAATCTTTCCCTATAATTTTGCCAAAATCAATTATTTCTTTATTTTTCCATTTACCTTGCCTATTAGTTACTAATTTTCCACTACCAAATTTTTGCAGTATCAATTCATTTAATTCATCATTTTTTAAAATTATATAACTTGGTATTAAATTCCTGTTCCGCAAATTTTTTAACTTATATTCATCATATAATTTATGACCTAACAAATGTCTATTTTGTTTCTCTTGGTTTAGTTCTACTTTTATTTTACCATTACTTATCATTTCAAGCATTTCTTTTTTAGCTTTTTCTTGTAATTTTTCTCTTTCAGATACTTTGTCTTCTACTTGATACTTACCTTTACGTTCTTTAAAGAATTTCTCTCTCCAGTTACCTACTTTTGGTATAGTAGTACTTCTACACCATGGATGCATTGGAGGGGCATTCACACCAGGAACCATATCTTTAACTTTAAATGTTTTACCATTTAATGAGTGACATACTTTAGATGTTTTCCCATCTAATTTAGCTACATAATCGTATTCACCTTCTTCACCTAAATCTTTAAGATATGCTATCTTCTGTGATTCAGATTGTACCCGTGCTGATTCAGTGACTAACAATCTACTGGCATTATAAGAAGTAGTATTGAATTGCTTTTTAAATTCAGTAACAAATTCATTTGGATGTCGACCTCGAATGACGACATGACTTGTTACTCGTTCAACTTCCTTTTGAACAAGTTCCATATCATTCCATAATCTCGTTGACCATTTGACACCTTTAAAATTACTATTCACGACTGCTTTCACTTCAGTGTCATCAATTTGAACATGTTCACCTAGAATATGTGCTTGTCTCTTTACTTCTCTATTAACTGCGTCACTTAACTTATCTTCAATTTTATTTTGAAGATCTAAACTAGAATCTTTCACAATCAAATCTAGCTGCTGCTTTAATAGTTTTTCTCTAGAAACTTTCATCGTTAAGTTGTATTGTTTGAGCGATTGATTTGCCTCATCACTAAAGTCTTTACACTCAACAAATTGTTTCGCTTTGTTACTAAACGCTAATACATCAAAGCTATCAGCCATTTTCTTAACTTCTTGAATACTTAATCCAGTATCTTTAGCATATTTTGCATAAAAGGCTAATAATTCTTTTGTAATTTCGGCATACATCAATAGAATGATACGTTCAATTTCAATGATTGCTTGTGCATCGACTAAAGATTCAGCGTCCATAACGTTTTTAGCACGTTCTAGCCAATATTTGGAAATTAAAAAAGACGCATCATCGGATGACACGTCTAGTTAAATCTTTAGTTTAGATATTTAATTAATAGAATGATACTAACAACCACAAGTGATCCAACTAAGAAATCTAATTTTTCTTTTTTTGTAGTTTTTCGTACTTTTACAGTTACTTTCACAATCTTCACCTAAATACAAACGCTATTATTCGTCTCCCTTTCTATTTATTTTAAAAATTTTTCTAATACTTTTGATACTTATAAACTCTATTCGGCATTTCAAATATATACACATTAAATAGTGCTTTCACTTTCCTCAATCAAATATACACCATTTTAATATAACAATAATTTTATGAATTTAATAACCAGATATTTCACTATTTATTAGTATTTACATTATTTTTTAATACACCATTTTATCTACTTCCATTCTTTTTATCAAGATAATAAAAATGGATCTTTCTGCCAACAAAAAGCAATAATAGAAAGCATAAAGTACATAAAGATAAATAAATTTGAATTGTCACAATTGAAAACCTCTGAAAAATATTATAATATAATTGTGTAAGGAGGAGCCTTATGGCTCCGATAATCATTAAGCTTATATTTTAGGCTTCCGATCCAAGTAACCGAGATGCCATAGTCTAAGCTCTTTTATTACTCCTGGAGTAATCAGTGCTACCCACACTGGATATTCTAGGAGTTTTATTATGATATCGGTCAAGGCTTTTCACCCCCTAACACAATAGCGTTGTAAGTCATCTCTATTTCTTACTAATATAATTTTACTACATACTAATTCAGCAATAAAGTTTTATTATACTTTTTAATTTAATGAAAATTATATTGTACGCTCTTTATATACTCCTTATTTATCTCTTACTGATAACACAATTAAGTCTCCGCTATCTATTTATTAAAATGATTTGTATATTTCATTTAAAAATTAAGTAACTCTTATGTGAAAAGCCACACTATAAATTAAATTTTTTCAAAGTTCTTTATAATGTATGACTTACATTAATTTCCTTTTGTAGAACTGCATAAAAATGATACTTCCCAAAATCTACCTTTCACTTCAAAATATTTCCATATTTTAAAGATAAATAACTGTTTGAGTTATAGCAAAATTAATCCTTTACATTGTAGTTGTCCAAAAGTTGCCCAGTTATCAATTTTATCGTTAAATTTCTTATATTAGTTGCCCAGTTTTAATTAAAAAAGAGCTAAAGCAAAAATGCTCTAGCCCTTGATATAACAATATTCCCCAATATTGTTTAGCGCTTTAGTATTGTTTCATGTACTGATCTCTTTCCCATTCAGATACTTGGGTTCTATAGTAATCCCATTCAATTGATTTTGAATTAAGGAATTGGTTATAGATATGATTACCTAAAGCTTTTTTGATTGTTGGATTTTCACGCATAGCTTTTAACGCAGTGTATAGTGTTGAAGGTAAGTCTTCAATACCTACAGCTTCACGTTCTTCGCGATTCATTTCGTAAATATTTTGGTTTACTGGTTTAGGAACTTCTAATTTGTTTTTAATACCGTCTAGTCCAGCTTCTAAGATTGCTGCTAATGCCATGTATGGGTTAGCTGCTGGGTCTACTGAACGTACTTCAACACGAGTAGATAAACCTCTTGAAGATGGTACACGTACTAATGGTGAACGGTTTTTACCACTCCATGCAATGTAACATGGTGCTTCGTAACCTGGAACTAAACGTTTGTATGAGTTTACTAATGGGTTACAAACTGCAGTGAATCCACGTGCATTTTTAAGAATACCAGCTGTAAATTGGTAAGCTGTATCTGTTAATTCCATTTCGCCATTTGGATCATAGAATGCATTTTCTTTACCTTTGAATAATGATACGTTAAAGTGCATTCCGCTTCCGTTTACACCGAATAATGGTTTTGGCATAAATGTCGCATGTAAGTTATGTTTACGAGCGATTGTTTTAACAACTAATTTAAATGTTTGGATATTATCACATGCTGTTATCGCATCTGCATATTTAAAGTCAATTTCATGTTGTCCAGGTGCAACCTCATGGTGACTTGCTTCGATATCAAAGCCCATGTCCTCTAATTCAAGAACGATATCACGACGACAGTTTTCACCTAAGTCTGTTGGTGCTAAGTCGAAGTAACCACCATCATCATTTAATTCTAATGTTGGTTCGCCTTTTTCATCTAATTTGAATAAGAAGAATTCTGGTTCAGGTCCTAAGTTGAAATCTGTGTAACCTAAATCTTCCATTTCTCTCAATACACGTTTTAAGTTATTACGTGGGTCACCTTCAAATGGTGTACCATCTGTTTTGTATACGTCACAGATTAAACGTGCAACTTTACCTTGACCAGCTGTCCATGGGAAGATTACCCATGTATCTAAGTCAGGTTGTAAGTACATGTCAGATTCTTCGATACGTACGAAACCTTCGATAGATGATCCATCGAACATCATTTCGTTATCTAATACTTTCTCTAATTGGCTTACTGGTACTTCAACATTTTTAATTGTTCCTAATATATCTGTGAATTGTAATCTTAAATATCTTACGTTCTCTTCTTCAGCAAACTTACGAATATCATCTTTTGTAAAACTACGTTTAGGCATACTTAAAATCCTCCAAATTTTATTTTATAAATCGGGATAAATCTCCTCGATTTATTGGCAAAGTTTCGCCATGTTGTTTTTGAGTTGCATCTACAATCATTCTTTTTCTAGTTTCTTGTTCGTCTGATGTTAAGTGATTTTGTTGATTATGAATAATTTGTTTAATACCTTTAATATTAAATCCTTTTTCAATTAAAGATTTAATTTCTAATAATCTTTCCAAATCATTCAGCGAAAATAATCTCTTATTTCCTTCAGTTCTTGCCGGCATAACTAGTTCATGTGTTTCATAGTAACGAATTTGTCTTGGACTTAATTCCGTTAATTGACTAACAACACTCATGGAGAATACGGCCATATTTCGTCTGATTGAATCATTAGACATCAATAACCTCTCCTCCACTTTTGAACTTGTACTTAATTTAGCATAGTTTAACTCATATTACAAAAATATGTTAGGTTTTCTGACATATGCTCTCAAAATACTGATTTTATTGTATTTTCCAACCCTAAAAGTATCTCTTTTTAACCAAATACCCTATATTCCGAAAAATAAATTTAAAATTTTCTGATAAAATAAGAAAAATCTCGAAGTTTTAAATTACTCCGAGATTATCTCAATGTTACACAAGCCCTTGTTCTTTTAATTGTTTGACTGCTCGTGTGACTGCTAGTTTAACATGTTCATATGTTAATCCACCTTGAACATAAGCTTCATATGGTTCTCGTATAGGACCATCAGCAGATAATTCAATTGAAGATCCTTGTACAAACGTACCTGCTGCCATTATCACGTCATCTTCGTACCCTGGCATATAGCTTGGCTCAGGACTAAAGTGTGCATTAATTGGTGACGCATGTTGTATACTCTGACAAAATGATATCATCTGTTCTTTTGTATCAAATGTCACTGTTTGTATTAAATCAGTACGTTTAACATTATATTTTGGTGATGTTGTCATATTTAATTTTTCTAATAATAGACTAGTAAATAAAGCACCTTTTAAACTTTGACTTACAACGTGTGGTGCTAGGAAGAAACCTTGATACATTTCTTGTAATGAATTTAAAGAGGCGCCCGCTTCTTTACCAATACCTGGGGCAGTAAGTCTATAACCGCAACGCGCTATTAAATCTTTTCTCCCTGCGATATAACCTCCAATTTTAGCTAGCCCACCACCAGGATTTTTAATTAATGAACCAGCAATTAAATCAGCGCCTACTTCGATAGGTTCTTGTTCTTCAACAAATTCACCATAACAATTATCTACAAAAATAATTACGTCAGGATATTGTTGTTTAATTGCTTCTATTGCTTCTTTTATTTCATCAACTGGAATAGATGGTCGTTGATCATAACCTTTAGAACGTTGTATTGCCACAACTTTAGTTTGTTTATTAATAGATTTCAGAACCTCTGGTATATCAATTTTACCTTCATTTAATGCAACTTCATTATATGTAACACCATGTTCTTTTAAACTTTCAATCCCGTTTCCGTTCACGCCTATAACTTCTAGTAACGTATCATAAGGACTTCCAGTGATATATAATAATTCATCACCATATTTTAAATTACTTTGTAATGCTAATGTGATTGCATGAGTACCAGAAATAATTTGTGGACGTACGATAGCATCTTCGGCTTTAAATGTTTTGGCATATATTTCTTCTAAATGATCCCTACCAAAATCATCGTACCCATAACCAGTCGTACCTAATAAGTCACTTTCTGTCGCTTTCACCGCATGAAACGCGTCTAAAACTTTTTCCTGATTAGTTAAAGCAACACGTTCAATTTCTTTAAAATATGGAGATAATGTATTTTCAACGTCTTCAATAAGACTTGTCATGTCTGTCATCTTGCTAACTTCCTTTATATTTTTTTATATCCTTTAATTTCATATGTCGCATCATTTTCATTAAATTCTAATTCACTTACTAATGTATGTTGTTTTAAGAAATATAATCGATCAGCATCCGAACTTGGTACAGTTTCTTCATAGTAAGTTAAATTATCTTTAATTTGATTAATTAATAAGTCTTTAACTTTATCTTTGTCACTATCGTAGCGACTTGATACAAATACATATGGATTGTTTGAAACTGGTAAATCCATTTGACTATCACACTGGTCTTTTTTATTAAAAATAACGGCTTGTGGAATTTGATCCATATCTAATTGTTTAATTAATTGATTAACCGTATCATATTGTGAGCGATATTCTGAATGACTAGCGTCTACCACATGTAATAATAAATCTGCACCTTTTGCTTCTTCTAACGTTGATTTAAAAGCAGCAACTAATGTAGTAGGTAACTTTTGTATAAATCCAACTGTATCAGAAATAATTAAGTTAAAGCCTTCATTGATTTGAATTTGTCTTGTTTTAGGATCTAATGTGGCGAACAATTGGTTCTTTTCATAAGTTGTTTCATTAGCTAGTACATTAAACCATGATGATTTACCAGCATTGGTATAACCTACTAAAGCAATTTGAAATACTTGATTCTGTTCACGTTTACTACGATAACGGTCTCTATGTTCTACTACCGTTTGTAATTGATGTTTAATTTCATTCATTCTAGTGCGAATATGCCGACGGTCCATCTCAAGTTTCGTTTCACCAGGACCTCTAGTTCCAATTCCACCACCAAGACGTGATAAGCTACGTCCATGTCCTTGTAATCTAGGTAATAAATAATCAAGTTGTGCGAGTTCAACTTGTAATTTACCTTCTCTACTTTTAGCTCTTAGTGCAAATATTTCAAGTATTAACTGTGTTCTATCGATAATCTTAATGCCCAAATTACCATTTAATGTTTTAGATTGAGCTGTCGTTAATTCATCATTCGTTACTACGACATCAATATCATGAAATTCTATGAAAGCTTGTATTTCTTCAATTTTCCCTTTTCCAACATAGTATTTATGGTCTACTTGTTCTCTATTTTGAGTAATTTGACCTTTTACATTTAATTGGCAAGTTTCTGATAAAGCTTCTAATTCTTCCATTGTTGATTCAAAATTAAATTGATTATCATTTTGAGCATGTACACCGATTAGTACAGCCGTTTCCAATTTTTTCTTTGTATCATGCGTTGATAGCTGTGCCATGATATACATCTCCTTTATATTTTCTTCTTAAGTATTTTATCATAGTGCCAATATAAAGACTATTCGTCCATATTATGTTAAATTGTAAGTAATTCGAAAGGGTGGTATTATGGAAAATATTTATGATTTCGTAGTAGAAAAAAATACTGGTGAAACATACAAGTTAGAAGATTATAAAGATTATGTTATGTTAATCGTTAATACTGCAAGTGAGTGTGGTTTCACACCTCAATTTGAAGGATTACAACATCTATATGAAAAATATAAAGATCAAAAATTTATTATTTTAGGATTCCCATGTAATCAATTTGGTGGGCAAGAACCTGGTTCAGGTGAAGAAGCTGCACAGAATTGTAAATTGAATTATGGTGTTACTTTCCCTATTCATCAAAAAATCGATGTTAAAGGTGATAATCAACATCCATTATTCCGTTTCTTAACAGATGCTCAACACGGTATGTTTAATGAAAAAATTAAATGGAATTTCACAAAATTTTTAATTGATCGTAATGGTAATGTGGTTAAACGTTTCTCTCCACAGAAAAAACCAGCACAATTAGAAAATGAAATTGAAAAATTACTTTAATCAGATTACTAAAATAAAATTATAAATTTAAAAGCTTCAATTAAAGTTGGTTTCGTGAGCTAAATGTTAGCTCTGCCAGCTTTAACTGAAGCTTTTTTACATGAATTAATACAAATACGATAAAGCACGCATGAGAATGATATTAGAAACAAAAATAATCCAATATTGTGCTGTTACCATTCCCACTAGTATGTAACTATTGCTACGTTCATTGAAAGTTGTGCTTTAATGCACTTCAATTATTACTTATTCTTCTGATGTTGATTCATTTTCGTCATCAATCATGAAAGTGCTGATCGCATGTTTGTAAATCAGATGTTGTTTTCCTTGAGAAACCAGACGAATTACCTGATCATCGAAATCTTCAATAGTTCCTTTCATTTGGAACCCATTTAGAAAGAAGACAGTAACTTCTGTTTTTTCTGATTTAAAGTTCTCTAGTGCTTGATCTTGGATGTTTTCGTTTGCAATCATGTTCAGTACTCCTTTTATTTATTTGGGTTGTAATCTCATCTAACATCATTTGAAGCGACATTTTCTCTCTATCTAACCAGTGAACGTTCATTTTATTTTTAAACCAAGTCAATTGACGTTTCGCATATTTTCGCGAATTTTGTTTTAACTTTTCAATGGCTGTTTCTTTATCCATGTTCCCTTTAATAACAGGTATAAGTTCTTTGTATCCAATTGCTTGCATACTTTGACTTGACTCATAACCTTGTTCAACTAAGTATTGCACTTCTTTAAATAATCCGTGGCTCAACATAATATCAACACGTTTATTTATTTTTTTATATAATGTTTCACGCGACATTTCAATCCCTAATAATAATGTATCATAATTTTCGGTGAATTGTTGAACTTTCTTGCGATAACTTAAAAGTTTTTTTGTTTTTAAATAATATTCTATCGCTCTCAATACTCTTTTTCTATTATTTGGATGTATATTCGAAGAAGATTCAGGGTCAAATGTATTTAGATAGTCATGTAATTCAATATTATTTAATTGTTCCAATTCTTTTAATTTAGTATTAACTTCATTCATTTTCTCTTCTGATACTGTTTCGTCTTCAAATTGATAGTTATAAAGTAAAGACTGAATATATAATCCTGTACCACCTGCAACGATTGGTGTTTTACCTCTATTAGTTATATCTTTAATACATGCTTCTGCTCTTTCTTTAAATGCATAAGCAGAGAATGATTCATCTGGATTTAATATATCAATTAAGTGATGTGGAATACCATCCATTTCTTCTTTAGTAACCTTAGCAGTACCGATATCCATGTGTCTGTATACTTGCATTGAATCACCGCTAATGATTTCGCCATTACATCGTTTGGCTAATTCTATACTTAATTCTGTTTTACCGGATGCTGTTGGTCCAACAATGACGATTAGAAATGGTTTATCTGTACTATTCATGCTACTCACTCACTTTATTTTTCTTTAAAATTTGTTTTTTAATCCATTCAAACATATGGTGCCAAGTTGACAAATAATCGTCTTCAAATAAAATTTCATGCCGTTTATTTTTATATAATTGTACGGTGATATGTTTAATACCCGCTTTTTTATAAATTTTACCTAATTTTTTAATTCCCTTACCATATTCACCAAAGGGGTCGTCTTTTCCTGAAATTAAAAGAATAGGCAGATTGTGATCCATTTGTTTTAACGATTTTACATTTGCAGTATCCATCATGTATTTAACGGTTTGATATATAAGTTGATTAGATACTCTGAAGCCACAATATTCATCATCAATAAATTTATTAACTTCTTCTCTTTTTGTAGAAAGCCAATCACTTTCTGTCTCAGGTTGGTCAATTTTTTTGGTGAATGATTTGTTCATTAATCGATTAACCCATCTAATACGACGACGTTTTCCAGCAACAATTGTAAGTAATTTTAACAGGATCATTGTTGGAATGCCTTTCCATTTTGGGAACATACCTGTACCAGTTAATATAAGACCATCTGCAAATTGAGGGTATTGTTTTACAAATAGTCTTGCAATGATTGAGCCCATTGAATGACCTAAAATAATGTATGGTAATTCAAAATGACTATCGTATAACGTTTCAACTATTTCGTATGCATCGGCAGCGACTTGAGACATATCATCAAAATGACCTCTTTCTTTTTCATCAATATTTTTACCATGTCCTCTGTGATTATGTCTGATAACATCATAGCCTTGTAAATTTAAAGCTTTGACTAATTCATCATAACGATCCATATGCTCAGCCATACCATGAAAAAGATGAACAATGCCTATAGTTTCATTATTTGCTTTGTCTATTTTCACTTCAATCATTGTTCCATCTTCCACTGTGATATTGAATTGACTTTGACTCACATATATACCCCCAAAATTTCTAAAGTTCATTTATATTATTTACGTTAAACAACCATATTATATTCAATATACCTTTTGATAACATTGTAATCAAATTGTATGCATAATAAATAGTTATCTACTTATAAGATGTTTATTTTGATTAAAAAAAGTTGTATTACAAAGTATAACATTTCGCATAAAAAAACTACTAGTATTGAGAGTATATCTCAATACTAGTAGTTCAACATCATGATATTTATTCTTTAACTGCAGGTTGATTATTACCTGATTGTGCTTCATCAATCGCTTTATTTACTTCTTCAGTATAAGCTTGTTTTTGAGCATCGCTATATTGAAGCATATCTGCTAAAACATCAATAACTGCATCTTTGTAGTTAAGTACATCATCAATATTAAAGTATAATTTACCAGAACGACGTACTAAGAAGTCAGTTGGTTTAAATACCATTTCTTGTTGAATACCATAAATTAATTCAACATAAATTTCTAATGGTAATTTACTGTTATGATATTGTGCTGTTTGAGCAATATTGAATAAATCGTCAACGTTAGAACCATATTTACTTGCTAAACGATAAGCAACGTCTTCGTCAATGCCAAATCCTTTAGCTGCGTCAACTTTTTGTTTAACGAAATTGTCGAAGTTTTTACTTCCGCCTACGTCACCACCAGAGATTTTTAATTCTTTAGTTGCACATGGTTTGAATGTTAAACCGTATTCTTTTTTAAGACGTTTAGCTAATAAATCTACAATTTCTAATGCCATATGACGGTATCCTGTTAACTTACCACCAGCGATAGTTAGTAATCCAGATTCACCTTCCCAAACTTCATCTTTACGAGAAATTTCTGAAGGATCTTTACCTTCTTCTAAAATTAATGGACGTACACCAGCCCAAGTTGATTCGATATCTTCATCTTTAACTTTAACTGATGGGAACATGTAATTAATAGCTTCGATTAAATAATCTCTATCTTCTTGAGTAGTTAATGGTGTAGCTTTTTCATTATCATAGAATGTATCAGTTGTACCAACATACGCTTTTCCTTCTCTAGGAATAGCAAAGATCATTCTGCCATCTTTTTCAGTATCAAAGTATACTGCTTGTTGTAATGGGAATTTAGATTGATCAATAACAACATGAACACCTTTAGTTAAACGTAATTGTTTGTTGTTTCTTGCATAGTCTCCACTTCTTACTTCATCAACCCATGGTCCTGAAGCGTTAATAACTTTTTTAGCTTTAATAGGATAAGTTTCATTATCAATCATATCAACGACTTCAATACCATTTACTTTTTTATTTGAGTCATAAGTGAAATGTTCTGATTTAGTATAGTTAATGATTTCAGCACCTTTTTCGGCAGCTTTTTTCATAACTTCGATTGTTAATCTTGCATCATCTGTGCGGTATTCAACATAATAACCGCCACCTTTTAAGCCATCTTGTTTAACTAATGGTTCTTTATTAAGCGTATCTTGTTTAGATAGCATTTTTTTACGTTCTGATTTTTTAACGCCTGCTAAAAAGTCATACATTGTTAAACCAATAGCAGTAGTAAATTTACCGAATGTACCGCCTTTATGCATTGGTAATAACATCCATTCTGGAGTTGTTACGTGTGGACCATTTTCATAAACAATGGCACGTTCTTTACCTGTTTCAGCTACAACACCTACTTGAAGTTGTTTTAAATAACGTAACCCACCATGTACTAATTTAGTAGAACGAGAACTTGTACCTTGTGCAAAGTCTTGCATTTCTACTAATGCTACTTTCATTCCACGGTTACTTGCATCAAGTGCAATCCCTGCACCTGTAATTCCGCCACCAACGATGACAACATCATATTCTTCATTTTTTAAATTTCTTTTTATGTGATCCCTTTTAAGTGTTGATAAACCCATAATTCAACGCCTCCTAATTAGTATAAAAAAAGAGAGACTTATCCCACAATTACCATTTAATTGTACGAATAAATCTCTCATGTCTCGATTTCTTTATTAACTTATTTTAAGTATAACATAAATAAGAAAATCAAGTCTATCTTATGCTTACAAATTATTAATATATTAATTTCTAGTCTTCTAGTTTAAATACTTGTGTAGCTTCTACAGCTTTTTTCCAACCTTTATATAGTTTCGCGCGTTGCTCTTCTTCCATTTTTGGTTCGAATTCTTCTTCAAGTTTCCATCTGTTAGCAATATCATCTTTGCTTTCCCAGAAGCCTACAGCTAAACCAGCTAAATAAGCAGCACCTAACGCAGTTGTCTCTTGAATTTCTGGACGTTCAACTGGTGTATCAACAATATCAGCTTGGAATTGCATGATAAAGTTATTTTTAACTGCACCACCGTCTACACGTAAGTTTTGAACTTCGATGCCTGAGTCTTTAGACATCGCTTCCATAACATCGCGTGTTTGATAACAAAGTGATTCTAATGTTGCACGGATGAAATGTTCTTTTTCAGTACCACGTGTTAAACCAAAGATAGCGCCTCTTGCTTCAGAATCCCAATAAGGTGTTCCTAAACCAACGAATGCTGGAACTACATATACACCTTCAGTTGAATCTACACGTGTAGCATAGTTTTCAGTTTGTGGCGCTGAATTAATCATTCTTAATCCATCACGTAACCACTGAATTGCTGAACCGGAAACAAAGATTGATCCTTCTAAAGCATAATTTACTTTACCGTCAAGACCGTATGCAATTGTAGTTAATAAACCACTGTCAGATTTTACCGCTTCTTCACCAGTGTTCATTAACATGAAACCACCAGTACCATAAGTGTTTTTCACATCTCCACGATCAAAGCATGCTTGACCGAATAAAGCAGCTTGTTGGTCACCTGCGATACCAGCAATTGGTACATTTTGACCAAAGAAGTGATAATCCACTGTATGTGCATATACCTCACTAGAAGGTTTAACTTCAGGTAACATGTTTTCGGGAACTTCTAGAATATCTAATAATTCTTTATCCCATTTTAATTCATGGATATTAAACATTAATGTACGACTAGCATTAGTATAGTCAGTAATATGCGCTTCTCTACCTGATAACTTCCATACTAACCAAGAATCAATTGTGCCGAACAGTAAATCACCGTTATTAGCTTTTTCTCTTGCACCCTCAACATTATCTAAAATCCATTTTACTTTTGTACCAGCAAAATACGGATCTAATAAAAGACCAGTTTTATCACGGAATAAATCTTCATGACCTTGTTCTTTTAAATCATGACAAATACTTTGAGTTTGACGAGATTGCCATACAATAGCATGGTAAATTGGACGGCCAGTATTTTTATCCCATACAACTGTTGTTTCACGTTGGTTTGTAATACCTATACCTTCAATTTGCTCAGCTCTTACATCTTGTTCATTCATGACTTCTGCCATTACAGATAATACAGATGTCCAAATTTCATTAGCATCATGTTCTACCCAACCAGATTGTGGAAAATGTTGTTTGAATTCTCGTTGTGCTACACCTTTGATTTCTCCGTCTTTATTAAATAAAATCGCTCTTGAACTAGTTGTTCCCTGGTCTATTGATAAAATGTATTTTTCCATAATTATTTGACTCCTTTTGATGTCATAAATATAGATAAAAGATGATTAATACTAATCATTTATATTTTATATTCACGAATCATGTTTATATTCTATGCTTATTTTCTAAAATTAATTCTAACGATGCTACTTAAGTTCTCTTTTAATAGATAGATTCGATGTCATTGCTTTTAGACGCTCTATTTAAAACTACACCTAATACTAATGTTATGATAACTAAAATAATGCCCACTGCACAACTTACATTAAATGTTTGTTTGTAAAATACTTCGTATATGACAGCACCTAACATACCACCAGCGATTGGTCCAAGTACAGGTACGATAGCATATGACCAATTTGAACCACCTTTACCAGCGATTGGTAAAATCGCATGAGCGATACGAGGTCCTAAGTCACGTGCTGGGTTAATAGCATAACCTGTTGTTCCGCCTAAACTTAAACCAATTGCGACAATTAAAGCCCCAACAATTAATGGGTTTAATCCATCAGCAATTTTATTAACACCAATAAATAATATACCTAAAGTTAATGCAGTTGTACCAATGATTTCACTCATAAAGTTAGCAAAATAGTTTTTGATTGCAGGTGCAGTTGAGAATACACCTAACTTAGTGGCTTGATCTTCTGTTGCTTTCCAATGTGGTAAATACATTAACCAAACTAGTGCACCACCTACAATACCACCAAGCATTTGACAAATGATGTATCCAGGCACTTGCGCCCAACTAAATCCTCCATCCATAGCTAACGCAATTGTAACGGCTGGATTCAAATGTGCTCCTGAGAATTTACCAACTGCGAATGCGCCCATGGCAACGGCTAGTCCCCATCCTGTAGCGATAACAATCCAGTCAGCGTTATTACCTGCACTACGTTTTAAATTAACGTTAGCACAAACGCCACCACCGAAAAGTATGAGGATGGCTGTACCTAAGAACTCTGCTAAATAAGCATTCATATAATTATTCCTCCCAAAATAGATAGGGAGACCCCTACAAAGCGATAAAGCTGTAGAAATCTCCCCTTCTCTGTTCTAATATTAACTTTTAATAACTTGTTTATATATTACAATTACGTTGTAAGCGTTGTCAATGATTTTGTTGAAAATTTGTCAAAAATATCAAACTTATATTCAATAAAATTGACCAAACATTTATAAAAAATAGAGGGATTAATAGATCATTATTTCACCATTAATCCCTCTACTTATTCTTTATAAGTTTTTATTTACCATAATTTTTGATTACTAGTCGTAATATATTTAGCGCCATTTTTAATAGCTTCATCTACTTCAGAAACATCACTAATTAATCCACCAGCAATTACAGCTGTATCGGTTTCTTCTTGAATACATCTTACTGCTTTATGAGCAATACCTGGAAGTACTTCGACAAAATCTGGTTGAACCTTTTGAATTAATTCAATACTTCTACTTAAAGCTTGGCTATCAATAATAAATACTCTAAAGATAGTTAAAGTATTGAGCGATTTCGCTTTTTTAATGACTTTCGTTTTAGTAGATACGATACCTTTAGGCTTATATTGTTGTATAATATATTCACATGAATATTCATCATGACTAAGACCTTTTATTAAATCAATATGGATATAACATTCAATTCCATTATTTTTTAATAAGTCTAAAATGCTTTTTAGATGACCTATATGCATGTCTAACAATACACATGATTTATATTCCGTTTTAATGAGGTTATCTAAATCTTTCATATTTCTAATTGCTGGGAGTATATTTTCTTTCAAAGCATTGCTCCTCTCTACATGACACGTTTAAATAATTTTTCTAATTCGTAATTTGAAAAGTTAATAATAATTGGACGTCCATGCGGACAAGTAAATGGATCTTCCATTTCACGCAGTTGATCAATTAAATCTGCCATTTCGTTATTTTTTAAATAATGATTAGCTTTAATTGATTTTTTACATGACATCATAATCGCTGCATCTTCACGCATTTTTTTAACATCTATTTTTTTATTTTCTAAAACTAATTCAATCATATCTTTAATAATTTCTTCCGCTTCTGCTTTTGGAAACCACACTGGATAACTATTAACAATATAATCATGACCTCCAAAATGTTCAAGATGTACACCGACTCTATCTAGTTCTTCTTTATATTGGTCTATAATCAATTGTTCATCCTTAGAAAAATGGAAAGTCATTGGTATCAATAAGTTTTGTACTTCATTTGATACTTCTCCAATTTTATCTCTAAAATATTCGTATTTAATACGCTCTTGTGCAGCATGCTGGTCAATCATAAACATACCATTTTCATTTTGAGCTATGATATATGTTCCATGAACTTGTCCAACAACTTCCATATAAGGTACACGACGTCTCGTTGAAGCACTTATAGCACCTTTAATGTCTTGATTATCTTTAACTTCATCATCTAATTCAAATGTATTATCGTTATTATCTAATTCGTTTAAAATTTCTTTTTGATTTTCGAAGTAATTATCATCATTATCACGGTTAATATTATTAGAGGAATTAAATGATTCACTTTCATCATTTTCTTGTACATTGGATGAAAGGCTTTGGCTTGTTTCTTCGTTATACCGTTGTTCATTTGTGGCATGATCTGATTTATTTTCAGAGTCATTCATACCGTTATGATTATTTGCTTCTTCTTTTTGTCTACGTTCAAAGTCTAACTTTTGTTGTTCAAAACTATTTAACACTTTGTTTTTCTTAGAATGTTGGTCTAAATCATTTTTAGGTATTAAAATTTTATCTTTAAATGCTTCTTGAATTTTTTCAACAATTAATTTGTATAATTGTTCTTCCTTAGATAATCTGACTTCAAGTTTAGTAGGATGAACATTAACATCTACTAGTATGGGATCCATTTGGATATTGATGTAGCAAATAGGGTATCGACCAATTGTTAATAATGTATGATAACCTTCAACAATTGCTTTATTTAAAACAAAGTTTTTGATATATCTACCATTGATAAAAATAGAAATATAATGTTTATTACTTCTTGAATGCTCAGGTCTAGCAACATAACCTTCAAGATGATAATCGCTTGTATCACCAGTGATATGTACTAAATCTTTTGCTACTTTCATTCCATATATTTCTGCCATAACTTCATTTGTTTTACCAGAACCATTAGTTTTTAAAAGTGTTTTACCATCAGAAACTAATGAAATTCTTATATCAGGATGACTCATTGCCATTCTATTAACAATATCTGTAATTTTGCCTAGTTCTGTATATAAACTTTTAATATATTTTAACCGAGCTGGCGTATTATAGAATAATGACTCAACAAGTATATCTGTCCCTTTTTTAGCTTTAGCTGGTTTTTGATCTTTAATCAAACCATTTTCAGCATATATTTCATGACCACTTTCATTATCTGTACATGTACGTAAAGTCACTTTGGATACTGAAGAAATACTCGCTAATGCTTCTCCACGAAATCCTAATGTTCTAATATGGAATAAATCATCATCTGCATCTAATTTACTAGTAGCATGTCTGTGAAACACCAGACTTAAATCATCTTGTTCAATACCAGTTCCATTATCTACAACACGTAATGAAGCTATACCTGATTGTTCCACTTCTATATTAATTTCGGTTGACTTGGCATCAATAGCATTTTCTAATAATTCTTTTACAACCGAACTGGGTCTTTCGACTACTTCGCCAGCTGCAATTTTGTTAGCTAAGGAGGTTTGTAGTTCTTTAATTTTTCCCATTTACAACACCTCTATTTTAATTGATTTTGTAATTCGCTTAATTTTACTAAAGCTTCTATTGGAGTCATATTTGATAAATTTAAAGATTTGATTTGTGCTTCTACTTCGCTTTGTTGTACTTCTGCATCAAATAAATTAAATGCCGCTTGTTCAAATGAAGACGTATTTTCTTGATTATTAGTATGTTGTACTGCATCTTGTGTCTCACTATTTGAGTTTGAATCTATAGCATCATCTTTTACTTCACTTTGTACAATCATTGGTTCTGGATTATCAGACTTCTGTTCGAATTCATCTAATATAACTTGTGCTCTTTGAATCACTTTATCAGGTAGATCAGCAAGTTTTGCTACTTGAATACCATAACTGTCATCAACAGCACCATCTTTTACTTTGTGTAAGAAGATAAGTTCACCTTTATATTCATTTGCAGCAACATGAACATTTTTCAAACAAGGTAATAACTGATCTAAAGTTGTAAGTTCATGATAGTGTGTAGAGAATAGTGTCTTAGCGTGAGACGTTTGAGCAACGTATTCTATCATGGCTTGTGCGAGTGCTAAACCATCATATGTTGAAGTCCCCCTACCTATTTCATCAAAGATAATTAAACTATCTTCTGTAGCATAAGTTAATGCTTTTTGCGCTTCTAACATTTCTACCATGAACGTACTTTTACCTGATACTAAATCGTCTGCAGCACCAATTCGTGTAAATATTTGATCAAAAATTGGTAGCACTGCTGATTCACAAGGAACATAAGCACCCATTTGAGCCATAATGCTAATAATAGCGATTTGTCTCATATACGTTGATTTCCCTGACATATTAGGACCTGTAATTAAGTAAATGAATGTATCATTATCTAATTCACAATCATTTGGAACATAATCGTTATAATCCATGACACGTTCTACAACTGGATGTCTAGAGTTTTCAAGTTTTAATGTTTTGTTATCGCTAAATTGTGGTCTAACATAATTATATTTTTGAGCAATTTCCGCAAAGCTTTGTAAACAATCTAATTCTGAAATGATTTTTGCCTGCTTTTGAAGTCGTTCTGTATACGACTTAATATGTTCTCTCAATTTTACAAATAATTGATATTCTAATTCTATAGCTTTATCTTCTGCGCCTAGAATAATATCTTCTTTTTCTTTTAATTCATCAGTAATAAAACGTTCAGCATTAGATAAAGTTTGTTTACGATTATATCCAAATTCAGAAGGTTCAAATCCTTGTAAATTGGCGCGAGTAATCTCTATAAAATAACCAAACACTTTGTTAAAACTAATTTTAAGAGATTTAATACCTGTGCGTTCTCTTTCTCTTGCTTGTAATTCAGCAAGCCAAGATTTACCATTACGAGATGCTTCTAAATACTCATCTAATTGTTGATTAAAACCTGTTTTGAACAATCCTCCATCTTTAACTGAGATAGGAGGCTCTTCTACTAAGCTATTTTCAAGCACTTCTAATAAATCATCTAATGGTTCTAACTCATCAAATTGAGTTATCTTGTCGCTTTCAAGCTGACTTAATAATTGTTTGATATTAGGAATCTCACTAATTGAATGTTTTAATTGTATTAAATCACGTGCATTAACATTACCGTAACTCACTCGACCTACAAGTCTTTCAATATCGTAGACTTGATTCAAATAATTTCTTAAGGTATCACGTTCAATAAAGTGGTTAATAAACTCATCAACTATATTCAATCTCTCTTCAATTTGCTGTTTATAAATTAATGGTCGGTCTATCCACTGTTTAAGACGTCTAGCTCCCATTGGTGTTTTTGTTTCATCCATTAACCATAACAGTGTTCCTTTTTTGGATTTCAATCTTATACTTTCAGTTAATTCTAAGTTTCTTTTAGCATAGAAATCCATTTTCATGAAATCAATAGCAGCATAATGTTGCACTTCTTCTAAATGTGATAAGTCTCTTTTTTGAGTATGGTGGATGTAATCTAATAATAATTGAGTAGATTGATACATACCTTCATGTTCATTATTGTTTACGGAAAATGATTGGTTAGATATCTCCTCACGAACTGTTATCGTTTCAGTAATCATATTAATTTGTCGTTGCATGTTTTCAGATAAAGTTTCATTTACTACAATTTCATTAGGATTAATCGTTGTAATTTCATTTAGTAAAGTAGCTTCATCTTTAAAATGTGTAGCTTTTAATTCACCTGTTGAAATGTCACAATAACTTAATGCATATTCTTGCCCTTGCTTAATAAAACTTAAAATATAGTTGTTTTGCTTTTCATCAACGCCACCTTGATCCATCACTGTTCCTGGAGTTACTATTCTAACTACTTCTCTTTTAACCATACCCTTTGTCTGTTTAGGGTCTTCCATTTGTTCACAGATAGCTACTTTATAGCCATTATTAATTAATGTTTCAATGTAACTATCAGCGGAATGATAAGGTACACCGCACATCGGTATTGGGTCTTCTTTTTTGGCATCTCTTTTAGTAAGCGTGATTTCTAATACTCTTGACGCTTCTTTAGCATCTTCGAAGAACATTTCATAAAAGTCTCCGAGTCTAAAAAATAATAAACAGTCATCATATTCTGATTTAATTTTTAAATATTGTTGCATCATTGGTGTCACATTCGACATAAAGTTCTTCACAACCCTTATTTTATAGTCTTTTTATTTTTATGAATTGAATCATTTTATGTAATTTTTACGTTCTTTTAACTCATCTATTTTAACATATTGAATATATTCTAGCCTATGAAGTTAATTTGATAATTAAAAAAGTACGTACAAACATTGAACTGAGTCATTTCAGTTTCACTATGTATTGTACGTACTTAATTGCTATTTTTGAAATCTATCTAAAAGACCACGTTTTTTTAATATAATTAATAACACGTAGCTAATTGCGGCACCAATAATACTAGACACGATAAATGCAGTCATTAATGGTTTAACAAAGAAGTTTTGTAAATTAAGTATCCATGCTAATGGAATACATATTAAACTTCCAATGATGCCTGTTCCAAGAACTTCTCCAACTGCTGCCATAAATATATGTTTACGATACATGTAAAAGAGGCTAGCTAAGAATACACCTATCATACTGCCCGGAAATGCAAATACACTTCCAGTACCAAACGTAACACGTAAAATGGAAGAAATTAAAGCTTGTGCAAGTCCATACCATGGTCCTACGAACACTGCGCAAAGTACGTTTACTAGATGTTGCATAGGCGCTGCCTTGATTGGACCAAGAGGGATGACAATGATACTGCTTAAAATGACATTTATTGCTATTAATAGCGCTGTTATTGTAAGTTTTCTAATATTCAATGCATTGTCTCCTTATCCAATTTATTTGTTATGATAACTTTCATTATGTTCATTCAAACGGTTTTCCATTGTTTTAATCATCATTTGTAGAAGATAATTGGCTTCATATTGAGATGTACGAAATTCTTCAACTATTGGTAATTCATTTATTTCGTTTTCCAACTGATGAATTTGGTTCTCTGATTGATTAAATGCTGTTGATTTACCATAGTTTTGTAAGTTTACTGATTGTTTTTGTTGCTTTTTCAATCGGTTCATTTTCTTTTCAATGGTTTTATTATTGTGAATTTGTGTTTCGATTGTTTGATAGTCTTTAATTACTTCAAGATTTTTTATCTTTTGGGCAAGTTGATCAGCATTCGATAGTATGTCCTCTTTATTATACATTATTATTGCATCACCAATTCTTTTTGATGTTCTCCTACGAAAGTACCATTTAATGAATATTGTTTCGCTTCATCTATTTTAACATCAACTAATTTACCAATCATTTCTTTTGGTGCTTTAAAGTTAACAAGTTTATTTTTTTCAGTATAGCCTGCTAAAACTGTATCATCTTTTTTACTTGATCCTTCACATAAAACCGTCACAATTTCGTTCTCATACTGACTCATTGCTTTTTGTGAGTATTCTCCAACTTTTTTGTTTAAACGTTGAAGTCTCTCTTTTTTTACATCAGTTGGTACATTATCTTTCATTTTAGCTGCAGGCGTACCGTCTCTTTGAGAATATAGATATGTGTATGCATGTTCGAATCCAACTTCATCATATAAAGTTAATGTTTCTTCAAACTGTTCTTCAGTTTCATTTGGATAACCTACAATGATATCAGTCGTTAATGCGATTTGAGGAATTGCTTCTTTAATACGGTTTACTAAGTCTAAATAACTTTCTCTCGTATATTTTCTTCCCATAATTTTTAGCACAGCATTGTTTCCTGATTGTACTGGTAAATGAATATGAGGTACAATGTTTCCTCCATTAGCAATCACTTCAATCATGCGATCTGTAAAGTCCCAAGGATGACTAGTTGTGAATCTTACTCGAGGAATATCAATTTTTGAGATATCCTCTAATAAATCACCTAATCCATAGTCAAGTCCCTCGATATCTTTTCCGTAAGAATTAACATTTTGTCCTAACAATGTAATTTCTTGATAGCCTTCTCTAGCTAATTCTCTTACTTCATCAATAATATCTTCTGGTCTACGGCTACGTTCTTTACCTCTTGTAAAAGGTACTATGCAATATGTACAGAATTTATCGCAACCATACATAATATTCACCCATGCTTTAATATGACCGTCACGAACTTTAGGAAGATTTTCAATGACATCTCCTTCTTTAGACCATACATCAACAACCATTGCTTTAGATAGATAAGCTTCTTCTAATATTTCTGGTAGTTTATGAATATTATGAGTTCCAAAAATCATATCTACATTTTGGTATGATTTTAAAATTTTATTAACAACAGATTCTTCTTGTGACATACAGCCACATACACCTATTAAACAATCTGGTCGTTCTTTCTTAAGATGTTTTAAATTACCAATTTCGCTAAATACTTTATTTTCAGCATTTTCACGAATCGCACATGTATTAATTAATATAATATCTGCTGTGTTAATATCTGATGTTGCACTATATCCTAAAGCTTCTAATATCCCCGCCATTACTTCAGTATCATGTGCATTCATTTGACAGCCATACGTTTTAATTAAAAATGAACGTCCTTTACCCATGTCTCGATATTTTTCATCAATTTGAAAGTCTCGATTATATTTTATCTCTTGTTTACCACGTTTTTTAGCTTCTTTTAAACTAGGTGGTTGATACACTTGTTCAAAATATTTACTATAATCCTTTTCTTCTTTACGATCACGTTCTGCTAAAATATTTATCGAACCAGCTTTTCTTTGCTCTTCATTCACTATTAAAAATCCTTTCTATATGCCCATATATCATTTCTACATTATATTAAATTTAACCACAAAGTGCAAAAAGCGTCTTATCAATATTTACTTCACAATGAATAAGGCTAAGACAACATTGATGCCTTAGCCTCTACTTTAGTCTATCTAATTCTAAAAGTAAGATTATTATCACAGTGATTATAAAATTGTCATAAATCTATGCTTCGTCATACTTTCCTGTTAATGTTTCAATTTCAATACCTTCTGGTACATGATAAAACTTAACTTGACTAATTATACTAGGACATTCTAATTCTACCATACGTTGGTTTAAATTTTGGATTAATATTAGACATTCATTCATATCTCCTTGTACGGATGTTTCAAGTGGTCCGACACGATAGTGCATTCCCGATTGATCTATAATCTTAATTGCTTCATCTACATAAGGAATGACGTCTTCATTATTTGGTGTTTTAGGTATAATTTGAATACTCATTAATGTATCAACCATTTAATTTAGCTCCCATCTTATCTTTATTTATAATACTAGTTTAACATTTTTATTAAGTTAATCATGTAATCCTTCAACTGCCTTTACCAAAGCATTTGCAAATGTATATAAAAATTCATCCCAATTATCTTGATCTTCTCTGCTTTTACGATTTAATTTTCCATCTTTAAAAAAATGTTTCCTTAATGCATGCGTTATTTCAAGTTGAACTCCTGCTTGTATTTGAGTTTGATTAACTATATTTTCCTTTTGTTTACCCGACATCGTATGCGGGGCATGTTGAACGTCTACTTCAATATCTTTTAATTCAGAAGTTATTAACTTAATTAACTGTTTATCTTTACCGCCTATGTAAACGATTGATTCTTGGCCTGTACAACCATGTAATGAGATTGCGCGTTGACTTTTTTGAGTTAAGTCTTGTGCTATTTCATTATCATAGTGAATTGATGTGACATGTAACTCATTATTACCATGTCGTCTATCTCCCTTAAAGGTAAAATAGTTATATTCGTTGGTTTGTGCAGTCACAAAAGCAAGCTCACTAGTTGCAGGTTCGATACCTCCACCGTGTATAGCTAATATTGTAATGTCACTGTTATTATCTTCAGTTTCAATATGCCAATCTTTATCTTCTATTGTATTTTCTTGTAATTCTTTCATAGAAATAAATTTGTCCATATACCTTCTCCTTATATGACCTTTATTATCTATTCCACAATGTACAGTATTTTAATGTATATTTACAGAAAATTTATAATTTAATTCTATAGATTAATATGTTGTTTGCTTATAAGCTAATAATAAAATAGCTGCCAAATACCATTCTATTAATGGAATTGACAGCTATCCTCTCTATACAAATTGTTTAGTTAATTCATTAAACTTGTCTTCTGATATATGAATATCTTTCTTAGCTAATGGCGTTCCTTCCATTTCTTCAATCTGTGATTCATATGAAGGTGTTTCTGTATCTTGATAAACAATACCTTTTAACATAGATTCATGTTCTAAAACTGTTTGTATAGCTAATTGTTTATCCGTCGTATCATAATTTTCAATGTCATCAATACTTGTTAGATTTTCTTTGAACCAATCATAAGTATTAATTTTGTTATAAGTAACACATGGTGAGAATACATTTACGAATGAAAATCCATCGTGATTAATAGCATCTTCGATAAGTTTTGTTAATCCTTTAATATCACTTGAAAAACCTTGTGCTACAAAAGTCGCTCCTGAAGATAATGCTAATTCTAAAGGTGCTACATTTTTTTCAATGTTACCTTTAGGTGTAGATTTAGTCACAAATCCAACCGCTGAAGACGGTGAAGTTTGTCCTTTAGTTAAACCATATATTTGGTTATCCATAACGATATAAGTCATGTTCATATTTCTACGTAAGGCGTGAATAGTATGACCCATACCAATCGCATAACCGTCACCGTCACCGCCAGAAGCAATAACTGTAAGATCTCTGTTAGCCATTTTAACGCCTTGTGCTAACGGTAAAGCACGACCATGTATGGCATGTACACCATAGGCATTTATATAGCCTGATAATCTACCTGAACAACCAATGCCTGTAATAAGTGCAACTTCTTCTGGTTCTAACCCTACATTTGCGGCTGCTTTTTGTATAGCAGCTTTAACAGAGAAATCACCACAACCTGGGCACCAGTTTGGCTTAACATTATTTCTAAAATCTTTAAATGTAGCCAATTAGACCAACTCCTTTATTTCTTTTGCAACTTCGATACCTTTATCAACTATTTCATGTGGTAAGAATGGTGTACCATCATATTTAGTTTGATTTACTAATTTATTTTGAATATTCACGTTCATTTTAATAATATTTGCTAATTGTCCTTGATAGTTATGTTCTGCAATAACGACTTTTTGTGCTTTATCAATCGCACTTTGAATCGTTTCAGTTGGGAATGGATGTAATTGTCTGATTTGTAGTGTATTAACAGCGATATTTTGATCATTTAATCGTTGTGCACCTTCTTCGATAGCACCTTTACTTGAAATGAAACCAATATATAAAATATCAGCTTGTTCGTGATTTTCAGTATAGTCTACTGGTTTTTCTATAAGAAGATTTTTAGTTTTGCGCATACGTTTGTCCATTTGTTGTTGACGATTTTGTGCAGCTTCGCTTGTTTTACCTTCTTCGTTATGTTCAACACCAGTAACATGGTGAATACCACCTTTAGTACCAGGTATTGGTCTAGGTGAAATGCCACTTCCTGTTAATGCATATCTTCTGAAATATGATTTGTCATCTTCTTCACGTTCGATATCAGATTGAATTAATTCTCCACGTTTAATTTTGATTTTATCATAGTCTAATTCTTTAACTGTTTGTTTACCTAATGATAATTGTAAATCACTTAAAATAATTACTGGACATTGATATTCCTCAGCTAAATTAAATGCTTCCATTGTTAAATAAAATGCATCTTCCGCATCTGTAGGGGCTACTACAATTTTTGGAATATCACCATGAGTACCATAAATCATTTGCATTAAGTCAGATTGTTCTTGTTTAGTTGGTAAACCTGTAGAAGGACCTCCACGTTGTGTATTTATGACAACAAACGGTGTTTCAGTCATACCAGATAAGCCAATTGATTCCATCATTAGAGATAATCCTGGTCCAGCACTTGCAGTAAATCCACGAACACCTGCATAATTAGCACCGATAGACATTGTCGCGGCAGCAATTTCATCTTCAGTTTGAACAACTGTTCCGCCAACTTTTGGTAAATTAGCAATCATGTACTCCATAATTTCAGAAGCTGGTGTAATTGGATAAGCTGACATAAATCTTGATCCAGCAGAAATTGCACCTAATCCAATTGCGTCATTACCAATCATATAAAGATGAGGATTTTCACTACTTTCTTGAAGTTCGAAATCGCCTTGAATATCTTCTAAATATTCTTTCATTAATTGATAACCTTGATTTAAAGCTTGTATATTCATTTCAACAACTTTGTCACCTTTTTTAGTGAACATGTTTGTAATTAATTCTTCAAATGTAGATGTATCTAGGTTCATTAATGCAGATGTAGCACCAATCGCTACCATGTTCTTCATTAATGCAGTTCCTAATTCTTTTGCAGTACTAGTAAACGGTAAATCTATAAGTTGTGCCTGACAATCATCAGGTTTTACTGGTTTTGCTTTTGAATCAGCAATAATGATACTATCTTCGCGCATTTCATGATGATTAACTTCTATTGTTTCTTGGTCAAATGCGATAAGTATATCTAAATCATCACTAATAGCATGCACTGGAGAAGTAGAGACTCTAATTTTATTATTAGTATGTCCACCTTTTATACGACTAGAAAAGTGTCTATAACCATATAAGAAATAGCCTTTTCTATTCATTGCAGTAGCAAATATTTCTCCAGTTGATTCAATTCCTTCACCTTGTTGTCCGCCCACTTTCCATGATATTTGTGATTTCATATCATAAGCCTCCTGTGGTTTTTAATTCATATTAAATGATAACAAAAATAACCACCGTATTACTATGTAAACAGTGGCATGTTTATAATTTCATACTAATGGACGATAGTCTTTTGTAACTATAATGTCACAAACATTTACTTTATAATTTCATAGGATTATCGTCATTAATTAATATTCTTTCAATATTTGTTGTTTTACCATTTTTATCTAAATCAATGATAACACCAGAAAGAACACTGCGTCCATTATCTGGTACAACATGACGTTGTGGTAAACTCGTAATAAAGCGCTCTATCACTTCATCTCTATTGATGCCTAATATACCATCATAAAAACCTGTCATGCCTACATCAGTAATATAGCCTGTTCCACTTGGTAAAATACGGTTATCAGATGTTTGAATATGAGTATGTGTACCCACTACTGCACTTACTCTACCATCTAAATACCATCCCATTGCATTTTTTTCTGATGTTGTTTCAGCATGAAAATCAACAAATATATATGGCGTTACTTTTTGAGCTTCTTCAATTAGTGCGTCAGCTTTTTTAAAAGGGTCATCTATATCCTGCATGAACGCTCTTCCTTGCAAATTAATTATAGCTAATTTTATTTCATTAATTTGAATAAAGCGCATCCCTACTCCAGGTGCTTCATCAGGAAAGTTGGCCGGTCTAACCATTCTTTTAGCATCATCAATAAATTCGTATATTTCACGTTGACCATAAGTATGGTTACCCATAGTCATAAAATCGACACCCTCACGAAGCAATTGCTTATATATCTTTTCAGTTAGTCCTTTACCATGTGCTGCATTTTCAGCATTTACAATGGATACAGTAGGACGATATTCTTGTTTTAATTTAGGTAAATATGTAGTTATTGCGTTTCTGCCAATCTTACCTACAATATCCCCAATAAATAATATTCTCATGCCTTGTTCATCCTCTCATATCATTAAGTTTAATAGATAGAACACTTTATTTAAAGTACTCTTTGTAAAATTATTTATCTGAATGTTAACTGTCTTTGCTTTTTTATCAATATATATTATGTTAGTATATGTTTATAAAATATTTAAGAGTTGTAAATAATAAATGTCTATTAATATCGATCCTGAAAAGTTTGCAGAATTAGTAGTAAGTTCTAACCCATCTAAATCAGAAGATGCAGAAGATATTGCTAAAGAAAGTTTAAAATTATACATCAATGCATACCGTTTAGCAGAAAGATACGCTAATATCGCTACTAATTGCTATGACACAGCTGAAATTATTCAAGAATTGAAGAAAACAGATTTACAATTGAAGTAAAATTTTTAATACAACATTATGATTATACGAATATCTGACGATTGATTTATTTAACATCAATCGTCAGTTTTTTTATATAATCACAAATTTTGATAATAACTAAACCCCTAACTACACAATGAGTAATTAGGGGTTTAACTTATTTAGCATATTCTACTGCTCTAGTCTCTCGAACAACTGTCACTTTGATATGACCTGGATATTGTAATTCATCCTCAATTTGAGTTTTAATATCTCTAGCCAATCGGTATGATTTTAAATCATCTATTTCTTCAGGTGAAACTACTACACGAATTTCTCTACCTGCTTGAATTGCGAATGCTTTTTCAACACCATCATAACTTTCTGAAAGTGTTTCTAAACGCTCTAATCGACGAATGTAGTTTTCTAATGTCTCTTTTCGAGCGCCAGGACGAGCGGCTGATAATGCGTCAGCTGCTGCAACTAAAATCGAGATAATTGATGTTGGTTCAACATCACCATGATGGGAATGAATAGCATTAATAATTGTTTCATTTTCACCATATTTTTTAGCTAATTCAACACCTATTTCAACGTGACTACCTTCAACTTCGTGATCGATAGCTTTACCAACATCATGAAGTAATCCAGCACGTTTCGCTAACGTAACATCTTCACCAAGTTCTGCTGCTAACATTCCTGATAAATGTGCTACTTCAATAGAATGTTTAAGCACATTTTGTCCATAACTTGTACGATAATTTAAACGTCCAAGTATTTTAACTAAGTCAGGATGCATGTTATGAACATTGATTTCGAATGTAGCTTGTTCACCGGCTTCTCTAATAATATCGTCTACTTCTTTTCTAGCTTTTTCGACCATATCTTCAATACGACCAGGATGAATTCTTCCATCAGAAACTAAGTTAACTAATGCTGTTCTAGCGATTTCTCGTCTAATAGGGTCAAAACCAGATAAAATGACAGCTTCTGGAGTGTCATCGATAATTAAATCGATGCCCGTAAGTGTTTCAAGTGTACGAATATTTCGTCCTTCACGTCCGATTATTCGACCTTTCATTTCATCATTTGGCAAGTTTACAACTGATACAGTTGATTCAGTTGTATGATCTGCTGCTAACCTTTGTACTGTAGTAGCTAGCAATTCTTTTGCTGTTTTATCAACTTTTTCTTTAGCTTCTCTTTCTTTTTCCTTAACAAGTATAGCAATATCTTGTGACAGTTCTTCTTCTACTCGTTGAAGTTGCTCATTTACAGCTTCTTCTTGAGTGAGACCGGAGATGCGTTCTAATTCTTGTTCATGCTTCATTATTAATGTTTGAACACTACTCTCTTTTGCGTCTACTTGTTGTTGTCTTTCTTCAATTTTTGATTCTTTTTGCTCTAAAATCTCATCTTTTTTATCTAATAGATCAGATTTACGCTCTAAGTTCTCTTCTTTTTGAAGAAGTCGGGTTTCTTGTCTTTGTAATTCACCACGTCTTTCACGTAGTTCATTTTCAGTTTGTTCTCGTAAAATTTGATTTTCTTCTTTTGCCTCAAGCAATTTTTCTTTCTTAGTGTTGTCGGCTTCTTTGTGCGCTTGATTGACAATATCATCGGCTGTCTGTCTAGCCTGAACCTGCTTTTGATGCAATAAATTTCGGGCAACAACATACCCTACAACAACGCCTAGAATTATACCCAGCAAAATGAGTAGGAGGCCTAATAAATTCACATAAACACCTCCTTTATCTAGGGTTTGCTCTGTATATCAAAATCAATATGATTATATGAAATTATATAAGAATCATACATACTAATTGTACGGTTTTACACTCAGAAGTGTCAAGATATCAATGCTAACTTATAAGTATTATAAAGAAATTGAGTTGTTATTTTACAAAATGTTATTTTGATTTCTTTCAGTTAATGATAAATAAAAAGCAGTTTCTATATAATATCTATAGAAACTGCTTTTGAAAAATCCAATTTATTTTATTCTTCATCAAATAAAGACTTTGGCGCCTCTTCTTCTTTTTCTTCTACGTCGCCATCAAAAATTCCAAGTTTTTGACGTAATTTTTGGTCAATTTCTTCTTTAATTTGTGGATTTTCTTTAAGGTAGGATTTAACATTTTCTTTACCTTGTCCCATTCTATCTCCATTGTATGAATACCATGCACCAGATTTATCTACAATTTCATTTTCAACACCAAGATCAATAAGTTCTCCTTCTTTAGAGATACCTTGACCATACATGATATCAACTTCTGCAACTCTAAATGGTGGCGCAACTTTATTTTTAACTACTTTAATCTTAGTTCTATTACCAACAATTTCTTGTCCTTGTTTTAATTGTTCAGCACGACGAACTTCTAATCGAACAGAGCTATAGAATTTTAACGCTCTACCACCAGGAGTTGTTTCTGGGTTACCAAACATAACACCAACTTTTTCACGAATCTGGTTAATGAAAATTGCTGTAGTGTTAGATTTAGAAATAGCACCAGATAATTTACGTAACGCTTGTGACATCAATCTAGCTTGTAAACCAACGTGTGTGTCTCCCATTTCACCTTCAATTTCAGCTTTAGGTGTTAATGCAGCTACTGAATCGACTACAACGATATCTACTGCACCACTACGAACAAAAGCTTCTGCAATTTCAAGGCCTTGTTCCCCGTGGTCAGGTTGTGAAAGATATAAATTATCAATATCCACACCTAATGCTTGTGCGTATACAGGATCTAAAGCATGTTCAGCATCAATAAATGCTGCAACGCCGCCATTTTTTTGTGTTTCAGCAATAGCATGTAATGCTACTGTTGTTTTACCAGAACTTTCTGGACCATATATCTCAATAATTCTTCCTTTAGGATAGCCACCTACTCCTAATGCGTTATCTAACGTAACTGAACCACTTGATGTACTTGAAACTCTACGGCCTTTATTATCGCCTAATTTCATTACTGCACCTTTACCAAATGATTTTTCCATATTTTTTATTACTGTATCTAGAGCTTTTTGACGTTCGTTATCCAAAGCGAGACCTCCTAAATTGGGAATGTTTTCTGTTTAATATCTTAATTCATACTATACAAGCTTTTAAATAAAATTACAAGCGATTTGCGAATATTTGTTCGTGTTATTTTATAAAACACACAAACAAAAACGAACAAACGTACTATAAAATAGTACTGAAACTAATATAATTTTATTGTTCTAGCCATTTTAATAATTTTATTAATGCATAATTTTGACTTCTGCTTCTTAATAAATTTCTATTTTGAGACATTTTAAATGATTCAATATCTAATTTATCATCATTGAGGATACCCAAATAAACATCTTTTTCATTATGCAATAAAGTAATACCCTTCTCTGTTTTAAATAAATCTTTTACATATTTAGCAGTCATATATAATTGTTCATTTATATCTAGTTCATGATCAACAAATTGTGGTGAATCTGGTAATGCGCCTTTTAATTGATCTTCTGTATCTTCATTTTTTAAACGTGTATATAACGCTCCATTGGTAACACCATCATAAATTGAAAATGTACTATCCATGTGATTCATTACAGCCGCTTCTAATGTTGTATCGTCTGAACCATAATAATATTCGCCAATGCGATTTAATACTTCTTCTTTTATTGGTTGAATTAAATCTCGACATTGCTGTTGGGTTTCAGCATTTGCTGTTAATCTGATATATACTTCATGAGAACCAGCTAGTGGCGCAATAGTAGGATTTGTTTGCTTATCAATTAAATCCATTAAGATTGTTTCTACTTTAGATTCGCCAATGCCAGCAAATTTAAGTTGTTCTGAAAAAATAACTTTATCATCATCAAGAATATATGGTAGTAATTCATTTTTAGCCATAGGTTTCATTTCTTTTGGCGGTCCGGGTAATAATACTACCCTTTTACCTTCATTTTCAACTAACATACCTGGTGCCATTCCATTTCTATTAGGAAGAACAATTGAATCTTCTATTACTAATGCTTGCTGTTTATTATTAGGTGTCATTTCTTGACCTTGGTCTTCAAAATAACTTTTAATATAATCTAATGAGGCTTCATCAGTAACTAAATCTTTGTTTAAAACTTTTGCGACTGTATGTTTCGTTAAGTCATCTTTTGTAGGTCCTAAGCCGCCTGTCAGAACAAGCATGTCAAAACGTTCTAAACCTTGACGAATAATATATTCTAAACGCTCTGGGTTGTCACCAATAACTGTATGTTCTACAACATTTTTTCCAACACCATTAAATAATTTAGACAAATATTGTCCATTAGTATTTGCAATTTGTCCTAACAGTAGTTCTGATCCAACAGCTATAATCGAAATATTCATAACACATTACTCCCCTTTAATTCTCGAATGTATGCAATATCACTATTATAAACGTTTATAATAGTAAAATCTAAGAATGAGGATTCCACATCAAACAAGATACTGAATCTGTTGTAAAATATAAAAAAACGAGTTGAAACGATACCATTTCAACTCGTTAATTATTTAATGTTTAAATACATCTCTGCCTTTGTAGAAGTATTCAATACCAGAAAGAATTGTAAAGAATACACCGATATATAATAAAACTTGTCCAATTGGGAAACCAATCCAAGTTGCTAATGGATCACCTAATAAAATCCAAATAATAGCAACCATTGTTACTGCAGTTTTAATTTTACCTAGTTGCCCTGCAGCACTTACAAAGCCTTGTTCAATTTGTAGTAATCTAAGACCTGTAACTGCAAATTCTCGTGCAATTATTATAATTGCTACAACAGAGTTAGTTAAATCTAATTGAACTAATACAATCAATGCACTAGCAACTAATAATTTATCAGCTAAAGGATCTAAAAATTTACCCATATTAGTTACTAACTGCCATTTACGTGCTAAATATCCATCGGCAAAATCACTTAATGATGCAATAATGAAAATAATTGCTCCGATAAATAGTTCTATTTTTATATCATATCCGCCTAAAAATGACATTTTCCCAAAACCAAAATTAACTAAAGCAAATAAGATAAACACTGGTATAAGTATAACTCTGAATACCGTAATCTGATTCGGTATATTCATTTTTCAACCTCATTTCTTAATACATTTTTCTTTAAAATAATAATACTGCTAAAATCCATAAAGCTAATGTTACTAATGTAACTAAAACAATAATAGCTGCAACTTGCAATGGTTCCATAGATTTACTTCGATAAGGAGGCGCTTCTTTATTAGCGAACGAAGTTATCATGTCGTCTAATTGAATATGATGTTGGGGTATTTCATCTTGATGTGCTTGGATTAGTTGGTTGGGTTCAATATTAACAACATTGGCATACTTTCGAATGAAACCTTCAGCATAATTACTATTAGGTAATTGATTAAATTCATTGTTTTCTATTTGTTCTAGTGTATGACGTTTAAGTTGCGTTCGTTGCTCCAATTCATTAAGAGTCATTCCTAATCTTTCACGTCTACCTTTTAATACTTCGCCTATCGTTTTCAAAAATATGCCTCCTTAAATCCTATTCAAAAAATCCAAATCCTCCACCAAATGGATCACCAAAATCTAAATTATTTTTACTTTTAGTTTGAGCTGTTTGTTTCTTCATTTCTTCATATTGAATTTCCTGATCTTTATTTTCACGTAATTCAATAATATAGTCAAAATCATCCATGCTATAGTCACATGATTCAACAAATAAATCTGGATGCTCCACTACTTTCACTGAAGGAAGTGTTATTATCTCTCTAACTAAATCTTGGTGTTTCGTATTAGATTCTCGAGCTGTAACTGCTCCGTCTATAATATAAACATGGTTCGAATCATATTCGCCTTTAATTAATGAACTTCTAACTGTTTGTTTAATTAATGTTGAGCTGATAAATAACCATCGTTTATGGGCACAAACACTACCTGCAACGATTGATTCCGTTTTACCAACTCGTGGCATACCACGAATTCCGATTAATTTATGTCCTTCTTCTTTGAATAATTCTGCTAAGAAGTCAACAAGTAAACCTAAATCTTCACGTTCAAAACGAAATGTCTTTTTATCATCGGCATCCTGTTCGATATAACGACCGTGTCTAACAGCTAATCTGTCTCGCAATTCAGGTACACGTAATTTAGTTATATCGATTTCATTAATTTCTTTAACGATTTGTTCGAATCGTTGAAATTTTTCTAATTTATCAGTTTTAATTAATAATCCACGTTTACCTTGATCAACGCCATTAATAGTAACGATACTAATGCCTAACATCCCTAATAAACTCGAAACGTCTCCTAGCAAACCAGCACGATTCATTGTAATTTCGTATTCTAGATACCATTCTTTTCTTCTCTCAGCCACTGACACGAGAATCCACCCCTTGTTTAAACACAACTATAAAATAGACTATACTTTGATTAATAATACTCACATTATAACATCGAATTCAATATCATGTACTACAAAGTTCATGCAAAAATTTGGAGCTTACAAGTAGTTATTACAAATACCAACCACCGTTAACTTTTTGAATGGTGCCAGTAATACTTTTAGCCATAGGATGATATAAATATGAACAAGCATAAGCTATTTCATTAGGTGCAATCATACGGTGTTGAGGAAGTTCATCTAAAATTTGGTTGAGTTCATCTTCAGACCATTTGTCACTCATATTACCTGATACAAAACCTGGCGTAATTGCATTAACAGTCACTGATGTTTGTGATAATTCTTGACTTAATGATTTTACGAACCCTAGCTGAGCACTTTTCATTGTCGCATAAATTGTTTCCATACTCGCACCAGTTTCTCCCCAAATTGAAGAAATAACAATGATTCTTCCATTTTCACTTTGTCTCAATGTATCTACAAAATAACGACTTATTCTGATGAGTTGGTGGACGTGAATCTGATAAGTCATGTCAATTTGTTCATCAGTCATGTCTTGAAGCATACCGTATAATGCATTTCCTGCAGCATAAATAATACAATCAAGTTGCTGAATATGCCCAAATAAATGGTCTAAATTAACATTACCTGATAAATCGCATTGAATTAAATTAACTTTTTTATTTTGATACTGTGCCTTTAATTGGGTCTCATCGGACGTGTTAAATTGTAGATCGACTTCATATCCATCAATTAATAATTGTTCAACAATTGCTGTTCCTATTGAACCTGAACCACCTAATACTAGAGCTCTCATTATGGTTTAATCTCCAAGCGACTATCAACGATTTCATCTAAATTTAAATATAGTTGTGATGTCTCGTTGACACTTTCAAGCGTAATATTTTCAACAATATCTAACATATCAAAGACACTAACTCCTTCAAAGTATAGCTTTGCGTATTGATTCGCAATGTACTCAGGAGAATTAAGACTCGAAATAAATTCGCCGATAAATTGTTTTTTCAGTAATTCAAAAGCTTCAATATCTGAGAGATTACCTTGATTTTGTTTCAATTGATTTAAAAGCAATTGTTTTAATTGATCTGGATTAGTTGTGGCACTTGTAATTATAGAAAAACTATACGTCGGTTCTAAAACAAATTGATATCCAAATGTTTCATCAATTAAATCATTATTAAGTAATTCTTGATAAAATTCAGTCTCTTCTCCAAAAATAAGTTCATAGAAAAATGTCATTTCTAAATCACGTTGTACATATTTTTCAGGAGATTCTTCTAATGGTTGATTTTTAAATCCAAGCATCAATTTAGGGGATTGTAGTTTCATTTCTTCAGTTACAAAATGTTGATTCACAGATTGAGGTTCATCAATTTTAGCACGTTCGATTTCAGGTTGATTTGTTTTATTTCGCTGATTTTCATGTTCCTCTACAATATCAACAATATATTCTGGATCTACGTCACCTACAACAAAAAGTACCATATTAGATGGGTGGTAGAATGTTTCATAACATAAATATAAGTCATCTTTAGTAATGTCATAAATACTTTCAACACTACCCGCAATATCCACTCTAATTGGATGATTTGTATACATCGCTCTTAATGTATTAAACATTAATTTATAGCCAGGTTGTTCTTGATACATTTTGATTTCTTCTGCAATAATACCTTTTTCTTTATCTACAGTTTCTTTTGTAAAATAAGGCGTCTCAACCATAGTCAGTAATCGTTTAATATTATTTTCTAAGTGATCAGTAGCACTAAATAAGTAACTTGTACGATCAAAACTTGTAAATGCATTCGCTTGTGCATTTTCTTCAGCAAAAGCAGTAAATAAATCTTCCTCTTCTTTTTCAAACAATTTATGTTCTAAAAAATGTGCTACGCCATCAGGGACTGTCACAAATTCATTCTGGCCAAGAGGTTTAAAACGACTATCTAGTGAGCCAAATTGAGTAGTATACGTTACAAATGTTTTTTGAAATCCAGGTTTAGGAATGACAAATAAACGTAAGCCATTTTGTAATTCATGTTCATAAACTTTTTCATCTATGACCTCATAGTAATGTTGTTTCACTACTCATTTCCCCCTTTCGTTAATACATAAATCGAATCTAAAACTGCTTCATTTACAAGATCTACGATATCTTTCTTAGTAACTTGATTTATGTTATTCAAAAAGTCTTCGTCAGTTTGTGGTTCATCTAACAGAATCTGATTATGTAATATTTCTATAATACTTTTGGGTCTATCTGAAGATTCGTGTCTTTGGGACGTAATGATTTTTTTAGCTAATTCAATTTTACCTTCTTCAAATTCACCTTTTTTAAATTTATCGAACTCTTCTAAAATTGTTTGTTTAGCAACTTCATATTTATCTGCTGATACACCACTAAGCACAAATAGATAACCATTTTTACCATCAATTTGTGAATGAATAGAATAAGCTAAACTTTGTCTTTCACGTACCTCGTTAAATAGTACAGATGAAGGATCTCCGCCAAACATAATATTAAACACTATAAAAGCATAGTAATTATTTTTACCATAATGCGTTGGGAAACGATATCCTAAATTTAGCTTTGCTTGATCAACATCATCAGTCTCAACAATTGGATTCGGTATGTTGCTAGCATTTTCTAATTGTTTATTATCATTTGAAGTTGTCTCAAAAATAAATGGCTCAATATTAAATTTAGTATTGATTTGGTCAATAACTTGTTGTTGATTAACATTACCTACAACATAAACAGCACAATAATCATTTTGAATCATTGATTGATATGTATTATATAAGGAATTTGGAGTCACTTTAGATATTTGTTCAATTTGACCTGTCGCTAAATATCGATAAGCTTCATTTTCAAACATATTTTCTAACAATTTTAAGAATGAATATTGCGCTTTATTATCAATCATAGCTTCTATTTTTTTACTAAGTAGTGATTTTTCTTGTTTAACAAATTTTTCGTCAAATTGTTGATTATGTATTAATGGATTCCATATTAATTCATTTAATAAATCTAACCCTTGTTCAAATAGTGGGGTTTGGTCTTTGAGATAGCGTTCATTTACGATTTCAAGGGAAATTGTAATAACATGTTTATCTTTAAATTTAGAAACAAAACTATTCACATAAGCGCCATAAAGTTCAGACAATCGACGATTCAAAGCCTTATCGTCTTGCCACTTTTGAGAAGCTCTTACTAGTACTTTACTAAGCACTGATCGTTCAGTAATTGTTTCATAATCAAGTGGTGCCATAAATTTAAATGTTATCGTTGTAGTTTTAAATTTTTCAGTTGGCATCACATGAATATGTCTATTTTTATTATTTTGCTTTTCTTTATGCAACTACTTTACCTCCAATGACTTTATCATTATTTTTCTTTTGTAATTCTAAATTTCACTAAACTACTTTTCATATAATTTAAAGAATATAAAATCGGATTCTTTTCTTCATCATAATGTGTTACTTTGAGTAACATTAATCCTTCATGTGGTGAGGCATTAAGTAATTCTGATATATGAGGTTCATAATTAACCGCTTCTAAATCAGTTTCTGCATAAGTTACTATATGACCTGTTGCATCTTTAATTGCATTTAACATTGAACCATTACTTTCTTGGTAACCCGTACATGTTAAATAGTCCTTCGCAATTTTATCTAAACAATACACAACCGGTTGGTGATTGGCAGTTTTTAATCTTTCTATAATAGTAACTGGTTGTTTTTCGCCAATTCCTAAACGTTTAGCATCTAAAATGGTTGCTGGTTGTTCATCAAAATTTAAATATTCAGTCCCAGATTTAAAACCAGCACTTTTAATCATTTCAGTTATACTAATCAATTCATTTAAGGGATAAAAGAAAGGGGGCAGTGATTTCACACTTGTACCCTCTTCAAAATTATCAACTATCACTTGTTCAGTGATAAGTTCATTTATCCCATCATAAACATCATCTGTTTTTATTTGAAGTTCACGAGCAATTGATAAATTACTTGGTAATTTACTTCCATACTCTAACTCTCCAGATTTAATTTTATTTAAAATGTATTGTTTTACTCTATATTTAGCATTCATTTCCGACATAATTACACCTCATCTTTATCAATATCAACTAAAATTTGTCTTGGTTTACTTCCCTTTTGAGGACCTATAACTTGATTTCTCTCAAGATCATCCATGAGTCTTGATGCTCGGTTATACCCAATTCTAAACTGTCTTTGTAATAAAGATGTACTTGCTTTTTGTTTTTCTATAACAAATAAGTAGGCTTCATCATATAACGCATCTTCACTTTTCATTTCTGACTTATCTACTGGTGCATCAGGTTCCATTTCTTTAACATAATTAGCTTGTTGTTGTTCCACTACATAGTTGACTACATCCTGTACTTCTTGGTCACTTAAGAATGCACCCTGTATTCTTGTTTTAGTTGAATCACCATTTCCAACGTATAGCATATCACCTTTACCTAGTAATTTTTCAGCTCCTCCAGAACCTATAATCGTTCTTGAGTCTGTTTGTGAACTTACAGCAAAGGCAATTCTTGATGGAATATTATTTTTAATTATACCAGTAATAACATCTACGGACGGTCTTTGTGTAGCAACAATTAAATGAATACCTGCTGCACGTGCCATTTGGGTGATACGTTGAATAGCATTTTCTACTTCTTTACCAGCAACCATCATTAAATCAGCTAATTCATCTACAATTACAACAATATAAGGTAATTCTGCTTGTTTTTCATCTAATTCTTTATTTTGATTTCTAATATATTGATTATATCCTTCTATATTTCTTGTAGAAGAATGTTGGAATAAATCATAACGTCTTTCCATTTCCGCTACAATCTTTTCTAAAGCTTGTGCCGCTTTATGTGGGTTAGTTACAACTGGTATTAATAAATGCGGAATACCATTGTACACATTTAATTCTACCATTTTAGGATCAATCAACATAAGTTTAACTTCATGTGGCTTAGCATTTAATAACAAACTAGTAATTATTCCATTAATGCAAACAGACTTACCACTTCCGGTAGAACCCGCAACTAATAAATGGGGCATTTCGTTTAATTGAATAGTAATTGGATCTCCTGAGATATCTCTACCCAATCCGACTTCTAATTTATCATTAGAAGGGAATTTTTCTTCTAATACTTCTTTCAATGCAACTAAAGAGATCTTATCATTTGGCACTTCAATACCTACAGCTGAACGTCCTGGTATAGGTGCTTCAATACGTACATCCTTTGCAGCTAAAGCTAAAGCAATATCATTATGCAAATTAACGATTTTATTTACTTTCACTCCTTGTGCTGGTTGAACTTCATATTGTGTAACGGCTGGTCCGATTTTAATTTGAGTAACTTTTGCATCAACACCGAAGTTTTTCATTGTAGATTCTAAAACTTGACCTTTACGTTTAACTTCTGCTTTTGACGTTGATTGTTTCTGAGCTGGTTGCTTTAATAATGATAATGGCGGTACTACATAAGAAACATTCATTTCTTCTCCAGCTTCAGAAATAGAATTTTCATTTTGGCTATCATCATTTTCATTATTTGTTGATTGAGTTTGATGTTCTATTTCAGAACGATCATTATTCGTCTGTTGTTCTTTATTGCTTGGTGTATTGTCATTTGCTTCATGATCAAATAATCGTTTTTTACGTTTTGGTTGTACTGTCTCTTTCTCAGAATCACTATGACCATATATAGGTATATCACTGTCTTGTTGTACTTCTGGTAAATCTGTAACGTCTTTTACTACATCATTTTCTTGTGAACGATGGCGCTTTTCGATTCTTTCTGCTTTATTTTTGGCTTTTTCTTCTTTTTTAGATTTATTATTTTGTCGGTTTTCTTTTAAATTTTGAGAAGCTGATACTGTAGTAGTTTTTATACCTTCTAATATTTTTTTAGATACATCACGATGTCTTAAGTTTAATAGCAAAATAATGCTTGATGCTAAAAGTAAAATCGTAATAATGATAACACCGACAATAGAAATGAGCGGAATACAAATTTCTAGTAAATAATAGCCAATCAATCCGCCACCAAAATTTGGAAAATGATTATGTTCATATGATTTATAAACATAAGACAATACTGGTTCTCTTTCAGAAACGATACCTTTACTAAAGTGATAATATAGCTGAGCTATAAATAGTAATGCAAATTGTAATGTAATTGAACCTACTGTTCTTCTTGTTTTAGGTATTTTCTTAGAATATGTGATAAAACCTGTTGCTAATAAAATTAAAATATATGTTAAATATCGACTCATTCCGACAAAATAATTAAAGAAACTATCAATCATTCGTCCTATGATGCCTAATTGAAAAGCACCTAAAATGATTAAAATAACCACAACGATAGCAATAATATATCTTAATGGACTCTCAGTTTGCTTTTTCTTTGTGGTTGTTTTCTTTCTAGTTGTATTTGTTTTTTTCTTTGTCGGCGATTTTTTCTTTGCTTGTGGCAAATTGGTACACCTTCTTTTTATAATCTTTCATATGTATAATAAATAACTTTTGTGCCAATAATTTAAGGCTTTTTTAATAAGATGAAAGAGGCAAGGACACTTACACTCATAATAGAAACATTTCGTAAAATAAAGAATGTATTCGAATCATTCCTTATACTTACAATAGTCTATTGAAGTTCAAAGTCATATATTTCAAATGACTAAAAACAATGTGAGTATGTCCCAACCTCTTTAAATTATATTTATAATGATTATATTTCTGAAATGACTGGAATAATCATTGGACGACGTTTAGTACTTTCGAAAAGTAATTTGCTAATTTTGTCTCTCATATTTTGTTTAATATCTGACCATTCAATACGTTTTTCTTGTAATCCTGCTTCAACGATTTCACGTACTTTTTCTTCAGCTTCTTTTAATAAGTCTTCGCTTTCTCTAACGTAAACAAAACCTCTTGATTGTATTTCAGGTCCCGCTGCAATTCTGCGATTTTTAGGATCAAGTGTAACTACTGCAATAAAGATTCCGTCTTCAGCTAATAAATGGCGATCTCTTAATACAATATTACCTACATCACCGACGCCGATACCATCGATTAATATATTACCTGAAGGTACTTTTTCATTTAATACCATATTTGTACCGTCATAATTAATAACATCACCTTTTTCAACAAGGAAAATCTTTTCAGGTGCAACACCTGCTTCAGCTGCTAATTTAGCATGCGCAATTTGCATTTTAAATTCACCTTGAACAGGTATAAAGTATTCTGGTTTCATAATATTAATCATCATTTTTAGTTCTTCCATACATCCATGACTTGATGCATGAATCTTTTTATTATTAGGAATAATATGTGCACCTGCACGTACTAATTCATTTAATGTATTAGCGATAATAACTTCCATATTAGCTGATGCTGTAATTGCTAAAAATACTGAATCACCTTTTTCGATGTTCATAATTTTATGTTTTTGTTGAGCCATTTGACTTAATGCTTCTACAGGTTCACCTTGCATACCTGTTGCAATAATAATGACTTCATTTTTAGGATAATTTTCTACTTCGCTAATTGGAATAAGTAAATCTTTCGGAATATCAAAATAACCCATTTTACGTGCAATATTAAATGAACTTTCTAGTGAACGTCCTAAGAAAGATACTTTACGATTTAATTGGCTCGCAATATTTAATACTTGTTGTATTCTTATAAAGTTTGAAGCATAGCATGATACAATAAGACGTCCATTTACTTTAGCAAATGCATCGTACATGTGATGTTCAATCACGTTTTCAGGTGTATTGTATCCTGGTTTTTCAGCTTCAGTAGAGTCACTGATTAAAGCAAAGACTCCTTCTTCTCCAATTTCAGCCATACGTTTAAAGTCTGGTGAGTATTGTCCACTTAAACTTTGATCAAATTTGAATTCACCTGTGTATACAATTGAACCATAAGATGTGTGAATACAGATACCTAAACTATCGGGGATACTATGTGTTGTATTAAAGAAACTAATATTCACATTTTTAAAACGCATAACTGATTCATGGTTAACTGAATAGTAACGAACTTTTTTATTAATATTACGTGATTTCATACTCTCTTTAACAAGGGCAATTGTTAATTTAGACCCGTAAACAGGAGCATCAACTTGTTCTAATATATAACTTACGGCACCCATTGCATGTTCATGTCCATGTGTTAGGAAAATGCCTTTTAATTTTTCTTTATTTTCAATGACATATTGAATGTCTGGAATTACGATATCTACGCCTAACATTTCATCTTCTGGAAACATTAAACCAGCATCAAGCATAAACATCTCATCGTCTACTTCAACGATATACATATTTTTCGCAATTTCTCCTACACCACCAAGTGGTATGATGCGAATGTCTTTATTTTTTTTCTTTATTAAACTCAAAATGTTACCTCCTATATTTTATCCCCGTCCATATATAAACTCACCATTTATTATAAGTTAAAATGGGCTTGATGTACACTATTAATCAATGTCATCACTGCTTTAATATAAAAGGTTAGCGAAATATAAAAAGATTGGAACCCTTTATAAAGATTCCAATCATTTAAACAATATTATTTTTCATTTATAGCTTTATGTGAAGCGTTGACACGACCTTGTTTGTCAATTTCAGTTACTTTAACTTCAATTGTGTCTCCAATTTTCAACACGTCTTCTACTTTATTAATACGTTCAGTAGAAATTTGTGAGATGTGTAATAACGCATCTTTACCTGGGAATAATTCAACGAAAGCGCCGTATTTTTCAATACGTTTAACTTTAGCATTGTATACTTGACCAACTTCAGCTTCACGAGTAATTTCTTCAATTATTTCACGTGCACGATTAATCATTTCTTGATCTACTGCACCAATAAATATTTGACCGTCTTGTTCGATATCAAGTTTAACGCCTGTTTCATCAATAATTTCATTGATTTTTTTACCGCCTGGTCCAATGACATCTCTAATTTTTGATGGGTTAATATTCATTGTAACAACTTTAGGTGCATAGGCACTTAGTTCATTTCTAGGTTGATCAATAGTTTGTAACATATGATCCATAATAGCTAAACGACCTTGACGTGCTTGTTCTAAAGCTTCTTCAATCACTTCACGAGTTAAACCGTCAATTTTAATGTCCATTTGAATAGCAGTAATACCTTCTTTAGTACCTGCAACTTTAAAGTCCATGTCACCTAAAGCATCTTCCATACCTTGAATATCCGTTAAAATAGTATAACTATCTTCACGAGTAACAAGTCCCATAGCGATACCGGCAACTGGTGCTTTAATTGGCACACCTGCATCCATTAAAGCTAATGTTGAACCACAAATAGACGCTTGTGAAGATGAACCATTAGATTCTAATACTTCACTTACGATTCTTACTGTATAAGGGAAATCAGAAGTATCAGGTATGATGTGCTTAAGTGCTCTTTCACCTAATGCACCGTGACCAATTTCACGACGTCCTGGTGCTCTTACTGGACCCGTTTCACCAACTGAGAAGTTAGGGAAATTATAGTGATGCATAAAACGTTTTTCTTCTTCTGGTCCTAGGCCATCAATTAATTGATAATCTCCTAAAGCACCTAATGTTAATACAGATAATGCTTGTGTTTGACCACGAGTGAATAAACCTGATCCATGTGCTCTTGGTAAGAGACCAACTTCAGATTCTAATGGACGAATTTCGTCAGGTTTACGACCATCAGGACGAATTTTTTCGTCTGCGATTAAACGTCTTACTTCTTCTTTAACCAAATCATTTAAGATTGCATAAACTTCTTTAATTAAAGTTTCGTTATCAGGATCTTCTTCATCGATAAATTCAGCAGCAATGTCTTCTTTTAATGCATCTAAATTAATGTCACGTTGTTGTTTATCAAATGTTAATACAGTATCTTTTAAACCTTTTTCTTCTGTTAAAGATTTAACCTTTTCAACAAGTGCTTCATCTCTTTCAATTGGAATAAATTCTTGTTTTTCAGGTTGAATATGGTCAATAATTTCTTGTTGAAATGCAACTAAGCGTTTAATTTCATCATGACCAAAGAAGATTGCCTCAAGCATTTCGCTTTCAGTAATTTCGCTAGCACCCGCTTCAACCATGTTAACAGCGTCTTTATGACCTGCAACTTCTAGGTCTAAACGTGATACTTCTTTCTCTGCAACAGTTGGATTGATAACATATTTTCCGTCAACATAACCCACATTTACACCAGCGATTGGTCCTTGGAATGGAATATCAGAAACACTTAATGCCATAGATGAACCTATCATTGCAGCCATTTCAGGTGAGCAATCTGGGTCTGCACTAAGTACAATGTTCATAATTTGCACATCATGTTTGTAACCTTTAGGGAATAATGGACGAATTGGTCTATCAATTAAACGTGCAGTTAAAGTTGCATCATCACCTGGACGTCCTTCTCTCTTTTTAAATCCTCCAGGAATTTTACCTGCAGCATACATTTTTTCTTCATAATTAACTGTTAATGGGAAAAAGTCACCATCACGTGGCTCTTTAGAAGCAGTTGCAGTTGATAATACAACTGTATCACCATAACGAACTAAAACAGCACCATTAGCTTGTTTGGCTAACTGTCCTGTTTCAATTGTTAATGATCTGCCAGCCCATTCAGTTTTAAAAACTTTCTTCTCTTGAGACATTATGAATCTCCTCTCTAAATTCTATTACTTATATCATATCACTTATTACTTTCAATTTATATTAGTTCTTATTTGTTAGAGAATAAAAAAAGGAAAGTACCAATCGAATGGTGCTTTCCTAATTTATTATTAAGATTAACGACGGATACCTAATGATTTAATTAATTCACGGTAACGTTGAATATCTTTACCACGTAAGTAGTTTAATAAATGTCTACGACGACCTACCATTTTTAATAATCCACGACGTGAATGGTGGTCTTTTTTGTGCTCACGTAAATGCTCGTTTAAAGCTGAGATTTCAGCAGTTAAGACAGCGATTTGAACTTCTGGAGATCCAGTGTCTGCTTCGTGAGTACGGTATTCTTTAATTAATTCATTTTTACGTTCTTGTGAAATTGCCATTATCAATTTCCTCCTTTATTGTATATACACCTTTATCCGAGTTAGGCGTCGGAGTCTCGACCTACTAAGAAAAAGGTTGTGGTTAAAACGAATCAACTCGTTTTAATCAACTTTATATATTATATGATACATCATCACCGAAATCAACTGATAATAAATATTTTGCACGCGCTTTATCATCATTCATTTGTTCAACCAATGGATCTATACCATCAAATTTTATTTCCGGTCTTAAGAAATGATGCCAATAAACAACTACACGTTCACCGTAAATATTTTCATCGAAATCGAAAATATTTACTTCGATAACTACTTCGGCTTTAGCTGGGTCATGGAAAGTTGGTTTAACACCTACATTAGCAACTCCACGGAACAGCTTTTGTTCTGCTCCGATTTCCATACTTACAGCGTATACACCTTTTTTTGGTAATAAGTAATCATCGCTAGGATGAACATTTGCAGTTGGAAAACCAATAGTACGGCCTCGTTTTTCACCTTGAACTACAGTACCTTTGATTTTATATAAGTAACCCAATTCTTCATTGGCTTTTTGTAGTTCTCCATTTTGCAATGCTTCTCTAATAGCAGTTGTTGATATTTTTTCTTCGCCTAATTCTTGTCTACCAACTATAGTAGTGTTAAAGTCTTCTACCTCATTTAACACTGACATGTTACCTTTACCGAATTTTCCAAATGTAAAATCAAATCCTGCAATAACTTCTTTAACATTATTTTTAATAATATATTCTTCTATAAATTCTTCAGAAGTAACATTAGCAAATCTAGATGAAAAATTGATGACAATACAGTAATCAACACCATGTGCTTCAATCATGTCAATTTTATCAGAAAGTGGTGTTAAATAAGTTGTTCTTTTACGTTCTGGATTTAACACAACTGATGGATGCGGATCAAAGGTCATAACTGCTTTTTTCAATCCGTGTGATTGCGCTTGTTCATCTAAAGTTTGAAAAACTTTATCGTGCCCTTTATGCATACCATCAAAGAAACCAAACGCCATCGCAACGTTTTCATTTATTCTTTGATTTTCTTGAATTGGATGGGTAATTTCTATCACTTTCATAATAAATCTCCTTTAATTAAATACTTTTTTAGGTTTTAATTCTCCTGGTTTATCTGGATGTATGATATATATAGCCAACACTTTTTGTGATGCATTATCTACAAATACAAATTGATCATCATTAATGTTTTCGAACTGCTTTTTATAAAATTTTTGTCCGTTTAGGATGCGTTGTTTGATTTGATCATCTGTAACCATTTGTTGTGGTAAACCTTTCAAACCATATTCTATAGGAAACAATTTATCTTGTAACGAATCATGCTCATGCAAATTTTTAATATCTTCTAATGACAAACTTTGTTCTAAATTAAAGCCTCCAGATTCAATACGAGTTAATAATGACATATGAGCAGGATACCCTAGTTTAGCACCTATATCAGTAGCTAGTGTTCGTATATATGTTCCTTTACCACAACTAACTGCTATATCAAAGTGACATTCTTCCCCATCAAAACGTAATGGTGATGTACGTTTAATAATTTTTATAGTGGCTTGTCTTATTGGTCTTTCAACCGTTTCATTATTACGTGCATATTCATATAATCTTTTGCCGTTAACTTTAACGGATGAGTACATAGGTGGAATCTGTTCAATTGTACCTTCGAATTGTTTAATAACATGATCTACTTGTTGTTCAGTCAAATCAGTTTCAGTAATTGATTTATGTTCAACTGTTTCTCCTGTCTGGTCTTCTGTAGTTGTACTTCTTCCAATGGTTACTGTTGCTTCATATGCTTTCCCCATCTCCATAACATAATCGCTTACACGAGTAGCCGGTCCTACACAAATAGGCAATACGCCTGATACTTCAGGATCTAATGTTCCAGTATGACCTATTTTTTTAGTATTAAGTATTTTTCTTAACTTAAATACTACATCATGGCTAGTTAAGCCTCTTTCTTTAAATACTGGTAATATACCGTTATACATGGTTTCACACCTTTTTAATTATCAATATTAATATCCCTGGCTATTATACCACTACTAATTAGTAATATGATTGTTTGATAGATAATTAAAATCTATTCAGTCATTTTATATGTATTTAGCCTGAGAAAAAAGTTTCCCAGGCTAAGTGTTGTCATACTATATTTATTTATCTTGTTTGTGTAAATCTTGAATCATTCGTTCGATTTTATTTCCGTATTCAATGGATTCATCATATTCAAATGATAATTCTGGAATGATACGTAATCTCATACGTGATCCAAGCTCAGATTTGATAAAGCCTTTAGCTTTTTCTAATGCTTTAAATGTGTTGTCGACTTCTTTTTTATCGCCTAAAACTGTTAAATAAACTTTTCCTTGAGATAAATCATTTGTTAATTCAACATCAGTAATTGTGATAAAACCAACACGTGGGTCTTTCACTTTATTGTTAACGATATCCATGATTTCTTTTTTCATTTGTTCGCCAACACGTTCTGCTCTCATATTGCTCATCTTTGTCACCCTTTCTAAATTTTTCTTTAGTTAAAATAAGAGGTGAGATCAAGGCAATTTTCTTTTTAGAAACTTAACGTTGTTTCAAAAAGTGTCGCCAGTCTCAACCTCGAATAAATCATTAATATAAATTATCTTTTAATTTCAACCATTTCGAATGCTTCAATAATGTCGCCTTCTTTTAGGTCATTGTATTTTTCAATTGTAATACCACATTCATAACCTTGAGCAACTTCTTTAGCATCGTCTTTAAAACGTTTTAGTGTATCTAATTCACCTTCAAATTGTACGATACCATCACGGATAACACGTACACCTGCATTACGTGTAATCTTACCGTCAGTAACATAACTACCTGCAATTGTACCAACTTTAGATACTTTAAATGTTTGACGTACTTCTGCTTGTCCAATCACTTGTTCTTCAAATTCAGGATCAAGTAGACCTTTCATTGCTGATTCAATTTCTTCGATAACGTTATAGATAACGCGATGTAAACGCATATCTACATTATCAGCTTCAGCAGCACGTTTTGCTCCTGAATCAGGACGAACGTTAAATCCGATGATAATACCATTTGATGCATTGGCTAATGTTACATCTGATTCATTAATCGCACCTACAGCAGTGTGAATGATACGTACGTTTACACCTTCAACATCAATTTTCATTAATGATGCAGCTAATGCTTCAACAGAACCTTGAACGTCACCTTTAATAATCACGTTTAAGTCTTTCATTTCACCTTGTTTCATTTGTTCAAACAAGTTATCTAAAGTAACATTTTTACTTTCTTGACGTTGTTGGATAACACTTTCTTCATGACGTGCTTCACCAATACGACGAGCTTGTTTTTCGTCTTTAAATACTACAAAGCGATCGCCTGCTTGAGGTACATCGTTAATACCAGTAATTTCAACTGGAGTTGATGGACCAGCAGTTTTAATACGTTGTCCTAAATCATTTACCATAGCACGAATACGTCCATACGTATTACCAACTACGATAGAATCACCTTGGTGTAATGTACCGTTTTGTACTAATAGTGATGCAGCTGGACCACGTGATTTATCTAATTCTGCTTCAATTACTGTACCTACAGCTTGTTTTTCTGGGTTAGCTTTTAATTCTTGTACTTCTGCTACTAAACCAATCATTTCTAATAAATTATCGATACCATCACCGCTTAAAGCTGAAAGTGGTACAAAGATAGTATCGCCACCCCAGTCTTCAGGAATTAAACCATATTCTGTTAATTCTTGCATAACACGGTCTGGATTTGATGTTGGTTTGTCAATTTTATTAACTGCTACAATTGTTGGAACATTGGCTTCTTTCGCATGGTTAATTGCTTCAATAGTTTGAGGCATAACACCATCATCAGCAGCTACTACTAAAATTGTAATATCTGTCACTTGAGCACCACGTGCACGCATAGTAGTGAAAGCTGCGTGTCCTGGTGTATCAAGGAAAGTGATTTTTTTACCTTCATTTTCAATTTGATAAGCACCAATATGTTGAGTGATACCGCCAGCTTCACCTGCTGTTACTTTAGTGTGACGAATTGAGTCTAGTAATGTTGTTTTACCGTGGTCAACGTGTCCCATGATTGTTACTACTGCTGGACGCTCAATTGCATCTGGATCTTGTGATTCATCATCGAAATAAATTGATAAGTCTTCTTCTTCAATAACAACTTCTTCTTCGATTTCAACACCATAGTCATCTGCAATTAACTCTAATGTCTCTTGATCTAATGATTGATTAATATTTGCAACAATACCTAATAAGAATAATTTTTTAACAATACCTGAAGATTCAACATTTAACTTATCAGCTAATTCGCCAACTGTAATACCTTCTTGGTACGTAATTTTTGATGGCATTTCTTTAGGTTCTGCTTGTTGTTGGTTGTTTTGTTTTTGGTTGTTCTTTTTATTGTTTTTATTATTTTTGTTATTCTTATTATTTTTCTTATTATTGTTGTTATTTTGATTATTTTGGTTGTTTTGTTGTTTACCTTTGTTGTTTTTATTCTGACCACTTTGATTATTTGATTTATTATTATTTTGTTTCTGATTGTTTTGTTGTTTGTTTTCAGATTTTTTGTGATTATTTTGAGTATTTTTAGTGTTTTCTTTGCTTTGTTCTGGCTTGAACTTTTTGTCTAAAGCTTTAATTTGGTCGTCTTCTAAAGCTTGCATGTGATTTGACACTTCAACGTTCATACTCTTTAATTCATCTATAATCTCTTTACTCTTTAGATTTAATTCTTTCGCATATTCGTAAATTCTTTGTTTACTCATATAATCACTCCTCACGATATTCATCTATCATAGATAGCAATTTTTTGGCAAAACCTTGATCAGTTAAACCTACGTTCACCCTCTCACCTTTACCAATAGCTATCCCTAACTCTTCTCTAGTTCCAAATACCCTTAATGGCACTTTATAACTCGAAGTTTTATTTTGTATTAATTTCATAGTGTTAGGAGAAGCATCATTAGCTAATATAACTAATTTTATATTGCCTTTTTGCATATCATTGACAATAACTGATTCACCCGTTTTCACTTTGCCAGCTCTCATTGCAAGCCCTAAAAAATTAAATATCTTCTCATTCATTATTTTGGAATCTCTTCTCTATAAATTAAACGAATAACCTCTTTATAAACAGGTTCTAATTGTTCTTTTGACGCTTTAAAATATTTTTCTAAAACTTCTTTTTGTTGTGCGTTTTCTACTAATTGGACATCTTTTGAAACATAAGCACCTCGTCCTTGTTTCTTACCAGTAGCGTCAGCAAAAATTTCGCCTTCTTTATTGATCACAACTCTAATCATATCTTTTTTAGGATGCATTTCATTCGATATGATACATTTACGCATTGGAATTTTTTTCTTTTTCATGTTACATCATCACTCCAACCTATTTTTCTGTATCTTTATCTTCAACAGAAACGTCATCTGTTTCTTCTAATTCTTCATCTGTCTCAGCAGCTAATTCTGCAGTTGTTAAATTAGATTCTTCTAAATTCACATCATCAAATTCAACATCTTCGTCACCTGTATTGACTACTTCGTCCGCAATAGGTTCAGTTTCAATAACAGGATAAATACCCGCTTCACGTGCATCGCTTTCAGATTTGATATCAATTTTCCATCCAGTCAGTTTAGCAGCTAAACGTGCATTTTGACCACGTTTACCAATAGCTAATGACAATTGATAATCTGGAACGACAACAACTGTTGATTGATTTTCTTCATCAACAATGACTTCTAATACTTGTGATGGACTTAACGCATTTCTTACAAATACTTTAGGATCTTCATTCCATTGAACGATATCAATTTTTTCTCCACCTAGTTCTTCAACAACCGCTTCTACACGTGCACCTTTAGAACCTACACATGCACCAACTGCATCAATATCAGGATTTTCAGAATAAACACTGATTTTAGAGCGATCGCCAGCTTCACGTGCAACAGATTTAACAATAACTGTACCGTCAAAGATTTCAGGTACTTCTTGTTCAAATAAACGTTTTAGTAAACCTGGATGGCTTCTTGAAACATAAATTTGAGGTCCTTTAGTTGTCTGTTCAACTTTATTAACAAATACTTTGATTCGTTCATTTGGAATGTAACTTTCATTAGGACTTCTTTCAGCCTCAGATAATACTGCTTCAATACGGCCTAAATTTACGTATACATATCTATGATCAACACGATCAATAACACCTGTTAAAATGTCTTCTTCTTTGTCGATAAATTCATCATAAAGAATTTCTCTTTCAGCATCTCTTAAGCGTTGCATAACAGCCTGTTTTGCAGCTTGAGCACCTACGCGTCCGAAATCTTGAGGTGTTACGTCTTCTTCGTAAATGTCACCAATTTCATATGCTGGATTTTTAACTAATGCTGTACTAATATCCACTTCTTCTCTGTCATCGAATACTTCTTCAACAACTTCTTTTCTTGCTATAACTTTGAAAGTACCTTCATCCATGTTTAACTCTACTCTCACGTTTCTAGCACTATCATAGTTTTTCTTATATGCTGTAATTAAAGCTGCTTCAATTGCATCAATTAAAACTTCTCTAGGAATTTTCTTTTCCTTTTCTAAATATTCAGTAGCTAATAATAATTCATTACTTGACACGATTTTTCCTCCTCACCACGTTAAAGCATTACTGCGTGACGTGCTTTTGCAATTTTATTGCGTGGTATTTCTATCGTTTTAGTTTTAGATTTTTCTTTAACTTCTATTAGTATAATATCCTCTTTAACATCTTTTAAAATACCTAACCATTCTTTTTCTTTTTCAATAGGTGCATAAAGTGATACAAAGATAGGATGTGTAATTGCATCTTTAAGTGCTTTTTCATTTTTAATAGGTCTTTCAGCACCTGGAGAAGCAACATCAAGGTAATACATTTCAGGTATAGGATCGTTTTCATCCATTGCTTCGCTGATTTTTTCAGATGCTAACGTACAATCATTTAAATCAACGCCACCATCTTTATCTATAGAAATTCTTAAAAAATGATCTTTACCTTCTTTAACATACTCAATTTCAACTAGTTCAAAGTTAAGGTCATCTAATACGGGTTGAATAATAGGTTCTACTTGTTCAGCTATTTTACTCATACAGGCCTCCCTTTTAGGCAAATAGAAAAGAGCGGGTATATGCCCACTCTTTTGCCTGAGTTACTAATTTTTTAAGCAACATAAGTATATCATAAGTTTCACTTGTAAACAAATCACAGCATAATCACTATGGTTGTTCATTAAAATGAAATAGTTATTCTATAAATTGATTACTAAAATTAACTCTTATTTTTAATTTACATATCGAAAATTGATAATTGTGCTTTATCAGGTAAGCCTGGTAATGAACCTAAATCATCTAAGTATTCAATTACCTTTTGTGATAGACCTGCTTTTTTATTTAAGTCTTCTTTTGATAAAAATGGTCCTTCTTCTCGCGCTTCAACAATTCTCTTAGCAACGTTTTCCCCTAGTCCTGGAACAGCAATAAACGGTGGAATTAAACTGTCATCTTCAATTATGAAATCGAATGCTTGGCTTTTTTCAAGGCTGATAGGCTGCATGCGGTAACCACGATGTGCCATTTCATTCATAATTTCAAGAACAGTTAACACGTCTTTTTCTTTTTTGCCTAAATCCATATATCTTGAGTACATATCTTTAACTGTATTTTTAATACTTTCTTTATCTTTAATCATTGTAATTAAATCAAAATCAGATGCTCTAACAGTAAAGTATGACGCATAATAATATAGTGGATGATGCACTTTGAAATACGCAATACGAACTGCCATTAATACATAGGCAGCTGCATGGGCTTTAGGGAACATGTATTTAATCTTACGACATGAATCTAAATACCAATCAGGGACATCATTTTCTTTCATAGCTTCAACCATTTCATCAGTCAAACCACGACCTTTACGCACAAACTCCATCGTTTTGAAGGCCATAGAAGGCTCTAAACCTGCATACATTAGATACACCATAATATCATCACGACAACCAATTACTGATGATAGATCACAAATGCCTGCACGGATTAATTCTTGTGCATTACCTAACCAAACGTCTGTACCATGAGATAATCCTGAAATTTGAACTAACTCAGAGAAAGTAGTTGGCTTAGTATCTTCGAGCATTTGTCTTACGAATCCAGTACCGAATTCAGGGACGCCAAACGTACCTGTTTTACATAAAATTTCTTCTTCAGTAACGCCTAAACTTTCAGGACTACTAAAGATTTTCATCGTCTCTTTATCATCAACAGGTATCGTATGAGGATCAATGCCAGATAAATCTTGTAACATACGTATCATTGTAGGATCATCGTGTCCAAGTATATCGAGTTTCAATACATTATCATGAATTGAATGGAAATCGAAGTGTGTTGTCATCCAAGCTGAACTCTGATCATCGGCTGGATATTGTATTGGTGTAAAATCATAAATATCCATATAATCTGGAACAACGATAATACCACCAGGGTGTTGACCTGTAGTTCTCTTAACGCCTGTACAACCTTTAACTAAACGGTCAACTTCTGCGCCACGTTTGTGAATACCTTGATCATTTAAATAACCTTTAACGAAACCGAATGCTGTTTTTTCAGCAACTGTACCGATAGTACCTGCACGGAAAACTTTATCTTCACCAAACAATACTTTTGTATAGTTATGTGCATTGGGTTGGTATTCACCACTAAAGTTCAAGTCAATATCTGGTACTTTGTCCCCTTTAAATCCTAAGAATGTTTCGAACGGGATATCTTGTCCTTCTTTAATTAAATCATTACCACATTGTGAACATTTCTTATCAGGTAAATCAAAGCCTGAACCAACAGAACCGTCATCAAAGAACTCACTCGTTTTACAATGCGTACAAATGTAATGAGGTGGCAATGGATTAACCTCAGTAATCTCTGTCATCGTTGCCACAAAACTTGATCCAACTGATCCACGTGAACCAACTAAATAACCATCATTTAATGATTTTTTAACTAAACGTTGTGAAATTAGATAAATAACTGAGAATCCATTACCTATAATACTATCTAATTCTTTCTCTAAACGATCAATAACTATTTGAGGTAGGTCTTCGCCGTATAATTTTTTAGCATTGCTATAACTTAATTCTCGAATTTCCTCGTTAGCTCCATCCATTCTCGGTGTATATAGTTTGTCTTTAATCGGAACAACACGTTCAATTCGGTCAGCTAAAGCATTAGTATTAGTTACTACGAGTTCATATGCTTTTTCTTCGCCTAAAAAGTGTAACTCATCTAACATTTCATCAGTTGTTCTAAAATGTGCTTCTGGTAATGTCGAACGATTTAACGGATTACCTGGTTGTGAAGCAATAAGTATTTTACGTGCAATAGCATCATGTTCATATAAATAATGTGCATTACCTGTCGCAATAACTGGGATATTCGCACTTTTACCCGCTTCTATTAATCGATTATAGATTTCATGTAATGTTTCAGTATCTCTGATAAGTTCTCGATCGATTAAATCTTGATACAATGCAGGAGGTTGTACTTCTATAAAGTCATAATATTTAGCTATTTTTTCAACTTCAGATTGATCACGTTGCATTACTGCAGTGAATAACTCACCTTCATCGCATGCAGTTCCAACAAGTATACCTTCTCTATATTCATTTAATAACGATCTAGGGATTCTAGGTGTTCTGTAATAATAAGTAACTAGCGATTCACTTACTATTTTAAATAGATTTTTCAATCCTTGTTGGTTTTGTACGATTAAAGTGACGTGTGAAGGTCTTGCCCTTTTATAAGCATCTTCATTGGTTAACTTTTTATTTATATCAATATGGTTAGTTACACCTAATTCTTTCATTTGTTGTACCATTTTAATGAAAATATAAGCAGTTGCTTCGGTATCATAAATGGCTCTGTGATGTTGTGTTAAATCCACGCCATATTTTTTGGCAAGGAAATTCAAACCGTGTTTTCCGTATTCTGTATTGATTGTACGTGATAATTCTAACGTATCAATAACTCCGTTAGTTGATGGTCCAAAGCCTAATCGTTCATAACCCGTGTCAATGAATCCCATATCGAAAGAAGCATTGTGAGCTACAAATATTGCGTCGCCAACCCATTCTTTAAATTCTGTAAGCACTTCTTCGATTTCTGGAGCATCTGTTAACATGTCATCTGTAATATGTGTCAAGTTAATGATTGTTTCGGATAGTTTTTCATGTGGGTTACTGAATCTCTCAAATTTATCAATGATTTCTCCATCGTGTACTTTAACGGCAGCTAATTCAATAATCTTATCGTATTGGTTTGATAAACCTGTAGTCTCAACGTCGAATACTACATAGGTAGCATCTTTTAAATCTCGATCAGTAGGTTTATATGCAATTGGAACGCCATCGTCTACTAACATACCTTCCATACCATATATCATCTTAATACCATTTTTCTCAGCTGCTGCATGGGCATCTGGAAATGCTTGAACAACATTATGGTCAGTAACAGCTATAGCTTTATGTCCCCATTGAGCGGCTTGGTCAACATATCCGCTAATATTAGGAATACCATCCATTTGACTCATTGATGTATGTAAATGGAATTCAACTCTTTTTTCTTCAGCTTTATCTTTTTTAGGAGATTTTTTAATTTCTTCTATGTCAGACATCATCATAACTAGGTCTCTGACAAATGTATCTTCTTCGATACGACCTTGTGCACGTACCCATTTACCTACACTTAATGCTTTAAAATGATCTAAATCATTTTTATTTTTACGTGTAAACATTTTTAACACTAATGAATCGGTATAATCTGTTACTTTTAATTCTACAATGTGGCGTCCACTTTTTAACTCTTTTAAGTTGATATCAAAGATAACACCTTCTACAGCCACTTTAAATTCTTCTTCGATAATAGACTCTATAGAACGTATATTTTCAACTTGAATTGGTTTACCAATTTGACACTTATCTACATCACTTTCATTATTATCTTGTTGTTTAGCTTTTTCTGCTTTCATTTTTTCTAATTTTTCAGTAGCTTCTCGTGCACTTTGTTCATCTTCTTCTTGAATATGTGCTTCTAGTGACGCTAAGTCATCATCATGATTGGTATTATCTGTTTCAAACACAATTTTATCAATATCAAATCCGCAATTTTTAAATGCTGCTATTAAACTACCATTACATGCTTTATCAAAGTGATTACGCTCGATATCATTAGATACCATTACTTTTAAAATGTTACCTGACATAATCAAACGTTTTTGTTTTAACTGACCTTTAACTTTAGGTGACAATGCTGTTTGGTCAATACAATGCCCAAAATATTTGATAGCATGTTCATCTTGATTATCAGTATTTTTTACTGTGAAATAGCATTTTACAGTAGCTATTTCTTTAAACTCTTCTACTATTGCATGATTAAAGAGTAGGTAGTCTTCATGTGATAAAAAATGCGGCAATGTAATATGAAATTCCCATGTTCTGTTTTTACTTGAGACATCAATTCTTGTTAACTCGCCTTGCTCTATGATTTCTGAATCTAGCTGATTAGAAATTTTAATTTGATCAGCAAGTACTTTAAATTTTTCCTGATTTGTCATTGCCAATACGAAAACCACCTTAAATATATAATTCTCTCGAAAATTTCCATGATTAATATGATAACAACGCTACAAATTATACTGATTTATGCTATGAAGTTCAAAGCAAATTTATATTATATTATACGCTTAAATGACTTATATTTCATTGATTACATTTTGAAATTTTAAAAGAAAATAAAGGAGTGGATAAGAACTCAATTTGAATTCGTTATCACACTCCTACTCAATGCTCGAATACTAAATAATGTAAATATTTCTTATACAATATTTATTAATCGTAATTTAGTTTAATGTTAAATATAAATCTTTAATGTAATCTTCTAATTGATCAATATGAATTTCTTCACTTTCTCCTGTTGAACGTTGTTTTACTTCAACAATTCCTTCTGAAGCAAGTTTACCCACAACAACTCGAATAGGTAATCCAATTAAATCTGAATCATTAAATTTAACGCCGGCACGCTCTTGTCTATCGTCATATAATACATCATATTGCTTCATTAATTGATTATACAATTGGTCTCCAAGTTCGCGTTGGTCATCTTTTTTAGGATTAATAGTGATTAAATGTAAATCAAATGGTGTTACTGATTTAGGCCAAATAATTCCATTATCATCATTATGTTGTTCAACGATTGCACTTAACGTTCTTGATACACCAATTCCGTAACATCCCATAATAAGTGGCTGAGCTTTTCCTTGATTATCTAAGAACGTTGCGTTCATTGCTTCAGAATATTTAGTACCGAGTTTGAATACTTGTCCTACTTCAATTCCTTCAGCAAATTGTGCAGCAGAACCATCAGCTAATGTTTCTCCTTCGAGAATGAATCTAAAGTCTCCAAATTCATCTACTTTAAAATCACGGTCTAATTGTACATTATCGAAGTGATATCCATCTTCATTTGCACCCACAACTAAATCAGATAAATCTTTCACAAAATGATCTGCGTAAATTTTTATATCTTTATCGTGAACTGGACCTAATGAACCAGGACTAGCACCCAATAAATTGACAATTTCATCTTGCGTAGCCATTTCAATATTATCAGTACCAAAATAAGCTTTTAATTTTACGTCATTTAATTCATGATGCCCTCTAACCAACACCATTATAAATTCGCCATCTACTTTGAAAATCATTGTTTTAACAATCTCATCTAACGGTCTGTTTAAAAAGTCTGCTAATTCTTGAGATGTTTTAACACCTGGTGTAGCTATTTTTTCCATAGCTTTACCGCTTGATTCTTTAGGATTGGCATGATATACGACTTCAGCTTTCTCAATATTCGCAGCATAGTCTGTCTCGTTACTATAAACAATAGTATCTTCACCAATTTCACTTAATGCCATAAATTCGTGAGTATGACTACCACCAATAGCACCAGAATCTGCTACAACTGGACGCGCATTGATACCTACACGTTTAAAGATGCGATCATATGCGTTATACATGTCTTGATATGTTTCATCTAATGAAGCTTCATCGGCATGGAAAGAATATGCATCTTTCATAATAAATTCTCTTCCACGTAGTAAGCCAAAACGAGGACGTTTTTCGTCTCTGAATTTAGATTGAATTTGGAATAATGTTATCGGTAATCGCTTATATGATTTTAATTCATCTCTTACAAGTGATGTTACGACTTCTTCATGTGTAGGTCCTAATGCAAATTCGCGTCCATTACGGTCTTTTAAACGCATTAATTCAGGACCATAGGCACCCCAACGACCTGATTCTTCCCATAATTCAGCTTGTTGTAGCGCTGGCATTAAAATTTCTACTGCATCAACGCTTTCCATTTCTTCACGAATAATCTTAGAAATGTTATTAAGTACACGAGTTGCTAGTGGTAGATAACTATAAATTCCACTCGTACTTTGTTTAATTAAACCTGCTTTTAATAGTAATCTATGACTTAAAGCTTCTGCTTCTGCAGGTACTTCTCTCATTGTTGGTATAAAAACTTTAGATTGTTTCATAGTAACTTTGCCTCCCTATTTATAAGAAATATCGTTGTATGTCATTCCAAGTAACTAAGATCATAATAATAATTACGAAAATAGCACCGACTGCAATAATAGTCGTTTCTGCTTTTTTGTTTATAGGTTTTCTAAATATTGCTTCGTAGAAAACAAATAAAATACGTCCGCCATCTAATGCAGGTATTGGTAATAAATTCATAATCCCTAGGTTAACACTTAATAGTGCTGTATAAGTAATTAAATTAATGATACCTGATTTCACCACTGAATCCACATTATGGTATATACCAACAGGACCATTTAACATATCAAATGAAAATCCGCCTGTGAAAATACTAGCTATCATTCCGACAACAGCTGTAAATATTAAAGTGCCTGCTTTGAAGAATTGTTCAACACCCATAACTAAAGGTTTAAATACGGTGTGTTCTTTCTCTGGTATAAAACCAATTTGATAAACGGTTTCAGATTTATTTTTAGTTTGTTTGATTTCTCTTTTCTTAGGTTCTAAATCAATTGATTTAGTCTTGCCATCTCGATCAACTTTAATAGTTGTTTTAGCAGATTTATTTTTATCTAAAACCTTTTTAATATCATTGTAGTCTTTAACCTTATGATTGCCGACTTGTACAATTTTATCTCCAGCTTTTAGGCCTGCTTTTTCAGCTGGTAAACCTTTTGCCAAATCTCCTACTGTTGTTGTAGGTGTACCTTGATAATAAGCTAACCCAATAAATAAGACGATTGCTAAAATAAAATTGAATAATGGTCCTGCAAATAATGTTAAAAATTTAGGTAAAGGTTTTTTATGTGTGAATTGACGATCTCTTGGGGCAATTTGAATTAAACTACCATTTTCAACAAAATATGCTTTCTTAGCAATATTAAAGTGATGTCGTTCTTCATCATATGAAGTAATTCCTTCAATAAATAAATTATCTTTAAAATCACATTGTTTTACTTCAATTGCTTCAATTTGTTGAAATTTGTGTTGATCATCTAAGATGATATGTGTAATTTCATCTTGTTCATTTAATTTAATTTTAACGTTCATACCAGGTTCAACAGGTGGTTCTTCAAGTCCATCTCCTGCCATACGAACGTACCCACCTACAGGTAAAATTCGAATTGTATATAAGGTTTCATCTTTTCTAAAACTAAATATTTTAGGGCCCATACCAATAGCAAATTCCGGGCACATAATGCCTGCTCTTTTAGCAAAGAACATATGTCCATATTCATGAACAGTGACTAGTACACCAAATACTATGATGAACGCTAATATTGTAATTAAATAGCTCACGCGCTACACCTCAATTTTTTAAGTAATATTTCAATTTATAACTTCCATTAATAATAAGACAATAATAAAAACATTATATTACGATTACCAAATTTAGCATACAAATTTGGATAAGCTTTTCAAAATTTCTAATTTTTCCATAAAAGTTATGTATGAGTTATGAAAAGGAGTTAAGAAATGATAATACATTTCAATAACTCCCCCATTATAACATTATATTTATTTGAAAATGATTGATGATATTAAATTTGAATTAAAAGAATGTTTAATAATGGTAATACAAACATAAAGCTATCAAATCTATCTAATATACCACCATGTCCTGGTAAAATTCTTCCTGAATCTTTAACACCAAAATGTCTTTTAAATCCTGATTCTACTAAATCACCTAATTGACCAAACATGCTTAAAATAATAGTTACAAGCAATAGTAACCATACATTTAAGTTGAAGTCTACAAAAAATTGCATGAGTAGAGGTACTAATAAACTACAGAAAATACCACCTATAAATCCTTCAATTGTTTTATTAGGACTAATAACCGGCCATAATTTGTGTTTTCCCATTAAACGTCCAAACAAATAAGCACCAGTGTCAGTTAACCAAACAATCAAGAATGCAAATAATATATAATGTAAACCTTCAGAACGTGTTTCATAAAAATACATAAAGCCTATTCCTACGTATGCAACACTCATTAAACAAAATGCCGCATCCATAAAACTAAATCTATTTTTAGATAAAACAGTATAACTTAACACTATAAAACTCATAGCAATTAAACTTTTCAATTGAATGACTTGTACCCAATTTCCAGCATCTTGTGGCAACATAATGATAATTAATCCAATAGCACTAATAATCCCTGGAATTGATACAAATTTAATCATATTCATATTTAAAAGTTCTTTTAATGCAATTAATGCTAATAAATTAGCAAAAAGCATTAGTACTAATCCACCCTTTAATAGGATGGGCAAGAATATTAATAGAGCAATAATTGCTGTCAATGTTCTTACTTTCATACTACTTTACTCCTCACTCAATCCTCCAAAACGTCTTTGGCGAGATTGGTAAATTTTTAAACAATTTTTCAATTCTTCACCATCAAAGTCTGGCCATAATTTTTCATTAAAAATGAATTCACTGTATGAAACTTGCCAAATTAAAAAGTTACTTATTCTTTGTTCGCCAGAAGTTCGAATTAATAATTCTGGATCAGGATAATTTTGGGTCATTAAATGCTGATCTATCATCGTTTCATTAATATCATTACTATTAAGTCCTTTTTCTTGAAACTCATCAAATATCATCTTCATACTTTGGACAATTTCAGCACGACCACCGTAATTAATTGCAAAAATTAATTTCAATCCTGTGTTATTTTTTGTCTTTTCTTTGGCATGATCAATAGCTTCGATTGTTGATTTCGGTAACCCTGTTTGAAAACCAATTGTTTCTACTTTAACATTCTTTTCAATTAATTCAGGTAAAAATGTTTTTAGAAAATTAACTGGTAAATTCATAATATAGTTTACTTCACTTTCAGGTCTAGACCAATTTTCAGTGGAGAAAGCGTATAAGGTAAGATATTTGATACCGATATCACTAGCTTCTCTTGTGACTTTCTTGATTGTTTGCATACCTTCATAATGTCCTTTTATGCGAGGCATTCTGCGTTTTTTAGCCCAACGCCCATTTCCATCCATAATAATAGCAACATGTTCAGGTATATTATGTAAATCTAAATCATTAAATTGATTATTTTCACTCTTGTTATTATTTCTAAGCTTTTTAAACATGGTCTTTCCTCCGAGCCTGATCATCTCTGTAATATAGTATAGGTTGTTTAAACAATCATCTACCATTTTATCATACTCATTTATAGCATTGAATAAGCAAATAAAAAAACTGTACCAAAGTCTTACTTGGTACAGTTTAGACTAGAATGAAAATAGCATCATTTTGTCTTTCAATTTCATCTCCAGATGTATTGTATCTGGCAAGATGAAACTATCGCATTAAAGTTTAATTACACTGACATAATGTCTTTTTCTTTTTCATCTACTAATTGATCAATTTCTTTAATTGAATTATCAGTAGCTTTTTGAACATCGTCTGTTTGACTTCTTAAATCGTCTTCAGTAATGTCACCATTTTTTTCATCTTTTTTGATTTGGTCGTTTACGTCACGACGGATGTTTCTTATAGAAACTTTTGCGTCTTCACCGATTTTTTTAACTTCTTTAACTAATTCTTTACGACGTTCTTCAGTTAAAGCAGGTACAGAAATACGAATTACTTCACCGTCACTAGTTGGATTAACACCAAGGTTAGCAGCGTTTATAGCTTTTTCGATATCAGCAACAGATGATTTATCATATGGTGAAATAACAAGTAATCTTGCTTCAGGAACATTAATACTTGCTAATTGTTGCACTGGCGTTGGTGCACCATAGTAATCTACATTTACACCATTTAATAAATTAGAATTGGCTCTTCCTGCACTAATATTAGCTAATTCTTTAGATAAACTATCGATTGATTTTTGCATTCTTGATTTAGTATCTTTAATAATGTCACTCATTTTTTACACCTCGTATTATTTTGTAATTAATGTACCAATTTTATCGCCCATAACAGCACGTTTAATGTTGCCTTCTTCCATAATTGAGAACACATTTAATGGAATATTATTATCCATACAGAATGATGATGCTGTTGAGTCCATAACTTGTAATCCTTCTTGTAACATTTGAATATGTGTTAAATGTTCATATTTAACTGCATTTTTATCTACTTTAGGGTCAGCTGAATATACGCCATCAACATTATTTTTACCCATTAAAATGACATCAGCTTCGACTTCAGCTGCACGTAAAGCTGCTGTAGTATCCGTAGAGAAATAAGGATTTCCAATTCCAGCCGCAAAGATAACAACACGTTTCTTCTCTAAGTGACGAATAGCACGACGACGAATATATGGTTCTGCAACTTGTTTCATTTCGATTGAAGTTAATACTCGAGTATCGCAATCTAATTGTTCAAGGCTATCTTGTAAAGCTAAAGCGTTCATAACTGTAGCTAACATGCCCATATAGTCAGCAGTACCGCGATCCATACCTAAATCGCTTCCTGTTTTACCTCTCCAAATATTACCGCCACCAACGATGACAGCAATTTCACAATCCATTTTTGCTACTTCAGCAACTTGTTTAGCTACACTTTTAATGATCATTGGATTTATACCAAAACCTTTGTCACCTGCAAGTGCTTCACCACTAAGTTTTAAGACTACACGTTTATATTTTGAAGTTTGAGCCATTTTCTTATCCTCTCTATAGTAGAAATATGTAAAAGTATATAAGTAAAGAAGACACGGATGTCTTCTCTAAAGCAAAGTATCTACTTCACTTTGAGAAAACCTTTCAGGTGTCTTCTTTCTTGTTAACAATATGACTAATTATTTCATTTGTCCTTTAACTTCATCTGCGAAGTTTTCTTCACGTTTTTCCATACCTTCGCCTACTTCATAACGTACGAAGTCAACAAGTTTACCACCTTTAGATTTTAAGAAAGCTTCAACTGTTTCGTCTGGGTTTTTAACGAAGTTTTGGTCAACAGCACAAATTTCTTGTAAATATTTACGTAAACGACCTTCAACCATTTTTTCAACGATGTTTTCTGGTTTACCTTCGTTTAATGCTTGTTGTTTAAGTACTTCTTTTTCATGGCTAATTTCATCTTCGCTTACTTGATCAGATGAAACGTATTTAGGGTTGATTGCAGCGATATGCATAGCAACATCTTTAGCTGCTTCTTCGTCAGTAGTACCTTCAACAACTGTTAATACACCGATACGTCCACCCATGTGTAAATAAGCACCAAAAGCATTGTTATCAGTTTTAGTTCTAACTGAGAAACGACGGATACTTAATTTTTCTCCAATTGTAGAAATAGCTTCTTTCATTTTTTCGTCAACAGTTTTACCGTCTTCAAATTTAGTTTCCATTAATGCATCAACTGATTCTGCTTTTGTAGCAAGAACTTGGTTAGCAATTTCTTTAACTAAATTTTGGAAACCTTCGTTACGAGCAACGAAGTCTGTTTCTGAGTTGATTTCAACGATAGCTGCTTCGTTACCATTGATTTCAACATGTACAAGACCTTCTGCAGCGATACGATCAGCTTTTTTAGCTGCTTTAGCAATACCTTTTTCACGTAAGTAGTCGATCGCTTTATCCATATCACCATCAGTTTCAGTTAGCGCTTTTTTACAGTCCATCATACCAGCGCCAGTTTTTTCACGTAATTCTTTTACAAGTTTAGCTGAAATTGCCATTAATTATTCCTCCAGTATATATAATTCTATTATAGATATATCTAAATTCTACCATTATTGTTAGTAAAATTTCCAATACTCTATACTTTATTTTTATTTTTTAAAAAAAGGTGATAAGCATTAGTATCTTATCACCCATTTAAACTATAACTTAGTTTGATTCAACAGAAGTGTTTTCTTCAGTTGTTTCTGCTTTGTCAGATTCTTCTTTATCATCTAAATTGATGTTTTGTTCTGCAGCTACTTCTTCGTTTGATACACCTTGTTGACCTTCTAAAACAGCGTCTGCCATTTTACCAGTTAATAATTTAACGGCACGGATAGCATCGTCGTTTGCTGGGATTACATAATCAATTTCATCTGGGTCACAGTTAGTGTCAACAATACCCACGATTGGAATATTTAATTTACGTGCTTCAGCAATTGCGTTGCGCTCTTTACGAGGATCAACTACGAATAATGCTTGAGGCATAGTTTTCATATCACGAATACCGCCTAAGAATTTAATTAAACGGTCGTATTCTTTTTTAAGTTCAACAACTTCTTTTTTAGGTAATACTTCGAATAATCCGTCTTCTTCCATTTTTTCAATTTCAGAAATACGTTTGATTCGTTTTGAGATTGTTTTGTAGTTAGTTAAGATTCCACCTAACCATCTTTGGTTAACGTAGAATTGTCCAGCACGTTCTGCTTCAGCTTTAACTGATTCTTGTGCTTGTTTTTTAGTACCTACGAATAAGACTTTACCGCCATCTTCAGATACTTGTTTAATAAAGTTGTATGCTTCTTCAACTTTTTTCACTGTTTTTTGTAAGTCAATGATATAAATACCATTTCTTTCAGTGAAGATATATTTTTTCATTTTTGGGTTCCAACGACGTGTTTGGTGGCCGAAGTGAACACCAGCTTCTAACAATTGTTTCATTGATATAACTGCCATTATAAATTCCTCCTATTGGTTAATTACCTCCATAACAAACTCATATAAAGACAATAATTAAATATTGCACCCTCTATATTTACATTTATTATGTGCGTATTGGCTTCATAGCCGAAAATAAATATATCATAATTTGATGTTTAATGCAATGGCTTTCTACTGATTAGTTGAATGTAATTGAGCAACTTTTAATCTCTTAATTAATGTTAAAATCACAATCAAAAAACAACTGAGTAGATAACATAAAAAAGGTTCAGGTATAAAAGTACACTACCCAAACCTAAATTGATTTATTATTTATTTCGCTCTAATTCGTCTAAGAATTTTTCTTTTTTAACTTTTATAAATGTACCCTTCATACCTAGTGAACGTGACTCAATAACACCAGCACTTTCAAGTTTACGTAAAGCATTAACAATTACTGAACGAGTAATACCAACTCTATCAGCTACTTTAGATGCGATTAGTAATCCTTCGTTACCACCTAATTCATCAAAGATGTGTTCAATAGCTTCTTTTTCAGAATATGATAATGAATTAATCGCCATAGTAATTGAAGCTTTATCGCGTGCTTCTTTTTCTACTTCATTGTGTTTTTCACGTAAAATTTCCATTCCGATAACAGTAGCTGCATATTCACCTAAAACTAAATCGTTTTCGTTGAAATCGTCTTGTACTCTTCCTAAAACTAAGGTACCTAATCTTTCTCCTCCACCTAGTATAGGGAAAATAGTTGTTTTACTATTAATAAATACTTCTCTATTTTCTGGAGGGAATACAGTTAAAACATTATCAATATCAATATTTGATTGTGTTTCTTTTACGTCCATTAATTGATCAGTGTATTCTGCAGGGATGTGTCTATCTTCAAGCATGTGAATGATACGATCACTTTTAAGTAATTCGTTTAAACTTGATCCTAAAATTTTACCTCTTCTCGACACGATGAATACATTTGTAACTGTAACGCTACTAATTGTTTGGGCTACGTCCTTAAAATCTACTGCGATGCCTTTGTGTTTCTGTAATAAAGTGTTTAACTCTCTTGTTTTAGATAATAAGCTCATAATTTTTCTCCTTCTTTGTATATTTATAGAATAAATGCACTTAAATCTTTATTTGTTGAGATTGATTTTAATTTATCGTCTACATATTGCGGTGTAATATCAACTACAGCATTTGGCATGCTTGGTGCCTCAAATGATAAATCCTCTAACATTTTTTCTAATATTGTGTGTAATCTACGAGCACCAATATTATTTGTATCTTGGTTAACTTGATATGCGATTTCAGCTAATCGAGTAATAGCTTCGTCAGAGAAATTAACAGTTACTTCTTCTGTTTCAAGTAATGCTTCATATTGTTTAACTAGTGATAATTTAGGTTCTTTAAGAATTCTTACGAAGTCTTCGACTGATAGACTATCAAGTTCTACTCTAATTGGGAATCTACCTTGAAGTTCTGGAATTAAATCACTAGGCTTAGAAACATGGAATGCACCAGCACCAATAAATAGCATGTGTTCAGTATTTACAGTACCATATTTAGTTTGAATCATGCTACCTTCAAGGATTGGTAAGATATCTCTTTGAACACCTTGTCTTGAAACATCTTGTCCGCTATTTTGGTTATTTGTTGCCACTTTATCAATTTCATCAATAAAGATAATTCCCATTTGTTCTGCCAATTCTAATGCTTCTTGGTTTGCAGTTTCTTGATCAATTAACTCATCAGCAAAATCATCTGCTAATATTTTACGTGCTGTTTTAACTGGTACTTCACGTTCAACTTTCTTCTTAGGCATAAGTTGATTCATCATATCTTGCATTTGTTGATTTTGATTCGTTCCTAACATGCCTAATGCACCAGGATCTTGTTCAACTTTAATACGTACTTTTTCTTCTTCTAACTTACCTTCTTGAAGTTGTTGCTTGATTTCAGAACGTTTTGTTTTAATCTCTTCTGTTGGTGGTTCTTCCTCTTCTTCATTGTTCTGATTAAAATTAGGAATAGCACCACCAAAAAGTGATTCTAACGGATTGTTTCCTTGAGAAGCTTTTTTCTTCATACTTGGAACTAACAATTTAACTAGTTTGTCATTGGCTTTTTGAGTTGCTTCATCTTTAACCAATTCTTTCTTTTCATCTTTGACTAAACGAACGGATACATCTACTAAGTCTCTTACCATGCTTTCTACGTCTCGTCCTACATAGCCAACTTCAGTAAATTTAGTTGCCTCTACTTTAATAAATGGCGCACCAACAATTTTAGCCATTCTACGAGCTATTTCAGTTTTACCAACACCAGTTGGTCCAATCATTAAAATATTTTTAGGTGCAATTTCTTGTTTAGATTCTTCATCTAATAAACTTCTTCTGTATCTATTGCGTAGGGCAATGGCCACTTTTCTTTTTGCGTCATCTTGCCCGACAATATATTCATTTAATCGAGATACAATATCTTTCGGTGTTAATTTAATACCATTTGTATCCATGAATGCTTTACCTCCATATATCATAAATTACTTGAAATTAGTGTTATTTAATTTATATACAAATCAATTTGCTCGAATGATTAAATATATTTATAATGTTTCAACTATAATATTATCATTTGTGAATACACAAATGTCAGATGCAACCTTCAAACTTTCATATGCCATTTCTTCAGCAGACATATGTGTTGCATGTCTCTTAAGTGCTCTACCTGCACTTAATGCATAATTCCCACCTGAACCAATAGCGATTAAATCGTCATCAGGTGCTATAACTTCTCCTGTACCACTTACAACTAAAATAGCATCTTTATCCATAACAATTAGCATTGCCTCAAGTTGACGTAGTTGTTTATCTCCTCGCCATTCTTGCGCAAGTTCAACAGCAGCTCTTTCAAGATTTCCGCTAAATTGTTGTAATTTAGTTTCGAATTTTTCAAAAAGTGTAAATGCATCGGCAACACTACCTGCAAAGCCTGCAAGCACTTTACCATCATATAAACGTCTCACTTTTCTAGCTGTTTGTTTCATAATGACTTGTTGGCCTAATGTGACCTGTCCATCTCCTGCCATTGCAGCACCGCCATTATGTCTAACAGCATATATCGTTGTTGCATGTAATGAATTATCCATAAATCATTCTCCTTTTTTTGCTCGAGGGTGTGCATTGAGATAAACTTTTCTCAATTGTTGATTCGATACGTGCGTATATTTACCAGTTGTTGATAAATTAACGTGACCTAATAAAGATTGTACTGTTCTTAAATCAGCGCCTTGATTAAGTAGATGAGTTGCAAACGTGTGTCTTAACTTATGCGGATGAATATTTGTAACACCTGACGTACGTTTGACCACATCATTAAGTACATATCTTACGCCTCTTTCTGTAATAGGCTGACCCTGCATATTAACGATTAAATAATCATGATCAACATTTTTTAAAGGTTTGAATTCCTCTAAATACCGTTCGATACTTTGTTTACAAAATTCTCCAAAAGGTATAAATCTTTCTTTATTACCTTTACCTAATACTTTGACACCAGGTAAATTCATATCTAAGTCATTTCTTTTTATATTCACTAACTCAGAAACGCGAATTCCCGTGGCATATAGTAATTCAAGTATGAGTTTATCTCTCATGCCCTTTTTATTGTCAGTATCAACTGTTTTAAATAATGCTTCCATCTCTTCTTCATAAAAAAATTGAGGAAGATATTGTTCTTTCTTGGGATGAACAAGTTGAACAAAAGGATTAACGACCGTCTCATCTTGCGTCATCCAATATTCATAAAAAGTACGTAACGTAGAAATTTTACGTGAAACTGTAGTTCTTTTCAAATTTTTCGAATATAAAAAACTTAAATAATTTCTTGCATCTTTATATTCAAAATCATTTAAATCTAAACACTCTTGATCTAAAAAGTGATTAAATTGCACAATATCGTCATGATAAGACTTAAGTGTATGATCTGAAAAATTCCGTTCAACTTTTAACATATAGAGAAACGCTTTTTGAATATCATTCAATAAATTTCGCCTCCATCATATTGAATTGTAGCATATTCATGGTAGGGCTTACAGTGATTTGATATTCAATTCAAAATCTTTCGAGAATTGTAACACTATATCTTTATAAGCAGTAACCAACAAAAAACTAGATAGCATTTGCCACCTAGTTCATGTACTTGAAAATTATAAAGTTTTTTTATAATTCTCAAGATATTCTAAAGCACGATTCGCTTGAGTTTCATATCTTTCTTTTTTATCTTTAATACGTTTTTCTAACGATGGTAATAATCCAAAATTAGCGTTCATCGGTTGGAAGTTCTTTTCATTCTTAGCATGAGAAATGTAATATGCCATACTACCAATCATTGTTTCTCTTGGGAAAATGACTTCACCTTTATTTAATAATTTATGTGCCAAGTTAATACCTGAAACTAAACCACTTGCAGCACTTTCAACATATCCTTCTACACCTGTCATTTGACCAGCAAAGTAAATGTTGTCATGTCCAATTAATTCATATTTTTCATTTAAAACATCTGGCGAGTTAATAAATGTGTTTCTGTGCATCACACCGTATCTAACGATATCTACGTTTTCTAAACCAGGAATTAACTTAATAACTTCTTTTTGTGCGCCCCATTTTAAATGTGTTTGGAAACCAACAATATTGTATAGTGTGCCAGCAGCATCGTCTTGTCTTAATTGCACTACGGCGAACGGTCTTTTTCCTGTTTTAGGATCTTCTAATCCAACAGGCTTCATTGGTCCAAATAACAATGTTTTACGACCACGTTCTGCCATAACTTCAAATGGCATACAACCTTCAAAATATTTTTCTTTTTCAAATTCATTTACAGGCGCTACTTCTGCTTCTAAAACAGCATTATAAAAACGATCAAACTCTTCTTCAGTCATTGGACAATTTAGATAAGCAGCTTCACCTTTGTCATATCTTGATTTTAAATATACTTTATCCATATCTATACTATCTTTTTCAATGATAGGTGCTGCAGCATCATAGAAATATAGTTGGTCTTTACCAGTAATGTCTACGATTTCTTTAGCTAAGTTTTCAGTTGTAAGTGGCCCAGTAGCTATTATTGTATAACCCTCTGGAATACTGTGCACTTCTTGATTTAGCACTGTCACATTAGGATGATTTCTAAGTGTATCTGTAATATGACCTGCAAAATCATGTCTATCTACTGCAAGTGCACCACCAGCTGGAACTCTTGCTTTATCTGCTGCTTGAATAATAAGTGAATCCAAGCGTCGCATTTCTTCTTTTAAAACACCTACAGCATTTGTAAGTGCATTACCTCTTAACGAGTTTGAACATACAAGTTCAGCAAATTTGTCAGTGTGATGTGCAGGTGTCTGCTTAACTGGACGCATTTCTATTAAATTTACTTTAATTCCTCTTTTTGCTAATTGGTAGGCAGCTTCAGAACCAGCTAAACCTGCACCAACTACATTGACTGTTTGTGTCATGTTAATGCCTCCTGCTATTCTCATTTATATAAAATTCTAACGAGTAATTTTATTAATAAAACTATAAAAATAGCTCTCGCAATGTAATGCGTAGCTATTTTTATATAGATATCTATTTTTGTACTTCTTCTTTATAATCACAATTTGAACAAGTTACTTGGCTGCTTCTGCCTTTTTTCTTTTCAACTAAGTAATGATTACATTTTGGACAGTCTCTACCGATTGGTTTATCCCATGAAATAAATTCGCATTCTGGATAATTTGAACAACCATAGAAAATTCTGTTCTTCTTAGATTTACGTTCTACAACATCGCCATCTTTACAAGTTGGGCATTTCACGCCAATTGTTTTAACGATGGCTTTCGTATTACGACAATCTGGAAAATTAGAGCAAGCCATAAATTTACCGTAGCGACCCATTTTGATAACCATCGGAGAGCCACATACTTCACAATCTTCACCTGCAGGTTCGTCTTTGATTTCTATTTTTTCCATTTCTTCTTCGGCACGTTCAACGTCCTGTTTGAAACTATTATAAAAATCTCCAACTACTTTTCTCCAATTTGTGTCGCCTTCAGCGATTTTATCAAGAAGTGTTTCCATATTTACAGTAAATTCAACGTCAATGATTTCAGGGAAGTATTCTTTAACTTGTTCATAAACAATTTCCCCTAATTCAGTTGGCATGAATCGTTTACTATCTAATTTGACGTAATTACGTTTTTGAATTGTGTCAATTGTTGGTGCATAAGTTGATGGTCGACCAATTTTTAATTCTTCTAATGTTTTAACTAGTCTAGCCTCTGTAAATCTTGGTGGTGGTTGAGTAAAGTGTTGTGCAGGTTCAATTTGAGTGGCAGTTACTTTATCTCCCTGTTCTAATTTAGGTAATTTATTTTCTTTTTCACTATCTTGGTCATCTTTAGTTTCAACATATAATGTCATGAAACCTTTAAACTTAATTGTTTGACCATTAGCTCTAAATTTAATGTCATTTTGTGTTACATCTAAAGCGATAGTATCTAAAATTACTGGAGCCATTTGACTTGCAACAAAACGTTCCCAAATCAATTTATATAAACGATGTTGATCACGAGTTAAGAATGGTTTCATTTCATCAGGTGTTCTTAAAGTACTTGATGGTCTAATAGCTTCATGGGCATCTTGATCCCCTTGTTTACCAGTTGCTTTTCTTTTAGAAACATATTCGTTTCCGTATTTATCGATTATATAATTTTTAGCTTCAGACTTTGCTTGGTCTGAGATACGAGTTGAATCGGTACGCATATATGTTATTAGACCAACTGTACCTTGTTTCTTTAAATCAATACCTTCATAAAGCTGTTGTGCAACCATCATTGTTTTACGGGCTTTAAAATTAAGTTTACGTGCTGCCTCTTGTTGTAATGTTGATGTTGTAAATGGATTAGCTGGATTACGTGTTTTTTCTTTCTTATTCACGTTAGTGATTTCAAATTCGTCACCATCTAATGCAGCAGTGATTTTTTCAACATCATCTTTTTTATTTAGTTTATATGGTTTGTTTTTATAATGAAGAAATTTAGCTGTGAATTTAGATTTTTTATATCTAAATTCTCCTTCTATTGTCCAATATTCTTCAGGTTTGAAGTTTCTAATTTCATTTTCTCTATCAATAACAAGTTTCAATGCTACAGATTGTACACGTCCTGCAGATAGACCTTTTTTAACTTTCTTCCATAATACAGGAGAAATATTATAACCAACTAATCTATCAAGTATACGACGTGCTTGTTGCGCATCAACTAGATCCATCTCAATACCTCTTGGGTGTTTGAAACTATCTTTTACAGCATCTTTTGTTATTTCATTAAATACTACTCTGTTTTCTTTTGAATCTTCTAATTCTAATATTTTTGATAAATGCCAAGCAATTGCTTCACCTTCGCGGTCAGGGTCACTAGCCAGGAAAACTTTTTTAGCTTTCTTAGCATGTTTCTTTAATTCTTTAACTACGGGACCTTTACCACGTATTGTTATATATTTGGGTTCATAGTTATCTTCAGTGTCCACGCCCATTTGACTTCTAGGTAAATCACGAACGTGTCCCATTGAAGCGATAACTTTATATCTTTTTCCTAAATACTTTTCAATGGTTTTAGCTTTTGCAGGCGATTCAACTATGACTAAATTATCTGCCAAAGTGATTTCCCCCTTGCTAATCTAATTACTAAAGATAAATGATAAACGGTCAATTTTGTTTTTGTCAATGTTTTAATATTTTATGACGCATTTTGTTATATTTTTTAATTAACTATTTGTCTTTTTCTTTAATGATTTTAATCCATTTTATTACAGTCTAATTGCTTAATATACACTATATTCTTAAATTGAATAGTCTTGTAAAATATCATGTTCATTCACAACAATCGTTGCGCCTTCTTGATGCAATAATAAATTCCCTTTTGTTGAGGTATCAAATATTTTTCCTGGTAATACATAGACATTTCGATTTTGTTCAAGTGCACAATCTATAGTAATACGACTTCCACTTCTTTCATTAGCTTCTGTTAATAAAACACCTTTTGATAAACCACTAATCAATCTGTTCCTTGCAGGAAATTTATATTTCGCTATTGGAGAAAATGGTGGATATTCGCTAATAACAATACCTTGTTCTTCAATTTTCTTTCTAAGTGAAAAAGTAGATTTTGGATAATGATGTGTATGTCCATAACCTAATACAGCAATTGTAGGCAAATAGGCATTCAATGCTTGTTGATGTGCCTCACTATCTGCTCCTGCAGCAAGACCAGATACAATTGTAAGTTGAGCCCTTTTAAATGAAGGAAAAAGATAATTAAGTGCTTGGCTTGTATAGTTTGTACACTTTCTAGCACCAACTATAGCTAAAGTTTTATCGTTTTTTAAAATGTCTTTATTACCCTTATAAAATAAGACAAAAGGATAATCATATATTTCTTTTAATAAATAGGGATAATCTTTATCAAAATAGGTGATATAGTTGATATCTAATTGTCGAAGAACTTTCATAATTTCATTATATTGAAATTGTCTGTAGTCAAGGAACTTAGGCAATAATCGTGGCTGGTATTGAGTAATCCAACAATGTAATAACGATTCTTGTTCATAATCATTAACATGAAAGAGCTGTGGATAATATTGGTTGAGTTGATGTATTTGTGAAGTAGTAAACTGAGCCCAGTATAATTTAAGTAAAAAATGTTTGTTCAAAATCATTGCTCCTTTAATTAAATTATACACAGAAACAACTTGCTTTTGTGTTACAGTTCATAAACATATAAATGGAAAATGTAATTCAATTTTAAGAAGTAAAATGATAACGTGACATTTCATTTTCAAGCTATATTGTGGCTGTATATTTCTATATAAATAACGACACACAAATAAAAAGCTTAGATGCCTTTAAAGCACCTAAGCTAGTTAATCAATTAAAATTATTTAATAGTTAATAATTCTTCGTAAATGCCTGCTTCTTTTGCTGCTTCGATTAAAGTTGTACCGATTTCTGAAGGTGTATCTGCAGTGTGTACACCACAGCTGTTAAGTGTTTTAATTTTTTCTTCAGCAGTACCTTTACCACCAGAAATAATCGCACCAGCATGACCCATACGTTTTCCTGGAGGTGCTGTTTGACCACCAATGAATCCAACTACAGGTTTATCCATATTTTCTTTAATCCATTGAGCTGCTTCTTCTTCAGCTGTACCACCGATTTCACCAATCATTACTACAGCTTTAGTTTCAGGATCTTCATTGAAAGCTTTTAAAACATCGATGAAGTTAGTACCGTTAACTGGGTCGCCGCCAATACCTACAGCAGTTGTTTGACCAATACCTTCTTCAGTTAATTGGTGAACTGCTTCATAAGTTAATGTACCTGAACGAGATACAACACCTACGTGACCTTTTTTGTGAATGTAACCTGGCATAATACCAATTTTACATTCATCCGCTGTAATTATTCCTGGACAGTTTGGTCCTACTAAACGTGTTTTTCTACCTTGTAAATAACGTTTAACTTTAACCATGTCTACAACAGGAATATGTTCAGTAATACAAATCACCATATCTAAATCAGCATCTGCTGCTTCTAAAATTGAATCTGCAGCAAATGGTGCTGGAACGTATACTACTGATACGTTTGCTCCAGTTTCTTGTTTAGCTTCTTCAACAGTATTGAATACTGGAACACCTTCTACTACTTGTCCACCTTTACCAGGTGTTACCCCTGCGACAATTTGTGTTCCATAATCTAACATTTGTTTCGTATGGAAAAGGGCAGTAGACCCTGTAATACCTTGTACCATTACTTTTGTATTTTTATCTATAAATACACTCATCTTAGTGTTCCCATCCTTTCCTTATGATTCTTTAACAAGTTTAACAATTTTTTGAGCGCCGTCAGCCATAGTTGATGCTGGCTCAATTGCTAAACCTGAATCATTTAAGATTTCTTTACCGCGTTCTACGTTAGTACCTTCTAAACGTACTACAAGTGGTAAAGTTAACTCTACTTCTTTAACTGCTGCAACGATACCTTCAGCGATAACATCACATTTCATAATTCCACCGAAGATATTTACAAAGATACCTTTAACATTTTCGTCACCTAAAATGATTTTGAATGCTTCAGTAACTTTTTCTTTAGTAGCGCCACCACCACAGTCTAAGAAGTTAGCTGGATTTCCACCAAAATGATTGATTGTATCCATAGTAGCCATGGCAAGTCCTGCACCATTAACCATACAACCAATATCACCATCTAATGCAATATATGATAAATCATATTTAGATGCTTCGATTTCTTTTGGATCTTCTTCTTCTAAATCTCTTAATTCCATAATGTCTTTATGTCTGAATAAAGCATTGTCATCGAAGTTTAATTTAGCATCTAATGCTAAAACTTCACCGTCACCAGTTGTTACTAGTGGGTTAATTTCAACGATTGAACAATCTTTTTCAATAAATACATTGTAAAGTGACATTAAAAATTTAGCAGCTTTACCAATTGATTCTTTAGGAATATTGATATTGAAAGCAATTCTACGTGCTTGATAAGGTGATAATCCTACAACAGGATCAATTGTTTCTTTAAAGATTTTTTCAGGAGTTTTAGCAGCTACTTCTTCAATTTCAGTACCGCCTTCTTCTGATGCCATTAAAGTAACACTATCAGTAGCACGATCAATTACAAATCCTACATAATATTCTTTTTGAATGTCGCAACCTTGTTCGATATATAAGCGTTTAACTTCTTTACCTTCAGGTCCTGTTTGATGTGTAACTAATTGTTTACCTAATAATTCATTAGCGTAAGTTTCAACTTCAGATAGTGATTTAGCAATTTTTACACCGCCTGCTTTACCTCTACCCCCAGCGTGTATTTGTGCTTTAACCACGTATACATCTGAATCTAATTCTTTCGCTTTTTCCACCGCTTCTTCAGCAGTAAATGCTACTCGTCCTTCTGGAACGGCTACGCCCATTGAACGAAATATTTCTTTACCTTGATACTCGTGGATATTCATCTTCCATCCTCCTGTTTCTTAGGTTAAGTTCCTTTTCAATTATAAAAAATGAAAGCGTTATTGTAAACTGATACCACTCTTTTTTTGCAATTAATTTAAAATTCAAACTATTATTTGATTGATTTAATAGGTTCAAACGTTTTTCGGTGTTCTTTTATAACGCCATATTCTTCTATACCCTTAAGGTGTTCTTTAGTACCATAACCAACGTTATTTTCAAATCCATATCCTGGAAATTGCTCAGCTAATTCTTTCATATAGTTATCTCGATGTTCTTTAGCCATAATACTTGCTGCTGCAATTGATACACTTTTAGCATCACCTTTAATAATAGACGTCTGGTTAATTTCGTTATCTAATTTCATCGCATCAATTAATAAATGTGTGGGTTTTAATTTTAAATTGTCTATTGAGCGTTGCATGGCGATTTGTGTCGCTTTATATATATTGAATTGATCAATTTCTTCTGCTGTTGCAACACCATAAGCGTATTCAGTAACACCATCTATTAATTGTTGGTTTAATTTTGCTCTATTTTTAGCAGATACCTTTTTAGAGTCATTAAGGCCTAGATAATTATGGTCATTATTCAAAATCACTGCACAAGCTACAACTGGTCCAGCAAGTGGACCTCTTCCCACTTCATCGATGCCACAAATAACTTCGTCGGCATTATTTGCTAACAATTCATTTTCATAGAAAGTCATCTCATGATATTGTTCTATGAGTTGTAATTCTTTTTCTAATTGCTTTTTACGACTAGCAATTGCTTGCTGTACACCTTTTCGATTATCCAAATTAGCTTCATGTTGTTCTAGTTCTTCAATCGTATCAATTTGTTCAAGCAACTGCTTCATTTCTTTAATCGTTTTAGACATGTTCAATGTCACTCTTCATTTCTTTAAATATATCAAAGCAATATGTGCCGATTTTAGCATTTCTAATTTCATAAATAATTAACTCAATAACCGCTTCATAATCCACTTCATTACCCTTTTGTAATAAACCTCTTCGACGCCCAATTGCATCAAACCACTCTAATATTTCTGCATCTTCATCCACTTCAATATTGTAATGTGATTTTAAACCAACTAAATCTTTTTTAATCATAAATTGAAGTCCATAAATAGCTACTTCATCTAAGTGAACGATGCTATCTTTAATTGCACCAGTTAGACTTAGTTTCTTCCCTACTTCTTCATCTTCGAATTTTGGCCATAAAATTCCGGGTGTATCTAATAATTGTAACGAGTTTCCTACTTTAATCCATTGTTGTTGTTTCGTAACTCCAGGTTTATTACCAGTTTGAGCAATGCTTCGGTTCGCTAGTTTATTAATTAGCGTTGACTTACCTACATTAGGAATACCAACTATCATGGCACGTATTGCTCTAGGTCTTAATCCTTTTGCTTTTTCTCGATCGAACTTTTCTTTCGTCGCTTGTATTGCTGCTTTTTCAACATCTTTTAAATTTTTACCATGTTTAGCGTCGACAGCTACTGGATAGTAACCTTTATTTTCAAAGAATTGTTCCCATTTTTCCAATTCCTTTAAGTTAGTCATGTCTTTTTTATTTAAAATAACTACTCTTGGTTTTTGTTTTATTACTTCATCAATCATTGGGTTTCTTGAACTATAAGGAATACGTGCATCTACAAGTTCAAATACAACGTCTACTTTCTTTAATTGTTCGCTTACTTCCCTTTTAGCTTTGGCCATGTGGCCAGGATACCATTGTATTGTCATTGTCATCACCTTTCATCAATACTTTTCATCTTTTACATTGTATAAATTATACTCTAACATCTTCTCATAAACTAGGTTTAGTTTAACACGCGAACTATAATAACTTGTTTTTAAATATTTTAGCGATTCTATACTTTAAGATTCTGTAAAATAGTTTAAATTAAAGTATAAATACTTTTCATCGTCATTACTATCCCCTACAATTTGGGAATAGTCATAAAAAATTATAATCAAGATAAATATATGGAGTAGGAGTCAGTCATGAAAAAAATTCTCAAATACTCACTTATTTTCTTCTTTCTATCATTAATTGGTCATAGTTATGTTATTTATAAATTCTATCATGACGGCATACTATTTACTGGACCTAATGATGGTATGGAACAAATGGTACCTATCCAGATGTACTTATTTAATCAATGGAGTCATGGTAATTGGTTTTATTCATCTGACTTTGGAATAGGTGGAGATTTCTTTACAGATTTAAGTTATTACTTTTCAACCAATATTATATTCATTATCAATGTTTTAGTAATTATGCTATTAAAGCTATTCATACATATTGATACTACACAATTATTATTTTGGATGAACAATGCGCTTATCGTTTCAATTTTCAAAGCAAGTTTAGCGCTTTATTGTACATATTTATATGCAAAGCACTTAACAAAAAATCACATCATTAGCTTGTTAATGGCATTTTTATTTGTAATTTCACCTTTGTATTTCAGATTTACAGTATACTGGCCGTTTTTCAGTGATGTGTTTATTTGGTTGCCATTATTGTTATATTCGATTGAACGATTTTTTAAAACTAAAAAAATAGGTTTATTCATAACATCAATGACATTGATATTAATTAATAATTTTTACTTTGCTTATTACTTATTCATTATCGGTGCAGGATATATTATCATTCGAATCTTGTTTAAACATGACAATGATAAAGTTTCACGTAAACAGGCATTTTTGATTTTCATCCTCAGTGGGATTTTATCTTTAGGGAATAGCTTATTTATTTTCTATCATAGTGTGCAAGGTTATTTAGGTAATCGACGTATTCCATTTACAGGAAAAGTGCCTCGTTTTGAACATATAGATGCAAATACAAATTTATTTTTTGATAATTATCTTATTGTCATTTTATTTATTACGATTCAAGCTATTTTATCCTTTAAATTATATAAACATTTTTATTATCGTTTATTTGCTATTCTAACTTTTGTATTTATTTTATTTAATTTTGTACCGTTTATAGACCAGTTATTTAATGGATTCTCTGCCCCACAAAAAAGATGGCATTTTATCATTGCATTTAATTCAGCTATGTTAATAGGACTTTATGTTAAATATTTTAAAACTGTAAAAATTAAATCTTATCTTCTAACAAATATTATTGCGCAAAGCGTCATATTTATAAGTGCCTTCGCCTATCATACTTATGTTGCTTGGATGATATTTGTACCTATAGTTTCTCTTATAGGATTGTTGATTTTAGTACTCAATGATAAAACAAGCCGTATTAAATTATCATATTTATATATTGTTGCTATAGCTTTATTAAATATCATGGTGTCATTTGTATTTATTAAAAATCAAATTTATTTTGAAGATCATAAGGATAGAGCTAATACGTTCTACTTAAATTCAAATATGTATAGTTCAGATTTACAAAGATCACTAGTTAATCAAATGAAATCATCTAAACGTGAGGATGAGCGTATCGATTGGAGAGTTAATGAGCAAGATAATACACCTATGTATCAAAATTTCAAAGGATTGAGCCTATATTCAAGCATTTTCCATCATAATATTCTAGATGATTATTATGATGATTTAAAAATTAACTTAGCAGAGGAATCATTAAGTAGGTATCAATCTACAAATGGTAGACAAAATATAGCTAGTCTTTTCTCAATTCGTTATCTCATGTTGAAAGAATATCAAGATAATGTCCCAAGTTACTTTAAAAAGGTTAAAAAAGCAGGTCAATATTCAATTTATGAAAACACACTAAATCTGCCTTCAGTTAAAGTTACAGATAACGTTTTTAATGAAAAGTCTTTAAAAACACCAATTGACCGTGAACATGCCATGTTAGATGGTGTTGTTTTAAATAAAAAAGGACAAAACTATCATAAAAAAGCAGATAATTTACTAAACAGAGTGAAAATTTCAAGCGACAATATTTCTAAATTAAAGCATCATAATATTAAAGTTACTCAAAATACAGGACATATTAAACTTCATATTCCTAAAAAATTAAGAACTCAATATACTGATTTTTACTTAACGATGAAGATCAAAAGAGGTGTTCCAGATAGCAATTATACGGTCAACGTAAATCAATATAATAACAATCGTCTATATAACGATTCTGTATACCGCACAGGTGTAGATACCCAATTATACCGTGCTCAACCAGATAAAAATGGCGATATCACGATTCAATTATCTCCTAAAGGTACATTTAACTTACAATTATTAAACCTAAATGGTGAAAATTATGATACGCTCAAAAAAGCAAAGCAACATGCAAATTTTAAAATGAATTATCAGGACATTAAAAATGGTGTGAAAGTCAATTTAGATCAGCATAATAAAGGTATTGCGACCATCAATATTCCTTATAGAAAAGGTATGAAAGCTTTCGTAGATGGTGAAAAAACAGAAGTCTATAAAGCTAATGGCATGATGACAGGAGTTCCAGTAAATAAAAATGACAAAACGATCATCATTAAATATCAACCACCTTTATGGAATACAATGATTTTTATATCAATAATTAGTATGATTGTAAGTTTGATATTTATTAAATATTTAAAATCTATAAAGAGAAAGAAGAGAAAGCATAATGTATAAAAAGATCACTTCCAATCCTTATTCATTTCTATTATTAATTATCATTGCAAGTGCTATTTTATCACTATGCATTTATCTCCCTTTCATTTATCTTTTTATTACTAAAGGAACAGTGTTTAGTGGTAATGGAGATGGATTCAGACAAATGATGCCATTTCAAATGTATTTATATGAACATTTCTCTACTTTCAAAGGATTCTATGATGAATCCTTTGGTTTAGGTGGAGATTATGTAAAAGGACTTGCCTATTATTATTCAATGTCACCTCTTATGTGGATTAACTTTGGTTGCATTGGGATTTTAGAAAAAATAGGTTTAGCGCACCCACACGATATCAATTTTTGGCCTGCAAACCAATTAATAATGGCATATGTTAGAACCGTCCTTACATTTATTTGTACATTTTATTTCTTTAGATATTTAAAATTCAAACCTACTTCAGTCATCATAGCTACAATAATGTATTGTATTTCTACAGTTGTTATCTACTACAATTTTACATGGTCTTTTTATGGTAATTTATTAATTCTATTACCACTTTCTTTACTCTCTATGGAACGTTTCTTTAGAGAAAAGAAAATTGGACTTTTTATATTTGCCATTGGTTTGACACTTTTTATGAATTTTTACTTTAGTTATTATCAAGCAATCGTATTAGGATTTTATTTTATTTATAGAATAATCATGACGCATCCAAAAGATATTGTGACTAGATGGCAAAAATTCTATATGCTTCTAATTGCTGTAATATTAAGTGTATTAAGCAGTATATTTGGATTGTTTACAGGACTTTCTTCATTTTTTAACAATGATAGAGCACAGAATTCTAAATTTGAAATCACTTTATTGACAGATCTTACAAACAGTAATTTCAATATTTTTGCAGATGGATTTTATATAACGATTACTTTTATAACGATTATTGCTTTATTTTCATTCAAATTATATCGTCATTATTATTTTAGATTATTTGCCATAGTGACATGGATATTATTGATTGGCTCATTATCACAATACTTTGATAGTGCATTTAATGGTTTTTCAATGCCCCAAAGACGTTGGGTTTATGCATTAACGTTATCTTCTAGCGCATTAGTTGCATTATTAATACAGCATATTAGTGAATTATCACTTAAAAAATACTTAATAGTTGCAATACCTATTAGTTTATATGGAATCATTTACTTTTTGGAAGCAAGTCATACTATTTATTGGATTCCGGTATCAATCATACTTATTGTCGTATTAGGTTTCATCATTAAAAAACCTATGCTTGCTAATCAATGGTGGCTCCAACTTTTATTAATATTACTCATTTTTCTACAACAATTAGCGATTGAACATGTTACTTTTAAGAAGACAATTGAGCCTTATCAATCAACGATGAAGGATATCAATGATCCTAGCTATAGAGGTCATACTTTAAACGATAAAATACAACAAATTAAACAATCACAGTCCAACCCATTGTCTAGAATCGATTACATGTCTTTTTACGGGTTAAATTCACCATTCATTTATCACTATAATGGGATTTCTTTATACTCAAGCATTTTTGATGGAGACATTTTGAAGTATTATGATAAGACAATGCAAATCAATATGCCAGTAGATAAAAATAGTACTTATCGTTATCTAGGCAATCGTGCAAACTTAATGGCATTATGGGGAGTAGAAGATCGACTTAGACATCCTAACGATTTAAATATGCCTTATGGATTTAAAAAGAAAGCGTTAATTAACGATAGCGGTGATCAATGGATTCATTCACATAACATGATGCATTATCCAGCTGCACATATTACAAATAAAATATATGATGCTAAAGATTTAAAATCTCCTTTAGATCAAGAACAAGCTGTGCTTCAAGGTGTTGTATTTAATCAGAAAGACGATAAATCGAATACGTCTTTCAGTTCAAATCCAAATCTGTTATCACATACTAAACGTACGTTAGTTAATGCTAAACGACTTGATAATAATCATATTGAAGTTACTAAAAATAATGGAGGCATTCATCTTCAATTACCTCAATTCATTTCTAAACAATATAAAGATTTATACGTTGAAATGGATGTTGAATTATTATCACCAGATAAAAAACATACAGTAGGTGTAAATGATTACAGTCAAAACCGTAATGAGCTCACTTATAAATATCGTCGATTCGTAAGCCCAGTCACAATGCGTATTAAATCATCAGATGATTTAAATATAAAATTATCTAAAGGCAAATACCGTATTAAAGTTAAAGGTATATATGGCGAAAATTATCAAATATTAAAACAAAGTACGCAACAATTAAAGCATGTGCATATTGATAAACAACGAAATGGTTATACAATTAAAAAAGATAAAAAAGACAGTGGTTATTTAGTTATGCCTGTACCTTATGCTAAAGGAATGAAAGCATCTATTGATGGTCATACAGAAAAAGTTGAAAAAGCAAATGGTATCATGACAGCGATTCCTGTTAAAAAAGGACAAGAAATGATTAAACTAACTTATACACCACCTCATTTTTACTTATTAATCATTATTTCGATTATTGGTATCATCGGCAGTATAATATTTACCAAAAAATTAAATAAAAGAAATTAAAAAAGTATGAGTCTTATCAAATGTTTAAGTTGATAGGACTCACACTTTCTGTATAGATTTTTAATAACATTAAAGGATTTGTATTCACAAACGAATATATACCCATTCATACAAAAAGCCATTAAGCTATCATATTAAGATAACTTAATGGCTTTTCTAAAGTATAGTCTTCATACGTAACTACGTTTTCAGTATGCTGATTAACGAATTTCTTGGATTCTAGCAGCTTTACCACGTAAATGACGTAAGTAGTATAATTTAGCACGACGTACTTTACCGCGACGTTTAACTTCGATTTTTTCGATTTTTGGAGTGTGTAATGGGAATGTACGTTCCACACCTACACCTGAAGAAATTTTACGAACTGTGAAAGTTTCTGAAATTCCTCCACCACGGCGTTTGATTACAACACCTTCGAATACTTGGATACGTTCACGTGAACCTTCAATGATACGAACGTGTACACGTAAAGTGTCACCAGGACGGAATGAAGGTAAATCTGTACGTAATTGTGATTTAGTTACTGCTTCGATTAACTTATGATTACTCATTATAAATTCTCTCCTTCAACCTATGTTCTTGCCTAGACAAATGTATAGCAGCGGATCATAGTGATTTTTAGTGCTTTTTCACACTTAAATTATGTTAGCACAACGTTAGTCGTTTTTCAATTGGTTTTTATATGTTTGTATGATTTTTTTATCTTTATCAGTCAAATCATATTGTTTTAATAAATCTGGTCGTTTATTTAATGTACGAATAATTTTCTGTTCATGACGCCACTCATCAATATGTGCGTGATTACCTGATAATAACACATCTGGTACTTTTAAACCTTTAAATTCTCGTGGTCTTGTATATTGTGGAAATTCCAATAAGCCATCTGAGAATGAATCATCTTGATGTGATTGTTCATTACCTAATACACCAGGAATGAGTCTAACAATGGCATCTGTCATCGTCATTGCAGGTAATTCCCCACCTGTTAATACATAATCACCCATAGATATTTCATCAGTGACTAAATGTTCCCTAATACGTTCGTCATATCCCTCATAGTGGCCACAGATAAACACAATGTGCTCTGCTTCACTTAATTCTTGTGCAATTGCTTGGCTAAATGGACGTCCTTGAGGACACATTAAAATAACTCGAGTATTATCTGTTCTGTTTAAGTCTTCCATTGCATTAAACACTGGCTCAGGCTTTAAGACCATACCTTGTCCACCACCAAAGGGATAATCATCAACTTGATTGTGTTTATTGATAGAATAGTCTCTAAAATTAATAGTATTCACTTCAATAATATTTTTGTCTTGAGCTCTTTTTAGTATCGAATGGTTAAGCACGCCATCAAACATCTCTGGAAAAAGTGTTAAATAATCAATTTTCATTAATCTAACAATCCTTCCATTGGCGTGATAATCACTTTTTTACCTTCAACATCTACTTCTTTAACTACATCTGCAATATAAGGAATTAAATATTCTTTATCTCCTTTTACAACCCAGACATCGTTAGCTCCAGTTTCAAAAATACTTGTAATTCTACCAATAGGTTGTTCATTATCATCAAAGACAGTACAACCTATAATATCAGAATAATAAAATTCATTTTCTTCTAATTCTATTTCTTCATGGTCTCTTTCTTGGTAAAGCGTAGCACCTTTTAAATATTCGATATCATTGATATTATCAATGCCTTCAAATTTCAACATATGAAATCCTTTATGTACATGATATGATGTTATAGTTAAATCTTTTTCAGTTTGATTTAATTTAGCTGTTAACACTTCTCCTGGTTGAAAACGAGTATCTGTAAAATCAGAATTAGATTTTACTTTCACTTCTCCTTTAATTCCATGAGTATTAACGATTTGTCCTACTTCTACTTCCATTAATACTAACCTCCTTATATTGCAAGTTTATTTCATAATATCACTTTACCATTGATTAAAGTTATTAGTTATTGATTTGTTATAAGTAAGACATTGATATAAATAAAAAAGGCACCAAATAATGGCGCCCTAACTAAATTGATAGATTAGTCAATAATGACTAGAATTATTTAGTGTGTTTTTGGTCATCAAATTTTTTCAAAATACCTTCTCTTGATAAGATATTGTGAACTGTATCTGTTGGTTTAGCACCGTCTTTTAACCATTTTAATGCTAATTCTTCGTCAATTTTCACTTCTGGAGCATTAACGTGTGCTGGGTTGTAAGTACCGATTTGTTCGATGATACGACCATCACGTGGTGAACGTGCATCTGCAACTACGATACGATAGAATGGGTTTCTTTTAGAACCTAAACGAGTTAAACGAATTTTAACTGCCATTATAAAACTCTCCTTTGAACATTTCAATTTTTATTTTCTACAAGAATAAATAATAACAGGTCTATAAAACTTTGTAAAGACATTTTTCTTTACCAAATCTAAATTCATGAAATGAATTGTAGATTTGGTTATGCATTAGCTTTAGCTAAGGCGTTCCTCTTCGTTACTTTTTTCTGAAAGAAAATCAGTGTTGGTTATGGGAGTGGGACAGTTAAAGTTTAATTTACAAGGGACATCAATAAACAAAATCATGTGTATTAAACAGCTTACTAAATTTTAAATAATTACAACTTTAACGTCGTCCCACCCCGGCAAGGTTGACTAGTATAGAAAAAAGCTTAAAAAGCGCATTTTCTATACAGACAACTACTGCCAATATAAGATTTTATCCCTTTATATCAATATATTTCAAACATATCTGTTCTAAATTCATGAAATGAATTGTCATAAATAGGTTCCTAATCGTACATACGATTAGGTTAGTCATACTATTTCGTTTCACAAAAAATATGACTTTATATGCATTAGCTTCAGCTAAGGCGTTCCTAATACATAAAAAAATTCCAACAGACTGAAATCTGTTGGAATATATAAAATATTAGAAAGGTAAATTCATGCCTTTTAGCATATTTTGCATTTGATTACGTTTTGCTTTTTTACCTTTACCGCCACCAGTAAATTGTTTCATCATTTTCTTCATGTCGTTAAATTGTTTCATTAAACGATTCACTTCTTGTAATGAACGTCCTGAACCTTTAGCGATACGCTTTTTACGTGATACATTTAACATTGCTGGATTTTCTCTTTCACTAGGTGTCATTGATTGAATAATCGCTTTAATATGGTCGATTTGTTTATCGCTCATATTAAGTTGATCTAATCCTTTCATCTTATTCATACCTGGAATCATTTTCATTATGTCATCCAATGGTCCAAGATTTTTAACCTGATCAAGTTGCTCTAAGAAGTCATCCAATGTAAATGATGAATCTCGCATTTTTTTCTCTAAATCTTTAGCTTTTGTTTCATCAACATCTTGTTGTGCTTTCTCAATTAAGCTTAGTACATCACCCATACCTAAAATACGAGATGCCATACGTTCTGGATGGAATAGTTCTAAACCATCTAATTTTTCACTCATACCTACAAATTTAATTGGTTTTTGAGTAACGGAACGAATTGATAGCGCAGCACCACCACGAGTGTCACCATCTAACTTAGTTAATGTTACACCCGTTACATCTAATTGGTCATCAAATGATTGAGCTACATTAACAGCATCTTGACCAGTCATAGCGTCAACAACCAACATAATTTCATTAGGTTTCGCTATTTCTTTAACTTCTTGAAGTTCATTCATCAATGCTTCATCGATGTGTAAACGACCTGCCGTATCAATAATAACAAAATCTAAATGTTCTTCTTTAGCGTGTGCCAATGCGTTTTGAACAATTTGTTGAGGTTTAACTTGGTCACCTTCACTATAAACAGGTACATCCAATTGTTTACCTACTGTTTGTAATTGGTCAATGGCAGCTGGTCTGTAAATATCTCCAGCAACTAACATTGGTTTTTTATTATATTTTTTACGCATTAAAAGCGCTAATTTACCAGCAGTTGTTGTTTTACCTGCACCTTGTAAACCTACCATCATGACAACAGTTGGTGGTTTATTAGCCATTTTGATAGATGAATTTTCGCCACCCATTAAATTAGTCAATTCATCTTGAACAATTTTAATGACTTGTTGTCCAGGTGTTAATGACTGCATTACATCTGAACCTAAAGCACGTTCTGAAACAGTTTTGACGAAATCTTTAACAACTTTAAAGTTAACGTCGGCTTCTAATAATGCAAGACGCACTTCTCGCATCATTGCTTTAATATCCGCTTCGGTAACTTTACCTTTACCACGCATTCTTTGCATTGATGCTTGTAAGCGATCCGACAATCCTTCAAATGCCATAATTATTCCCTCCTCATCGTTATTCTAATTCTTCTAATTGATCTATATATTGCTTTAATAATTCTGGTTTATCAAGAGATTGTTTCATTTGATTATAAATATCTCGTCGTTGTTTAAACCTTTTGTATAATCCTAATTTAGCTTCATAATCTTCAACTAAATCGCCAGTTCTTCTTATATTATCATAAACTGCCTGTCTACTCACTTTAAAAGTATCAGCAATTTCACTTAAAGCATAATCTTGTAAATAAAATAATTCTAGATAATTTCGTTGTTTATCAGTCAAAAGTGACTGATAAAAGTCGAAGAGATAATTCATACGTAACGTTTTAACTAAATCATTTTGGCTCATTATTATTTTCCTCATGATTATCAGCTGAAACGTCACTACTTTCTTCTGGAATTTCTTCATTTTGTTCAATCATATCTGCAAATAAACCATAAACATAACTTTCGGGATTAAATGGTTGCAAGTCGTCTAATTTTTCACCTAAACCTACATATTTAACTGGTATTTTAAGTTCATTTCTAATAGCTAACACAATACCACCTTTAGCTGTACCATCTAATTTAGTTAATACGATACCTGAAACATCTGTTACCTCTTTAAATGTACGAGCTTGTGATAATGCATTTTGTCCAGTTGTGGCATCTAAACAAAGTAATGCTTCATGTGGCGCGTCTGGAACGGCTCTACCAATAACACGTTTAACTTTTTCAAGTTCTTGCATTAGGTTAGATTTATTTTGTAAACGTCCTGCTGTGTCACATATTAAAATGTCTACTTGTTTATGTTTAGCAGCATTAATTGCATCATACATTACAGCTGCAGGATCTGAACCTTCACTTTGGCTAATCACTTCTACACCAACACGTTCGCCCCAAACTTTTAATTGTTCAATAGCGCCCGCTCTAAAAGTATCACCTGCTGCAAGCATTACTTTTTTACCTTCCATTTTATAACGATATGCTAATTTACCGATTGTTGTTGTTTTACCTACACCATTAACACCAACCATTAAAATAACATTTAAACGTCCATCTTCTAAATTCATCACTTCAGATTTATCATCTTCTTGGTGATAAATTTCAACAATTTTTTCTACGATAACTTCTCGTAAATCTTCTGTCTCTTGAATGTTACGACGTTGTGCTTCAACACGTAATTCTTCAGTAAGTTGCATTACCGTATTAAAACCAACATCAGCTGTAATTAACATTTCTTCTAATGCTTCAAAGAATTCTTCATCAACTTTTCTATAACGCGCTATTAAGTTATTTAACTGTTCTTGGAAATTTTCACGAGATTTTTCTAATCCAGCTTTAAATTTCGCTCCGATTTTTTGTGCTTCTATTTCTTCAAAATCTTCAATTGAAATTAATCCATCTTCATCAAAGTCAGCTTCACTTAACTTTTTAGGTTTCTTTTTAGGTTTTTCTTCTTCAATTTCATTTTGTAACCCTTGTTGTGAATCGTCAGTCTTTTTCGAAGACTCATCAATTTCTTCCTCATTGGATAATTCTTTTTCTATATCTTTTTCACTCGATCCTGAAAATTTATCTTTTAAGCGTTTAAAAAAGCTCATGCTTCTTCCTCCTTCATAACCTCATCTATTGTATTTAGGTTAACACTTACTAATTTAGATACTCCTGATTCTTGCATCGTAACACCATACAAACGATCTGAAAATTCCATCGTTCCTTTACGGTGCGTAATCACAATGAATTGCGTTTGATCAGATAACTCATTGAGATATTGAGCATATCTGATGACATTTGCTTCATCCAATGCCGCTTCGACCTCATCTAAGATTACAAATGGGGCTGACCTTACTTTTAAAATAGCGAATAATAAAGCTATTGCGCTTAATGCACGCTCTCCACCACTTAATAATGATAAATGTTGTAATTTTTTGCCGGGGGGTTGCACGATAATATCAACGCCAGCTGCTAGATAGTCATCTTCAGTAAGTTGTAACTCAGCCTTACCACCGCCGAACAGTTGTTTAAACACATTACTAAAATGATTTTGAACAGCGTGAAACGTCTCTTTAAATCGTCCTTCTACTTCTTTATCCATTTCATTAATAATTTGTTCTAATGTAGATTTTGCCTCACGCAAATCTGTTCGTTGTTCATTTAAGAAAGTATAACGTTCATTTAATTCTTCAAATTGTTCAATTGCATTTAAATTAACTGGGCCTAATTCATCAATGGACATTTTTGTTAATTTAACCTTTTTACGTAAAGAATCGATCTCTTCATCATTGTCATAAAGTGTACGTGCTCTTTCTACCGTAAGTTGATATTCATCATTAAGATGATCGATAGCATGATTGATTAATACATCTAATTTAGATTGATTTGCTTTAATATCTTGGTAATGATTTTCGATAGACAATAAATCTTGGTGGCATTCTTGAAGCTTATTATCATTGTCTTCAATCATTTGATTTAAGTCAACTCGTTGTTGTTTAACTTGATCTAGTTGCTGATTTAATTCAGTTCTTTCACGTTCTTTATCCTTAATTTGTGTTCGGATTTTATCAAACGCTTGCTCACCCATCATTTCATCTGAATTAAATAATTCTATTTTTTCTTTAATAGTATCAAGTTGTTGTTCTGTACTTTGTAATTGTTTATCTAAACGTTCGATGTCTTGTTGTTGAGCTTTAATACGCTCTTTGACTACTGCTAAATCTGATTGTTTTTGATGCAGTTGTTGTTGTGTTTGTGTAGTAGATGCTTTACCTTCTTTGGATAATTTTGTATAACGCTCGATATCTTCTTCAAGTTGTTTTAATTCTGCTTTAATTTCAGCTAAATGTTGTTGCTTTTGTTCGAGTGTTTCTTTACTCTTATCACTTTGATAACCATCATTTTTTTCAAATTCAAATTCTTCATGTTCATCTTTAAGATGTGCTTCTTGTTTCTTCAGACGATCAAGTTCTAATTCATAGCCATGTGCTTTTTCTTTCAAAGTATTATAACTTTGACTGATATCAAAATATTGTTCACTTAATTTTTCAGAATGAGATTGATGGGCTTGAAATTGTTTTTCAAATTCTTGAGTCTGTTGTTGATAATCTGCTAATTGCTTGCGCATTGTTGTAAGTTCATCTTTTTGAGACAAGATGCTTTTTGTTTTACGAGCGCCACCACCTGTCATAGAACCACCAGGGTTAACTACATCTCCATCAAGTGTAACAATTCTTGTACGATAGCGAATTGATCTCGCTAAGTCATTAGCATGCTTTAAGTCTTCAACTATAATTGTATTACCCAATAAATTCTCGACAATGTTTTTATATTGAGACGATACCTTAACAGCATCTGAAGCAATATTCACAAATCCTTCTGAAGATTGTGCTGTTGATTTGATATCTGAAGCTAAATAACGCGGTTGAATTACATTTAACGGTAGAAATGTTGCTCTCCCTAAACTGCGCTGTTTTAAAAACTGTATTGCTTGGCGTCCATCTTTCTCATCTTCAACTATAATGTGTTGTAATGATGCACCTAAAGCTGTTTCGATAGCCTGTGTTAAATGGGACGGAACGTCAATAACTTCTGCTACAGCACCATGAATACCACTTAATTCTTTACCTTTAGCTTTTAATATATGTTTTACGCCATTAAAGAAATACGTATAATCCTCTTCTTGTGTTGCTAAACTATCAATACGAGATTTTAATTTTTCGTTATAACGATAAGCTTGATACAATTTATTTTCAAATTCAGACTGGTGTTGTTTCGATTGAGTCAATTGTTTCTCTACTTCTTTGATTTGTTGTTCAGTCTTTTTCATTTCTTTCAGAGTTTGATTATAATCTTTTTCAGTATTGGAAATGTTATTTTGTATTTCTTTCAATTGATTAAAAGCTTCAACTAATCTAGAATCAAGCCTTGATTTTTTAGCTTCATTTTCATTAATAGTATGCTCTAAAAAACGAATATCATTATTCACGTCTGACTGTTTAGACATCAACTCATAATATTGGTTCTTTATTTCTTCTAATTTTTCATCATGTTGTTCATCAGAAACATATAATTTAGATTCAAGTGTCTGTATTTCTTTATTTAATTCTTTTTGTTTCTGTTTTAATTGATTAAGTGTATGAATTGCCTCTTCTTTTTCTTGTTGAACATTTTCTAATTGAGTCTGTAAGTTGTCTTGTTCTTCTTCAAATCTTGCATTAGTTTCTGACTGATTCTTTTTACGTTCTTCCAATACATTTAGTTGACCAGAATATTTTTCAAATTCTTCAGTTGCCTTAACTAGGTTATAGTTTAATTGTTCAATCTGTTGGTCTAACTCTTGACGTTTACCTTTATGCTTTTGCAATAATTGATTAATTTGGCTTTGTTCAGCCTCTTTATTTGCTTGTTTCCCTTTTAAATCATTAAGTTGTTCGTCTAGTTGAGCGTTATCTTTTGTATATTGATCAATATCATGGACAGTAACAATTACATCACTTTTCTCCATTTCTGATGATAATTGTTTATATTCTTTCGCTATAGCCGCTTCTTCTCTTAAAGGTTCAACGCGTCCTTCTAAATCATATAGTATATCTTCTACACGTGTTAAATTATCTTCAGTATGATCTAATTTTTGAACGGATTCAGCTTTACGTTTTTTATATTTTAAAACTCCTGCTGATTCTTCGATAATTTGTCTTCGATCTATTGGCTTTGCATTTAAAATTTCATCAACTCTACCTTGAGAAATAATCGAAAATGCCTCTTTACCTAACCCAGAATCTAAGAACAAATCAATAATATCTTTTAATCGTGCACGATCATTATTTAAATAATACTCACTTTCACCACTACGATATAAACGTCGTGTGACTTCAACTTCTTCAGCATCAATTTGTAATTTTTTTGAATGATTATCTAATTTTAATTTAACTTCTGCATAATTTTGGGGTTTGCGATGTTCTGCACCAGAAAAAATAATATCTTCCATCTTAGAACCACGAAGTGATTTTGCAGATTGTTCACCTAAAACCCATTTAATCGCATCAGTAATATTACTTTTACCGCTACCATTTGGACCAACAATTGCTGTAACACCTTTATCAAACTGAACATCAGTATGGTCTGCAAATGACTTAAATCCTACGGCATCTATTGATTTTAAATAAACCATGCTATTCTCCTTATCCAAATCCACGTTGATTTTTACTTCGAAATCAACTTATTGTTTGATGCATATTCATGTTGATTGCATCAGTATTCAACTTATACAAATCACATAACGTTAATCTCTATTGGATGTATTTGTATGTCGTAACATTATTTGTTCTTCATCATTTTATAGGCACGTTCAGCTGCTTTTTGTTCAGATTCTTTCTTAGTTTTACCCTTACCTTCAGCAACAGCTTGCTTTTCTAATATCACTTCGGAAGTGAATAAACGGTGATGTGCTGGACCTTCTTCTTTAATCAAACGATAAGTAACATCACCTTTGTTTTGTGTATGAACAAATTCTTGAAATTGTGTTTTGAAATCTACAACTCCATCTAGTTCATCATCTTCTACATAAGGGAAGATAATTTTTTCGGCGAATTTCCACACCGTATCTAACCCTTGATCCAGATATAAGGCACCAACAAATGCCTCAAAAGCATCAGAAATAAGGGAAGGTCTAGTTCTACCACCAGTTTTTTCTTCACCTTTTCCTAACAAGATGAGTTCATTTAATTTAATTTTATTTGCAAATATTACAAGTGAAGGCTCACATACGATAGTCGCTCTCATTTTTGTTAAATTACCCTCTGGTAAATCTGGGTGTTTATCAAATAAATAACGTGAAACCGTCAATTCTAATACCGCATCACCTAAAAATTCTAAACGTTCATTATGAGCTAAACGATCCATATTAAAATCATTGATGAAACTAGAATGTGAAAATGCTTGTTGATATAAATCTATATTTTGATATTCAAAACCTAACTCTTGCATCTTTTGTGCAAATTGTTTTCGAAATTGATTAACCATCTCTGTCTTTTTATGATTGGTCATAAATCTTACCTCCTCAATTAATGATGCGTTAACTATAATTTTACGTGAAATTGCAATAAAACAAAAGAAAAAATCTGAGCCGACACAAAGACGACTCAGATATAGGTTTATTATTTTTCAAGACTATTGATGAATTTAACAGCATCACCAACAGTGTTGATTTTTTCAGCTTCTTCATCAGGAATTTCAGTACCAAATTCATCTTCTAATTCCATTACTAATTCAGCGATATCAAGTGAGTCAGCGCCTAAATCATCTTTGAAAGATGCATCTTCAGTTACTTTATCAGCATCTACACCTAAACGGTCAACGATGATATCTTTTACTTTATCGAAGTTTTCCACGTCGATTCACCTCCTTTAAAAGCGTCTATCCATAGACTATTATATTTTCCCATTTTAGATTCTAAAATACAAGTAGAATTTGGTCGCAAGACAGAAATTCTACTGATTTCGTTGTCTTGCACCTGCAAGGTTGACTAGATCAATCATGAACTTTGTGAAATGATTGGTCAGACAACTACTGCGTCACTTGCATTTCATGCATAGTGTTTCTTATGCATGAGCTTTAGCTCAGGCGTTCCTTAATACTAATCGCCCCAACTTGCGTTGTCCGGCGATTTTCTTTTCGAAAATCTCTGTGTTGGGGCCCCGGCACCCGCAAGGTTGACTATAAAGTATCACTACTATTTTAATAGTTTAGTGATACTTACACATTAGTTTTAACTAATGTGTTCAATAATTTTAACTAAGTCAACTAATTTGAGCATAATCGTTACATATACATTCCACCATTAACATGGATAGTTTGACCAGTAATGTATTTAGCTTTATCAGAAGCTAAGAATGCAACTGTATTAGCGATGTCAGTATCTTCACCAAAACGAGCTAATGGAATTTGACCTAACATTTGTTCTTTTAAGTCATCACTTAAAGCATCTGTCATGTCTGAAACAATAAATCCAGGTGCTACTGCATTAACTGTAATGCCTCTTGAAGCTAATTCACGTGCAGCAGATTTAGTTAATCCTACAACTCCTGCTTTAGTTGCTACATAGTTTGCTTGACCTGGATTACCAACTGCTCCAACAACACTTGATAAGTTGATAATTGAACCACTACGTTGTCTTAACATTTGAGGCGTAACTTTTTGAATACAATTAAAGACACCTTTTAAGTTTGTGTCGATAACGTCATCCCATTCTTGTTCTTTCATACGCATAAGTAAATTGTCACGTGTGATACCTGCATTATTAACTAATACATCGACAGAACCAAATTGGCTTACGACTTCTTTAATCATAGCTTTAACTTCGTCTCCATTTGCAACATTAGCTTGAATTGCAAAACTTTCGACACCTTTTGCTTTAATTTCTGAAACGACTGCTTCTGCTTTTTCTTGATTGCCAGCATAGTTTACAGCTACATTGTAGCCCTCTTCTGCTAACTGAATTGCAATACTACGACCAATACCTCTTGAAGCACCTGTTACTAATGCACTTTTTGTCATTATTCATTCCATCCTTTCACATCTTCAAGCGTTTGAATTGAAGTTATTTTAACATCTCTATTAATTTTCTTAATAAGACCTGATAAAACTTTTCCTGGACCAATTTCGATAAAATGATCAACACCTTGATCTATTAACCATTCTGTTGATTTAATAAATTGAACTGGTGAATAAAGTTGTTTAACCATATTATGTTTAATTACTTCTGGATCAGTTTCTCCTTCAGCATTGTAGTTTTGAACGACTGGAAATTGTGCTTCATGCCATTCGAATTGATTAATATACGCTGCAAAATCTTCTTCAATTACGTTCATCATTGAAGAATGGAATGGGCCAGAAACTGCTAATGGTAATACACGTTTAGCACCTAAAGACTGTCCTTTTTCAGCTAACTCATCAATCAAGGATTTATGTCCAGATACTACAATTTGACCTGGTGAATTAATATTAGCTGGCTCAATTAATTCATCATCTGTTGAAAGTTCTTTACAAATTTTATCAACGTCATCATAATCCAAGCCTAATACTGCTGCCATACTACCTACACTATTTGGAAATGCTTGTGCCATTAATTCGCCACGTTTACGAACGATTTTTACTGCATCTTCAAATGATAGAACACCGCTCGCAACTAAACTAGAATATTCACCTAAACTATGACCCATAGTATAATCAGCATTCACATTTTCTAAAGTTTCTAATAATGCAACACTATGTGTTAATAATGCAGGTTGTGTATTTTCTGTTTCTCCTAATTTACCTTCTTCATCTGTAAACATTGTTTCTAGTAAATCAAAATCAACTGCTGCTTGTGCTTGGTTCAAAATTGTCGTAGCTTTGTCATCTACATTATATAAATCTTGAGCCATTCCGACCTTTTGTGCACCTTGTCCGGGGAATACGATTGCTGTTTTACCCATTTGAATCACCAACCATTTCTCTCATAGTTTGTACAATTTGTTGTTCTCCTGCAATTTTTGCTTGGCGAATTGCTGAATAGAATGCTTTAGCATTAGAACTACCATGTGCTTTTACAACAGTACCATCTAAACCTAATAAAACAGAACCGCCATATTCTGAGTAATCCATTTTTGAAGCAAATTGGTTTAAGTCTTTTTTAAGAACAACTGCTGCCAATTTATTTTTGAAACTACTTAATAATGTTTCTTTCAACATTTTACCAATTGATTTAGCTGTACCTTCTAAGTTTTTAAGTACCATATTACCTGTAAATCCATCGGTAACAACAACATCAACATTACCATCCATCAATGTTTTAGCTTCTACATTACCAGTAAAGTTAAAATCTTGTTGTGCTTCCATTAATTCATAAGTTTTCTTAGTAAGTGTATTACCTTTTGCCGCTTCTGTACCAATATTTAATAATGATACTGACGGTTGTTTAATGCCTCTAATTTTTTGTGCATATATATTACCTAATTGTGCATATTGCAATAAATGTTCAGGCTTAGCGTCTGCATTAGCGCCAACATCTAAAAATACAAATCCCTTGCCGTCAATAGTTGGTAAAGTAACTACGAGTGCAGGTCTTGAGACGCCTTTAATTCTTCCAACAATGAACAAACCTGCTGACATCAATGCGCCTGTATTTCCTGCTGACACACAACCATCTGCCTCTCCAGATTTTACTGCTTCAGCCATTTTAACCATTGAACTGTCTTTTTTACGTTTAATTGCTCTAACTGGTTCATCTTCCATTTCGATTTTTTCAGAACAATGTCTAAAATCTATACGTCCATGATTTAAAGTATATTGGTCTTTATCACCAAATAAAATAATTTCTAAATCTTTAAAATTATCTACAGCTTTTTTTACGGCTTCTAATACGATTCCTGGTGCGTCGTCTCCACCCATCATGTCTACTGCAATTTTAACCATTAAATTCATCCTCACTTATATAGAACATTTTAAAATTACCTTTAAATACTAGATTATCTTTTACATAAGAGTTTACTTCTATAAAATAATGTTTATCTGTTTGTTTTATTACTTTTGCTTCAGCTTTCACTGTATCATTTAATTTAACTTTATCCAGAAATTTAATATTACTTTCTTGAGTTAAAACTGTTGGGTTATGTATAAGTGCTACACACAGTGAATTTGCTTGTGCAAATAAAATATGACCTCTAGCTATTGATGATTTCGAAAAAACTGAATCTGTTGTAATTTCAATCATTGATGTAGCAGTATGATTCGGTTTCAACTGTACTAAATCACCTATAACTTCATTAGCTTCCATTGATTTAATTTGATCATAATTGTGTTCTGCCACTAACTTAACACGTTTTCTTAATTCTGGAATATTAAGATGTGTACGGTCTAGTCGAATTGTTTGTATACTCACTTGGAACATTTCACAAAGTTCATTATCAGTAATAAAGGGGTTATTATCTATCGCTTGTTGAATAGCTTGTCTACGCTCGTTTTTCTTTAATTTCACTATCTCACCCCTCATTTTAGTACCAAGTCTTAAACATTCCTCACATATCATAACACTTTCTATTTCAATCCCTCAACAATAAACTATAATAGATATTTAAAATAGTTTTTAGATTATTGAAAATGGCGTCTTAATAGTACTCCAACAATTAATCAAAGTTCATATCTAATAAATTATCTTCAATGAAATGTCTTAAATGATCATAATTTGAATTGAAAAATTCTCCTGATTGAATTAATTCACCAGCTTCATCTCTAGCAACTTCTAACATTCTATAATCTTCTACTATATTTGCAACTAAGAAGTCAGGCAATCCACTTTGCTTAACGCCAAAGAAATCTCCTGGACCTCTCATTTCTAAATCGCGTTCACTTAATTCAAATCCATCCGTTGTTTGTGTCATGATAGTCATTCTTTCAATACCTGTTTCTGTTTTAGGTGAAGCTATAAGTACACAATAACTTTGATGCTCACTTCTACCAACTCTTCCTCGTAATTGATGTAGTGTAGATAAACCGAAACGATCTGCATCATAAATCATCATAAATGTTGCGTTAGGTACATTTACACCAACTTCAACAACAGTAGTAGAAACTAAAATATCAATCTCATGTTGACTGAATCGATGCATTACTTCATCTTTTTCCTCATTAGTCAATTTACCATGTAATAACCCTACTTTATTTTGCCCATAGTATTGTTGTAATGATTCATATAACTCAACTACATTTTGTACATCTTCTAAATGTTCTGAGCTTTCTATAAGCGGACATATCACATATGCTTGTCTTCCTTTTTTAAGTTCGCTTGTCATTTGAGTTAATACTTGTTCATATTGTTCATGCTTGGCCCAACTCGTGATAATCGGCTTTCTTCCTTTTGGTAATTGTTTAATAGATGAAACGTCCATTTCACCAAATACTGATATAGCTAAAGTTCTTGGAATTGGGGTTGCCGTCATAAATAATACATTAGTCATAGCACCTTTTTCTCTTAAACGTTGTCGTTGATTTACACCGAAACGATGCTGTTCATCTGTTATAACCAAACCAACATTTTCAAATGTTACATCATCTTGTATTAAAGCATGTGTACCTATAAGACAATCAATTGTTCCATTTTCAAGTTGTTCAAGTAGAATACGACGTTTTTTTCCTTTTACAGACCCTGTTAACAAGGCTACGTTCATAGTTTCTCCGAATAAATCAATTAAACTTTCTGCATGTTGTTCAGCTAATATTTCTGTTGGTACCATTAATGCCGATTGATATCCAGCCGTTTTTAAGGCATACATACATATAGCTGCTACAACAGTTTTACCGGAACCTACATCGCCTTGTAATAATCTATGCATACGTATAGGTGCTTTTAAATCTCTAAAGATTTCATTCACACTACTTTTCTGAGCATCTGTAAGTTCAAAAGGAAGTGAGTCTATAAAAGATTTCACTTTTTGAATATCATATTTTATTTCGATAGCATCATCTGAGGTCTTTTCCAATCTATTCAACCATTGCATACGCAATTCAAACATAAATAATTCTGTAAAAGCATATGTCCGTCGTGCTCTTAACAAATCATTTTTACTTTTTGGATGATGTAACGTTTTAAGTGTGTAATCTAATGTTTCTAATTTATACTTTGTTCTTAATTCATCTGATAACCATTCATGAATGACCACATCATCTAGTGATTGACGAATATTATCTCGAAGTTGCTTTTGTTTAATGCCTTCTTTAATACGGTAAACCGGCTCTAGTTGCGTATCATTCGAATTATCTTGCTGATTAAAAAACATTCGATTGCCATTAATTTCTTGTTTAGCTCGATTCCATTTTCCTTTTACAGTTACGATACCATTTAATTCGATTTTCTTTTTTAAATAAGGTTGATTAAAAAAGACGCATTTAACGGCAATCTGATTGACCATAATATGTACTGTTAATTTAGACCTATTTCTTCCAAAGAATGCTACAGTTGGAGATGAATAGACTTCCCCTTGAACTGTCACTGTACTTTGATCTTCGGCTTCATTTAAATCTATAACAGTATTATCTTCGTAACGTGTAGGTAAATAAAGTACGAGGTCTTCCACAGTATTAATATTTAATTCTTGTAACACAGCCAAACGTTTAGGTCCAATGCCTTTTATTTGATTTAAAGGATACGGACTTTCTATTAAATTGACTTTCGCCATATTCGATCACCTTAATTTAAATTACTCTATTAAACGAGTTTTGATTATTAAACCCATTCTACCATTTACACAGCTTAACGTTGATAGAAACGCATTACGAAACTAAAGTTTACATAATATATTTATGTTAGACTTTATTATTATCATTTATTACTAAATATAAAAATAAAACGAGAATGAAGTATACAGCTATCTCTGCATAAAACTTCAATCTCGTTATCATTTATAGTTTACCTATATTACTCTTATTCAACCGCGAATAAATATTGATATATTGGTTGTTGTCCATTATGGTTTTCAATTTCAACATCAGGATAAGTAGACTCAACCCATTCAGTTAATTGATCCGTAATTTGTTGCTTACTATCTTCTCCAGCTATAATAGTTAAAATTTCACTATCTTCACTTAACATAGCTTCTAACAATTGCTTAGTAGCTGTATATTGATCAGCGTCACAAGTTATAATTTTATCTTCAGCAAGACCCATAAACTCATCTTTTTTGATTTCAACGCCATCTATTTTTGTATCTCTAACAGCAAATGTTACAGAACCTGATTTAACAACATCTAATGCATTGACCATATGGCTTTTATTATCTTCTAATGAAGAATCTGCATCAAACTGGAATAATGCTGCAATACCTTGTGGTACAGATTTTGTAGGGATTACTACTGCTTCTGCATCAACTATTTCAGCTGCTTGTTCACTGGCCATTAAGATATTTTTATTATTTGGTAAAATAATAGCACGTTTACATTCAGACTGTTCAATAACTTTGACAATATCTTCCGTAGATGGGTTCATTGTTTGACCACCACTAATGATATGAGTTGCACCCATCGATTTAAATAATTCTGAGATGCCGTCACCCATAGATATAGTAATAATTGCTGTTTCAACTGTTTGAGGTGTTTCGTGTTTATGATTGTTTGCTTCTTTTCTAATCACTTCACGATGTTGCTCTCTCATGTTTTCAACTTTAAGTTTGATTAATTCACCATATTGTTGTCCGTAATTAAATACTTGACCTGGATATTCCGTATGAACGTGAACTTTAACAATTTCATCGTCATTAATTACTAATAAGGAATCTCCAAATTCGCTCATATCTTGACGGAATTCTTCTTCTTTAAAAGGTTTCTTATCTTTACCAAAACGAACCATCATTTCAGTACAATAACCATAGACAATATCTTCAGTATTGATAACACCATGGAAATCGTGTTCATCATTTACTAAAGTATCAGTATCTAGTTTTGGTTTAGATGCTTCTATAGTTTCACCATTTAATCCTTTTAAAAATCCTTCATATACAGATAATAGACCTTTACCACCACTATCGACAACGCCGACTTCTTTCAATACGGCAAGTAAATTAGGGGTGTTATTTAATGATTTTTCAGCTGCTTCAATAGTTGATTCCATAACTTCAATACAATCATTTGATGTTTCAGCTTTATCCACTGCTGCTTGAGCTGCGTCTTTAGCGACCGTTAAAATTGTTCCTTCAACTGGTTTCATAACAGCTTTATACGCAGTTTCAACACCAGCCTGCAAACTAGCAGCTAATTGTTGAGCAGTAATTTCGGCTTCTGTTTCGATATTTTTACAGAATCCTCTAAATAATTGAGATAAAATAACACCAGAATTACCTCTAGCACCCATTAATAATCCTTTAGAGAATGTTTTACCTAGTTCTCCAATGTTTTGTGATAAATTATTTTCAACTTCTTCACGACCAGAAGTGATTGTAAGATTCATATTAGTCCCTGTATCTCCATCTGGTACTGGATATACATTAAGCGAATCCACTAAATCTGCATTATTAGATAAATTTTGTGCCCCTTGTATTATCATATCGGCAAACAATTTACCATTGATTTTGCTAATCATTTCACGTTGTCCTCCTATATCTTTTTGCCCGTTTGGTTTAATCTAACACCTTGTACAAAGATATTAACTGAATTCACTTTAACATTAAGTGTTGACTCTAATGTATATTTAACAGTTGACTGAACATTGTTAGCCACTTCTGAAATTTTCACACCATAACTTACTATAATATACATATCTATATCAACATTTCCGTTTTCTTCGCGTACTTTGATACCGCGTGCGTAATTGTCATGCCCTAAAATTTCAGCAATTCCATCTCTAACTTGTTGTCTAGATGACATACCAACTATGCCGTAACATTCAACAGCTTTACCGCCTACAACAGAGGCGATGACTTCATTCGAAATATCAATTTTACCGTAATCATTTGAAATTTCTAATGTCATATTAATATTCCTCCTGAAAAATAAAGTTATATGTTGCGATTCTCATATAATTAAGCAATCTCATTGCTAAATTTTAATAATTAATATTAGTAAATCATTTGAATTTTTAATGTTTAAATTTCATATTTCTTTACAGTATCATACTATATTACTCCACAGCTTACAATTATATCATAAAATATCAACAGTTTGCGCCATTAAATTTTAATTTGCAGAACTAATTATTGCCAATTTCGTTAAGTTATGATATCTTAATAAAGTATATAAGTAGTGACGTGTATTTATATTTATTAAAGGAGGTACTTTCATGGGTAAACAATGTTACGTAACAGGTCGTAAAGCTTCGACTGGTAATAATCGTTCACACGCTTTAAATGCGAACAAACGCAGATGGAACGCTAACCTTCAAAAAGTTAGAATTCTTGTTGACGGAAAACCTAAAAAAGTTTGGGTTTCTGCACGTGCTTTAAAATCTGGTAAAGTTACTAGAGTTTAATAAATATAATGCACTTATAAATAGTCCTTATGTGGAGGATTTATTTTAAAAGAACTTAAAGGAGCTTCCTTTAAGTTCTTTTTTTATGCAATCATATTTACAAGTAATAAAATAAAGGGGTACTATTTCCAAATAATTATATCTTTCTCTTTCCTATTATTCTATTAGTAATCTTTGTCTTTGCTTCTCATTTGTAAAACATGTCCATGACTAATTTCAATATTGCCTCGCTCATGTTTAACTTCATTTGAAATTGTTAACGTAGATCCCACTTCTAATTTTTCTTGTTGTAATTCATATTTAAATCCAGTTAAAGAAATAACTGGTTCACCACTCATAGGTATAAATGAAATATAAGGATAATTTGAATTAAAATCTACTGTATAACAACCAGGTGTCAGTAATGTAATTTCATTTTGAGTATCAATAATCTTAAACTTGACCCCTTTATTAATATATTCAGGTTTTAAGAGTAATTGAATAACACCCATAAAATGATCTAAACGACCACCAGTCGCGCCATAAATATTAATCTCTTTATACCCTTCGGCGACTGCTTGTGCTACACCGAGGCCTAAATCAGTATCATCCTTTTCTGCTTTCACTGGATGTATATTTAATTGTTGGGATAAAATGTGACGTTCTTCATCGTTTACTGAATCAAAATCACCAACCGAAAATTCAGGAATAATTTGATGCTTTAAGAGAATTAAGGCACCTCTATCTATGCCGCCCCAAATATCTTCACGGTGTTGATCAAATAAATCATTTGGAAGATTTCTATCAGAGCACATTAAATTGATTTCCATAATCATCAGCCCTTTAGTTTTTGTGTAACTTCTTTATAATCACTTTGTTTAAAGAAATATGAGCCAGTTACTAACATTGTAGCTCCATTTTTCACACAAATTTCAGCTGTTTCTGCATTGATACCGCCATCAACTTCAATATCAAATGTAAGTTGCTTTTCATTTTTTAACGTATTTAATTCTAGTATTTTATCAACACATTCTTCAATAAATGATTGACCACCAAAACCAGGGTTAACTGTCATAATTAATACATAATCTACTACATTGATAATAGGTAGTAGCTGACTAACTGGTGTTCCTGGATTAATGACAACGCCTGCTTTTTTACCTTTGTTCTTTATTTGTTCTAGCGCTCTATGAATATGGGCAGTAGCTTCTAAATGAACAGAAATGAGATCTGCACCATGGTCTGCGAATAATTCAATATATTGTTCAGGATTTTCAATCATTAAATGGACATCTATCGGTAAATCTGTTTGTTTACGAACTGCATCTAGAATTGGAATTCCAATAGAAATATTAGGTACAAATTGACCATCCATAACATCAAAGTGTAATCCATCAACTTGTGCATCTTCTAATTTTATTATTTCATCTTTTAAGTTTAAAAAATCAACTGATAGTAGTGAAGGTAATACTTTAGTCATTTAATATCGAACCTTTCTCTCTGAAATTTCATTAAATAATTGTAAATAATGTTCATATCTAAATTGTGCGATGTTTCCTTTATCTAATTCTTCTTTGACATTACATTTTGGTTCTTTAAGATGATTACAATTACGGAATTTACATTGCTCACCGTATTGTGCAATTTCGATAAAGTAATTTTTAATCTCATCTTTGTCAATATGATCAAAGTCAAGTGCACTAAAACCTGGCGTATCTGCGATAAAACCACTCACCGTTTCATGTAGTTCTACATGTCTAGTAGTATGTTTACCTCGATTAAGAGATTTTGAAATATCATTAGTTTCAAGCTCAAGTTCAGGTTTAAAATGGTTTAAGAAAGTCGATTTCCCAACTCCAGACTGTCCACTTAAAACAATTAAACCTCTCCCCCATTCTTCAACTAATGTCGTTTGGTTATCATGAATACTAACAAATTGAGTTGAATAACCTATTTCTTCATAAATAGATAGATAATTATTAATTTTTTCAATTTGATTATCGTCAGCCATATCTTTTTTAGTGACTAAGATTCTTGTGTTTAACCCATATGAATGGGCAATCACTAAAAATCTATCTAATAGTTGCGTTGAAAATTGTGGCTCAACAGCACTCATTACAATAACTAATGTATCAATATTACTGACAGGTGGCCTTTTTAATTCATTATCTCTTTCATGAACATGTTGAATATAACCTTCTGTTTCATTTTGCACATCAAAATCTACAATATCTCCAACAATGGGTGAAAATTTCTTCTTTCTAAATAAGCCACGTGGTTTCGTATTATAGCGTTTACCGTTAACATCTACTTGATAAACGCCGCTTATCAATTTTACAATTCGACCTGTCTTCAAAAGGACACCTCTCATAATTATTTTACTGATAATAGTATATCAAACTCATTAATAATTATATATCTTTATAACTATAAAAAATACGATGAGTCTCGTAATTGACTCATCGTATAGCACTTCATATTTTAATGAATTATTATTTAGTCATCATAATCCACATCTTTATCTGCAACAATTTTGTTATCTACTCTTACAGTGTAACCAGCAGTTTTACCTTTTTCAATTTTCATAGGAATATTAATTGATTTGTCATCTTTAATTTCAAATGATTGAACTGCGCTAGAACCACTATTATCTTTATCTCTAACATAAACTTCTACTTTTTGGCTTTTTCCCTTTTTACCAGAATAAGGTACTTTCACTGATTCATTGTAATTCTTAACATCTTTATCTGAATCATCATCTGATTTATCATCGTCGGATTCTTCGCCTTTAGAGACAACTAATGTTATTGTTGAGCCTTCATCTACTGATTTACCTTTTGGTGATTGTGAAATAATATCATTCTTTTTCACACTGTCGCTATAGGATTTTGAAACTTTTAATTTGAATCCTTTTAATTCTAATTCTTTCTTAGCAGTATCATATGATTTGTTTTCATAATCACTTACATATACTTGTCTAACTCCTAAAGATTCATAAATTTTGATATTATTGTCATTTAATTTCACTTTTTTATTTGCTGACACACTTTGATTAGCAATATAACCTTTAGGTGTGCTTGAACTATATGTTTGTTCAACCCCTACATCTTTAAGACCTACTTCACGCAGTTTATCGAGCGCGTCATCTTTTGATAAACCAATTACACTTGGCATTTTAACCATTTCAGGTCCTTTTGATACTACAATATCAATTTTATCTCCACGCTCAACGCGCTCACCTTTAGCTGGTTTAGATTTAATGATTTGATTTTCAGGGTATTTATCACTGTAATCTTTCGAAACGTCACCAAGTTTTAGATTATGATTTTTCAACATTGTTTCAGCTTGGGATTGTGTTTTACCAGTGATATCTGGCATTTCTTCAAATTTATCACCAAACACTGCCATACTTACAAAAGAAATAAGACCGATAAGTAATAACGCAAAGATAAATGCGTATAAAAATTTCTTTTTCTTAGAACTTTTTTTGCGTGGCGGTTCATATAAATGTGTATCTTTATTTTGAGGTTGTTGATTGTCTTGGTGATCCATTATTGGAATTTGCATTGTTTGACCAATACTTTTCTCTTTTGGTGTGTCGTCAATCTTTCTGGAAATTTCTTCTTTAGAAAAAGACATTGTTTTAGTCTTGGTTTGATCTAAAGTATATCTTTCTTCGTTAGAACGATTTTCATGTAGTGCACTACTTAAATCATCACGCATTTGTTGAATAGTAGTATATCTATTAGCTCTATCCTTCTCAGTCGCTTTAAGTACAACGTTGCTCAAAGCTTGTGGCACTTCTTCGCGTTTATCTGTTGTTATGTTAGGAATGGAATCTTGTATATGTTTAATGGCAATGCTTACAGCTGTTTCACCATTAAATGGTGGTTCCCCTACTAACATTTCAAATAACACGATACCTATAGAATATATATCAGTACCTTCATCGGTAGATTCACCTTTAGCTTGTTCGGGAGATAGATATTGCACAGTCCCAAGTACATGATTCGTTTGAGTTAACGATGTTTCACTTATCGCTTTTGCTATACCAAAATCAAAAATTTTCAAGGTTTTATTTTTATCAATGAGAATATTTTGTGGCTTTATATCTCTATGTACGATTCTATTGTCATGTGCATGTTTAATGCCTTCTAGAATTTGTTGAGTAAATTGTACAGCAGTTTCTAAACTTAAGGGTCCATGGTTCTCAATATACTCAGCAAGTGTTGGCCCTTCAATATACTCCATTACTAAAAAGTAACAATCATCTTCTTCAGCTACATCAAAAATGGTAACAATATTTTTATGTGATAATTGTGATGAATTATGAACTTCTCTTTCAAAGCGACGTAATGTCTCTTCTTTCTCCCTTGGTGGGATTGAAATAGCTTTAATTGCAACCTTACGCTTCAGAATTAAATCTTCAGCTAGATAAACAATGCTCATTCCACCGCCACCAAGCTTATCAATGACTTTATAGCGCTCATTAATCAGTTTATTTATCATACTCTATCACCCTCGATAGCAGATAATATAAAACTTATATTATCTCTAGATTCGTGGGCGAATGCTAAACGCATAAGGCTCTCACCATGATCTTCTAAAGAAACTTCTTGTTTTAATTCTTCTTGAATCTCATAATTTCTAACATAATCTGTTAGTCCGTCAGAATTAAGTAATAAATAGTCATAAAAGTTTAAGCGCTTAATAAATAAATCTGGAGATACACGTTTATCTGTTCCCATTACTTTGGTAATGATATTTCTTTGAGGATGATGGTATGCCTCTTCTTCTGTAATTTGACCTGTCATTACTAGATGATTCACAAAAGAATGGTCACTAGTAATTTGATCAATTTGCCTACTATTTATAACGTAAGCTCGAGAATCACCAACATTAGCAATAACAACTACTTTATCGAATACTAATGCACAAACACAAGTCGTACCCATACCATGGTAATCAGGGTTTTCTTGAGCATAATTATAAAGATCAAAATTAATTGCTTTAATGTTCGTACTCAACCATTCTTCAGCTTGATGTTCTTCGATTAAATTTTCCGCTTCAAAGCGTTTTTGTAGTTCATAAGTAACAAACTGACTTGCAATTTCACCAGCTCTATGACCACCCATACCGTCACACAACACTAACATTTGTTGACTAGTTTGGTTATAAAATATACCGCCTGCGTCCTCGTTCTTATCTCTATGTTGTCCAGTATCAGTGAAAAATTGTGCATTTAGCATTGCTCTTACCTCGTTTCTACTTGTCGTTCCTTCGCTCTTAATTGACCACATGCTGCATCAATATCTGATCCTTGTTCACGTCTTATTGTAGCATTGATACCTAATCGTTTTAACTCTTTTTCAAATTTAAAAATATCATCTTTAGGTGTTTTGACATAGTTTCTTTCTGGAACATGGTTAACTGGAATTAAATTGACGTGACAATTTAATCCTTTAATAAGATGAGCTAAATCTCTAGCATGTTCTAATTGATCATTTACACCGCCAAACAAACCATATTCAAATGTAATACGACGATTTGTTTTTTCTTGATAGTATTCAATAGCTTCCATTAATTTTTCAACATTATAGGCACGGTTTATAGGCATTAATCTTGAACGAATTTCATCTTTTGCACCATGTAAACTTACTGCAAAATTAATTTGGATATCTTCATCAGCAAAGTCATAAATTCTTGGAATAATTCCTGAAGTAGATACTGTGATATGTCTTGCACCGATATTTAAACTATTATCGTCATTTACAATACGTAAAAAGTCCATCATTTCATCATAATTTTCAAATGGTTCGCCAATACCCATAATAACAATTTGTGATACACGTTCATCTGTTTCGTCTAATGCTTTTTGTACTGTTAATACTTGAGATACAATCTCTCCTGCTTCTAAATTACGTTTTAATCCGCCTAATGTTGAAGCACAAAATGTACAACCAATACGGCAACCAACTTGTGTTGTTACGCATACTGAATTTCCATATTCATGTCGCATTAATACAGTTTCAATTGTATAGCCATCTTGTAATTCGAACAAGAATTTGATTGTGCCGTCTCTACTTTCTTGTTTAACAACAGTCGTTAACGTTGTCATTGCAAAGTTGTCTTTTAATAGTTGACGTAAATCTTTTGAAAGATTTGTCATTTCATCAATGCTATCAACACGTTTTTGATATAACCATTCAAAAATTTGTTTTGCTCTAAATTTCTGTTGACCGTGTTCAATTAACCAGTCTTGCATTTCATCGTATCTTAAAGAGTAAATAGACTGCTTCTCAAAATCAGGAAGGAATTTATTTTTCTTTTTCTTTTTTTCAGTAATCATATTAACTTTCCTTTCTTTTAATTCTAGCGATAAAGAATCCATCTGAATGATAGTCTTGGGGGAAGACTTGTAATGTTTTAACCATTTCACCAGTTGTTGGGTGTTGGAATGGTTCAAATTCAAAATCATCATTTTGTTTTAAGAATGTATACACTACATTTTCATTTTCCATTTGTTCTATTGTACATGTTGAATAAACAATTGAACCTCCAGGTTTTACGTTATGTTTTACATTCTCCAATATTTGTAATTGTAATTCAACTAGTGATTGAATTGTATTTTTCGACTGACTATATTTAATTTCAGGTTTATGTCGTAATACACCGAAACCGCTACATGGAGCATCCACTAAAATTTTGTCATATTGATTTTCATAGGGTTCTGTTGCATCGTGTTGAAAGGCTTTAATATTTTTAAGTCTTAATTTTCTTATATTGAAATCAATCAGTTTTATTTTATGATCATGTATATCTGTCGCATCAACATGCCCTTCTGGAGATAATATTTCAGCAATGTGACACGCTTTCCCCCCAGGTGCACTACATGCATCTAATACAGAATCATTTCTATCTAAATCCATGATATGCGCTACAAACATGGAACTTTTATCTTGAATTGATACTAAACCATCTTTAAAAGCTCTTGAGTTCACAATTGGTTTTCCAGAAATGTGAAGACAGAAAGGTAAAACGTCATCTTTTTTTACTGTATACTCTTCTTTTACTAACGCACTTATAATGTTATCAATCGAGCCTCTTGTTATATTAGCTCTTACAGTAGTAGCTACTGGTTCTAAAAATGATTGTGCAATTGTCTCTGTTTGTTCCAAGCCGTAATGTGTTACCCAATGGTCAACTAACCACTTAGGTAAACTATATTGAATAGCAATTCTTTTTTTATCATCTTGGATATCATTTATATCTGGTAATTCACTTCTCATAATTGTACGTAGTATACCGTTAACCACATTTCCGGTATAATAACCGCCTTCTTCTTTGGCAATTTCCACCGCTTCATTAATGATTGCGTGATCAGGTACTTTATCTAAGTATACATATTGATAAATACTCATCCAAAGTAATTCACGTACCCAACCTTTGATTTTTGTTTTTAAAAATGGTTTCAAATAAAAATCTAAAGTATATTTACGTTTTACTGTACCGTATACAAGTTCAGTGAATAATCCTTTATCTAAATCACTAATTTCATATGTTGATAGTACTTCATTAATTTCTAAGTTACTATAGGCACCTTCATCTAATATTGCTTGTATTGTCTCAAAAGCGAGACCTCTTATCGAATTTGTCATACTAATTTCTTCCCAACTAGTGATTCTTGAACACCACTTAAATAATTTGCTACTTGCATACGTTTTTTACCGGCTAATTGAATATCAGTTAAAGCAATACATTCATCTGAGGCAGTTGCAACTATAATTGCTTTCTTAGTCGTATCTACAATAGTGCCTGGTTCACCTTTTTTACCTGATACGATATGTGCACCATAAATTTTTAAATTCTTGTCATCCATAATAGTATAGGCAACTGGCCATGGTGATAGACCTCTTATATGATTGTGTATCTCTTGTGCACTACAATTCCAATCGATTTTTTCATCTTCACGACTAATATTTGAAGCAAATGAAGCTTGACTATCATCTTGTTCTACACTGTCATTAGTACCATTTAAAATTGAAGGTAATGTTTCTTTTAATAAATCAGCACCTAAAAAACTCAACTTATCATGCATTGAACCCACATTATCATCTTGTTCTATGTCGATAGCTCGTTGTGAGATAATATTTCCTGCATCTAGTTTTTTCACCATATACATAATCGTTATACCTGTTTCTTTTTCACCGTCTATAATCGCTTGATGTATTGGTGCGCCACCTCGATATTTAGGTAACAATGAAGCATGTACGTTTATTGCCCCTAGTTTAGGTGTATTCAATAATTGTTCTGGTAAGATTTGGCCAAATGCAGCTGTTACGATAAGATCTGAATCCATGTTTAATAATGTTTGTAATTCCTCAGATCCTTTTATTTTCTCAGGTTGATATACTGGAATATTATGTTCTACCGCTACTTTTTTTACAGGCGGTGGTGTCATAACGCGTTTTCTACCTACTGGTCTGTCTGGTTGAGTTACTACTGCAATAACTTCATGCTCTGCAATAAGCATTTCTAATACTTTAGTTGAGAAATCTGGTGTTCCCATAAAAATTATTTTACTCATTTTCGAAATATGCCTCCATTTCACTATCACTTAATATACGTTTAGCCTTTTCTGTGAAAAATATGCCATTTAATTGATCAATCATATGTAAAATCATTCTCGCTACATCATCGTACGCTGTTAATTCTACTGAATTTCCGTTAACGTCATTACTTTCAACAACAATCATTTTACTGCGTTCAACTTCGCCATATACATCAGGTAAACTTACTGATCCTTCTAAATCAGTAATCGTTTCAGTTGATTGTTTAATAATTTTAGGATTGATAAGTTGTAATAAGCCTTCCATTTCCATATCAACGATGGCAACTTGTTGGTTAATACCGATTTGATTTGCGCTTAATGCAGATCCTTCCAACGCATATAAAGTATCTTCAACATCTGTTAGTGTTTGCTTTAATTGATTATCGTATTGTTCTACTTGATGTGCCGGTTGGTTAAATATTGGATGCTCCGCTTTAACTAATTTTTTTACTGACATATTTAACGCTCCTCATTAAAATTCATCAAACCATTATAACTTATATAGTATAAAATTGCGACCTCCCTTATTCAGACTAAAGAATGAGAACGATCTCTTTGACTTTAATACCATATTTTATAAAATATAAATGAGTACTATGTTTAAAAAAAGGGAAGATTAATAAAGACAATTAATTTAAATTGTAAAAAAAGAGGTGAATTAATAATGGAAGTAAACAAAGTGATTTATATTTTATTAGCTGTATTTTTAGGTAGCTTTGGAATTCATAAATTCTATGCTGGTAAAAATATGCAAGGCATTCTACACATTTTATTCTGTTGGACAGCAATACCTCATATTTTAGCTATTATTAGTGCTATCTTAACATTATTCAGACCAGCTGATGAAAATGGTAATGTATTAATGTAATTAAATTAAATTTTTAAGCCATTGAGCGCTGACAACTGTGTTTGTTGTCATGATACTCAATGGCTTTTTTATGTCTACATCATCATTTGTGGGTTGATATCTATTTTTAATGCTAATTTATCTTTAACATACTTGTCATGATAATAATCATCTAAATATGTTAATGCTTTGTGTAATTCTGGTTCTCTTTTATATTTAACTAGAATTTGGAAGCGGTACTCGTTGTTAATTCTTGATAAAGCCGCAGGAGAAGGACCGAGGACAAGGGCTTGATCAGTTAGATGTTGTAACAATATTTTATGAATATGTTTAGAAGCTTCCATTACTTTTTTCATTTCTTTATGTGAAATTGTAAAATTAATTAAAAAGTAATAAGGAGGATACTTACCTAATTTGCGATAACTCATTTCTTGTTGATAAAAAGTTAAATAATCATTTTTCTTAACATCTTCAATTGCGTAATGTTCAGGATTATATGTTTGAATAATTACTTGCCCTTCTTTTTCATGACGTCCTGCTCGTCCAGCTACTTGTGTTAATAGTTGATATGTGCGTTCGCTAGCTCTAAAATCAGGTAAATTTAACATTGTATCTGCATTTAGAACACCTACTAATGTGATATTAGGATAATCTAATCCTTTAGCTATCATTTGTGTGCCTAAAAGAATATCTCCTTTACCATTTTCAAAATCATTAAGTAATTTTTCATGAGCACCTTTACGTGATGTTGTATCTACGTCCATACGAATGATTTTTGCATCTTCGAATTCTTGCTGGAGTAATTCTTCAACTCTTTGTGTACCAGTCCCTACTTGTCTAATATGTTCACTTTCACAATTAGGACATTTATTAGGTGGCGTTTCTTGATAACCACAATAGTGACATTTCAATTGATCAGTTGTTTTGTGATACGTTAATGAAATATCACAGTTTGGACACTGTGGTACGTGACCACAATCACGGCAAAGCATAAATGAAGCATATCCTCTTCTATTTAAAAATAGTACGATTTGTTCATTATGGTCTAAACAATGTTGAATGGCTTGTCTAAGTGTAGAAGAAAACATTGAACGGTTCCCTTCTGCAAGTTCCTCACGCATATCCACAATATTAATAGCAGGCAGCGCTTGATTATTAACACGATTAGGTAATGTTAATAATTGATAAACGTCTTTTTCTGCACGTGCATATGTTTCTAAACTTGGAGTTGCACTTCCTAGTATGACTGGACATTGATGATAATGACTACGCCATTGCGCTATATCTCGCGCATGATATCTTGGATAATCTTCTTGCTTATATGTAGATTCATGTTCTTCGTCTATAATAATTAGACCTAAATTTTTAAATGGAGCAAATATACTTGAGCGAGCACCTACACTGACTTGTGCACGACCATCACGAATCTTTTGCCATTCATCATATCTTTCACCATTTGAAAGACCTGAATGTAACACCGCAACATCATCACCAAATCGGCGCTTAACCCGTAATACCATTTGTGGTGTTAAAGCAATTTCGGGGACGAGCATCATAGCCTGTTTACCTTGATTTAATGCTGTTTCAATAGTTTGTAAGTATACTTCTGTTTTCCCCGATCCTGTGACACCATGTAATAAAAATGTTCTCTCTTCATTTGCATCTATTTTTGCTTTAATCGCATCGAAAGCATTTTGTTGATCATTCGTTAATTGACGATTATTTTCTTTCTCAAAAATACGATTTGCAAAAGGATCTCTTTCAACTTCAGCGTCATACTTTTCTAAATAACCTTTTTTAATTAATGTATCTAAACTTGATTTAGAGAATCCCATTTCATCTAATTCTTTGATAAACACATCTCGGTGTCTTTCATCTAACAAGTAAGCATATAAATCATATTGCTTAATTGATTTTTCTAATTTATTTAAAATTTCGTCTGGATTACCTATATCCGTTACTTTAACAGCACGTTGTGTTTTCTTTTTAATATTTTGCGATAAGATAGTAGTTTCTTTAATGAAATGTTGCTTTAATAAATCATCTAAATATCCTAAATCGTTATTTTTTTGTGCATCTTTATAAAAATAATATCCATCTTTATTAAATCTTTTTAAAATAGATTCTGATATGTCATTACCCTTTACAATTTCGAACGCTTTTTGATATTTAGCTTTAATTGCATTAGGCAACATGACTTCTAAAACTGAAATACGTTTTGTTAAATGATAATGACTAAGCCACTCACTAAGTTCAATTAATTCAGGTGTTAATTCTGGTTTGATGTCTTGAATCTCTTTGATTTCTTTAAGTTTACTGAAGTCAATGTCTTCGTCAGGTTGATCTTGAATACTCATAACATACCCTTGAATTGTTCTTGGTCCAAACGGTACTATCACACGTACCCCTATTTGAACGAATGATTGCAATCGTTCAGGTATAATATAGTCAAATTTAAAATCAACACTTTTAGAAGGTATATCTACAATAACCTTTGCTATCATTATTGCCACCTAGTTTCTAATTCGTCTAAAATTTCGTTAGCAATTTCAACTTTTTTGCCTTTCTTTATATTGACCATATCTTGGTTTTTAAAATGCATCGTTAATTCATTTTCATCTGAATTAAAACCAATTGATTTATCACCAACATTATTGGAAATAATCACATCCGCATTTTTTCTTTTTAATTTATCTTGAGCATATTGTTCAATATTTTGAGTTTCTGCAGCAAAACCAACTAAATACTGATCCTGTTTATGTTCACCAAGATACTTAAGAATATCCTGAGTACGTTTAAATTTTACAGTTAAATCGCCATCTTGCTTTTTCATTTTATGATCTAACACTTCAGATGGAGTGTAATCAGATACAGCTGCGGCTTTAATAACGATATCTTGAGTATCATAGTATTGTAATGTTTCTTCAAACATCTCTTTTGCACTTTCAACTCGAATCACATTCACACCTTTAGGATCATCTAATTGGGTTGGCCCACTAACTAGCGTGACATTAGCACCACGTTTTTGTAATGCAGTTGCTATTGCGAATCCCATTTTTCCTGATGAACGATTTGATACAAATCTAACTGGATCGATGACTTCAACTGTAGGACCTGCAGTAACAAGAGCATTTTTACCTTTAAATGAACTTTCAATTTGTGTCTCATGTTGATTAAAGTATTGATTAATGACTGACACAATTTGTAAAGGTTCTTCCATACGTCCTTTAGCAACATATCCGCACGCTAAATAACCGTCCCCAGGTTCTATAAATTGGTACCCATCAGATTTTAAAGTCTCTATATTATGTTGTGTTCGTTTATTTTCGTACATGTGTACATTCATAGCTGGAGCGATAAATGTTTGTGTTTCTGTTGCTAATAAAGTTGACGTTATCATATCATCTGCAATACCGACACTTAACTTTGCAATTGTATTTGCAGTCGCTGGCGCTACGATAATAACATCTGCCCAATCGCCAAGTGCAACGTGTTGGATTTCTTGAGGATTTTCTTCTTTAAAAGTATTTGTATAAACTGGATTTTTACTAATAGATTGAAAGGCTAATGGTGTAACAAATTCTTGTGCATGATTTGATAACATCACACGTACTTCATAACCTGCTTGAGTTAATTTACTAGTTAAATCTATAGCTTTATATGCAGCTATACCGCCCGTAACCGCTAATAAAATATGTTTCATTATTGTGTTCTCCTTAAATACATTTTCAATTCAATCAATTTATTTCCCTGATTAGAACTTTGCTCGTTTGTTTATTCAACAAGATGTTATTCAAATTTATATTAATTATACACAAATTATCAATGATATTAAAAAAACACACCTTATATAAGTGATATATTCATTACAACTCATGTAATAACATATCTCAAAAAAGGTGTGTACATTTATTTTAATGTGATTATCCTAAAAATTCGTTAGGAATAACTGGTGAAACTTTACCATCAGCAATTTCTTCTAGTGCTTTACCAACAGGTTTAGCTGAAATGTATTTACTTTCTAAAGCTGTTTCTGGTTTTTCATCTAATTCACGAGCTCTTTTTGCAGCAGTAGTAGCGATAAGATATTTAGATGTAATCTTACCTGTTAATTGGTTTAAAGGTGGATTTAACATTATTTTTTTGCCTCCAGTATCATTTTTCTATATTTAGCTTCTATTCTTTCACGTTTAAGGTGTTCAGCTTCGACGATTGATTGAATTTTGTTTTTGGCTAACTCTACTTCATCGTTAACCACAACATAATCATATAAATTCATCATTTCTACTTCTTTTCGTGCTTCGCTAACACGACTTTGAATTTTCTCATCTGATTCTGTCCCTCTACCTACTAAACGATCTCTTAAATCATCTAGACTTGGTGGAGCTAAGAAAATAAATAATGCTTCAGGGAATTTCTTTCTAACTTGTTTTGCACCTTCGACTTCAATTTCTAGAAATACATCATGTCCTTGGTCCATCGTATCTCTAACATATTGAACAGGCGTACCATAGTAATTACCTACATACTCGGCATATTCAATAAATTGATCATCTTTAATTAATGCTTCAAATTCATCTTTTGTTTTGAAGAAGTAATCTACACCATCAATTTCACCCTCGCGCATGCTACGAGTAGTCATCGATATAGAATACTTATACGAAGTATTGGGATCTTCAAATATTTTCTTTCTAACAGTTCCTTTACCTACACCAGAAGGACCTGAAAGAACTATTAACAATCCTTTTTCATTATCCATGCCTTACGACCTTTCTAAGCTATTCTTCTATTATTTAAATATGATATCATATTGCACTTGAAATTGTATAGAGATACTTTTAGCGACTCATTATACATTTTTCATAATAAGTTAAATTAAACAAGAATCATGACCGTACGAATGATGCATGTTACAATAATGAGAATGAATAACAAGAAGGTGGCAGATATCAATGGCATATGATGGCCTATTTACAAAACAGATGGTTGATTCCTTACAAGATTTAGTTACAGGACGCATCCATAAAGTTAATCAACCCGAAAATGATACGATAATTATTGTTGTACGCCAAAACCGTCAAAATCATCAACTACTTTTATCTATACATCCAAGCTTTTCAAGGTTGCAATTAACGAATAAAAAATATGATAATCCATTCGACCCACCTATGTTTGCTCGTGTCTTCCGTAAACATCTAGAAGGTGGCATTATTAAAGCTATTCGTCAAATTGGTAATGATAGACGTGTAGAAATTGATGTACAAAGTAAAGATGAAATCGGCGATACTATGTATAGAACGATTATATTAGAAATTATGGGTAAACATAGTAATTTAATATTAGTTGATGAAAATCGAAAAATCATCGAAGGATTTAAACATCTTACACCTAATACAAACCAATATCGTACAGTAATGCCTGGTTTCCAATATGAAGCCCCTCCAACTCAACATAAGTTAAACCCTTATGAAGTGTCAGGTTCTGAAGCATTAAAACATATTGATTTCAATGCAGGTAAAATTGCTAAACAACTGTTAAATACTTTCGAAGGTTTTAGCCCGTTAATTACAAATGAAATCGTTAATCGTCGTCAGTTTATGACGCCTGAGACTTTACCTGAAGCATATGATGAAGTCATGGCTGAGACACTAGAAACACCTACCCCTGTATTTCATAAAAATCATCAATCTGGTAAAGAAGATTTTTACTTCATGACTTTAAATCAATTTTATGATGATATAGTAACTTATGACTCTTTAAATGATTTATTAGATCGTTATTATGATGCACGAGGAGAACGTGAGCGCGTCAAACAACGTGCTAATGATTTAGTGCGTTTTGTCCAACAACAACTTCATAAATATCAAAACAAATTAAGCAAACTCATGCATGAATATGAAGGAACTAAAGATAAAGATAATTATCAATTGTATGGGGAATTAATAACAGCAAATATTTATCGTATAAATCAAGGAGACGAATCTGTAACAGTACTCAATTATTATAATAATGAAGAGATTACAATTCCCTTGAATCCAACGAAATCTCCTTCTGTTAATGCACAATATTATTATAGACAATACAATCGTATGAAAACGCGTGAACATGAACTTCAACGTCAAATTCAGTTAACTAAAGAAAACATTGACTATTTCACTGGTATTGAACAGCAATTAGAACATATAACGGTAAATGAAATCGATGATATTCGTGACGAATTAGCAGATCAAGGATTTATGAAACAGCGTAAAAATGTTAAGAAAAAGAAAAATGCTAAAATACAGCTTCAATCTTATCTTTCAACAGATGGAGATACGATATTAGTAGGTAAAAATAATAAACAAAATGATTATCTCACTAATAAAAAAGCACAGAAAAATCATATATGGTTCCATACGAAAGACATCCCAGGTTCGCATGTTGTTATTCTAAATGATTCACCTTCAGAAGAAACTATTAAAGAAGCGGCTATGCTCGCTGGTTACTTCTCTAAAGCTGGAAATTCAGGTCAAATTCCTGTTGACTATACCGAAATAAAACATGTCCATAAACCTTCTGGTGCAAAACCAGGATTTATCACTTATGACAAGCAAAAAACTTTATATGCAACTCCAGATTATGATCATATTCAACATATGAAATCTGAAAGTTTAACTTAATTTAAATATAAAGAGGACTGATTACGCATATATGAAGTGCACCCCAAAAGTTAGACTTAAAATCTAACTTTATGGATTTCAGCACAATATATGACACGTAACCAGTCCTTTTTAATTATATAAATATTTTGTTAGTGCTTATCTGGTAATGCAAGTTGGAAACTGACACCAAATTTATCTTGTACCCATGCAAATTCGCGATATGGTGGCATTTCAGTTTTAGGCATTAAAATAGCGCCTTCTTTTTTTAGTCCACTGAAAAGTCTTTCCATTTCCATTGTATCTTTAACAGTGACATAAAGTGACATTGCAGGATTCATTGGTAATTCTTCTCCATTGTTTGCATCAATAGCCATAAAAACTTGACCATTTAGTGTGAATATCGAATGTTGAACAGTTCCAGGTGTTCCAGGTCCATCTTCATCATATTTAACCATCGTTATAATTTCACTATCTTCAAATAAGCTTGTATATAAATTAATTGCTTCTTCTGCTTGATCATTAAACATTAAAAATGTCGTTATTTTTGGTATTTCCATTTTAATCCCCCTATAAGTGTTGTTTAAATTATTATCAATACTTATCCATAGTTTAACATGCGTGTCTTAATTTTGTTGACTATACCCACTTTTAAGATTTTAGCTATTTATAATATTTTTGTTAGATGTAGTTTTTTAATTTTGACTTATATGTTTGAACGGTTAAAATTAAATTAAGTGAAAAGGAGGCCATAATATGACACATTTACTTATTCCTCTATTGATATTAGTAATTGTTTTACTAATTGGATGGCTATTAACTAAATTATTTATTCGTTAAAGTAATATAAAAAAGAAACGGCGTTAGAGTGTTGTTAAACTGATGTGCCCTTATAAAGTTAGATTTTTAGTACAACTTTAGGGTTCAGTACAAACATTGACTAATCGCCGTTTTTTTAATTCATTGCTTTTAAATTAATAATCATGTAGTTTAAATCATTATTTCGGACTACAATTCACCTTTAGTACGTAAGTTTTCCTTTGCTTTTTTGAAAATATCACTTGTATGTTCAAAAGCATTATAATTCATTTCTTTTTGAAATTTGGATACTGTACTTTCATTTTCTTGGACATCGAGTTGAGTTGTATTTCTAAAATCTTCCCGTCGACTTAAAAATGCATTGCAGTGTTTTAATGACGAGTACAGATGATTATCATGTTTCTGCTTTAACATTTTACATCCCACCTATAAACCTATCTTATGATAAGTTATCTCTCCAATCAACTAAAGTCTGAATGTCATTTTCAGAAATTTCTCCACGCTCTTTTGCTACTTCAATCAATTCATTATAATTACTTAAAGTGTAAAAAGGAATTTGTGCTTGTTTGAATGTATCATCTGCTTTAGCTAGACCATAAGTAAATATGGCAACAACGCCTAACACTTCTGCGCCAGCTTCTTTAAGGGCATCTACTGCTGTTACTGATGATCCACCAGTAGAAATTAAATCTTCAACAACCACTACTTTTTTGCCTTTACTTTTGGCACCTTCAATTTGATTTTGTTTACCATGGCTTTTACTTTTCGAACGAACATAGTTCATTGGTAACTCCATTTTTTCTGAAATATACGCAGCATGTGGTATACCTGCTGTTGCAGTACCAGAAATAATTTCTACGTCTTCAAATTTTTCATTAATAAGTTTGATTAAACCATCTCTAATAGCATTTCGTACTTCTGGATAGCCTAATGTTACTCTGTTATCGCAATAAATTGGTGATTTAATACCTGAACTCCATGTAAATAAATCATTTGGTGATAATGATACTGCTTCAATATCTAGTAGTGATTTTGCAATTTCTTTAGCCATTTAACCTAACCAACTTTCTTTTATTTTTTGATAACTTTCAACTGGATTGTCACTTTGAGTAATTGGTCGACCAACAACAATATGTGTTGATCCTAATTTTTTAGCTTGCTCCGGTGTAGTGATTCGTTTTTGATCATTTTGCGCAGCACCTTGAGGTCTAATGCCAGGCGTTACCTTCATAAAATCTTCGCCTAATTCTTTAGTTAACAATTCCGCTTCCAATGGTGAGCAAACGACACCATCAAGACCTGCTTGTTGAGTCAATCGAGCATAATTTAGAACTGCTTCTTCAATCGTTGTTTGTATATTTTGTTCATTATTTAACTGTTCTTGAGTTGTTGATGTTAATTGAGTAACAGCAATGATTTTTATATCTTTGTTGTGTTGACGTAATCCTTCAATAGCTGCTTCCATCATCGCCTTACCACCAGCTGCATGAACATTTACTAAATCTACATCTAATTTTGCTAACCCTTGCATTGCTTTATTTACTGTATTGGGGATGTCATGTAATTTTAAATCAAGAAATATACTATGACCTCTATCTTTAATTGATTTAATTAAATCAGGTCCTGTTTGATAAAATAATTCCATTCCAACTTTTACAAATAATGGTTCATTAAATTGATCTAAAAATGCATTAACTTTATCTGCAGATTCAAAATCTAATGCAATAATTGGTAATTGTTTCATTATGTACTCCTTATATTGAAAGTTCTTCAATCAAAGTCTAATAACTAAGAATTGAAGAACTTATCTAAATTAAAATGTAGTTTCAAAATATTAAATTATATTGAATTAGTTTACATATTTCGCATCGTAAATGTCATACTCTCAATAACATTAGTTAAAGCGCTAGCAGTATCTAATGATGTTAAACATGGAATACCATTTTCAACTGTTGTACGACGAATTTGGAATCCATCTCTTTCCACTTCTTTACCTTTTGTCATTGTGTTAATAACGATTTGAACGTCACCATTTTGAATACGTGTAAGCAAGTCATTTTCTCCACCGATTTTGCCTACAACTGCTGCTGGTATATTATTTTGTTTTAATTTTTCAGCAGTCCCCTTAGTTGCTAGAATCTTATAACCTACTTCATTAAGACGGTGTGCAATTTTGACAATTTCGTCTTTATCTTTATTGCTTACTGTCATTAATACTGTACCGTGATCTTTGACTTCAAATCCACTACCAGTTAACCCTTTGTATAGCGCTTTTTCTAATGTTTGGTCTTTACCCATTACTTCACCTGTAGATTTCATTTCAGGCCCTAAAGTAATGTCTACATTTTTCAGTTTATTAAAGCTAAATACTGGTGCTTTAACAAATACACCTTCTGAATACGGTTGAATACCTTCTTTATAGCCTAAAGATGATAATTTCGTACCCATGATTGCTTGCATAGCTAATTGTGCCATTTGAATGTCAGTAATTTTACTTAAAAATGGTACTGTTCGACTTGAACGAGGATTTACCTCTAGAACATAAACACCATCATGTGCAATTACAAATTGAATATTGATTAATCCAATAATATTTAAACCTTTAGCTAATCTAATTGTGTAATCTTCAAGTGTTTTAATTTCTTCTTGAGATAGTGTTTGAGGTGGGTATACTGCAATAGAATCACCACTGTGTACACCTGCACGTTCAATATGTTCCATTATTCCTGGAATAATGACTGTTTCTCCATCTGAAATAGCATCGACTTCAATTTCTTTACCAGTTAAATATCTATCAACTAATACTGGATGTTCTGGACTAGCTTTAACAGCTTGTGTCATATAATTTTCTAACTCATCATCACTATCTACAATTTCCATAGCACGACCACCAAGCACATAAGATGGTCTAACTACAACTGGATATCCAATATTACGCGCGTTTTCTAACGCTTCTTTTGGTGATGTTGCAGTTTTACCTTGAGGTTGTGGTACATCGATAGTATGAAGTAATGCTTCAAATTCTTTTCTATCTTCAGCACGGTTTAAGTTTTCTAAAGAAGTTCCTAGTACTTGTACGCCATGTTTTGCTAATTTGTCAGCAAGGTTAATTGCTGTTTGTCCACCAAACTGTACAACTACACCTTTAGGTTTTTCAAGATTAATAATACTCATTACATCTTCTTCTGTTAATGGTTCAAAATATAATTTATCTGAAATTGAAAAATCTGTTGATACAGTTTCAGGGTTATTATTTACAATAATTGCTTCATAACCAGCATTTTGTATTGCCCACACAGCATGAACTGTTGCATAGTCAAATTCTACACCTTGTCCAATTCGAATAGGTCCAGATCCTAATACAAGAATTTTTTCTTTATCAGTAACAATAGATTCATTTTCAGTTTCATAAGTACCATAGTAATAAGGTGTTGTAGACTCAAATTCAGCAGCACATGTATCTACCATTTTGTACACTGGAGTAATATTATTTTCAATTCGTAATTGATAAACTTCTTCTTCTGTCATATCAAAACGATGTGCAATAACTCTATCACTGAATCCATAATCTTTAGCATATTTAAGGTATTCTAAATCACCTTGATGTGCTTTAAGTTCATGTTCAATGTTGATAATATTTTGGAATTTATTTAAGAAGAAATAATCAATTTTAGTCATTTCATGAATTTCTTCTAAAGTTGTTCCACGACGTATGGCCTCACCTATAAAGAATAATCTTTCATCATCTTGATGACTAATACGTTCTTTAATGTAGTCTAAATCAAAGCTTTCACCGTTTGGTAATCCTAAATGATGTACGCCGTATTCTAATGAACGAATCGCTTTTAATAAAGATTCTTCATATGTGCGTCCTATTGCCATTACTTCTCCAGTTGCTTTCATTTGAGTACCTAATTCACGCTCACCTTTTTCGAATTTATCAAATGGGAAACGTGGTATTTTTGAAATAACGTAGTCTAGTGTAGGTTCAAATGCAGCATAAGAAGTTCCAGTAATTGGATTTAACATTTCATCTAGTGTTAAACCTACAGCAATTTTGGCTGCTAACTTCGCAATTGGATAACCTGTTGCTTTAGATGCTAATGCTGATGAACGAGATACACGTGGGTTTACTTCAATAATGTAATAGTTGTATGAATCTGGATCTAAAGCTAGTTGTACGTTACATCCACCTTCAATTCCTAAAGCGCGAATAACTTTTAATGACACATCACGTAGCATTTGATATTCGACGTCTGATAGTGTCTGACTTGGCGCAACAACAATTGAGTCACCAGTGTGTATACCAACTGGGTCAATATTCTCCATATTACAAACTACTATTGCATTATCATTTTTATCACGCATAACTTCATATTCAATTTCTTTAAATCCAGCAATTGATTTTTCAATTAAACATTGTGTAGCAGGACTATAATGAAGACCATTGGTAACAACTTCTTTTAAGTCATCATCGTTGTAGCAAATACCGCCACCAGTTCCTCCCATTGTGAATGCAGGACGAACGATTAATGGATAGCCAACTTCTTCTTTAAATTTAAAAGCTTGTTCTACTGTATTTACGATGTCACTTTCAGGTGCTGGAACATTTAAATCATTCATTAACGTTCTAAATAATTCACGGTCTTCAGCTTGTTGAATTGATTCTAATTCAGTACCAAGTAACTTCACATTATTTGCGGCTAATACACCACTATCGTGTAATTGAATAGCCATATTCAAACCAGTTTGACCACCTAATGTAGGAAGTAATGCATCGGGTTGTTCTTTGCGAATAATACGTGCAATAAAATCGTGTGTTAATGGTTCAATATAAACTTTATCTGCAATTTCTTTATCTGTCATAATCGTCGCTGGATTTGAGTTAACTAATATAACTCTATATCCTTCTTCTTTAAGTGCAAGACAAGCTTGAGTTCCTGCATAATCAAATTCCGCAGCTTGCCCAATAATAATTGGACCCGATCCTACTACTAAAATTGTTTGAATATCGTTACGCTTAGGCATTTACATTACGCTCCTTTTCTATGAACTCGTTCATCATTGTTATAAATTCATCAAATAAATAATTCGAATCGCTTGGGCCTGGTCTTGCTTCAGGATGATATTGAACAGAAAAAGCAGGTAAAGTCTTATGTCTTAAACCTTCAACAGTTCCATCATTTAAAGCAATATGAGTAACCTCTAAATCAGTGTTTTCTAAAGAATCTTTATCGATTGAATAACCATGGTTTTGACTTGTAATGTCAACTTTACCTGTTTTTAAGTTTTTAACAGGATGGTTAGCGCCTCGATGACCAAACTTCATTTTGAATGATTTAGCACCTTGGGATAATGCGAATAATTGGTGTCCTAGGCAAATTCCAAAGAATGGAATTTTACCAAGAATACCTTTAATCATTTGAATAGCTACTTCTACTTCATCTGGATCTCCAGGTCCATTTGATAGCATTACGCCATCTGGTGACATCTTCAATATTTCTTCAGCAGATGTGTCGTATGGCACAACTGTCACATTGCACCCTCGCATATTTAATTCTCGTACAATATTTTGCTTTTTACCAAAGTCAAGAAGTACAACGCTTAAATCTGCTCCAGTAGATACATAAGGTGTTTTTGTAGAAACAGTTGATACTTCGTCTCTAGGTAATTCAGTTGTTTTAAGATGTTCAACTAAGCTTTCAATTTCATCTTTGTTATCTGTAAATCCAGCTCTTAATACACCATGTTGGCGAATTTTACGTGTGATACTTCTAGTATCAACACCTGAGATACCAGGTATTTGATATTGAACTAATACTTCATGTAATGTCTTTTGATTACGGAAATTACTTGGATGTGTACTTGCTTCTTTGACTACTACACCATTTAATGTAGGTGTTAAAGATTCAAAGTCATCTCTATTAATTCCATAATTTCCAATTAATGGATACGTAAATGTAATAATTTGACCTGTATATGAAGGGTCAGAAATTGTTTCTTGATAACCTGTCATTGCTGTGTTAAAAACAATTTCACCAATCGATAATTCATCTGAACCTAGCTGGTATCCTTCATAATAAGAACCGTCTTCAAATACTAGATAACGTTTTGAAAGCATTTATTTTTCCTCCTTAAATACAACTTCACCTTTTATCATAGTTAATACGGGATGTCCGTATACTTTCTCACCAATAAATGGTGTATTGTCAGCTTTTGATAAGAAATCTTCACTTCTAATTTCTTTTTCATTTTCTAAATCAATAATAGTAATATCAGCATAACTATCTTTGTGTAGTTTTCCGTAGTTAAGATTAAAGATTGTAGCTGGTTTAATTGTTAAATAATCAATTAATTGTTTTAATGACCAATTACCATTTCTTACGAAGTGTGTATATAGTAATGGGAATGCTGTTTCACTACCTACAATTCCAAATGGTGCTTTAGTCATAGGTTGTTCTTTTTCTTCTTTAGCGTGTGGCGCATGGTCTGTAGCAATACAATCAATTGTACCGTCTAATAATCCTTCTAATAATGCGTCACGATCTTCTGTACTTCTTAATGGTGGATTCATTTTATAATTAGCATCATCACCTGGAACATCATTTTCTGTTAATAATAAGTGATGTGGCGTTACTTCAGCTGTAACATGAATGCCTGCTTTTTTAGCATCGCGAATAACACGGACACTTTCTTTAGTTGATACGTGACAAACATGATAATGACATCCTGCTGCTTCAGCTAATAAAACATCTCTTGCAATTTGAACTGATTCACAAACATTTGGAATACCAGGAATACCTAGTTCTTCACTACGTTTACCTTTATGCATAGCGCCGCCATAAATTAAGCTATTGTCTTCACAATGAGCAACAATTGGCTTTTTAACTTTAGCAGCTTGCTTCATAGCAGCGTACATCATACTCGCTTGTTGTACACCGACGCCATCGTCTGTGAACGCAAACACACCTTCTTTAGCTAAAGCTTCGAAATCCACTAACTCTTTACCAGCTTGTCTAGTTGTAATTGAAGCATAGGGTAATACGCGAACTTGAGCTGTTTCAGAAATTCTTTCTCTTAACGCTCTTACATTTTCAACTGAATCTGGTACTGGTCTTGTATTAGGCATAGGGCAAATTGTAGTAAATCCACCTCTAGCTGCTGCTTTTGTACCTGTTTCAATTGTCTCTTTGTGTTCACCACCTGGTTCACGTAAATGCACATGTACATCTACAAATCCTGGTGCGATTAAATTTCCTTTAGCATCAATGACTTCAATATCGTCAGATGATGCATCTATTTTAGTACTGATCGTTTTAATTCTTTTACTTTCGATTAAAATATCTGTATTTTTCAATTTTCCGTTCTTAATAATTTTACCGTTTTTAATTAATTTCATGATTCAAATACCCCTTCCTTATTGTAAAAGCTCATCAATAACTGCCATTCTCAAATACATACCGTTTTCCATTTGCTTAAATATTCGAGACTTACGTGCCTCTACCAATTCGCTTTCGATTTCTACTCCTCTATTTACAGGAGCCGGATGCATGACAATAGCTTCTTCTTTTAATTTATCATATCTTTCCCTAGTTAACCCATATTGTTGATGATAATTTTCAGCTTCAAAATTGGCCTTTCCAGTAATACCATGTCTTTCATGCTGAACTCTTAGCAACATCACAATATCTACTTGGTTAATCACATCATCAATATTTACATATGATGCCTCTATTGTATCTTCTACCCATTCTTCGGGGCTCGCGAACATTACATTTGCACCTAATGCTTTTAAACTATGAAAATTACTTCTAGCTACTCGAGAATTTTTGATGTCACCACAAATTAATACATTTAGACCTTCAAATTTTCCATACTCTTCATAAATTGTCATTAAATCAAGTAAACTTTGTGTTGGATGTTGACCACTACCATCCCCACCGTTAGCTATAGGGATATTTAAATTATTTAATTCTTCATAATATGCATTTTGAGAATGTCTAATTACAAGTAAATTAACACCAATACTTTCTAAAGTTTTACAAGTATCATACAAGGATTCACCCTTTTGAACTGATGATGTACTTGTCTCAAAATTAACTAAATTCAATCCTAACTTTTGTTCGGCAACTTCAAAACTACATTTTGTTCTAGTTGAATTTTCAAAGAACAAATTAGCTACAAATTTATCTTTGTATTGCGGTACATTAACTTCTCCAGATTTAAATTGACTTGCTTTTTTAACTAAGCTAAAAATTTCATCGTTTGATAAATCTTCCATTGATAATAAATGTTCCATTATTTGCCTCCTCAGTTAAACTGATTATTTTTTAGGTAAGATTAAATTTAAAATAATACCTGATAATGCTGATAATGCCATTCCTTCAAGCTGAAGATTTATGCCAATACCTTTTAAATTGATAAGTAGATTTCCAATACCAATTACTAAAATGACAGATGCTATTACCAAGTTTCTATTGTTAGCAAAATCAACATTACTCTCAACAATCATTCTTAAACCACTTGCGGCGATAATACCGAATAATAGTATAGATACACCACCCATGACTGGTGTTGGTATTGAAGAAATAAGTGCTGTGAATTTTCCTATAAATGCGAGTACTATCGCTATGACAGCTGCGCCACCAATAACGTAAATACTATAAATTTTAGTAATCGCCAGAACGCCAATGTTCTCACCGTATGTTGTACTTGGTGGTCCTCCGATAATACTTGCAACCATCGTTGATACACCGTCACCGATAATTGATTTGTCTAATCCTGGATCTTTAAAGAAATTTTTACCTACAATTTTATTAATGACCATTTGATGTCCAATATGTTCACTGACTGTAACAAAAACAACAGGTATCATCACTAGTACCAATCCTAGGTGAAACGATGGTACATAATCTTTAAATGGTAGATAAATATCTGGGAAATCTAACCATTTAGCTTTAGCTATTGGCGCAAATTTTACTAATCCCATAAATATTGAAACGATATAACCTACAATAATACCGATTAAAACTGGTATGAGGGATAAGAATCCTTTGAAAAAACCTTGCACAATAATAGTTACTATTAAAGTGATTAACGCTACTACTAAATAACTTAAATTGTAACCTTTCATGTCTCCTGAATTTTCATACATTGCCATGTTTACTGCTGTAGGTGCAAGACTTAAACCGATAACCATGATTACTGGTCCAACCACAACAGGTGGTAATAATTTCATTAGCCATTCTGTTCCACTAAATCGTATACATATACCGATAATGACGTACATTAATCCACTCATGAATAATGCAACTAACATGTCTCCTAAACTATGTGTACTTAACCCAGTAATGATTGGAGTGATAAAAGCGAAACTAGAACCTAAATAAGCAGGTATTTTGGCTTTTGTTATTAATATGTATAATAATGTTCCGATTCCAGATGCTAATAATGCAGCTGATATTGGTAGTCCTGTTAAAAATGGTACAAGTACAGTCGATCCAAACATCGCAAATAAATGTTGTAAACTTAAGAATGCCCATTGGCCTGCTTTTGGTTTATCTTTAACATCTAATACTGGTTTTACTGTACGTTCAAACATTTGTTCATTTTCCATAATGATTCATTTCCTCTCATAAAAAAATCTCTTTACATACAGTTATGCAAAGAGACTAAAGTCAATGATATGAATCATAAGCAATATGTATCTATAGTCATATAAGTTTACATAACTATATTACAGTTAGTTAAATGCTTATATAATTCAATTCACCTTTTTCAGTCTCTCGTACTGTTTTAAAAGGATATATTATTCAATTACTACCGCATTCGTTGAATCCTTTTCCGTTAAGAATACTTTCACTGATTCATCTCGTGCAGTAGGTATATTTTTCCCTACAAAATCTGCTCGAATTGGAAGTTCTCTATGGCCTCGATCAACAAGTGTTGCCAAACCAATTTTAATTGGTCTAGAGTGTAATAGTATAGCATCTAATGACGCTCTTACAGTTCTTCCTGTATATAAAACATCGTCCACGATGACAACAACTTTTCCTGTGATGTCTACATCAATCTCAAATGCTTTATCAAAAGATTGCTTTGAAACTTGATCAATGTCATCTCGAAATTGTGTAATATCAATTGTACCTGTTGGAACAAGTTGTTGCTCAATCATATTAATTTTTTCTTGAATACGGTAAGCAAGGTAAGCACCTCGCGTTTTAATGCCCAATAATACTAAATCTTCTGTACCTTTGTTATACTCAAGAATTTCATGTGCAATTCGAGTTACTGTACGTTGTATTGCTGCTTCATCCATAATGATGCGTTCAGACATTTCCTCACCTCATAAATTAACATGAAAAAAACCTCACGCCTTTAACAAGACATGAGGTTGATATATAGACAATGTGTGATTGATGTTTTATCACATACACATGTTCATTCAATTACATGAGTTACATTCCTTTATTGACGTCTCTATATACGAATATAAAGGTAGTAACGTTAATGTAGATTAAGTATCATTTTCATGTCTTTGAAGCCTCTCTGGACTTACATTTAAAGACCTACGATTTTTTTATTTAAACTGTTATTAGTTTAATCCTAAAACTACAATTAGTCAACGGTCATATGACTATTTTTTTATTTATCTTTATAAGTTTATGACTTATGTCTAGACTTTAATTAATATCTAAATTCAAATATTGAACTATATGATTTATCAAACTATATTAAGCATCTCTTTTTCTAATATCATCTAATAAATCTTCAAATTCTTGTGGTAATTTAGCTGTTCTTTCAATATATTCATGCGTAACTGGATGTTCAAAACCGATGACTCCAGCATGTAAAGCTTGTCCACCAATATCTAATGTTTTCTTAGGACCATATTTAGGGTCCCCAACTAATGGGAATCCAATATATTTCATATGTACACGGATTTGGTGAGTACGACCTGTTTCTAACTCGCACTCAATTAATGTGTAGTCTTTAAAATGTTCTAATACATTGAAATGTGTTACTGCTTCTTTTCCATCATCTACGACAGCCATAGCTTGGCGGTCTTTTTTATTACGTCCAATAGGTGCATCTACAGTTCCATAATCATGTGGAATATTGCCATGTACTAATGCGACATATTTACGTTTAACTGATTTCGCCATTAATTGCTCAACTAAGCCTCGATGCGCAATATCATTTTTAGCAACCATTAACAATCCTGAAGTATCCATATCAATTCTGTGAACGATGCCTGGGCGTATTTCACCATTAATACCTGATAAATCTTTAATTTGATACATCAATCCATTGACTAAAGTACCTGTATAATGACCAGGTGATGGATGAACAACCATACCTTTAGGTTTATATACAATAGCTACATCGTTATCTTCATAAAAAATATCAAGATTTAAATTTTCTGGCGTGATATCCGCTTCTACGACCTCTTGTTCTGTTACGATAATATGATCGTTTTGTTTAACTTTATAGTTTGGTTTTACCACTTTATCATTTACTTTTACTAAATCTTCTTTGATCCAATCTTGAATCTGACTACGTGACCAATCGCTATTCAATTCAGGTAATACTTTATCTAATCTTTGACCTACATAATTATTATCTGAAATTTGATATTCATATGTTTCCATTACCTTACCTCCTATTCTTTATTTGTTGTATCTTTAAGTAAAGCTATAATTATTAAAATTACACCAATTGTTAAACTTGAATCGGCAATATTAAATATTGGAAAATCATATCCAAAAATATTTGTGTCGATAAAATCAACAACTTCTCCATTAAACAAACGATCTATAAAATTCCCTAAAGCGCCTGCGAACAACAAACTAACAGCTAATTGCATAAATAAATTGTACTTAGCTTCTTTAATAAAGAATAATACGAGTATGATTAATATAATTACTGTAATGATATAAAAGAAAAACATTTTTCCACTTAAAATACCCCAAGCAGCACCATTATTTCTATGGGATGTTATATTTAAAAAATTTGGTATTACTTCGTAGGAATCCCCTATTTTCATTGAACTAGCAATTATCCATTTTGTTATTTGGTCAATGACTAAAATAAAAATGACTACGAATAATGAAATACCAGTATAATATTTCTTTTTCATTCATGTGCCTCCATTCAAAACCATTCATCACTTTTTTACAACATCTTTTATTATATCTTAATCAAGTATATAAAAACAGGATAGCCTAAAAATAAATACGATGTACATAATGAAATAATTTTATTTGCTAATCGGCATTATTATGAGTATCGATATGTTGTTCTTAATTATGCTTTTTCATTATTTTTAGGATGTATATACTGATATTGATCTACATCAAAACTTGGAATTGTTCTATCTGTAATTTCATAAGCTTTTTTAAAATTCATCTCAGAAATTTGAAGTGATCCATCTTGATTTATTTTTTCAATATATGCTACGTGCCCATATTTTCCTTTAGTTGTTTGTAATATCGACCCTTTTTTAGGTTGATGATTGACTTTGTAATCATCTTTTTCAGCATTTTTAGCCCATTCTTTTGCATCAGACCATGTGTTCTCAATTTGATGGTGATCTTCTTTAACTTTATCAAAAACATAATACGTACATTGACCTTTTTGATAAGTATTATATTTCATTGGATTGATTTCTAATAAATGATTTTTGGGCTCTGTCATATCTTGATTATTTAATCCATCTATTATTGCAGCTATCGTAATACATATAGTCACTATAAACATTAAAGTTATACTTTTTTTCACTGAATCACTCTTCTTTTATATAATTAAACCTAAAATATATGCCATCCGGCCCTTTAACATTCAAATGGGTCGTTTCTGGATAATGAAAATCTACAAGTGCTAAGCCATAAGAATGAGAATTATCAACGCGTTTAGTTCCGGATATCCATTGATTTATAGCTAAATGATGGTGGTAATGTTGAGATGATAAAAAGAATGAATAGTCATCCATATATGCTGATTCTTCTAAACCAAAATAATTTAAATAATAATCTTTGACTTCAGATATACGTACCGTCTTTAAATGTAACGTACCAATTTTAGCCTCATCTGGAATGCCTTGCCACTTTTCGTCTGAAACTTCATTTAATAAACGTGGGACGTTAATTGGCACAATATTAAGCAATGCTTTATCATCCTCATAATGCCATGACTCAAAATCTTGATCGACATAAAATTTCAAACCGTTGCCTTCAGGATCTTCAATAAACAAAGACGTTGAAACACTTTGTTCTCCACCGTTAACAGGTATTTCATAATCGCTCAATTGTACTAATAAATCAGCTAAATCAGATAGCGTTGGCAACATGATTCCTAAATTAAATAACCCAGCTTCTGACATTAATGGTTCTCGTCCATTAGTAATTTCATTTAACGTAATGAATGTATTTGACATTCCTACTTCATATTGAATGCTCGTCATCGTTTCGTTAACAATATTTAACCCTAATATTTCTTCATAAAAAGGTTTAAGTTCATCTTTATCTCTTACATTTATAGTTATTCCATTTACAAAATTTGCATTCTTATTATGAAACATACATACTACCTCTTTCATAAAGCTTATCTATAAATTTAACTCATTATTGAAATTATTATCAGTAACATCCATATTTTTAATATTATGCTAAAAATTTATACTAAAAGCAACTTAATTGCTAAAAATATTTCTTGAAAGAGCATAATGAGAACATAATATTACAACTAAACTTACACTAATTCATTTATCAATATTTCAAATTTAAAACTATAAAACAAAAGCTGTTAGCAATGTCAATTGACACTGCTAACAGCTTTAAATCAATGATCTAATATTAATTTAATGTTTTTACGACTTCTTGACAACGTGGGCATAAGTGATCTAGTTCTCCTACTGAACCTAATTGATCACTATAGTTCCAACATCTTTCACATTTTTCGCCTTCAGCATGTTCAATACGGATATCACCATATTGATATGCTTGACCATTGTCAACGTGGTCAACTACTTCTGCTTGAGAAGTAATAAATAATTGTTGTAAGTCATTAAATTGTTGTAAGAATTCTGAAGCATTGAAATCACTATTACTACCGATAGTCACTTTAGCTTCTAATGATTTACCAATGACTTTTTCATTACGAGCTGCTTCTAATGCACGGTTGACGTCATCACGTAATTTCATAAATGTATTCCATTTATCTAATAATTGTTGGTCTACTTCTTCAACTTTTGGCATATCAGCTAAATGTACACTTTCTTCTTTAACATGTGGCGTATGTGACCAAACTTCTTCTGCAGTATGCACTAAGATTGGTGCAAGTAATTTAGTCATATCAACTAAGATTTGATATAACACTGTTTGCATACTACGACGTTTATGTGATGAACGTTCTTCAATATAAAGAATATCTTTACCATAATCTAAGTAGAAATTACTTAATTCTACATTGATAAAGTTTTGTACTTCTTGATAAATATTAAGGTAATCAAAGTTTTCATAGTTTTTGATAGTACTAGCAGTGAATTCACGTAAACGATGTAATAAATAACGATCGACTTCTAATAAATCCGCTTCAGCAATACCATCTGTTTCTGGATTGAAATCATTCACATTACCTAACATAAATCTTAATGTATTTCTGATTTTACGATATACATCTGACGTTTGTTTTAAAATTTCATCTGAAATACGCACATCAGCTAAATAGTCTGTACTACTTACCCATAAACGTGCAATATCAGCACCTTTTTGTTTTACAACTTGATCCGGTACAATCACGTTGCCTAATGATTTACTCATTTTCTTACCTTCTCCATCCATGACGAAACCATGAGATAATAAGAATTTGTATGGTGATTGACCTTTTGTTGCCACTGCAGTTGTAATTGATGAGTTAAACCAACCACGATATTGGTCACTACCTTCAAAGTATAAATCTGCTGGGAAACTTAATTCAGGGCGTGTTTCAAGTACACCTCTATGAGATGATCCTGAATCGAACCATACGTCCATAATATCTTCTTCTTTAGTAAATTCGCCATTAGGACTTCCTGGATGAGTGAATCCTTCAGGTAATAAATCTTTAGCTTCACGTTCGAACCAAATATTTGAACCATGTTGTTCGAATAAATCTGCAACATGATTAACTGTTTCTTTAGTCATGATGATGTCGCCATTTTCAGCATAGAATACTGGTAGTGGAACACCCCATACACGTTGACGAGAAATAACCCATTCTCCTCGATCACGAATCATATTGTAAATACGAGTTTTGCCCCAATCTACTTTAAAATCAGTATTATCAATCGCATCTAGAATATCTTGTCTTACTTTATTAATAGAAGCAAACCATTGTGGTGTCGCACGGAAAATAACTGGTTTTTTAGTTCTCCAATCATGTGGGTAACTATGAGTAATGAAGCTTAGTTTTAATAAAGCATCTTTTTCTGTTAATAAATCAGTAACAGCTTTATTCGCTTTGTCATAGAACATACCTTCAAATGGTCCGCCTTCTTCAGTGAACACACCTTTATCATTTAGTGGACTAATAACAGGTAAATCATATTTTTGACCAACGATATAGTCATCTTCCCCGTGTCCAGGAGCAGTATGAACACAACCTGTACCAGCATCAGTAGTGACGTGGTCTCCGTTAATAACTAATGAAGTTCTGTCTAAGAATGGATGTTGTGCTTCAACATATTCTAATTCCTTACCTGTAAATTCTTTTTCAAGTTGGATTGAATCTGTATCCCATTCTAATGCTTCTGCAACTGTTTCTGCTAGAGCTTGTGCAATAATGTATTTTTTACCGTTAACATTATATTGTCCATATTTTAATTCTGGATGAACTGTAATCGCTACATTTGAAGGGATTGTCCATGGTGTAGTTGTCCAGATAATAAATTGTGCGTCAGGATCAACGACACCTTTGTCATCTTTAACATTAAACGCTACATAGATTGAAGCAGAACGTTTATCATGGTATTCAATTTCAGCTTCAGCTAATGAAGATTCACTTGATGGTGACCAATATACTGGTTTTTTACCTTTGTAAATTAAACCTTTGTCAGCCATTTCACCAAATAATCGAATTTGTGCTGCCTCATATTCAGGGTTTAATGTGATATACGGATTATCAAAATCACCACGTACACCTAAACGTTTGAAATCATTTTTTTGAATTTCAACTTGTTTTAAAGCAAACTCTTTACATTTTTCTCTAAATTCAGCAGTAGTCATTTTTTTACGATCTACGCCTTTTTTAGTTAATGCTTGTTCAATTGGTAAACCATGTGTATCCCAACCAGGAACATACGGGGCATAAAAGCCTTGCATCGTTTTGTATCTAACGATGAAATCTTTAATAATTTTATTTAAAGCATGACCCATATGTAAGCTACCATTAGCATAAGGTGGGCCATCATGTAAAATGTAAGATTGGTTTCCTTTATTTTTATCTAATGCTTTTTGGTATTGATTGTCTGCATCCCATTGTTCTTGAATTTTTGGCTCTTTATTAGGTAAGCCACCACGCATTGGAAATTCTGTTTTTGGCATTAATAACGTATCTTTATAATTCATTTACTTTCATTCCTCCTAATTATAAAAAAGAACTCTAAGTTCAATTAACAGGGACGGTTATACCGCGGTACCACCCTGATTAACTCAACTTAGAGTTCTCTCTTGAATGTATTCATTTTAAATAAATCAGTGATATAAGAAACATGCTTATATTAGGCTCCCACCATTTCCTAATTCGCTGTGATAAGTGTTTTGTTTCTTACGCGTCTGATTTTTTATTTTTGATTTGGTGATTCTGGTTGAGTCACTGAATCACTTTGAGATGTTGAAACCGTACTTTCTGAAGATTCAGTTGTTTGAGACTGACTTTGAGCATTTTGTTTCATTGCTTTTTCTTCTTCAGTTAAATCATTTTCATTTAAATGGTGAATGTCTTCTAAAGTGACTTGTTCAGCATCTAAATCATAATTTAATAAATAATCCCAATCGTCATTCTTAAGTAAGTCTAATTGAGCTTCAACTAACATACGGAAACGAGATCTAAATACTTTAGATTGACGTTTCATATCTTCAGTTTGGAAAGCTAAACGACGTGCTTTTTCTACCGCATCGTTTACAATTTGATCAGCTTGCGCTTGAGCTTTGGCAATTGTTGCTTCTGCATCTTTATTCGCTGCTAATTTAGTTTCTTCACCAGCTTTTTGTGCTTGTACTAATGCGTCAGTTACAGATTGATGAACATCTTGATATGACTTAATATTAGTATCTCTTTCTTCAATAACTTTTTCAAGTTGTTTTTTATCTTCTTTTAATCTTTCTATTTCAGAGCTTAATTGTTCTAAATAGTTTGCAACTTCAGTAGGTTCTAGACCATTTTTCACACGAGTAAACTCTTTGCTTTTAATTTCACTTGGTGTAAAAGGCATTTTATGTCCTCCTTAATTTTACACTATTTGAATAATGTATTATAGGTAATGTGTATTTTATCTTTTTTAGTTCTTCCACCTATATCGGTCATTTGTGCTCTACCGAAACCTTGGATGGAAAGTAAATCATTCATTTCTAATTGAAAATCAGGTGAATCAATGATTGTGTGATTCACTTTTACTCTTTTTTTCTCGATGAGTTGTTTCGCAATCGATCTTGATTTGTGAATCATTTCTTTAAGTACAACATCAAGTCTTAGTGCACTCACCGTTGAACTATGAATCTTCCAATTCTCTTCTGATTGTATCATATCTTTCAAAGGAATAGAATTAAGTTTAATTGTAGCACCTTTGATTTTAGTGAATTCTAACATAATAAATGATTCTAAAGCTTTTGTCAAAACAAATTGAATACGTTCTCCAACCATAATATCTCCAAGTTGATTTCTATCTATTCCTAAAGACATCAATGTCCCTAATACATGTTGGTGTTGTATTGTAACAAACTTTTGTGGATAGTCTATTTCAATTAAAGTTAAATCAAAATCACTTTCATTTGGTTCGTAATAAGAAGGTGTGATCAGTGCACGTTGTCGTTCAGCTTGAGGTCCCCCATTAAAATGAACAACCAAATCTTCATAACTACCAACAATAACTTCCAATATATACTGACCTCTAGGATCTAAAAAGTTCGTTAATACTGGCGCATAATGTCGTTCAGCTTGTTGGCATTTATCGATTAATAAATCAATGGTTGCTTGTTCTTCTTTTCTAAAATGCTGATAAATATCGATGTTTGACACCTCCTTATTTTTAAGTAGTTTAGCCAGTTCAGTCACATTATTTTACAAAGTTAACAATAAAACGAGGCAAACTGGCATACTTCCAGTTACCTCGTTATTCAACAACATCTATATTATTTACTATCTTTTAAGTATTTACTCTTATCCAGCTAAGTGAACTAAAATCATGTTGAAAATAGTCACTAATCCTCGTTGGAATAATACTAAAACAATGATAGCAACAATAGATGATATATCAATAATTCCAATTGGTGGAATTATTTTTCTAAATGGTTCCAAAAATGGTTCGTAAATCTTCCCGAGTATTTCACCAAACTTAGATTCTCGAATATTTGGCACCCAAGAAGTAAAGAAATAAACAATCATTCCATAATAATAGATTTGAACAATCCAAATTATAATTCGGAATATTGTATTAAGTAATCCAATATCCATATGTTATCTCCTTATTCGTAATGTTGCTCCATATTCTCAATATGGTCTGTAATGCTACCAGCAACTTCAACATTGTCTGGAGTACATAGGAAAATATCTGTACCGACACGTTGGATATCGCCACCAATTGCATATACTGTACCACTCAAGAAATCAATAATACGTTTAGCAGAGACTTTATCAATGCGTTGTAAATTAACTAAAGTAGCACGACGATTTTTTAATTCATCTGCAATATCTTGAGTGTCTGAGAATACACGTGGTTCAAATAAACACATTTTTGAACTTTCTTGAGTAGCAACATTTGTTTGTGCATTATTATTCATCGTTACAACATTTCTTGAGTTTGATTTAGAATTATTAGTCATACGATAATTCCTTTCTTCAGAAGTTGAATTATATCTAGTTGAACTTTTTTGTGGTACTGATTTAATAGCACTTGTTTTTGACGTAGCCGGTTCTTGTGCTACCTCTCTTTGTGATTCAACTTCACGTTCTTGTTTACGATCACGTTCTTGTTCGCGTTCTTCTGGTACTTCCACTTCTTCTTCATCTTCAACTACAAAAAAACCATTAAATAAATCTTTTAAAGCCACGGGGCTCACTCCTCTTCTCCTACAAGTTTAGTCCCAATTCTTACAAACGTAGCACCTTCTTCTATAGCAATGAGGTAATCGTTACTCATACCCATAGATAATTCAGTACACGGTGCATATTCTAAATTGAGTTTCTGTATTTCGTCTCTTTTTATTCGTAATTTTCTAAATAATGACTGTATGTATTCAACATCATCTGTAAATGGTGCCATAGTCATTAATCCGACTATTTTTATATTCTCATATTGTTTAAGGTCTTCGATAAATGAATTAACATCGTCTAAATCAATACCATGTTTAGAAGATTCTCCAGAAACATTCACTTGCAAGAAACAAGAAATAGTATGATTGGCACGTTTGTTAATTTCTTTAGCTAAACTCATTCTATCTAAAGCGTGGAAGTAATCAACTTCATTGATGACATCTTTAACCTTTCTAGATTGCAAAGATCCGATAAAATGAAACACTGCATCACTAGGTAGTGCTTCTTTCTTTTCTTTAAATCCTTCAAGTCTATTCTCACCAAAGTGACGAAGTCCAGCTTGATAAGCTTCTTTAGCTCGCTCTATTGTAACATACTTTGTCACTGCAATCACGCTAGGCTGTGTTGAAATGTTACTTTTTTCTCTTTGCTGATTTATTTCATCGTTAATTTTTGCCAAATTTTCTTCGACTTTACGCATTAATCTTCACCTTGCTTTCTTCCGATGAAGGCTAACATTCTACCAGTTTGCCCTTTCTCTACTCTATAGGAAAAGAAATAATCTAAGTTTTCTGATGTAGCATAATCTGTAATATAAATATTATCTTTTGGTACACCCACACTTTGTAATAATAAAGCATTGGCTTTTTTTAAATCGATGCCATGTCTGTCTTCATCTCGTGTTTCTATATATTGAGTTGTTTCAATATCTAATGTTTCAAATTTAGATTTAATATCATCATTAATTTCATACGAATTTGAAGTTGCTGGACCTATCACAACTTGTAAATCATTTAAGTCAAAATCGATTTGTCGAACCATTTCTTTTACAATTTCACCATATGTACCTCTCCAACCTGCATGAGCTAAACCAACATAATGATTTTTCTCACTATAAAAATATACTGGTACACAATCTGCATAACACATCGTTAATAAAATATTAGGTTCATATGTATACAGACCATCAATGCCATGTAAATCGTTTGTGATTGCATCGATATTAGTTCCTTTATCTGCAGCTGTAATTTTGGCTACTTTATTTTCATGAGTTTGTATAGGAAATACCCAATCTCTTCTAGGAAAATGTATCAAATCGGCTAAAATAGCTTGATGCTTTGATATATTATCTTGATCATCGTCAACGTATCTAGCCATATTAAATGCATTTTCAGGATACATACTTAAGCCACCCTCTCTCGTAGTAAATCCAAGGGTAGTATTTGTCTTATTTTCGTCTTTGTATTCTAAAAAATGATCTTGTTTAATAAATTTTTCAGTCAAATGTTTCACAACCTTAAGTATGAATTTTCAATATTTGCTATTAATGATAAAAATGGCTTTCGTAAAGTTATTATATAACATTTTTATTTGTAATTAAATTAAAACTATTTTAATTGTACATGGATTAACATGCTTTTTCTTAAACTTTAGAATCTGGTTATAATCTTAAAAATTCCTATGTAAAAAATTAAAAAGTCATCAGAATTCAATCTGATGACTTAAAATAATATGTTTAGAGAATTAATTAACGTCTAGTTCTTCTTGAACGTCTTTCTTCTCTGTTTCTAATAAAGCTAGGAATATCATCGTCTTTAGTTGTATGAGTTCTTTCGTTCACACTGTCAGAAGATGATGCACTTGAAGCAGAACTGCTTACAGATTCTTCTCTATCTACAGAATGAGATGATGAAGCACTATTTACACTAGAACCGAATCCAGTACTAGAAGCTTTACGTCCTTGAGAAGATGGTTTGTCTTCAAATCCAGTAGCAATAACTGTAACTACAATTTCATCTTGTAATTCTGGGTTAATTACTGTACCGAAAATCATGTTCACGTCTTCATCAGCAGCATCTTGTACGATATCAGCAGCTTCTTGAGCTTCGAATAAAGAAAGTGATTCCCCACCTGTAATGTTCATAAGCACACCTTGTGCACCAACAATAGAAGTTTCTAATAAAGGTGAAGAAATAGCTTTTTTAGCTGCTTCTACCGCTCTATTTTCTCCAGATGATACGCCAATTCCCATTAAGGCAGAACCTTGGTTTGACATAATAGTTTTCACGTCAGCAAAGTCTAAGTTAACTTCACCAGATACAGCGATTAAGTCAGAAATACCTTGTACACCTTGACGTAAAACGTTGTCTGCTTCTTTAAATGCTTCCATCATAGGAGTTGATTTATCAACGATATCTAATAAACGATCATTAGGAATAACGATTAATGTATCTACAGCAGCTTTCATTGATTCAACGCCGGCAGCAGCTTGTGTTTGACGTTTACGACCTTCAAAGCCGAATGGACGAGTAACAACACCAACTGTTAAAGCTCCCATTTCTTTAGCAATTTTTGCTACTACAGGAGCAGCACCAGTACCAGTACCGCCACCCATACCTGCAGTTACGAATACCATATCTGCACCTTGGATTGCATCTTCAATTTGTTCACGTGATTCTTCTGCAGCTTTTTTCCCAATTTCTGGGTTAGCTCCAGCACCTAATCCACGTGTTAATTTTTCACCAATTTGGATTTTTGATTCAGCTTTAGATAAGTTTAAAGCTTGTCCATCCGTATTGATAGCGATAAATTCTACATTATTCATACCGTGGTCAATCATACGGTTTACAGCGTTGTTACCGCCGCCACCTACACCGATGACTTTTAAAGTCGCTAAATGATTAAATCCTTGTTCAAATTCTAACATTTAAATTTCCTCCTAGTTTTAATGGCCAATAATCATTCAAATAAAGATTTCATGAGTTTTTTAAATTTACCTTCTTCTTTGTCTTTATCTTGAGCATTATGATGATCTTGTTCTTGATGAGTTTCGCGGTTGTCATATTCTTCATGAGGTGCTTCAGGTTCTTCCTCATAATCATCTTTTTTATTCGATTTGCGTTTGAACCAATCGAAACCGCTTGATTTAGAGTCAGCATCTTTATCATTTGATTCGATAACTTCCTCTTCAAATTCCTCATTATCTTGATAACTAATTGTAACATAATCTAATAACTCGTCAAAAGTGATACTACTAGAAATCGTAGAAATCGCAGAAGAAAATTCTGGTTTTCTGATACCCATTTGAGATGGTGTATGAATTCTTACTTTTTCACTTACCATATCTTGTAGTAATTCTTTTACACCTAATAAGTTAGCTGATCCGCCAGTAACGACGAAACCACCGTTAACTTTAGTTAATCCTAATTCTTGCAATACATCAAATACTTCGAAGAAAATATCTTCAACTCTTGCTTCAATAAAATCACTTAAATCTTTTTGCGTATATTGAACATTCTCTTCACTATCTATTTGATCCACAGAAAATACATCTTGGCTTGAAGCTGAGTCATAAAAAGCATGACCATATTGATGTTTAATCTTTTCTGCTGTGTCATAAGAAGTGTTTAATCCTTGTGCAACATCGTCAGTAATATCACGACCAGCCATTTCGATTGAATCTGCATCCACTAATTCGCCACGTTCATAGAAGGCAATTTGTGTTAAATCTTCACCGATATCAATAACACATGCACCGAGCTCTTTCTCAGTTGCTGATAAGATTGAGCCATAATTGTATGCATCTGAATATACGTCAAGCACGTCTACACCACATGATTCAACACATTTAATCATATTAATTAAAATTGATTTTTGAATAGCTATAACGCCTGCATCCACTTTAAGTGAATGTCTAGCGATTAATTCTTTTGGATCTGATACTTCATTTTCCTTATCTACAACAAAGCGTATTGGGAAAACGTTAATGACTTCTGTTTCAGGAACATCATTTTTGTCTCTAATACCTTCAAGTACAGATTCGATATGTGTTCCATTAATTTCAGTATCTTCATAAAATTCTATTTCATTTGATTCATCATACACTTCAGTTCCTATGATAGGTAATTTTAAGAATACTTCTTTAATATCGACACCTGAAGCGATAGAAGCCTTTTTAATTGTGTCTTTGACAGCTTGTCTTGCTATATCAAAGTCATCAATCAGACCATTTTTAATACCGCTTGTATAGGTTTGTCCTGTACCTATCACATTTATTCCATTGTGAAATTTTTCGCCTACTATTGTTTTAACACTTGATGAACCAATATCTATGCTTACATAGTAATGTTCCTCCATAGATAGGCACCTCCTGACAAGTTACTATTAAAATACACTATGTTTAGTTTACAATACGTTTATAAGCTTGTGAACTATAAACACATACTAATATCAAAATTTTTTAATTATTTTCTTTTGATTCTTTATTAATTTTATTTAACACACTTTGAAGTTCTTCTTTTGCTTCAGTTTCTTTTGCTGATGTTTTAGATACACTTTGTTCAGATTCAGATTGATCACCACTACTATTTTGATAAGGAATAAATGATGCTCCTACCGACAAATCAATATAACCATCTGTTTTAAGGTCGCCTGAATCACTACGAGACAGTGATTCTGACATTTGTGGGTAATATTTCATCTTATCCGCTATAGTCGTAATATCTCCAATGACTTGAATATCATCTTTAGTGAATATTTTAATTCTGTTCTGCTTATTCTTATCTGGTGCATAGTTGACTTCCGCAATTAAATTTCTCACTTTAGGTGACATTTCTGATAACGCTTGGATTATTTTTTCCTTTTTGTCGCCTTTAAAACCATCAATGATTGGACCGTCATGTGAAATATTACCATCATAATCTTTTAATTCTTTCCCGTCTTCTAGCACAGGCACATATTTGTCTTTGTTTTTCGTTAAACCAACAACTTGATATTCTGTTATTTTAACATTTAACGTATTAGGTAATTGCTTGGTAATGCTTACATCTTTAATTAATTTATTTTTCTTTAAATTAGTTTTAGCTTTACCTTTACTAAAAGTATACATGCGTGAAGTAGACTTAACATTGAGTGCTTTGTTAATTTGGCTTTTACTTACATTATGATTCCCCTCAATATTTACGTTGGAGATTTTACTTAATGGTGTAAACATATATAGTAAGAATATCACAATTAACAATACCAATACTGTAATAACGGTGTACTGAATTCTTTTTTGTCTTCGACGCCGTTGTGCTCTTTTCTCTTCTAGAGTTGGTGAACTAAATTGTGTAACTTTCTTATTAGAATCTGTTTGTTCTTCTTGTGCATGTTCTTTTTTCTTTGATGTTGATTTATTTGGTGTAAAAAAACTCAACCAATTTTTCTTTGCATTTTTATTTTTGTGCTTAGTTTTTGAAGTTGTATTAACTTCAATATTATTTGTTTGTTCTTTATCTTGTTGACTATCATCGCTATTAACTTTTTCATCATTATTATAATGATTAATTTGCTCACTTTCGCGATACGACTCTGAGTTATCATTATCGCTAACAAAATCTTCTTTATCGTTTAAATGAGTTTTGCGATCATTTAAGATGTCCTCACTATGATGCTGTTCTTCTTCACTCGTATCATCATAGTGATTCGAGTTAGATATGTCGTCTTCAACTTTATCTTTAAACTTTTTTCTTTTACGCGTTCTAAAATCGTTACTTCTACGAAACATGCTTAACTCATCATTTTGTTTGTCATCGGAGTTAGCTGCATTGTTTCTGTTATTGTCATTAGATTTACCGTCCATTTTCTATCACGCCCTTTTAGTATGATGGCAAGTGTGCACGGAAACTTTGAATAAATTTCTCTCCACGTTCTTCGAATGTATTATACTGATCCCAACTTGCACACGCTGGTGAAAGTAACACCACATCATTTGGTTCAATAACGTCTTGAATTTTATCGACGGCATCTTGTACATCTGTAGCCTTGATAACGTATTTACCTTGACTATTTCCTAATTTAGCGAATTTTTCTTGTGTTTCACCAAATACGACCATAATTCTTACATTATTCATATAAGGTACTAATTCATCAAATTCATTACCTCTATCTAACCCGCCACATAACCAAATGATTGGTTGATTAAATGAATTTAATGCAAATTGTGTAGCTAGCGTATTTGTTGCTTTAGAATCGTTATAGTATTTATTAGTTCTATTTGTACCAATATATTGTAATCTATGTTCAATCCCTGAGAATGTTGTAAGACTGTCAACAATCGCTTTAATTGGTACACCAGCTAATATTGTAGCTAAAACAGCTGCTAAAATATTTTCTAAATTATGTTCACCTGGTAAAACTAAATCATCTACGCTAATAATACGAACACCTTTATATTCAATAAAGCCATCTTTAATATATATACCATCCACTTCTTGTTGAGTTGAGAAATATAACGTTTTAGCTTTTAAATTTTCTGATTCAATTAAATGACGTTGATGATAATTACAAATTAAGAAATCATCTTCTGTTTGATTTTTATATATTTGCTTTTTAGCATTTTGATAATTTTCAAGCGTTTCGTGATAATCTAAATGCGCTGAATAAATATTAGTGATAATTGCGATATGTGGTTTATATTGATCAATTCCTAATAATTGGAATGATGATAATTCAGTAATCAAATAATCTTTCGGAGTTACTTCTTGTGCCACTTTCGAAGCAACATAACCAATATTTCCAGACAATCTACCAGTTAATCTACTATTTTTAAACATGTCACCTATTAATGAAGTGACAGTGGTTTTACCATTTGTACCTGTTACTGAAATAATGGGCGCTTCTGAAATTAGATAACTTAATTCAACTTCAGTTAATATTTTTAAACCTCTTTTTACTGCTTCATCTATAATCGATACAGTGTATGGAATACCGGGGTTCTTAATAACTATAGGGTTATTATCTAATAATGAATTTGGATGGCTTCCACTAATAACCTTAATGCCCATAGCTTCTAAATCTTTAGCATGTGCATCTTGAGATAAATCTTTACCATCATTCACTGTTACATTCGCGCCTAATTTACTTAATAATTTGGCTGCCTCGTAACCACTTTTTGCTAATCCTACAACTAATACATCTTTATTTTCTAATCCTGTGTAATTTAGCATACTAGTGCACTCCAATCCATAAGCCTATTAGACCTGTTATTAAACCTACTGACCAAAATACTGTTACAACTTTCCATTCATTCCATCCACATAATTCAAAGTGGTGATGAATAGGACTCATTTTGAAAATACGTTTTTTAGTTAATTTATATGAAGCAACTTGTAACATAACTGATAACGTTTCTACTACGAATACAAATCCGATAAATATAAGTGATAACTCTTGGTTTAACATAATTGAAATTGTAGCAAATATGCCACCTAATGCTAAGCTACCTGTGTCACCCATAAATACTTTAGCTGGATTTAAGTTATATGGTAAGAATCCTAGTAAAGCAAATACCATAATAATACAGAATGTACCAATTGCAGGTGATTCTAGTACAAAACTCATAATGGCATACATTGCAAAACCGATAATTGAAAGTCCTGTAGCTAAACCATCTAATCCATCTGTTAAATTGACTGCATTTGAAAAGCCAACTTGCCAAAAGATGATAAATATAACATAAGCAAATGAAAGAGGGATACCACCGTCAGTAAACGGAATATGTAAAGTTGTTGAAAAATTGACTAAGTTAAACACATTACTTAGTACGAAAAATATTACAGCAATTAAAATTTGTGCTAAAAATTTCTGTTTACTTGTTAAACCTTGGTTATTTTTCTTAACAACGATAATGTAATCATCAATAAAGCCAATTAATCCAAATCCGATTGTTACAAATAGTAATAAAATTATTGGATTAGAACGATCTACAAAAATAATCGCAATAACTGAAGCGATAATGATACTTATTAAGAATGTTAGTCCACCCATTGTTGGAGTACCCGTTTTCTTCATATGGCTTTGAGGCCCTTCTTCACGAATACTTTGTCCAAATTTCATTCTTTTGAGCGTTGGTATGAGTATAGGTACAAGTACAAAAGTTACTAGAAGCGATAACATCGCATATACAAAAATCATAATAATCTCCTTTTCTTTTATCCGTCAATTTACATATATTATTAAATATTTTTAATTGTTAGCTTTTACATTTTATCAGTTTTAGTTCTAAATTTATACGTTAGTTCATAACATATTAAGAAAGAGAGAAGGATAAATAAAATCCCAATCTCTTCCTTATATGTTGAATATCTATGTTGTACTAGTCAGTGCTTGAATCTTTCTTTTTAGACTTAGATTTATCTTTCTTATCAGATGATTTGTCTAATGATTGTTTATCACTATCGTCAGTTGTGCTATCAGTAGATTCTGCTGATAAAGTAACTTCAATTTTATCTGATTTTTTAAGTTTTTGACCTTGTGTCATAGATTGATCTGAAACAAAACCACTGCCAGTCGTTTTGACCTTAATGTTAGTTAATTCTTGGAAAGCAAGAACATCTTCTTTTGTCCAGCCTTTCATATCAGGCATAGTCAAGTCACCATCTGTTACTAAAAGAACTTTACTATGAGGCAATGCTTCAGAATCAGCTTTGACTGATTGTGATTTCACTGTTTTACCACTGCCAATAACAACTGGTTTAAGTGATTTAGCATTAATACTATCTTTAGCTTTTTCTATTGATTGTCCTTCTACGTTAGGCACTTTACTATAATCCTTTTTAGAAGCAGAATCTTTTGATTTATCAACGTTTAAATATTTCAACGTATTTTCCATGATCGGTTTGAATGCTTTACTTACACCCATTTCATATGCTTCTTGATCATTTTTTTGTGCAAGACTCATACCAGCATAAACAATCACTTTAGGATGTTTCTTAGGTGCATCACCCATGAAACTTACGAAGTATGGATTCTCACCCTTAACATAACCGCCACCTTTAGAATCGGCTACTTGAGCGGTACCTGTTTTACCTTCGATATCGTATCCTTTCACACGATAGTTCATCGCATGACTCTTCTTACTATTTACAACTTTATCTAATTCTTTTTCAACTTTATTAGCAGTATCTTCTGAAACTGGTTTTCCAGCGTAAGATTTCTCACCTTTATAAAAATTCTTTTTAGAAATTGGATTGTCTATACTACTTACAAACCATGGTTTCAACATATTACCTTTGTTGAAAAATGCTGACTGTGCTTGAATCATTTGAACTGGTGTTACTGTAGTTGATTGTCCAAATGCTGATGTTTTTTGTTGTAATTCATTATCCCATGCAATATGACCAGTGGATTCACCATCAAACATACCATTTGTTGATTTACCAAAACCAAATCGTTCATACCAAGATTTCATTTTATCAGCACCAACTTCATCTTGTAAGTGCATCATTAATGAGTTAGCTGAGTACGTAAATCCTAGTGTTTCAGGAATACTACCCCAACCTGTTTTATTCCAGTCAGAAATTTCTGAGCCCATTATCTCTCTAGGTCCTGATTTAAATTTCTTATTCGGGCTGAATTTACCTTCTTGAATAGCTGCAGCTAATCCATATGTTTTAAATGTTGATCCTGGTTCATACGTATTTTGATATAAATCATTAGCCCATTTTTTACCAAAGTCTTTACCTGTTTCAGGATTAAATGTAGGTCTTTGGCTATACGCTAAAATTTCTCCGGTTCTTGCATCCATAACAACCGCAAATAAATCTTTAGGATTGTAGCGGTCAACCATGTCATCTAATGCTTCTTCGACGAACACTTGAATATTTGAATCAATCGTTAAATGAACATCATCGCCACGTTTAGGTTGTTTTTCTGATTTTGTATTTGGTGCGATGTATCCCCAGATATCATGTATATATTTTAATGATCCTTTTGAACCATTAAGATAACTATTAAATATCTTTTCAACTCCCATGGCACCATTTAATTGACCCGTATCAGGATCTTTTTGAGCCATACCAATTAAGTGAGAAGCAAAGTTACCATTAGGATAAAATCTTTCAGTTTCAGGATATAAGGTAATTCCTGGTAAGTCTTTCTTTTCAAGTTTTTCTTTATCTTGATACGTTAAATTAGTACCTTTTTGACCAAACTCTACTTGGAATACTTTTTTCTGATTCAATCTTTTTTCGATTTCATCTGGTTTCATATCAATAACTTTTGATAATTCTTTGGCAGTTTTCTTTTTATCTACCACATGCCTTGGCTTTTTACTATTTTCACTCGCTTTTTTATCTACAACTGCTACGACTTTATATCTTTCAACATCTTCGGCTAAGACTTTACCGTTTCTATCGTAAATCTTTCCTCGTTCTGGTTGCTCTGAGTTATTAACTAAATATTTTTGGTTTGCTTTCATTATCAAATCTTGTCCATTTGAATGACCAGTAATCATTATGTATGAAAACCTCAAAACCAATATAAAAAAGAGCAGCCCGAATAAACCAACAAGTAGGACTGCCCCTATTTTATTTTTTTTAATTTTAATTTTTCGTTTCGCCATTATTACGCACTACCTTTACATTATCGTTCTTGAGGCTCATACCTTGCTTCTTAGCCTTGTCGTAAATGCGTTCGTATGAAGAATTTTTCTTAATTTCAGATTTTAAGGCGCTGTTCTCGCTAGATTGTTGTTCAATTTTTTGATCTAAATCTGCAATTTTTCCTCGCGTATCATACGCATCCATTTTTAAAGATAGCATATAAATACTAATCATAGCAATGACAGAGACTAGCGTTATGTATAAAATCTTTTCGAATCTAGTAAGTTGAACGACAACTTTACGTTTAACGGTTTGCTTTTGAGGAGAGGTTTGCGGTTGTCTTTTTGGAACACTGGTTTGTGTTGCATTATCATATGGTTGGTAAACTTTTTCTACAGCCATGTTGAATTACTCCTTATTTTAATATTTCTGCAATGCGTAGTTTTGCGCTTCGGGCTCGATTATTGTCATCTAAATCTTCGTCAGTCGCAGTAATAGGTTTACGGTTTACGCGTTTCAATTTTGGGGTATATTCTTCAGGGATAACTGGTAAGCCTCTAGGTAAGTCAGGTCCCTTTTCATACTCTTGAAACATCTGTTTACATAATCGGTCTTCCAATGAATGGAATGTAATAACAGAAATACGTCCGTGTACCTTTACAAGCTCGATAGCTTGTTCTATTGAATCTTCGAATGCACTTAATTCATCATTTACTGCAATTCGTATAGCTTGGAACACTCTTTTCGCAGGGTGCCCGCCTTTTCTTCTAGCTTTGGCAGGAATGCCTTCTTTAATCACTTCAACTAATTCTAATGTTGTCTCGATTGGTTGTTTTTCTCGGTTTGCTTCAATTCTTCTTGCAATTTGTTTTGAGAACTTTTCTTCACCATAACGATAGAAAATTTTGACTAATGCTTCAAAAGACCATTCATTTACAACTTCATAAGCTGATAATGATTGCGTTTGATCCATCCGCATGTCTAATTTAGCATCATGATGATAGCTAAAGCCTCTTTCTGGTACATCTAACTGTGGACTTGAAACACCTAAGTCATAGTAGATACCATCAACTTTTTCAATGTTTAGCTCTTTTAATATTTGTGTTAACTCTCGAAAATTACTGTGAATAAAAGTGACTTTATGTAAATGTTCTTTCAAAACATCTTTAGCATTTTCTATTGCAGTTAAGTCTTGATCAATTGCAATAAGTCTACCTTCATCACTTAATTGATTTAGTAAATATAAGGCATGTCCTGCTCCACCTAACGTACAGTCAACATACACACCATCTTCTTTTATATTTAGATAATCAATGGTTTCGTTTAACATAACGCTTATATGATGAAACACTGTCATACCTCCAAATTAAAAATCAAAATCTATTAAATCCTCAGCAATATCTTCGAAACTATCTTCAGATTCCTCATAGAAATCATTCCAAGTTTCTCTATCCCAAATCTCAATTCGATTTGAAACACCTATTACTGTACATTCTTTAGTTAAATTAGCGTATTTCCTTAAATTTTGTGGAATATTAATACGTCCTTGTTTATCTAACTCTACTTCAACGGCACCTGAGAAGAACATACGCATAAACTTACGTGCGTCTTTTTTTGTCATAGGTAAGGTTTTCATCTTCTCTTCAATTTGTTGCCATTCTTCTAAAGTATAGCCGAATAAACACTTATCAAGGCCTCGAGTGATAATAAAACGTTCATTTAAATCATAACGAAACTTGGACGGTATAATCATACGTCCTTTTGTATCTAATTGATGATCGTATTCTCCCATGAACATTTTTTCTCACCTCACCTTATTTATAATTTACCACATCTCCCCACTATCCTCCACTAATTATGTAAAATTCGTCAAAAATATTTATTTTTATAAAAAAATACCCGCTTTATCTTTTCGATAAAGCGGGCTTAAACGCTGTTATATCAATCTTTTATTATGATATGATCAAAAGTGTAAGAAAGTGGTGGATAAGTGGAGGGACTGAACACATCTTTCCCAAAATCATTCAAAATTTGAAGTGGATTCCATATTCTTTCTTGTAATCCTCCCATTGCGTGGAGATGATCATTAATTTCTCTAAAATGTCTCATGCTAATGTCATTTTCTCTTTCGATATTTAAAAGATAACGTTTTTTCAAATAATCATACTGTCTTAAGTGTATTTCATTATTTTTAGTTACTAAATTTTCATTAGCATTATTACCTTGAACTTCTTTATATAAAGAATGAAATAGATTTTCCTGTTGTTGTTTCATACTGTCAATTTCATTTAAAAATGTTTCGGAAGCTTGTTCACGAATAAATTTTTGTTTATCTTCTTCAATACCATTCTCTATGACGTGTTCTAATTGAAGTTGATACTGATTTAATAATTTTTGAGTTCTATTATATAAGTAAGTAATCCTCAATCTTGGTAATACAATCGGCATATCAATATTTAATAACTGAAATACATCATGTAGTTCTGCCCAATATTTAATTTCACTTGGACCACCGATGAAGGCCACAGTATTAAATAACCATTCTTCCATTATAGGACGTGTAACAACATTATTTGAAAATCTATCAGGTTCTTCATCTAATATGTCTAATAACTGTTGTTGATTATAGTTTTGTGTTGATTTACTTAAATGGAAAGCATCATTTTCATAAGTTAATAATTGTCTCATCCCTTCTTCATGAAGGAATAAATGCACATTAGTATCAGTTTGAATCATTTGAGACAAACCTTGTTGTGTTGTATTTTTTTGATTATTTCTAAAAGCTTCATCAATAGCACGATGTTTTAAAATCATTTCTTTTAATAAAGGTTTTTCCATTTTTCTCAACGAAGTATATTGAGCATCAATAAATAAAACACCATAATCTTTGAAGATTTCATGTAATAAAGCTTTAAAAATATTTGACCAGTTATCATTACTTTTAATAATGTCTAAACACATTTGGTAAATTGCTTTACTATGCTCTGTTTCTTTTAATTGTTTAAAGTAATCATTCAACACTTCAATCATTTGTGACTGTTCAGGATTAAAACGAGATACGTTACTTTCAGGTGGTGTCATAGTATGATATTTAATTTTATGTAGATGTGCGTCTTGTTGATTATAAGCAAATGTATGATTGACTTCATCAAAATCATGATCTTCTCCAGCAATCCAAAATACCGGTACAACCGTTTGGTTATATTTATTTGAAAGTTGTTGACTCAATGTAATAATTGAAAAAATTTTATGAATTGTATATAAAGGACCACCAAACAGACCAGCCTGTTGTCCTCCAATGACAACTTTTGCGCCATTAGCTAAAGCATCCAAATGTGTTTGTTGCGCTTCAATTATTGATAAATCTTCCATATAAGATTGAATAACATTAGCAAGTTCTTTTTCTCTTCCATTAGAAGGCGCATCCATTTTCTTTTTAAAGCTATCTTCTGACATAGCATCATATTGGTAGAATTGTTGGAGCCTACTATCACTATTTTTTATTTTGGAAATAAACTGATCGTCATTGTTTAATTTTAATATTTTACAGTCCATTGTTTTTCTCCTTCAGTATCACTATTCCTAATATAGTATAAAGACTATACTCACTTATGACAATTTAACGGCTTATAAAAATTTATAAAATCTTAAAATTCATTAAAAATACATACGTTCGAAATGACATTCGTGTCATTATTTTTATTTTGAATGGTATAAAAAATTCAACTCGTATAAATATATTTATCTAGTTTAATTTTGGCTTAGAGCATAAATAAATGAAAAGAACATAGACTTTAAGGTATAATATAAGAAAGGAATAAAGGGGGACATGATGATGAGCGACGTAAAAAAATTAGAAATTAATTACAAAACTGATGAGTTATTCGAAGATTTTAGAGAGTTTGGTAATAAAGATTTATATATGGTTGAAGAATTTAACGGACAAATGATCGATGCAAGTTCAGACTCACCTTTTTATGGTATTTTTGTCGGAGATAAATTAGCTGCAAGAATGGCATTGCTAAATAAAGGTGAAGTTGAGGAATCTTACTTCCCTGATTGTGACGATTATATTTTATTATGGAAATTAGAAGTATTAGAGAAATATCAAAACAGAGGTTTTTCTAAGGAATTAATCGATTTTGCAAAATCATTTAACCTTCCTATTAAAGCAATCGCTAGAAATAATTCAAAATCTTATTTCGAAAGTCAAGGTTTCAAAGATGTCGAAGCTAAAAATCCTGAAGGACATGATGTTTTAATTTGGCACCCATAGTACGAAAAAATTCCACCGAATTTATTAAATTCGATGGGATTTTTTAATTTGATTATTCTACAATATCAATTAATTCTTTAAGAGACTTAATTTCATAATCAGGTTGAATTGTTGTATTATTTTCTTTATTTCTTAAATTGAACCAACATGTAGCAATATTAGCATTTTTTCCTCCTAAAATATCCGAAGTAAGTGAATCTCCTACAATTATTGCCTTTTCTCTATGTGTTTCTCCCATCTCTTTAAAAATGTAATCAAAAAATTCTGGCATAGGCTTTTGATAACCTGTTTGTTCAGATATAAAAATGCCATTTAATGTTTCGTTAAATGTTGTTTGGGCTAAACGACGTTGCTGTGTTTCTGTAACTCCATTTGTCACAATATAAATATTATGTTTTTTTCTCAAATAATCTATTGTGTCTAAAGTCCCATCAAAAAAGCTAGGTGTAGCTTTTGCTAATTCATCTCTAAATAGATTGTCAGCTAAATTCCCATCAACTTCAATGTTATAGTCTTTAAAGTAATTAACAAATCTCAGAGTTAAAACTTCAACTTTAGTTAATTTATTTTCTTGAAAAGCTTCCCAATGAGATTGATTAACCTTTCTAAAATAATAAAAATCCTCTTCTGTTGGATAATGATTAAAATGTTTAGCCATATTGTAAAATGCTTTTTCTTCAGCATCATAAAAATCAACAATTGTATCATCAAAATCTAGTAAAATAGTTGTGTATTTCATTTTTATATCCCTCACTACTCTTTTATCTCTATTAACAATAACAAATTTTGAATATAATTTCTTAGAAAATAAAAAAAGACCAGAGCGCTTGCCCTGGTCAGTACTAAATATTTGAATATTAGAATCCGAATAATTTTCCTAATACGCTAACACCATTTTCTACGATGCTTACGATGCTTGTTCCTAATTTAGCTCCATCGTGATTTTGTGCTGCTTGTACTGTATTTGCGATTGCTTCTGCTAATTTTGTCATTATAAAAATCTCCTTTTCTGTTTTAATTTATTTTAATTGTTGTTAAGACTTAGAATCCAAATAATTTTCCTAATACGCTAACGCCATTTTCTACGATGCTTACGATACTAGTGCCTAATTTAGCTCCGTCATGTCCTTGTGCTGCTTGTACTGTATTTGCGATTGCTTCTGCTAATTTTGTCATAATAAAAATCTCCTTTTTTATAATTTATTTTAGTAATTGATAAATCTTAGAATCCAAATAATTTACTTAATACCCCTACACCATTTTCTACGATACCTACGATACTTGTACCTAATTTAGCACCGTCATTATTAACACCGGCTTCAACTGTATCTTTAATTGCTTTGAATAAACCTTCCACTATAAACACTCCTTAATATTTATTGTTCAAAAGTTACTTTCAAAAACTGAGGTAAATTGATTCGTGTTGTTTATCTATCGTTTTGTTATTTATAATATATAACTTTCATGCCCAACTTTGGCGTCTTTTCCTTACTTCGCTATAAACACTTCAAAACTGTAAAATCGTTTTCAGTTTTGAACAGTTAGGGATACAAAACTGAATTGTTCACAATTCAATAGATTCAAATATTCTTCAAACTTAAAAACACTTTATGATATTGTTTCAATACACTACAATAGTGAAAAATATAAACATTTTTTATATCATAGCTATTGCATATTACAGTTAATTTAGCTATAATAACTCTTGTGTTAAAAAATGTCCTGGTAGCTCAGCTGGATAGAGCAATGGCCTTCTAAGCCATCGGTCGGGGGTTCGAATCCCTCCCAGGACGCTAACTAGAACTGTAATCCTGTTGGATTACAGTTCTTTTTTTATGACATCAAAACAGCTAGGCATTCAAAAATGCCTAGCTGTTTTGATTATTAATTTATAGGGACTTTTTAGGGACCTGAATACTTACAAATAAACTTAAAAAAATGATTTCCTATCTATCATTATAATTCTACAATATGAGGTTTAACATCTGGGTCGTGATTAGCAATGGCTTCTATACAATTAGGATTTTGCACCATCTCTATCACCCAATTTAAAGATTGTTGAGCATCTTTTTTATCAACTAATACTCCAGGTAATATATTTTCTTTCCAAGATTTAGAAGCATAACCAATATCAGATACTAGGAATAAGAATTTCTCATTATCATAAGATTTTACAATCGTAGAACTTAGACCTTTACTATGTCCTGGTGACCATATCATTTTAATAGTACCGTCTCCAAATAAATCAAAAGCTTTCTTTTTAGGTCCTAAATCGCTATCTTCAAATTTAAATGTTTCTAAGTGAACACCCTTCCATTCATGAGGAAGATAATGCATTTTATCTTTTTGTATAGCTTCATATTCCTCTTCACTAACTAATATATGTTTAGCATCTTTAACTAATCTTAATCCGTCAGCATGATCACAATGCATATGACTCATTAATATATAGTCGATATCACTAGGTTTATATCCTAGTTTTATCAATTGTTCATGCACTGCTTCTCCTTTTGGTAAATCAGCTTTATTTACAGGATATTGAAAACGTAAATTTTTAATTTGATGTGTTCTATTATCTGTATGCCATCCAGTATCTATTAATACTAAACCTTTAGGATGTTCTATTAAATAAACTGAAACAGGTATCTTAATTTGATGCTGTTTAGATCTAAAAAGACCTGTCCATGCAAGTAATCTATTATTTGAATATCCAAATGGTAACGCTTCATCTACAATCACATTCCCTGTGTGTAAAACATGAACTTTAATTTTATTTGTCATTGTTCTTCATCCTTTTTTAAAATGTCGTTGATGTGGTTCGTATAATCAAAAAGATCATTTAATTCTTTATTATTTAAATTTAATTTCCTTTTAAAACCTTCATACAACTTGTTTTGTCTATTATTATAAAATTGAAGTCCTTCCTCAGTTAGTTGTATAACTTTCTCTCTTTTATCTCCAGACTTTATCCGTTCTACAAAATGTTTTGTTTCTAATTTCTTAATCCTTTTTGAAATTGCAGTTTTATATACACCTTGTTTTTCAGCTATTTGATTCACAGATAATTGTTTATGTTCTAAAAGTAATTTAAAAATGCCTAATTGTTCTCTTGAAATATCAATATTTTCTTCATCAATAACTTCGTTAATAATTTTACTTATTTCAATAAATGTTAAGTGAAATTGATTAAATTGTTGTAATTCATTACCTTTCATATGTACCTCCAATAAAATAGTACACCTAGGTGTACTATATGTCAAAAAATAATAAGCTTTCTTGTCCGTTGAATATATAATTCAACTTTGAAGAAAGCTTATGCATATTTTTAAATATCATTTAGTTTAAATTCAATTGTATCTATCACTTTATGCTCTCTATTTCTAAAATTTAACGTTGCTTTGTTCTCATCATCTACAATAATTAATTCGGCATATGTTTCTTCAACAGCACTTCTTGATTGAGAAATACTACCTGGATTAATCACATGTACATCAGCTATATTTTCATATTTAGCAACATGTGTATGCCCGTAAAATGCTAGTTGAGCGTTTAATGTTTTAGCTTTTTCAGCTAATTTCATTCTCGTTTGATTTACTTGGTATAAGTGCCCATGTGTATAAAAGGCATTGATCCCATTATTTGAGATTGTATTTTCTTCAGGAAATTCTGGATAAAAATCACAATTCCCTTTCACTCTGTTGTAAAGGCTAAGTTCAGTATCATCATATTGAAATTCTGAATCACCTAAATGAAGAAAAACATCTGCATCATTATGTTTCTCGTAAATATCGTAAAGAATTCCCGATTCATTATGATTATCACTTACTACAATCCATTTACTCATTATTCTCACCTGCTAAAAATTGTTGTAATTGATTAATAGCATTTCCACGATGACTGATTTTCGCTTTTTCCTCATCTGTTAATTGTGCCATTGTTTTACCAAGTGACGGAACATAAAAAACAGGATCATAACCGAAGCCATTTTCTCCTATAGGTTCAGTTGTGATTTCTCCTGATACCGTTCCTTTAAATTGCTGAGTTTGTCCGTTTGGTGAACTCAGACTAATAACGCATACAAATTGTGCAGCTCTTTCAGTCTCGTTATTCATATTATCAAGTAACTTTTTAATATTATCTTGGTCATTTTTATCTAAACCAGCATATCTTGCAGAATAAACACCTGGTTCTCCATTAAGTGCTTGTACTTCAAGGCCACTATCATCTGCAATGACTTGCTTATTTAATGCTTTAGCTGCAGCTACTGATTTTAATTTAGCATTTTCTTCAAATGTTGTACCAGTTTCTTCTACATCAAAATCTTTAATCAATTCACTTATTCCTATGACATTTTTATTAGGAAATATAGCTTTAAAATCATTTATTTTACCTTGATTATTAGACGCAATAACGATATCTTCCATTATTTTTCCCTCCATTTATCCAACATTAACTCGTTCAACTTCAGCATCCATACCTAACCATTCTTGAATAATATTTTCAATATATGTCGTATCTCCTGTAGCAAAAAAGCGATGTGCTGGATGTTCTGTATAACTAGCATGTTCATTACTAAATGTTAATAATGCACTTACTTCTCGAGCTGTCTCTAGTCCAGAAGAAATAACAGTTTTCTTACCACCAAAATAATCATATATAGGTTGATATAATAATGGATAGTGTGTGCAACCTAATATAACAGTATCAGCATCACTATTTCTCCATTGTTTCAATGTTTGATGTATGACAATACTTGTAATTGTCGGATCGTTATATCTCATTTGTTCTACTAAAGGAGCAAAAGCTGGACAAGCAATACCATATACTTCTACATTAGGATTAATTTGTTTAATGTGTTTACGATAAGCTTCTGATTTAATTGTACCTTCTGTTCCTAATATTAAAACATTTTGATTTCTTGTTGTCATAATAGCTGTTCTAGCACCAGGTTCAATGACACCTACCACTGGAATCGGTAATATTTTCTGTAAATGTTCTAATGCAACGGCAGTCGCTGTATTACATGCGATGACTAGCATTTTAATATCAAATTCTACAAGTTTTTGTGCAATTTCAGTTGTAAATTGTTTAACTTCTTCACCTGGTCTTGGACCATATGGACATCTACCAATATCTCCTAAGTAATAAATCGTTTCATTAGGAAGTTGTCTCATAATTTCTTTAGCTACTGTTAAACCACCAACACCTGAATCTATAACGCCAATTGGTCTATTCATAGTCTTACATCCTTATTTCATAATTAAGTTTTATTTTATCATACGCGATTCAATGTGTTTATTATTTTGAATTGTTACAGTCGTTATCTATTCATGGCCAATACAAAGTAAATCATTAAATAAAAAAGCGATACCCCTTTTATTGGGTATCGCTAAATCTGTTACTTAAATTATTAATCTACTTTATGGTCAGAACCAAAGAATGATTTGAACATATGGAATGAAGTTTCTCTATTCATTGCAGCAATTGATGTTGTTAAAGGAATACCTTTTGGACATGCATTCACACAGTTTTGAGAATTACCACATTGTTGTAGACCACCTGCGCTCATTAATGCATCTAAACGTTCATCTTTTGTCATTGCACCTGTTGGGTGTAAGTCGAATAAACGAACTTGTGAAATAGCTTGTGCGCCAACGAAGCTATTATTTTGTGTAACGTTTGGACAAACTTCTAAACAAACACCACAAGTCATACATTTAGATAATTCATAAGCTGTTTGACGTTTTTTCTCAGGCATACGTGGTCCTGGTCCTAAATCGTAAGTACCATCGATTGGAATCCAAGCTTTCATACGTTTCAAGTTGTCGAACATTCTTGAACGGTCAACTTGTAAGTCACGAATTACTGGGAAAGTACTCATTGGTTCTAAACGAATAGGTTGTTCTAATTGGTCAACAATTGCAGAACAAGATTGTCTTGCGCGTCCGTTGATAACCATTGAACAAGCACCACATACTTCTTCTAAACAGTTCATATCCCAAGTTACTGGAGTTGTTTTTTCACCATTAATATTAACTGGATTACGTCTAATTTCCATTAGACAAGCAATAACATTTAAATTTTCTTTATAAGGAATTTCAAATGTTTCTTCATATGGTTTAGATTCACTATCGTCTTGACGTTTGATAATTAATTTAACCGTTTTTTGTTTTGGTTGATCGTTTTGCTGTTGTTGTTGATTACTTTGAGTTTCTGGAGTGTCTTTTACTGATTGGTCAGCCATTATTTTTTACCTCCTTTAGACTTACTAGTGTAATCACGTTTACGTGGTGGGATTAAGCTAATATCAACTGGATCGTATTCAAATCTAGGTGCTTCTGTTCTACCTTGGTAATACGCCATAGTTGTTTTTAACCATTCATCATCATTACGATCAGGGAATTCTGGTTTGTAGTGTGCACCACGTGATTCATTACGGTTATAAGCCCCAATTGTAATTACTCGTGCTAGCACAAGCATATTCCATAATTGACGAGTGAAGAATACAGCTTGGTTACTCCAAGTTTGTGTATCTTCCATATCGATATCTTCATAACGTTTCATCAATTCTTGGATTTTCTTATCTGTTTCTAATAATTTATCATTTTCACGCACAACAGTTACATTTGCTGTCATAATTTCACCTAATTCACGATGAAGTTTATAAGCATTTTCTGAACCGCGCATGTTTAATAATTTATCAAAGCGTTCTTGTTCTTCTTTTACACGTGCTTCATAAATACTGTCATCTAAGTCAGTGTATGAAGTTTCAATATCATCAAGATATTTAATAGCATTAGGGCCAGCTACTGTACCACCATAGATGGCAGATAATAATGAGTTAGCGCCAAGTCTATTACCACCGTGTTGAGAGAAATCACATTCTCCTGCAGCAAATAAACCTTTAATGTTAGTCATTTGGTCATAATCAACATATAGACCACCCATTGAGTAGTGTACTGCTGGGAAAATTTTCATTGGTACTTTACGTGGATCATCACCAGTGAATTTTTCATAAATCTCAATAATACCACCAAGTTTAACGTCTAATTCATGTGGATCTTTATGAGATAAATCTAAGTAAACCATGTTTTCGCCGTTAATACCTAATTTTTGGTTAATACATACATCGAAAATTTCACGTGTCGCGATATCACGAGGTACTAAGTTACCATAGTCAGGATATTTTTCTTCTAAGAAATACCAAGGTTTACCATCTTTATATGTCCAGATACGTCCACCTTCACCACGTGCTGATTCACTCATCAGACGTAATTTATCGTCACCAGGAATAGCAGTTGGATGAATTTGGATGAATTCACCATTTGCGTATGCTGCACCTTGTTGATAAACGATAGATGCTGCAGAACCTGTATTAATCATTGAGTTAGTTGTTTTACCGAAGATGATACCAGGACCACCTGTTGCCATAATTACTGCGTCAGAACCGAATGATTGAATTTCAGAAGTTGTCATGTTTTGTGCAACAATACCTCTAGCAGCATTGTCGTCATCTTTAACTATACCTAAGAATTCCCAACCTTCGTATTTTGTTACTAATCCATCTACTTCAAATGAACGAACTTGTTCATCTAACGCATATAATAATTGTTGACCTGTTGTAGCTCCAGCAAATGCTGTTCTGTGATATAACGTACCACCGAAACGTCTGAAGTCTAATAGACCTTCATTAGTTCTACTAAACATAACACCCATACGGTCTAATAAGTGAATGATGTTAGGTGCAGCTTCAGCCATTGCTTTTACTGGTGGTTGGTTTGCTAGGAAGTCGCCACCATAAACAGTGTCATCAAAGTGAATCCAAGGTGAGTCACCTTCACCTTTTGTATTTACCGCACCGTTAATACCACCTTGGGCACAAACTGAGTGCGAACGTTTAACAGGTACTAATGAGAATAAATCTACATGTGCACCTTTTTCTGCTGCTTTAATTGTTGACATCAGACCGGCAAGTCCTCCACCGACAACAATAATTTTTTTCTCTGCCATAGAAATGTCACTCCCCTGAAATATAAAAACTAAGACTAGTTAATCTGTATTTGTTACATAAATGCGATAATAGCAGTTACGCCGATATAAGAGATAATTAAAAATACAATTAACGATACCCATGTGAAGACACGTTGTGATTTTTTTGATTGTAAAATACCCCATGTAACTAAGAATGACCATAATCCATTTGAAAAGTGGAATACTACTGCAATTACACAAATAATGTAGAAAATAGCCCACAATGGATTATGTAAAGTTTCGTGCATCATATTATAGTCAACTGCTTTACCGTAAAAAGCTTTTTGTAAGCGTGTTTGCCATAAGTGCATACCAATAAAGATGAATGCTAAAATACCACTTATTCTTTGGCAAAAGAACATCCAGTTTCTGAATAATGAGTAATGACCCACATTCTCTTTTGCTGTAAATGCAATGTGTAAACCAAATAAACCATGGTATAAAAGCGGAATATAAATAAATAGAAATTCAACTACCAATAAGAACGGTATTGATTCCATGAAACCTGAGGCTTTATTAAAAGCTTCCGCCCCTTGTGTTGCTTGATGATTGACCAATAAGTGAACAATTAAGAATGCACCGATTGGGATAATACCTAATAACGAATGGATTCGTCTTAAGTAGAATTCATTTTTTGATTGAGCCAAAAGGAGTCCCCCCTGTAAACATTTAATTAATTGACTAAAATTATAAAGTTGTATGTAAACTGCCGTAAAAAACCATATAAAATACTAGCTTCTTTTACTTCTTTATTTTGTACTCGTCTTAATTAAATCACTTTAAAGATACTTGGGAGCATCTTCCTGTTAAATTTAAAATCAAACAAGTATTTCATAAAAAAGAAAAGGGCTAGTCATGTTATAGATTTCATATAATGATGTCGTCATATGTGAGTATTCTATAGCAATTCATGTAACCCTACATGATTGATAACAATTCTCAATTAGAAAACGCTTCCAAACAACTTTAAAAAAATAGCCTTTTGTTAACTATATTGTAACATTATTTAAAGCACTTTTGGACATGAGAATAATTCTCATGTCCAAAATTTGTCAATTTATTTTGATTGAAGTGCGTGCTGTAAGTTTTTTGCAACATTTTCGGGTAGTCCAGATTTTTTTAATTCTTCTAAAGATGCTGCTTTCATCTTCTTAATTGATCCAAAAGTTCTTAATAATTTCGTTTTACGTTTACTTCCAATTCCATCTATATCATCAAGTACTGACTTAAGACCTGTTTTTTGTCTCGTTTGTCTGTGGAATGTAATAGCAAAACGATGGACTTCATCTTGAATGCGGTGTAATAAATAGAAAGCTTGGCTATTTTTCTTCAATGGCACTATTTCAGCACTCGCACCATATAATAATTCTGACGTTTGGTGTTTGTCATTCTTTTGTAGTCCTGCAACTGGAATATCCAAACCTAATTCATTTTCAAGTACGTCCATAACACCGTTCATATGCCCTTTACCACCATCAACAATGATTAAATCTGGTAATGGGGTACCTTCATTTAGAACTCGAGTGTATCGTCGACGGACTACTTCTCTCATTGATTTATAATCATCTGGCCCTTCAACCGTTTTAATTTTATATTTGCGGTAGCCCTTTTTATCTGGCTTACCATCTACAAAAGTTACCATGGCTGATACGGGATCCACACCTTGGATATTGGAGTTATCAAATGCCTCAATTCTAATAGGAGTTTGTATTCCCATTCTTTCACCGAGTTCCTCAATTGCTTTAACTGTTCTTGATTCGTCTCTAGCGATTAATTCAAATTTATTTGTTAATGACACTTCGGCATTATGGTTAGCTAAATCTATCATTTCTTTTTTTGCACCTCTTGAAGGTTGCACTATTTTAGTATCCACAACAGATTGAATAATTTCTTTATTTAAATTTTTAGGGACATGAACTTCTTTAGGTAGGATGTGTTGATTTAAACTGTAGAACTGACCTATAAATGTATAGAATTCTTCTTCTTCTGTTTGTTGAATCGGAATCATCGTTGTATCTCTTTTAATCATATTGCCTTGCCTAATGAAAAATACTTGGATACACATCCATCCTTTAGACACACTATATCCAAAAACATCACGAATCGTATTATCGGTAGACATAATTTTTTGCTTTTTAGTGAGATTATGAATGTGTTGAATTAAATCACGATATTCTTTAGCACGTTCAAAATCTAATGATTCACTAGCTTTCTCCATACGATCTTGTAAATTGTTTAATATCGTTTTATCTTCACCATTTAAAAAATCACTAATTTCTTTTGTCATTTGAGCATATTTATCTAAATCTACATCATAAACACACGGCCCCATACATTGACCAATATGATAATAAAGACATAATTTATCCGGCATTTTATCACATTTTCTAAATGGATATATCCGGTCTAATAATTTTTTTGTCTCTTGTGCGGAATAAGCGTTAGGATATGGACCGAAATATTTACCAGATCCTTTTTTAACTGTTCTGGTTACGATTAATCTAGGATGTTTTTCTTTAGTAATTTTAATGAATGGATAGCTTTTATCATCTTTCAGCAAAATATTGTAACGTGGTTGATATTGTTTAATTAAGTTTAATTCTAAAAGTAATGATTCTGTCTCGCTTGAGGTTACAATAAATTCAAAATTACGTATTTCACTCACTAAGCGCGTTGTTTTAGCATCATGTGCACCAGTAAAATATGAACGTAATCGATTACGTAATTTTTTAGCTTTACCAACATAAATTACTTGATCATTACGATCTTTCATTAAATAACAACCAGGTTCCAATGGTACGACATTTAACTTAGTTTTAATTTGTTCTTGATACGTTTCCATGTTTTTCCTCCTTTCTTGTTGGTTTTAATTACGATAAATTCTTTTATGAAAAAATATTAATATTAAATAGGAATAGACAAAACAAAGCTGGAGCATTCTTATGAAATGCCCCAGTCTTCATGTCTATATTCTTATAGGTGTTTATCTAATACTTCAGCTAAGTTTTCTTTAGGTTGGAAACCTACTACTTTATCAACTGGTTGTCCATCTTTGAATACAATTAAAGTTGGAATACTCATTACTTCGTATTTTGCTGCAGTTGATGGGTTTTCATCTACATCTAATTTTAAGATGTCTGCTTTACCATCATAGTCCCCTGCTAATTCTTCTAAAACTGGAGCGATCATTTTACATGGTCCACACCAAGTAGCCCAAAAATCTACTAATTTAACTCCAGATTCTATTTTACTATCGAAATCAGAATCAGTTACTTTTACGATTGCCATAATTGCCAATCCTCCTTAATTTTTAAATGATGAGCAAATTATAACAGAATTTATAAGGTAATGCATTGCAATCTGCTTGCTCTTTTTTTAAAGTGGCAAATTTCCTCAAGAAATCATTCAATTTTCCACTTACTTTAGGCTAATGCCTCAACAAAATATCTATTATGAAGATTTATTTTAAAGAAGCTACGGTAACACCAAATCCACCTTCACTTGGCATACCACCTCTAAATGTTTTAACACTTTTATGTCGTTTTAAATGTTGTTGTACACCTTTTTGTAATGCACCAGTGCCTTTACCATGAATAATATAAACCTGTTCGAAATTGCTTAATACTGCTTGATCTAAATACTGGTCTAATTCGATTAGTGCATCTTCATAGCGATAACCTCTTAAATCAAGTTCTGTTTTTACAGTTTGTCTATTCGCACGGGTAACCATTTTCGTTGGTTTCTCTTTTTTCTTTTTCATTTTTTCTAAATCTTCAATAGGTAGTTTCATTTTTAAAATACCCATTTGAACAACCGCTTCTTCATCGCCAACTAATTCAAGCACTTCACCTTTTTGTCCATAAGATAAGACTTTAACTTCATCGCCAGCTTGAATTTTATCATACTTTTGTTTTTGAACATGTTGTTTAATGGATTTCGCTTCATATTGATCATCTAATTGTTTTTTCTTATCAATAAGTTCATGTTCTTTAACGTCTGCACCTTTTTTATCTCTTAATTCTCTCAATTCTTTAAGAATCGCATCAGCTTCTTTAGTTGCAGATTTCACACGTTGATTCGCTTTTTCTTTCGCTTCATCCATTAATGATTTTTCATAATTTTGATACTGTTGATATTGTTTTTCTAGTTCGTCGTGTGTTGTTTGTGCTTCCTTGACTAGTCTATCTAATTCAATACGTTGTTCATCCACACGTTTTGAATTTTTCTCAAGTGATTCTATCATATTGTTTATTTCTTGTTCATCAGTACCAATCATTGTCTTAGCTCTATTAATAATATGAAGACTTAAGCCTAATTTCTTAGATATATCAAATGCATTAGAACGTCCAGGCACACCCATAAGTAATTTATATGTTGGACTTAATGATTCAACATCAAATTCAACACTCGCGTTCATCACGCCTTCACGGTTATAACTATAAGCTTTTAATTCTGGATAGTGAGTTGTCGCCATAACTAAAGCTCCTAGACTTCTTACATGATCTAGTATACTCATCGCAAGTGCTGCACCTTCACTAGGATCTGTTCCTGCACCTAATTCATCAAATAGAATTAAGCTATTTTTATCTGCATCTTTTAATATTTCAACAATATTTTTCATATGTGATGAAAATGTCGATAATGATTGTTCTATTGATTGTTCGTCACCTATATCACAATACACGTTTTCAAATACACTTAATTGGCTACCATCTAATGTAGGAATAAGCATCCCTGATTGTGCCATGACAATAATTAATCCTAATGTTTTTAATGTTACTGTTTTACCACCTGTATTCGGACCAGTAATAATGACTGTTTCGATGTCATCTATAAATTCAATCGTATTAGCTACAACTGTATTTTGATCTAATAATGGATGGTATGCATTGGGTAAATAAACGGTTCTCTCTTTATGAAATGTTGGTTTAGTTCCTTTGATAGAACGTGCATATCTCGCTTTTGCAATTAAAAAATCAAGGTGACCCATAATTGACTCTGCTGTTAACAAAGCATCCGCTTCAGCTGCTACTTGACCCGTTAACTCAGTTAAAATACGTTCACGTTCAACTGCTTCATCATTTCGCAATCGGCTAATTTGGTTATTCATTTCAACAACTGAAGATGGCTCAATATACAATGTTTGTCCAGAAGCTGATTGGTCATGAACGATACCATTAAAGTCCTGTCTATATTCTGCTTTCACAGGTATAACATTTCTATCATTTCTTACTGTCACAATGGCATCAGACAATTTTTTTTGATTAGCCTGACTTTTAACTACTCTATCTAAATTTTGTCTAATACGTTGGTTAGTACTTGATATCTTACTACGGATACTTTGTAACTCGTAACTTGCATGATCAAATAAATCATGTGTGTCACATTTTTCATTAATATCTTTAAAAAGGTCAGTTAGTATTGGTAGTTGTGCCATATTACTATCTAAAATTGGATATTTAACCTCTTCATCTTCTTCTAATAATTGATTATAGAATGTCTTAAATTGATTTTGAACTTGTATCAAACGTTTAATCGCAGTTAATTCAGTTACATTTAAGACGCCACCAATAGTTGAACGATGAATATATTGCGCTACTTTTGATAAACCACTCAAACTTGGAAGTCGATGTTTATTATATATTTGCGAAATTTCGTCAGTTTCATTGATTTGAAATTCAACTGTTTCAAAATCTGTTGCTGGAGACATTTCTGCTACCTTTTCTCTTCCTAAATCACTGATAGCTTCATTTGATACAAATGATTTTATTTTATCAAATTCTAAGACATCTAATGTTTTTTGTCTCATGCAATCCCTCTATTTCTTCATTTTTATGTTGTTATTAATAAACGATTTAAATGCCTCTCTAGACATTGTATTGATTACTCTATCTTTCGTAACAAATCCTTTTTGCGCTGTTGCAACACCATATTTCATAAATTCTAAATGATCAGTATGATGCGCATCTGTATTAATGGTTAATTTAACATTTGGATATTGTCGTACTGTTTGTGCATTTAAATCCAAACGCTTTGGATTCGCATTAATTTCTAAAATTGTATTTGTTTCTTCAGCAAGTTGAGCTAGTTTTTCAATATTTGGTTCGTATCCAGGACGACGGCCAATAATTCTACCAGTTGGATGAGCAATATGTCTTACGTATGGATTACGACACGCATTTTCTAAGCGTTTCATAATGTCTTCTTCAGATTGATTAAAACTTTGATGTATCGCTGCAATGACATAATCCAATTGTGCAAGAATCTCATCATCATAGTCTAATGAACCATCGGGTAATATGTCCATTTCAATACCTGAATAAATATCAATTTCATCATATTCTTCATTTAATTGTTTAATTTCTTCATTTTGACGTAACAAACGTTCCACTTGTAAACCATTTGCCACTCTTAAACTTTGTGAATGATCAGTAATAACCATAAATTCATATCCCTTAGCGATATTGGCTTCTATCATATCTCTAATTGAAAATGCCCCGTCACTATACGTGGTATGCATATGAAGATCACCGTTAATATCATCTAATTGGATAATTTGACTTAAATCTTTATCAAATTCGCTTCCATCTTCACGCATTGAAGGTTCAATCCAAGAAACTCCAAAATGTCCATAAATTTCCGCTTCGCTATTAAATTGCAATACTTCCCCATTATCTTTTTCAATACCATATTCACTAACTTTCTCATTTTGAGCTTTGGCTAATTGTCTAATGCGAATATTGTGATCTTTTGATCCAGTGAAATGTTGCAACGTGTGATAGAACGCAGCAGGTTCAATCAGTCTAAAATCTACGCCAATTGTTTCATCATCGTATTCTAGTTCTACTGATATTTTAGTTGAACCTATCGCTACATCTTTAACTTTATTAGGAATATTTAATAATTGTTGTTGTACTTTTTCTGGTTCATTCGTGCTAATAATAAAATCTAAATCTTTACTTTGTTCTTTATATCTTCTAAAACTTCCCGCTGAAGAGTATCGATCGATATCGTCTAATTGACTAATATAATCTATAATTTGGTGATTAAGTCCTCTCATTTGATCAATTGGATAACTTTCTTTTTTAGCACCTAATGCTTTAACTGCTTCAAGAATATTTTGTTCCGTCTTTTTAGCAAAACCACTTAATTCACTTACTTTACCTGATTCACATGCTTCTTGTAATGACGCTTTATCAGTAATATTAAGTTCTTTATATAATTTAGCGATTTTTTTACTACCTAACCCTTGTATCTTTAATAAAGGTACTAGTCCTTCAGGAACTTCTTTTTGTAAATCTTCTAATGCAGTTGAATGTCCAGATTGTCGATATTCATTAATGACATCACCGACTCCTTTTCCAATACCTTTTAATTCAGTTACATCCTCAATCTCATCTAGTGGTCGTTCATCTACTTCTAAACTTTGAGCTGCTTTTCTATACGCAGACACTTTAAAGGTATTTTCTCCTTTTAACTCCATATAAGTAGCTATTTTTTCTAATAATTGAATAACATCTTTTTTAGTCATATACATCTCTCCATAAAAATAAGACCAGGACATATTTCTATTTCAAATTGTCTGTCCTGACCTCAACATCATTTTTTATAAATTTAAAATTAATTGTGAAACATAAGGTGTGTGCAATAGAATATGCTTAGCTAATAATGAATGACCCAATGAATTTTGTATCATTACATTAGGATATAAAGCTAAAATATACATCATGATTTGAATAAATATAATACCCATTATTAAACTTAATATAATACCTAAGATACGGCTAATGATATTTAAAGGTTGATATGCAACTATATTATCAAATGTGACGATGATTAGATATAAAATCAACTTACTGCATAGCGCAATTAAAATAAAAGCAACTATAGATTCAAAACGATATTGTAAGTGATCAAAAGATATCGCATATTGGGTATCATATGCAACAGTCTTTGGAAAAGGTAAAAACACGATTAAACGTTTTGCGATGTCTCGATAAAATTGCATTGCAATCCATAACGACACTATTGAAGAAATAAAATGTAAACTTGTAAGCCACAATCCTCGTCGAAATCCAACGATTGCAAAATACAGTAAAATGATTAATATAACAATGTCTAATAACATCTAATCTTCTCGTTGTTTTAATTGATTAAGTTCTTGTTGTAATCGACGGTTTTCTTCCTCTAAGCTTACTTTTTCATGCATAATATTGACGGCTGTTAAAATAGCTTTCCTTGTTGTGTCTAGTCCAGCTGATTTTTGCCCTAATTCTCTCATTGTCTCATCTACTAAATGAGCAACATGTCGTATATGCTCTGGGCTATCATCACCAATTATTGTAAAGTGTTGGTCATTAATTGTTACATTTATTCTATTCTTAAAATCACCCATAATTATATCTCCTGACTTTTAATTAAATTATTCCGTATCTCTATTTAATTTAACCAAAATCATGTTTCTATATTATTTGTACATAATATTAATTTTTGGTTTTATTCTTTTTACTTATCATTAAACATTATACATGAGTCATAATTATTTTGTAAGTATGTGGTTTAATAAAGTCAATCTTTTTCTTTAGAAAATTACGCCTACCTTTTTAATTTTTAGTATTATATATTTTAGAAAAATCCATACTCAAAGACTTCAAATGTAATTTAAGTATCTAATCTCTTTTGATTTTCACTTATGATATAAAAGATAATGTTATGATATGATTTGATTAATGTACCATAATAGTATGAATAAAGAGAGGTTTAACAAAGTATGGCTAATATAGTCCATAAATTAACAACAAATGAAATCAATACTTTAATGTCTAAAATAAAATTTGATACTTTACAGTTGCCACAAGGTATGAAAGCTCGCACGAAACATAATGGTGCTGTTATCAATATATATAATTCTGGAAAAGTCATGTTCCAAGGTAATAATGCCGAAACCGTAGCGCAACAATTGCTACCTGAAAAACAAAGTAACACTACTAGTTTAAATACTTCCAAATCTTCTAAGACACAGGCATCTTATATTAAATACAATCAATATAATTGTATAGGTAGCGATGAAGCTGGCAGTGGTGATTATTTTGGCCCACTAACAGTATGTGCCGCATATGTTACAAAAGAGCATGTGAAAATTTTAAAAGAATTAGGTGTTGATGATTCTAAAAAATTAACCGACACTAAAATAGTAGAAATAGCAGAACAACTTGTTAACTTTATTCCCCATTCATTACTTACACTTGATAATGTTAAATATAATGATCGACAACGTGCTGGATGGTCACAAGTTAAAATGAAAGCTGTATTACACAATCAAGCTATTGCAAATGTTGTCCAAAAAATTGAAACTAATGATTTGAATTATATTGTCATTGACCAATTTGCAGAACGTGGCGTATATCAACGTTATGCTTTATCCGATTTGCCTTATCCGAAATTAACAAAGTTCGAAACAAAGGGCGAATCTAAATCTTTAGCAATAGCGGCTGCCAGTATTATCTCTCGATATGCCTTTGTAAAACATATGAATCATATATCTAAATCATTAAAAATGGAAGTTCCTAAAGGCGCAAGTAATAAAGTTGACTTATTCGCAGCAAAAATAATTGAAAAATACGGTATTGATAAATTGGACAGTATTTCTAAAAAACATTTCAAGAACAGAGACAAAGCTCAGGCTTTAGTTAAAAAGAAATATTTATAAATGCAAACTAATGCAAGTAAGTAGTATTTATATTGATTAGTAATTATATTAGACTGTCCGTAAAGTCCATGACTTTGTTGGCAATTTTTATACCCATGCTTTCCCAGGGTACAGTTTCAGTCAGAAATTCTACACAGATAAATCTTTGGGAATTTCTAACGTCTCAACAAATACTGTTACCTCTGGAGTCAGCGCATAAATACAGCTCATTATTCCTCAAATAATCTAACAATGAGATGATTTTAAAAAGACAAACCTATCGCCAAGATAGATTTGTCTATAAATATGGCAAGTATCAACCTTTAAGGAATGATACTTGCCTTTTACTTACTTTATTATCTTATTGTTGCGCCTTTTTCTTTCAATGCTTCGATAATTTGATCATGTACTTTTGATACACGCTCATCAGTTAAAGTATTTTCAGTATCTAAATAATTTAATCTGATTGCTACTGATTTTTTACCTTCTTCTAAATGTTCACCTTCATATACATCAAATACTTGTGTATCTTGAAGAATATCAGCACCATTATCATGAATTGTTGAGATAAGTTCATATGCTGGTACATCGTGATTTACCTCTAATGCAATATCACGTGAAACACCTGGATATTTTGGAATTGGTTGATAATTGATATAACCAACAGAAACTTTCATCATTTCTTCGTAGTTTAATTCAAACACATATGTGCGTTTTAAGTCATTATCAGCCGCTACAGAAGGATGTAATTCACCGATAAAACCAATATCTTTGCCATTTAAAGAGACAATTGCAGTTCTACCTGGATGTAAACCTTCAATTTTAGCTGCACGATAATCTAATGTTAAATTAAGTTTTTCAGCAACTCGTTCAATAACACCTTTAGTTAGATAAAAGTCGACTTCTTCTTTTTTACCTTGCCATTGATTTACAACATAATCACCTGTCATAATACCACTTAAATATTCAACTTCTTCAGGTAATTCACCTTCACCATTGCCGAAGAATACACGTCCAATTTCATATAATTTCACATCTTTATTTTTACGTGCAACATTATACGTTGTTGCCTCAATTAAATGTGGTAGTAAACTTTGACGCAATGTTGAATGTGCTTCACTCATTGGCATAAGTAGTTCAATTGTTGATCTATCTTGTAATGCAAAGTCTTTAGCATGTTCTTTAGATACAAGTGAATATGTGATAGCTTGGTTTAAACCTGCACCTTCTATTGTTTCTTTCACTATTCGTGTTTTACGTTGACGGTCAGTTAAAGTACCACTAGTCACTTCTTCAAACACTGGTAAAGTTGATGGTATCTCATCATAGCCGTATATACGTGCAACTTCTTCAATCAAGTCTTCTTTAATAGAAATGTCTTTACGACGAGATGGTACGAATACCGTAAGTTCATTATGATTCACTTCTGTTTCAAAACCTAATTGTTCGAAATTCTTTGTAATTTCATCTGCAGATAAATTAAATCCGACTGTTTCATTGATTTTGTCAGTTGTAATGTGAATTGGTGTTATGAATTCACCTAAATCGCCTGCAGACACTCTATCTTTAAGGACGCTACCAGAAGCATACATTTCTAATAAATAACATGCACGGTCAACAGCTTCATTGACAAATTCTGTCGCAATACCCTTTTCAAATCGACTAGAAGCTTCACTTCGTAAATTTAAGCGTCTTGATGTATGACGAATAGAAGCAGAATCAAAAATAGCGCCTTCTATAACAACATTAGTTGTTCGATCACTCACTTCTGAAAAATCTCCGCCCATCACGCCACCTAATGCAATTGGTGTTTGTCCATTAGTGATGACAATATCTGATTCAAGTAGCGTTCTTTCTTGATCGTCTAATGTCGTCATTGTTTCATTTTCTCGTGCTTGACGAACTTCAATATGATTAGAACCAATTTGATCTTGGTCAAACATATGTAAAGGTTGTCCATATTCTAATAGAACATAGTTTGAAATATCAACGACGTTATTAATTGGTCTAATTCCCGCTTTCATTAAACGTGATTGCATCCATATTGGTGATTGACCAATAGTGACATTTTTAACTATTCTCGCGCTATAATAAGGTACTTTATTTTCATTTTTAACGGTAACAGATAATTCATCTGTAGCGGATTCATTTAACTCATTACTAGCAGTTTGTGGTTTAGTCATTTGAGTTTGATATAACGCTGCTACTTCATATGCAGTACCTACCATACTTAATGCGTCTGCACGATTTGGAGTTAAATCAAATTCCATAATTTGGTCATTTAAATACAATGCATCTAATGCATCTGTACCGGGTGTTACCTCTGTAGAAAATACGAAAATGCCATTTTCAAATGCTTTTGGTACAACATTACTTGAGATACCTATTTCTTGTAATGAACAAATCATGCCTTCAGAACGCTCCCCGCGTAACTTGGCACGCTTAATTTTAATACCACCTGGTAAACGTCCACCTACTTTAGCAACAATGACATATTGTCCTTCATCAACATTAGGTGCACCACAAACGATTTGTACAGGCTCTTCCTCACCAATGTCTACTTGGCATATATTTAATTTATCTGCATCTGGATGAGACGTTTTAGATACGACATAACCTACTACTAAGTTTTTAATGTCTTTTGTATAATCAATAATATCGTCAACTTCGATACCAGTGCGTGTTATTTTTTCTGCTAAATCTTGAACATTTTGATTCACGTCTACATAATCTTTTAACCATTCATTTGAAATTAACATTAAATCTCACCTCTATCTTCTACAGCTTTAAACTGGTCTAAGAAACGTACATCATTTGTATAGAAATGACGAATATCCTCAATACCATATTTCAACATTGCGATACGGTCTGGTCCCATACCAAAGGCAAACCCAGAATATTCATTTGCATCAAAACCAGCCATATTTAAAACGTTAGGGTGTACCATACCTGCCCCTAAAATTTCGATCCATCCAGTATGTTTACAAACATTACAACCTTGACCTTTACATTTGAAACATGACACATCCACTTCAACAGATGGTTCTGTAAATGGGAAATAACTTGGTCGTAATCGAATTTCTCTATCAGCACCAAATAATTCTTTCGCTAATAATTCTAATGTCCCTTTTAAGTCACTCATTTTAATATTTTTATCTACTACTAATCCTTCAATTTGAGTAAATTGGTGGCTGTGTGTGGCATCATCTGAATCACGACGATAAACTTTACCAGGGCATATTATTTTAACTGGACCTTGACCATTTCGTTGTTCCATTGTTCTTGCTTGCACTGGTGACGTATGCGTTCTCATTAAAATTTCTTCAGTAATATAGAAACTATCTTGCATATCACGTGCTGGATGAGATTTAGGTAAGTTTAAAGCTTCAAAATTATAATGATCTTGTTCTACTTCAAATCCATCTACAATTTCATAACCTAATCCTAAGAATAAATCTTCAATTTCTTCAATAGTTCGAGTTAATGGATGTTTAGAACCTATTTCAATTTGACGACTTGGTAAAGTAACATCGATTGTTTCTTCTGCTAATTGTTGATTTAACTTTTCATTAGCTAAAATCGTTTGTCTTTCGTCTAGTTCTTGTTGAATTGTTTGTCTTAGCTCATTGACTTTTTGTCCATAAGCTGGTTTTTCTTCATTTGGTAAGTCTTTCATATTTTTCATTAATGCACTTACCGAACCCTTTTTACCTAAATATTTAACTTTCACATCTTGTAAAGCTCTTTCATCATTTGCAGCATTTATATCAACCAATGCTTGTTGCTTTAATTCACCCATATGATCATTTTGAGTCATACGTTTTTCCTCCTTTTATCCCATCAACAATATATTAATCAATCAATTATTTATTTATTTTTTAAACAAAAAAGACTTTCACCCCTCTAACTGGGACGAAAGCCTTCCGTGGTACCACCCAAATTTATGCCTATGCATACACTTGTATACGTTGTTAACGAAGACGTACTCCGACTTAAATCTCTTTAAGTAGCCAAAAAGATGAAAAAAACTAATCAAAATTGGAATAACTTTCAGTCATGGTTATTCTCCCTTAAACAATTTCACATGTTAGTTTACGTCTTTTTATAGGCTATTAATTCTCTTGTAGACCATATCATTGATTATTTATGAATTCATTATTTATTATAGACGATTGATTGATATAGGGTCAACCGGCAATAACCGTTTTGAATATCATTTATAAATTTTAAAGTCACCTAAATGTAGACAAATATTTTATCCTTTTAATTGGTAAAGTAAGATACTACCAGCAATTGCAACATTTAAACTTTCAGCTTTTCCATAAATAGGAATAGTTAAATTTTGAGTTGTACTATTTAATAGTGTTTCATTTACACCTTCACCTTCGTTACCCAAAATAAGTGCAAATGTGTCTTGTGCTTCAATTTCTTTAAAGCTTACAGCTTCATCTAATGCTGTACCATAAATGGGTCCATCAAATGTATCGATGAATATCTGTAATGATTCTGACATAACAGGAATATGAAATACACTACCTTGACTCGCACGTAATACTTTATCTTGATATGGATCTGCAGTGCCTTTTTCCATTACTATTAGATCAATACCTGCTGCATCTGCAGTGCGGATTAACGTTCCTAAATTACCTGGGTCTTGTATTCTATCAATTAATAATACTTGTTTCGCAGTTGATATATCATATTCTGGTTTTTTTATCACTGCGAAAAAGCCTTGAGGTGTCACAGTTCCAGACAACGCTTCTGCAACTTTTAAATTAATTTCAAATGTTTCATTAGCATACTCAATTAATTGTTCATCTGTTCTACTAGGATCAACAACAAATAATTGTTCAATGTCTAAACCACTTTGATATGCTTCATCTATTAAATGTATACCTTCGATAAGTGCTAAACCTGTTTTATCTCTATCTTTCTTTTTCTTAAGTTTATTCGCATTTTTAATTTTACTATTTTGAGCCGACGTAATTTGTTCCATATAATTAATCTCCAATATGATAATTTCTAATTATCCTTAATTGTATATGATTAAGTTATAAATTGAAAATAAAGTATCACTACTATTTTAATAGTTAAGTGATACTTACGTATTAGTTTTAGCTAAGTTGTTCTACTAAGAAACACCTTCATAATATTAAAATAAAAAAACTTCCGACTAAATTTATTGATATTTAATCGGAAGCTAATTGCTCGTTAAACGAATGGTTATTTCAAATAATGATAGCCAATATCATATGTATGAACGCTATTTTTAATAATCGGACTACTTTTATCATCAGATTGACTGCGAACATATTGATGTGCTTTTTTAAATACATCTGATTTCAACCAGTCTGTAAAAGCTTGTTTATCTTTCCATAAAGTTAAAATTTTAACTTCATCATAATCCTCTTTTTCTAATGTACGAGTAACAAACATACCTTCAAACCCGTCTAATGTCTCAATACCATGTCTAGTATAAAATCTTTCAACAATTTCTGTTGCTGTCCCTTTGTTTAGCGTTAATTTGTTTTCAGCCATAAATCTCATGATTGTCTTCATCCTTTTAGTTAATTTTAGTTAATTTGGCAACAACTGCTATTCTGCCTGCTGTTTGTCTAAATGCATCTTCACAAGTCGATAATGTCACAATTTTATCTCCTTCATTGACATCTACATTCGTTTTAATCAACGAACGCTTCTTTGTTTTGAGTAAAAATGCTTTAAACTGTTCATCATTATCAAAAGTCGTTTGGATATAATTGTCATTACTTGTTGTTTTAAATGCACTAAAAATTTGTAATTGATATTTACCATATTTAGTATCAAAGTGGATTGATTTGTGTTTGTCATAAAATGATTGTTTTAAATAATCATCAAGTACATCAAACATAGTTTGATCACCAATATGATGACCATATATCACCGTATTTTTATCTAAAGGGTTCAATGAATTTCGATAATCCATAAAAATACTTCCTTTACGACGTTGTTCTCTTTCAAAATCTAAATTTAAATATTCATGATTTGTTTTACCTTGTAAAATAGGATAATTGAGCGATGTTCCCTCTAATTGAATCCAACCAACGATGTCTTTATTAATTTTTTCTAAGGATTCAAATTGTGGTCTTACTGATGATTGATGTTCATTTGATAGTGTTTTAAATTTCTTTTGTATTTTGGCATAACTTTCTTGTTCATCTTTATCTTGAACATAAATTTTAATTATTTGATAAGTAAAAACGACAATAACAACGATTAAAATAATTTGTATTATTCTTATTATGTGTTTCATATAATGTGATAATCCTTTATTCTTCATTAGTTAAGCCTTACATAGATTTATAAATACGTTGACGTTTACCCTTACATAATAAATAAATCAATGTAGGTCCACCTACAATCATTAAAATAGCATTGGCAGGTATTTCTAATGGTGGATGTATTGTACGTCCTGCTAAATCAGCTAAAAGTAAGAACCAAGCTCCTATGACTATTGAAAATGGTATAACTGCTTTATAATTAACACCTACTATTTTTCTTACTATATGAGGTACAATAATCCCTAAAAAGGCCATTTGACCTACTATCGCAACTGTTGCACTTGCTAAAAATACTGCTAATAAGCCAATTATCCATCTATACGTATCTATTTGAAAACCAATACTCTTAGCTTGCATATCGTCTAAATTTAATAAATTCAACTTAGGAGATAGTAAAATACTTAAACTTAATCCTATCATTGCAGAAATCGCTATAATATATACATCTTTCCATGTTTTCATAGTTAAACCTTGAGACATTTTCAGTAATGGATTTTGACTTAAGATGTCATATACACCATTTAATAACACAAATAATGCTACACCTACTAAAATCATACTTACCGCATTCAACTGATATTTAGTGTGTAAAAATATAATGATTATAAATGGAATCAATCCTCCGATAAAAACTAAAAAGGGTAAATAATTATATAGTTGAGGAATATACATCATACATAGTGTTCTCATAATTAAAGCGCCAGTCGAAACGCCTATTAAGTTCGCTTCAGCTAATGGATTTTGAAGAGACGCTTGTAAAAGTGCTCCTGATACTGCCAACATAGCCCCTACTATCATTGCTATTAATATTCTAGGTAATCTCAAATCTAATATCGCATCCACCGCATTATTTTCACCAGTTGATAATTTATCTATCCAATCATTAAATGTAATTTTTAAAGTACCAGTAACAAATGATAAATATGCTGTTAAAACAGTTAATAGTATAAATATTATTAAAAATAACTTCTTATGGTTCTTTATCATACAATCATTCCATTACTTTTTATTGTTATAAAATAAGTCATATAACTGTTTCATTGCTTCGTCAGCATCAACATTCGCTGTAATTCCAAATGGAATTTCTTCTAAATCATAAACTTTATTATTTTTAACAGCTTTAAAATGCTTCCAAATATCATTTTGTTTAAATTCTTTTTTAAACATTTTTTTCACTTCATCTGGCATGCCATGTGGTAAACGTAAAATGATATCAGGGTCTACATTGAGTAAGTTTTCAGTATTTGACGAAATATACTGTCTATCTTTTACTTTAATTACATTTTCTCCACCAGCAATTTTCACTAAGTCGCCAATATAAGATTTATCAGTCGCAACTAAATAACTTCCTGGCACACCCATAAGTATTAGTACTTTAGGATGTTTACGTTGTTTAGCAGCTTTGTCTTCAATTTCCTTTTTCACTTTATTTAAGTGATCATTTAATTCTTTTGCTTTTTCAGTTCTATTAAACTGTTTACCTAATTCTGTAATTGAATTTTCCATACCTTGCAAACTATCGTAGTCATAATAGTAACCTTTCATATTAAGCTGTTTATAAAAAGGTTTCATTTCATCTTTGATTGTAGACACACTTAATACGTGAGTTGGATTTAATTTTTTAACTGCTTCTACACTAGGTTGCATAGGTTGTCCCACTTCGGGAACATCTTTATATCGTGCCGGTAATGTTTTATAAGATGTTGGTTTTCCAACGATTGGTAAATCCAGTTTGTCTAGTGTCATTGTCAATGCAACAGTGGTAGGTACTATTCTATATTTTTCAGCTTTTTCTTCTTTTTTTGGTTTCGACGATGATTCACAAGCGACTAATAAAATAGCACATATAATTCCTAAAATTATTGTTTTTACATGTTTCAATCTTTTTTACCTCGCTTTCTCATTAATAAATGAGATACAACTAGGAGTAACATTGCTAATACTATAGCTACGCCCAATATCGCATATTCTTTTTTATGACTTTTTGCTTTTTGATTATTTTCATATTTTTTATTATTTGGTTTATGTTTCTTTACATCATCATCTCTATTGAATGATGGTAATGTTTTATCTTTTTCCTTTTTAATATTGTCCCTAGTACTTTGAATTTTAGTTGATTGTGAATCAACATTATTTTTCAAACTTTGATCATTATTATTTGAATTTTCAGACGATTGAGTATGACTGCTGTTACTATTTTTAGTCACATTTATATTTGTTGTAGTTGATTTGTTTTTTTGTTCTTGAGTACTATTCTTATATTCTTTTGGTTTATTTTGACCAGTCTTTTTATTTTTAGATATATCTTTATCTGTAGTTCGTGTTTGTTGATTATTATTCTTATTTTGTTGAACTATTATTTGATTCTGATTTTTATCTTTTTTGTCTTCTTTATCATCTTTATTTTGTTTTAAATGAATGAATAGTACACTGTCTTCCTTATCATGGAGATTTTGTTTATAACGCATTTCCAAGGTTTGTATATTTTGCTTTAATAATATTCTTATCGTTGTTGTATTATCATTACTTTTAGTTACAAATGGTAATGGCTGAGAATTGGATGTCAAAAATTGATAATTTTCAATCTTAGTATGTGGAGATAATTTGATTTCTAGGTAAACTTGATTTTTACTATTAAAAATAAGTCGACCTTTTTCATCAAATACTTCTACTTTTTTATCATCTTTATCTCTTACATCTAGATAGATATTATTAGTCTTTTTAGGTAATTCTTTAAAAATAGCTTCATCTAATTTCTGAGGGTTATCTTGCTGTGTATTATAAGAATTGGCTGATGGACTATTCATCTCATCAGCCAATAATAATGCATCTTTATTATTTAAAATCATAAATGTCGATACACAACAATAAATGATTAACGTTTTAAAGCTAGTTTGTAATGATACATTCATTATTTCACATTACCTTTGTTAACCTTTTTAGCATAAAATGTAATGAAAACGAATGACATCAATGCAACTGCAGGAACGATATAAATATATCCTGGAATACCAGCACTAGTTTGTGGGTTTTCTACACCACCAGTACCAGTGTTTGTAGTACCCCCTGTAGTATCATTACCAGTAGTACTTGCACTGCTACTACCATTACCAACTACATTAGATGGTCCATTAAATTTATAAGTAATATTGTAATGGTGATCATATAAGAAAGGTTTGCCATTTACTTTTTCATTAATATATACATCAATTTTACCTTGGACTTTACCGCTCACTTTACTTACTTCAAATTCAGAAGTACGTTCATCTTTCGCAGCATTTTTATTAATAATTTTTTATTTATGGCCTTCGATACTCATACCTGTAATCCAATGACTGTGGTTAACAGTAATTTGAACATATAACTTACCGTTCTTTTTAACATATTTAGCTGGTTTATTAAAATAATCATTGGCAATAGATGTATCGTTAGTATTATATTTTAAGATTTCATAATTGAACGTTCCGCTATCTTCAGCAAAAGCATTATTAACAGTTGTCGCAAAAAACAATATAAAAGACAATACGGCTACACTAAAAATTTTATGTAATTTTTTCAAAATATATACCTCCCATTTAAGACGAATATTACGTCTTTACAAAAATAATAAATGATAACTATTATCAAAGTCAATATTTATTTTATAATAAAATTATATTATTGTTATAACGATATACTTGTGGTACTATTATTGATAACCATTTTCAATTAAATTGGTTAATCACTTTTAATGACATAGCACAATCATTTTTAGGAGGAAAACATCATGAACAAACATTATCTAAATCCTAAGTTTTATAAGGAGAATAATCATGCATCATTAAGAAGATTTACAATTGGAAGTGCAACTCTTTTATTAAGTGTATTACTTTATGCAAGTAATGGAGAAAATCATGCGCAGGCTGCTGAAACAAATCAAAATAATAATCAAAATACAGCAGTATCACCTTCTTCATCACAAAATAATACTGTATCTGAAGAATTGAATTTCCAAGTTCAAAGAGATGGTTCAAATGAAGTGTCACACATGGATGAATATATGAAGCATCCTGGTAAAGTAATTAAAAAAGATAATCAATATTATTTCCAAGCTACATTAACAAATGCTTCATGGTGGAAAGAATATAAATTTTTCGATAAAAACAATCAAGAATTAACTACTAATGTTGTTAATGATGACACAGCAAATGATACAAAAACGTTAGATATTTCAGTAGAACCAGGATATACAAATATCACATCAAGAATACATATCGTTATTCCAAACTTAAAGTATGATCATACTTATACAACGCATTTGGAATTTGCGAAACCTATTCCAACATTAGGCGAAATTAATACTAATAGTGATAATAATACAGCATCTCAACCTAACAATGATGTAGTAACTACTCCAGCTACTGGAGACAATAACAACGGTGCTACTGCTCCAAGTACTGGAGATAACAACAATGTACCTACTACTCCAGCTTCTGGGGACAACAACAATGCATCTACTACTCCAAATACTGGAGACAACAACAATGCACCTACTACTCCAGCTACTGGAGATAACAACAATGCACCTACTACTCCAAACACTGGAGATAACAACAATGCACCTACTACTCCAGCTGCTGGGGACAACAATAATGTACCAACTACTCCAGCTGCTGGGGGCAATAATAATAATGGAACTAATACAAACACTGGTGACAATGTCGGTAAAGATGGTAAAGATGGTAAAGGTGGCAAAACAGGCAAAAAAGAAGATGAAGGTAAAGATAGCAAATCTAATCAAAATAACGGGGATAAAGATGCTAAAAACTCACAAAATAGCGACGACAACAAATCAAAAGAATTACCTGATACAGGTAAAGTAGCTTCACATAGTTACTTTAATGAATTAGCTATGGCTACGATTGCCCTATTCACATCTATTACAATGTTTGTTTTCAGAAGAAAGCACTCTAAATAATCATATGAAACCTATATTAAGAAGTTGATATCTCTCAGTATAGGTTTTATTATTTTTTTATAAAATGGATTGCAATATATTTATACTTTGAGTTACAATACATGTGAACGATTGATAATGATTATCAATCTGTATTAAAACTATAGGAGTTGTTTACAACATGAACAAACATCAACAGCATAACTTCCCAAAATTAAGGTCTTTTTATTCAATACGCAAATCTACACTTGGTGTAGCTTCGATAGTAGTAAGTACACTATTCATTTTTACTTCTCATGGACAAGCCCAGGCTGCCGAAAATTCTAATGACAATAATGTACAAAATCAATCGGCATCTACGGCGAATTCTGATCAATCAAACCAATCTCAACCTGTAACTCAACCGGTTGAAAATAATAATCAAACACAAACAACGAATCAGCCTACTGCCTACCCTGCAGCGGATCAGTCTATAAAAGATGCTATTAAAAACCCTGCAGTTGAAAACCAACCTCATGACATTGGTCCAAGAGAGACAGTCAATTTCCAACTATTTGATCAAAATAATGAAACACAATATTATCACTATTTTAGTATTAAGAACCCTGCTGATGTCTATTACACAAAAACTAAAGCAAACGTTGAACTTGACCTTGATACAGGTTCAACTTGGAAGAAATTTGAAGTTTATGAAGGAAACACAAAACTTCCTGTTAACTTAGTGTCTTATAATCCAGACACAGATCATGCATATATTCGTTTCCCTGTGACTGATGGTACACAAGAACTTAAAATTGTATCGTCTACACAAATTGATAATGAACCTGAAACAAATTATGATTATACAAAATTAGAATTCGCTCGACCTATTTATAATGACCCATCACTCGTTTTAAATGATAATAGCAGTAATAATGCTTCGGAAAATGCAACTGATAACACAACACCAACAAACACTACCAACAATTCAGATAATAATGTAAATTCAACATCAAATAATAACGATGTAAACTCAACAATTGATAATAATCAAAGCGTTAGTAATCAAACTAATAATAGTCAAAATCAACCAAATGAAAACCAATCTGTAGATACAACACCAAATAATAATCAATCAAATACTACAGATAATAATAATCAAAATGATGACACTCAAAATCAAACTGCAGATACAACACCAAATAATAACCAAAGTAATAATGAAGAAAATCAGTCACAAGCTAATGATACAGTCTATCCTCCTGCTGATGTATCAATAAAAGATGCTATTAAAAACCCAGCAGTATTAGATAAAGATCATAGTGCACCCGTTACACGACCTATTGATTTTGAAATGAAAAAAGAAGACGGTGACAGACAATTTTATCATTATGCAAGCACATTAGATCCAGCAACTGTGATATTTACTAAATCTCAACCAGAAATTGAATTAGGATTAAAAACAGCACAAACATGGAGAAACTTTGAAATTTATGAAGGAGACAAAAAACTTCCTGTTACGCTCGTATCTTATGATTCAGATAAAGACTATGCTTATATCCGTTTCCCAGTTTCTGTAGGCACAAAAGAAGTTAAAATTGTATCATCTATTCAACTTGGTGAAAATAAAGTCGAAAATTATGATTATACTTTAATGGTTTTCAAACAACCGATAACTAATAATCCTAATGATTACAAAGATGATGAAACTTATACTGTAGATAAATTATTGGCACCATATCGCAAAGCTAAGACACTAGAAAGACAAGTATATGAATTAGAAAAGTTACAAAAAACTTTACCTGATAAATATAAAGAAGAATATAAATTCAAATTAGAAAAGACAAAAGCTGCTTTAAAACAACAAGTTCAATCAGCAATTGTTGAGTTTGAAAATGCAAAACCAACTAACGATCAATTAACGGATGTACATGATGCTAATTTTGTTGTATTTGAAAGTGAAGAAAATAATGAGTCAGTAATGGATGGATTTGTTGAACATCCTTTCCAAATTGGTACATTAAATGGTAAGCAATATGTAATTATGCGTACTAAAGAAGATAGTTATTGGAAAGACTTTATTGTCGAAGGTGAACGAGTGACAACTATTTCTAAAGATAAAGAAAAAAACACTAGAACATTAATTTTCCCTTATGACCCTAATAAAGCAGTTTACAATGCAATAGTTAAAGTCGTAGTATCTTCTATCGGTTACGATGGTCAATATCACGTAAGAATTATAAATAAAGATGTCCCAGTTGAAGATACATCTTTTACAAACGTAGACAATTCAATAATTGATGCAGAAAATAATCAAAATGACCCAACTACAACAACTAACAACGAAAACACTCAAATAACTGATGTAGTTAAAGATAACAACACTGATAATCAAACAGATGAAAATGTAGATAATAATGAATCAAATAGTGATAATACAACAATCCCTGATCATAATGTTGATGATATTGCAGATATTGTCGAAGATCACGATGTCGATAAAAACGAAGATAATGAAGTAACTCAAAAAGTTGATGAAGACAGTGATATAATAATACCTGAAAGTGTTAAAACAGATGAAGATATTGATAAAGAACATGTTAAGAAAAAAGGAACAACTGAAACCAAAACTGAGAGTAAAGATAATGTAAAAGATAGTGATAAACAAAAATCAAAAGAGCATGACATGAAAAAAACAACATCTCTTCCAGAAACTGGTCAATCTTCATCTCAAGGATTGACATGGTCATTATTGTTAGCGTTAACTGGTTTAACTTTTATCTTACCAAAGAGAATTAAACATTCTAAAAAATAATACAAAAAAATCCCGTCTGAAAATTAATTTCAGACGGGATTTTTAATAATATCTAAAATTATTTAGATACTACTTCTTCACCATTGTAAGAACCACAGTTTTTACATACGCGGTGAGTTAATTTGTATTCGCCACAACTTGGGCATTCTGTCATACCAGGTACTGACATTTTGAAATGAGTACGGCGTTTGTTTTTTCTAGTTTTAGACGTTCTTCTTTTAGGTACTGCCATGATTTATCCTCCTTAAAATTAAACACATAATTAAATGATATCAGTTTATTTAACAATATTATATCATTAATTAAACCGTTATTGTTCTTTATCGTATAATTGTTGTAATTTCTGAAGCCTTGGATCAACTTGATTACTATTTGAACCATCGTCTTCTTGATCTTGTTCTTGGACAAGTTCAACGAATTCATCTTCATCAATCACTTCCCAACCATTGCCTTCGGTTAACATTTGATCACTGTTGTCTGAATAAGCACGCATCGGTTTTTCGATGATAACTAAATCTTCAACAATATCTTTAATATTAATCATACCGTCAGTAGCTAGATGATAATGTTCATCCTGCTCTTCTTCATCGGTATAATAATCACTACCTTCTAAATCAAATATTTCAGAAGTTTCTACATCCAATGGCACTTCTACAGGAACTAAAGTACGAGCACACGGCATCGTATATGTCCCAGTGACATGTATGTCAGCAATAACTTCATTTGATTTGATAGTTAATTTACCGTCAACATTGATTTCAGAAAGATCAATGAGATCTAATGATTCTTTTAAATGCTCAAAATTCGCCGTTTGATTAAATTCAAAAGGCTTACCTTGATATTTTCTTAATTGTGTTATTGACCATTTCATATGGCTTCACCTCTAACAAGCACAAAATTTATTTTAACTTTCTCAGTATAATATGTCAAGATTTTTTCTTAACATACGTACTTCTGTTACAATACTAATAATGAATTCTGAAAGGAAGAAATGCAAATGAAAAGTGTTGGCTTGATTACTGAATATAATCCTTTCCATAATGGGCATCTATATCATGCTCAACAATCTAAAATAAATTCTCAAGCAGATGTTTCTGTTGCAATAATGAGTGGCAACTTTGTAATGCGTGGCGAACCAGCTATATTCAATAAATTCATTCGTACTCAAATGGCACTTTCTGGTGTTGATTTAGTTGTAGAATTACCTACTATCGCAAGTTTATCTTCTGGAGACTTCTTTGGAAAAATGGCTATTAAAGTAGCGAATTATATCGATATTAACACAATATCTTTTGGTAGTGAACATGGTAATATAGTTGAGTTACAAAATGCAGTCAATCACGTGCTTGAATTAGAAAATAATCCTATATTCAAGTCCAAAATTAAAGAAGGTAAAAGTTATCCAAGAATTATCAGTGAACTGATTAAAGACCAACAAACTTTAAATATTTTACAATCACCTAACAACATCTTAAGTATAGGATATCTTAAAGCAATCCAGCAATATGCACCACATATTGAAGCAATGACGATTTACCGTGAGTCAGCACAACATCGTGATAACACAATAAAGCATCAACAATTTGCGAGTGGGTCTTCCATCCGCCAATCTTTAATCAATCAAGAAACTGATTGGTATAAAGTAGTACCTCAAAATATTAAATCACTGTATCAAAATCAAATGACTACAGTTGAAGATACTTTCCCTTACATCAAACATCAATTGTTAACACAAGACACTAATACTTTAAACACTATATATACTGTCAGTGAAGGGTTCGAAAACAGATTAAAAACAATCATCAAAGATGTCAATTCGTTTAAAGAATTACTAAGTAAAACCAAAACCAAACGATATACCTATACACATATACAACGTATCCTAATGAATATCCTGCTCAATATTCATCAACATGATATTACAAACGATATACGAGCAATTAGAATTTTAGGTATGAATGAACAAGGTCGCGCTTATTTAAAATATTTAAAGCAACAATATCCAGAACGTCGTTTTATAACCAATATCAATAAATCTTCAGCTACATATTTCCCTATCGAAATTAAAGCAACAAATGTATACAACTTATTAAGCCAACAATCTCAAAATGATTTTAATACACCAGTGATTCAAACATAATTTAAGACCGTACTATCGATGATGACTATTAAAAGAGTCACATAGTACGGTCTGCTTTTTTATTTATAATATTTTTCTTTTAATGCTTCAGCAACATTAGGAGGTACAAATTCCGAAATGTCTGCTTTATAAGCTGCAACTTCCTTAACGATACTAGAACTAATAAATGAATAATTCGTACTAGTCATCATATACATAGTTTCAATATTATTATTCAACTTTTTATTCATTGATGTTAAGCGTAATTCATATTCAAAATCACTTACCGCACGTAATCCACGTACAATCGTTTTCGCACCGACTTGTTTGCAAAAATCTACTAATAAACCATTAAAATGATGTACTTCCACGTTGGAAAGATGTGCTACAGAGCCCCTAATTAAATCCATACGTTCTTCTATATTAAACGTGCCGCCTTTACTACTATTTTTCAAAACACAGACATGTATTTCGTCAAAACGATCTGCACTTCTTTCAATAATATCTAGATGACCGTATGTAATTGGATCGAAACTCCCGGGAATGACTGCTTTCGTCTTATTCATATTAATCTCCTTTTTCTAATAGCAATGTATCTGTCAAACCATAATGATATCTTTTTATTTCTTTAAACGGTGCACTTTGAATATGTTCTTCATTACTAAACTCACAAATGATAATACCATTTTCTTTAAGCAAATTAAACTCATCAATGCTTTTTAATGCTTCATCAATAAGACCTTTTTTATATGGCGGATCTAAAAATATGTAATCAAATTGAATCTCTCTTTTAGCTAAAGCTTTTAACGCACGATCAGCATTATTTTTATACACTTCAGATTGTGCTAATAAATCAAGTTGCTTAAGGTTTGATTTAATCACTTTAACTGCTTTAAAATTTTGATCGACAAAGATTACTTTATCCATACCTCGAGATAATGCTTCAATCCCTAATGCGCCGCTTCCAGCGAATAAATCCAAAGCTATACCTGATACTTCATGTAAACTATTAAAGATGCCTTCTTTAACTTTATCCATAGTTGGCCTAGTATTTCGACCTTCCAAACTTTCTAATGCCTTACTTTTATGTATTCCCGCAATGACACGCATCACTTTCACACTTCCATTTCACAATATAATTTAATATAATTTGGGATAAAAGGAGATTGATTAAACAAATGAAACAATCATTTATTGTTTTAGGTGAGGGTTTAACAGATTTATTCGAATTCACCACTCTCATCGACTACAACCATACTAGAATTGATAAAATAATCTATTTTCATTCCCCACAAACTGAAAAGCAATTATCATCAGTAGCTATCATTATGCAACCGACTGAAGGTAATTATTTCCAAGCAATGTATATGATGATTAATGCATTAAAATATCCATATCCAAATAGTAATAAGAAATTTGACATGATTAACCAGAAAGCAGAGGAATACGATATCCCAGTATTAGGTATAGATGTTCAACCTCCAGAAGCTTTCCATGACAATGACTTATATTTTAACTATTTAATTAGCGTTTTACGATTACAACGTTGGATACCACCATTACAATAGGAAACACATTTCTTAACGAACACGAGTTATATGACTTCGTGTTTTTCTTTTTCATACGTTTTCTTTAAAAATTTGTATGGTGAACCATCTATATGTTGAACATATTTTAATTTCATTAGTTTATTAACGACATCGTCCGCTTCACTTTCATTAACATACATGATAACGAATTTACGTTGACGATTAGAATGAACGATGTGTCCATATTTTCTAATTTGTCTTTCATGTTTGATATGTTTTAAATAAACAATAAGGCTCACTCTTTGAACTAAATTCATCTTTGCTCACTCCATTTAATATACACAGTTTTTATCATATCATGAGTTTAAATTTTATGAAATAACAATCACTTCCATATATTCCATCCCTATTTATATTGTTCTATTAAATCAAAACCAATCTTCATAATGGGATATTCCTATACTTAATTCGTCAAGTAAATATTTGTCTATAAAAAATAAAATAATATTCCGTTCTTCACGCACTTCATTTTTCAAATATGAAGGATATCTGTTAATATAACTTTAATACCTAAAGGAGGATATCAAATGGTTAAACTAAATAAGTGGTTCATTAATGGTTCATTCGCAATTGCAAGTATTGTTGGAAGTGTGATTTATGTAAATAAAAATAAAAAACCACGTGAAATTAATGCAATCCCTCCATTTTTCACAGGTGTAGCACCATATTTATTTGCGCATAGAGGCGGCATGGCTGTTAGACCTGAACAAACAAAGCTTGCATTTGATAATGCAGTACAATATGGCGTAGATGGATTCGAAACAGATGTAAGGCTCACTAAAGATAAGGAACTTATCGTATTCCATGATGCAACTGTTGATAGAACAACTAACGGTTCAGGTAAAGTAAGTGAACATACTTTAGAAGAATTAAGAAAATTAGACGCTGGATATTATTTCACAGATATAAATCGTCAATATCCATTTCGTGGACATGAAGATGCTAAAATTTTAACATTTGAGGAACTTTTAGAGCTTTATCCAGAGATGTATATTAATGTTGATTTGAAAGATCATCCAAACAGTTATGAAGGTTCTATTGCACCTGAAGTCATTTATCATCAAATTGTTAAACATCATGCAGAACATCGTGTATTAGTAACAAGTTTCCATAAAGAACAAATTGAACGCTTTGATCAATTAAGTAAAGGTACTGTAGCAATTGGTGCGAGTCAAAACGAAGTAGCAGATGCGTTTATTAAGTTTAATACGTTTAGAGGACATAAATTCCATCCGAAAGCTAATACTTTCCAAATGCCAACCGAATTTAAAGGAATCAAGCTTACTTCTTCTAGATTTATTAAATGGTTAAAAGTATTAAATATTGTACCAGGATTTTATGGCATTAATAGTATTGATTTAATGACAGATTTATACCAAAAAGGTGTGCATACACTTGTAACAGATCGACCTGATTTAGCACAACAATTTAAAGAGACATTAAAATAATAAATAGCAAAAATCCTTAACGAATAATCACCTTTTCGTTAAGGATTTTTACTTTTACAGACACCGATGTGTATTACCAATTTTCTATAGAATCTCTTTCACCTTTAAAATTGTTACTTTTATGATGACGTTGTTCTAATACTTTTTCAATTGCTGAAAAAGAAATATTTAACGAATGTAATAAGACAAATAAATGATATATTAAATCCGCCGCCTCGTTGATAACTTCTTTGTTATCATTTTTCATAGCTCCTATTACAACTTCAAACGATTCTTCTCCAAATTTCTTAGTGATTTTTTCTATACCTTGTTCTAACAAATAATTGGTATAAGATTTAGATTGATTAGTTCTAGATCGTTCTTTTATTGTATGTTCCAATAATTGAACTGCAAAATGTGTCTTTGTACTAAAACAGCTTTGATTCCCAGTATGACATGTTGGACCATTAGGAATAACTTCGATTAGTATTGCATCATTATCACAATCTGTATGTATCGTAACGACTTGTTGCGTATGCCCCGATGATTCCCCTTTAGTCCACAATCTTTGTTTAGACCTTGAATAAAAAGTTACTACGTTCTCTTCCATTGTTTTATTAAATGCTTCTTCGTTCATAAACCCGAGCATTAATACTTGCTTCGTTACATAATGTTGTAATATGACCGGTACTAAACCTTTACTAAAATCTACTGTGACTGTCATCTTACTGGCATACCACCTTTTCTTAATGTGTGCTTAATATCAGCTACTGTATATGTTTTACTATGTAAAATACTAGCAGCTAAACCGGCAGATACATCTGTTTCTTTAAATAAGTCTAGAAAATGTTGAGGATTTCCACCACCACCTGAAGCAATGATTGGTATATTCACCTTTGATTTAATATCTGATAAATGTTCAATATCAAAGCCAGTTTTCATACCATCGTGATGGATACTGGTTACAAGTAATTCTCCAGCACCAAGTTCTTCAACTTGTTGAATCCAATCATATACTCTTATAGAGGTTAATTGTTTACCTCCATGTGTAGTACAAAAATAGTCATTTTGTTCCGCACTATAATAACTATCAATAGCAATACAAATACATTGACTTCCAAATTTTTGGCTAGCTTCTTTAATTAAATTAGGATTTTGAAGTGCACTAGAATTTAATGACACTTTATCTGCTCCATGATTAAGTAATTGCGAAATATCATCTAAAGTTTGAATACCGCCTCCAACAGTCAATGGTATAAACAATTGTTTAGAAATGGTTTCGATAACTTCCAACATTAAGTCATGTCCTTTTTCAGTTTTAGAAATATCTAAAAATACAAGTTCATCTGCTCCCGCTTCATTATAGTATTGTGCTAATTCAAGTGGACTACCTATATCGATTAATCCCTTAAATTGTATCCCTTTAACAACACGCCCATCTTTAACATCTAAACAAGGAATGATTCTTTTTTTAATCAAGATAACCCCTCCCAAAAACTGGGATTATGTGCAGCTTTACCGATAATCGCAGCATAAACACCCAATTTTTCAAATTGGTTTAAATCTTCTTGATTTCTAATACCTCCAGAAGCAATAATACTTAATTCAGTTTGTTGTACTAATTGTCTTGTTAATTCAAAATTAGGACCAGCTAACTTCCCATCTTTTGAAATATCAGTATAGATGATGCCACCTAAAGGTAAATGATTCACTTGTTTAACAACATCAAACAAATTGAGTTGTGTATCTTCTAGCCAACCATTAATCTTTATATCTTGTTTGTATGCATCTATAGACAAATAAATCTTTTTAGGAAATAGATATGACATTCTTTCCAACCAAGTTAAATCTTGAATACCTTTAGTTCCAACTATGCAGTAATCTATACCTATATCAAAATAATGATTTAAAGTTTCTTGTGATCGAATCCCTCCACCTACTTCTATAGGTTTTTGAGATAATGATCTTAGCTTTTTAATATAATGACATTCTTGAGTTTGCTTTAATTTTGCTCCTATAAGATCCACAATATGTATACGTGAAACACAATCAAATTGATTATAAAATTGGATGCTTTCCTCAGCTGTCATTGTCATTTGCTCTTTAGATTCATATTTACCTTCAGTTAGTCTTACACTCGTTGAGTCAATCAAATCGATTGCCGGCCATATGTTAATCATTTATAAAACCGCCTTTCAATGCTTGATTTAAAATTGCCAATCCTTGTTCACCACTTTTTTCAGGATGGAATTGTATTCCTATACAATTGTTATATTGTACTACTGCAGGAATTTGACACTCATAATCTGCATATGCAACAACATGATTATTCATTATCGCTTGATAAGAATGTATAAAGTACACATCACATTGAAGTAATTGATGATCACTTTTCAATAAATTCCAACCTAAATGCGGGATAGGTTGTGTTGTATGGATTGGCACTATTCGTCCAGGTATCAGTCCTAGTCCTTCTACATTACCTTCCTCACTATATTCAAATAACAATTGCATTCCTAAGCAAATACCAATGATAGGTTGGTTTTTAATTTGGTTTAAGATAGTGTCTAATCTTTTATTTTTAATTTCTGTCATTCCATCTTTAAAATGTCCAACACCAGGTAATACAACTGCATCTGCCTTATAAATAATACTTTCGTTGTTGGTCAATATTGTCTCGTAGCCTAAGAATTCAATTGCCTTTTTCAAGCTATTAATATTGCCTAGACCGTAATCAACTATAGCTATCATTCAATCACACCTTTAGACGAAGGTATTACAAATTCAAGAGTTGGTGTTAATGCCTCTTGTAATGATTTAGCAAAAGATTTAAATAAAGCTTCAATTTCATGATGGGTATTTCCACCTCTAATTAAGTCCATATGCACAGTTAACCTCGCATTAATAATAAGTGCTCTAAAAAATTCTTCTACTAATTCTGTATCAAAATGACCTACTTTTTCTTTACTTAATTGAACATTAAATGAAAAATATGGACGGCCACTAATATCAATTACAGTTCTTGCTAACGTTTCATCCATAGGTATATAACTTGTACCATATCTTTTAAAGCTTTGCTGAGTCTTAACCATTTCCAATATCAACTGTCCTAAAACTATACCAATGTCTTCTGTCACATGATGATCATCAGCATATGTATCTCCTTTAGCTTCAATTTGTAATGATAAGCCACTATGAAAAGCAAAAAGTGTTAACATATGATCTAAAAATCCTACGCCTGTATGTATATTGGATTTTTCCTTTTCTTTACTTATAGCAATTGAAATAGAAGTTTCAGCGGTTTGACGTGATTTTTGATAGTTCATTGAACTTCCTCCTTGTTGTTAATTCTGAAAATCACTTTTAAATATGGCTTTACCATATGTCAATGTCGAATATGTATTGATTGTTGATGATTATTAAGTGATTCTACACATGCTAACCTTTCTGCAGAATATGCTACCTTTTTAAAAGTTGATTTTGATAGATTAATCACACTGTGACGTGTCATAAAGTCATTAACTGATAAACCATTCGAAAATCTAGCAGTTTGGTTTGTTGGTAAAACATGACTTGGTCCAGCAATATAATCACCAATTGCTTCTGGAGCATAATGCCCTAAAAATAATGCACCTACAAATTTGATTTGATCAATAAACTGTTCTGGATGTTTAGTTTGAATGGATGCATGTTCAGGTGCAATTTTATTCAAAATATGACAGGCCTCTTCCATATCACTTACTTCAATTAAGTAATGATGATTGGCTATACTTTTGGACACTATAGAATGACGATCTATTGTTTTTAATTTATTATCAATATTTAACTGAAGTTGTTGTAATATTTGAGCATTGTCGCTAATAACAAATGTACGAGCCATTTCATCATGTTCAGCTTGAGCAAAAATATCATATGTAATGGCGTCAATTTGAGCAGTCTCATCAATAATCATAGCTAATTCAGTAGGGCCGGCAATTTGATCAATGCCTACATCTCCATAAACATATTTTTTTGCAAGCGCAACATACTGATTACCTGGACCAACTATTTTATCAACAGGTTTAATAGTTTCTGTACCATATGTAAGCGCCGCTATACTTTGTGCACCTCCAACTTGATAGACATGATTTACGCCAGTTAAGTGACAGGCAGCTAAAACTTCTTTAGAAACGCCATTTGTTTTTGGAGGTGTCACAACAACAATCTCTTCAACGTTCGCGACTTGTGCAAGTGTAGCCGTCATTAGAACAGTAGAAGGATAGCTTGCTTTACCACCTGGAACATATATCCCAACGCGTTCTATTGGATGGTAAACTTCATAACATTCTCCCTTTTTAGTAGAGGAATACTTTATCTTTTCTTGATATGATTTAATCCTTTCATAGCTTTGGTGTAACGCATTAAGTGTATCTTTATTTAATTCATCATAGGCCTTTTGTATGTCTTGCTTTGAAATTTCTAGAGATGTTGTGTCTACATGATCAAAAGTTAAATTATACTTTTTCAACGCTGCATCACCATTGACTTTAACATCATCACAAATATTTTTAACTAACAGGTATAAGGACTCATCTAATGATTGATTGTTACAATAAAGTTCTAAAAATTGTTGTGCTTTAAGCATTTATCATCTGCACCCCTAACATATTAATAAATGATTCTATTTCTTCACCCTTTTTAAAATACTGTGTTCTATTTGTAATCAATCTTGCCGAAATATCAGTGATTTTTTCTTTTTCAACAAGACCATTTGCTTTTAATGTAGTACCTGTTTGAACAATATCAATAATTCCATCTACCATTCCTACAATGCAAGCGAGTTCTATTGAACCACTTAATTTTACAATTTCAATATCTATTCCTTTGTTTTTAAAATAACGTGAAGTTGTTTGAACATAACTCGTAGCAATTTTTTTATAATCATTCGTAACAGGTTTAGCTGCTAAGGAAAAATGACAGTGTCCAAATGGTAAGTCGCATAAATTATTAATATTATATTTATTTTCATTTAAGATATCACTACCTACAATACCTATATCTGCAATGCCTTGTTCCACGTATATTGGTACATCACTTCCCTTTACTATAATAAAATCAATACCATCTATCGTAACTAATAATTGACGTTGTCTATGCTTTAGTCCATTTGATAATAAAAATAGTTGTTCTGCCTCTAAATAGTTGATAAAACTTTCTAATAATCTCCCTTTCGCTAAAGCCACTCTAATCATATTGTCACCCCTATTCTTTGAATATGCTGATTATAAAGTCAAAGCCATACCGTATCCTTGGAGGTCACCAGAGTAAAATCCACCAGTTAGTATGCTAGTATCATGTTTATTTAAATAACATCTGATAAAAACACCTTTATAATAAGATCTTGATGGTTGTGCCGAAATATCTAAATGAATATTGGTCAAACCTTGTTTGATTAGTTGCTCTTCCCAACTTTTTACCGTAAGTAATGTTTGAGATGATTGGTCCAAATATTGACTTAATTTTGATAATTGATGACGTGTGCTTTCTGATAGTAATTTTAAGATAGGATGATTATGCGGTAATTGATGTTTTAATCCCGATAGATTTCTCTCTTCAATCATGTTTTTAATAACTAAAGTTCTATATTTTTCTTCTAATAATTCATTCAATAATTGATAATGACCTAAAATAATTAGCTGAATATCATCTTTTAAATACGTTTTAATAAAATGGTAGAAATCATTAAAACTATCATTGAATTGATTATATATAGGCAAATAATTCTCGATACCTATTTGTGATATGACCTCATTATTTCTGACAATAGGTCCAGAATAAGCAACCTTCTTAAAATCTGTTGGAAATATTGAATGATAACGTAGTAATTGATCAGTAAAATCGTGTCTTAAACTATAAATGTGATTGTTATTTTGCCAAAAATTCCTTTCTTTCATTTGTAATAAGTCCTCTTTCGTCAAATGACTCCAATCTAATTTTTCAATTAAATCTATATCTACAAGTTTGTAATTTTTATTTGAAAAGTACTTTAAGAATGCTAATTCAATTTCTTTTATTTTTATTATCTGATTTTGCTTATTCATACTCTACCTCCTTTACTTCTGACTTTAATGCTTTACTGTAGTAAAGTTATAGTTGTATTATAAGTTACCATAAAGACAAATAATAAACAATGTTTATTCATAATTTTCTGATAATTAAAATTAATATGATCTCCATCTTTAAACATAAGGGTTTATATGAATTAAAAAACTCCCCAAATATTGAGTTTAATCAATATTGGAGAGATATCTTGTATGTTTTATAAATTTGGTAAAATTTAAATCATTTTATAAAGAACAGTTACATGATCCACCTGAAGCACAACCTTGTGCAGTCGTTTGGAAAAATGGATTGCCTGTATCAATTTTTACATTATCCGAAACAGCTAAAGCAATTTTACTAATAACTTCATCAATTAAATTCTGTAATGCTACTTCTTTTGACTTATAGTCCATTACCACTGGTAACATTTCATATGCTCGTTTACGTTGGCGTGTTTCCATCATAATTGTCTTATAGTCAGGATGATATCTACCAAATCGCATTACATCGTCGTATTGATCTTTGGTCTTTAGGAAAGCCGAATATAATAAGTGTGCTTCATCATTTTGGTTTAATAATTCTTTCGCTTTAATATATTCATCATAAATTTCTGAATTAACTATCATATCTGATAAGGCTTCGACGTCATCTAAAATTGACAATGTTTCTTCATTTATCATTTGTCATTCTACCCTTCATTTATTTTTCTAAGAAAATTAACGAATAATAATCTTTCATTACTTCTCCGCCCATTTCTTCATATTTCGTATTTAACATTCTAGAGCGATGAATATCGGAGTTCATCCAACTATGGATTAATGTTGGGACATCATCAAAGTCGTAACCCACATTCTGACTTGTCGATTTATAACTAACATCTCTTTCATCTAATTGTTGTTTTAAAGCATTTTCAGTAAATTCTACTGAGTCAGAACCACTTTTAGTCGCGTCAAATAAATTTATTGAAGCAATATGTGCAATATCATTATTTACCTTTAACGGTTTTAATCCCTTTAGTTTTCTCATTTCATTAGTTACCTCATAAAGTGTCACTAATTGATTTGTATTTTGTTCATAAGGTATATCTTTATTTTTTAAATTCGCTGTAGAATGAGATTCATTCGTTTTATATGGTTGCAATGTAGCTAATGCATCTTTATCTAAAAAGCGTATTGCCATGATTTTATTCGTTTGTTGGTCTGAATAAACTTGCGCATATATATTACCATATTTAATTAAAGTTTGTGTTTTTAAATCTTCATCTGATAATTCAAATTCATATTTTTTATTATTTGATTTGATTGTAGGTTCGGGATTGATGCTTGTATTTTCGAATATTTTTGAATTGCTTTCATCTATATGTAAAGGGTTAATATGAGCATCTTTTCCAGTTGCATAAACAGATTTTATTTTATTGTCTTTTACACTGACAATGTAATATTGATTTGTTTTCTTGAATACATAATTTTTATAGCCATCTTTATATGGATATGTTCGGTTAGCTTGACCGTATTTTTTGGTAAGTTGATCAATGTCCTTACCAATCCATGTTCCTACACCATTTTTAGGTTTTGGATTTTCTATATTTTTATTTGAATTTTTGAATTGTTCCGTTCTATCACTTTTTTGGCTTTTATTTGGATTTTCTAATACATCAAATTTTAGCCGTGGTGAGTAAAATAAATAGATTAGAAATGATACTAAAAAAACAACTCCTAAAATTCGTATAACTAATTTTTTCATCTTTCACCCACCTTAACTGAATTATTACTATTGTACATAATTACTTATTTCATAATCAAGATAAGTCTATTGTTATTTCTTGAATTAGGAAGCACAATTTTACAAAATGGTGTCTTACATTGGATTAGATTCTTAATATAAAAAAACTGATAAAACTATACAGAAAGTTTTATCAGTCACAATCTTATTTATTCAATTATAAACCTAAAGTAGCTTTAATTAATGATGTTGTTTCTCCACCTGGATACAAGATGTATAACAGTACATAAACTGCTACACCAGTAATCGCTGTGAAGAACCATATTACTGAAGCAATAGGTCCAATTTTTCTATGAATTTTAAATTTCTCTTTAAAAGCTAATACAATTTGTATTATTCCTAAAATCCCACCAATTGTTGCTAAGTTAATATGGAAAATTAAGAAAATAGTATAATAAATTTTAACACTATCTGGTCCACCGAATGCGGTATTACCAATAAAGATTGTTCTACTAGCATAAATAATAAAGAATGTTGCGGCAAAAACGGCAGCCCATAACATTACTTTTTTATGCTGATCAATTTGTCTTTTCCAAATAAGTCTCCATCCAATTGCCACTAATATCGCACTAATGACAATACACGAAGTACTTATTGTAGGTAAAATAGGTACGTTCATATGTTTCATCCTTACTTAATTTTGTATTTATATCATTTTAATAAGTGATACGACTACAACGAGTACGAAAAATACTACTAAATAGTTTAATGAGTAAATAAACATTTTAGTTGCCCATTTATTTTGATCAGTATTCTTTTTAAATGATGTAAAAGCTAGTGCCATCCACCCTAAATTTAATAAAGTAGCTAAAACAATAAATGTTGTGCCTAAACTAGATAACATAAAGGGAAGTGGTAATAGTAATACTAACCAAATAAACATGCTTACTCGTGTTCTATTGAATCCTTTTACAGATGGTAACATTGGAATATTAGCTAATGAATATTCATCACTACGTTTAATTGCTAACGCATAAAAATGTATTGGTTGCCAACAAAATACTACTAAAAATAGTGCTATTGCTGCAACACTTATTGATCCATCTATAGCTACCCAACCAATTAATGGCGGTACAGCTCCAGGGAAACTACCTACAACTGTATTCCAAGTCGTATGTCGTTTTGACCAGATTGAATAATATGATACGTATCCTATGATACCAAATAATCCTAAAACACCTGATGGTATATTTAATAAAAATAAACAACCTTCACCTATTAACATCATACCAAAGCTTAAAATTAATAAGTGCTTATCTGAAATTCTATCATTTACAGTGGGTCTATTCTGTTTACTAGGCATAATTTGATCTATGTCTTGATCATAATAATTATTAAGTGCACATGCGCCACCCATTATTAATGTAGAACCTATAATCATTAATAAAATTTGAGGTATTGACGATAGGAAGGAGTGATTTGTCATTACAACAGCCAACCAAGAACCAGCAAATGCAGGGATTAAATTCCCTTGAACAAGGCCCATTTTAATAATCTGTTGTAATTCTTTAAATGTCACTTGGCCCGTTTCCTGTGACAATGTTTGTTCTTTACTCATAATTCCCCTCCTAGAATTTTTTCATATAATACAATGATATAGCAAATAGTCATAAAAGACTAGGTTTTAAAAAATTAAATTGTGACACTTTAACGACATTCCAAATAGTTGATTTTGTAACGTAATTAAAAATGGTATCATTGATATAATGTAAAAGAAAAATATATACGTTAAAATAAATTACAAAATGTCCATTTTTAATGAGAATAGTTGTTAGATTTTATTTTAATGATGGGGTGTTTATCATTGTTTAGAAAAGGAAACCTTAAATGGTTAAGTGTCTTAGCAACAATTATTATGACATTCGTACAATTAGGTGGTGCGCTAGTAACTAAAACTGGTTCGGAAGATGGTTGTGGTTCATCGTGGCCGTTATGTAATGGAGCACTACTTCCACAAAACTTACCAATACAAACAATTATTGAATTAAGCCATAGAGCAGTTTCAGGACTTTCATTAATTGTCGTAATATGGCTAGTCATTACCGCTTGGAAACACATAGGGTATATAAAAGAAATTAAACCATTATCTATCATAAGTATAGGTTTCTTATTATTACAAGCCTTAGTTGGTGCTGCTGCTGTAATCTGGCAACAAAATGCATATGTATTAGCATTACATTTTGGAATCTCTTTAGTTAGCTTTTCATCAGTATTTTTAATGACATTAATTATTTTCTCAATTGATCAAAAGTATGAAGCTGACGAATTAATGATTCAAAAACCATTACGTACGTTAACATGGTTAATGGCAATCATCGTATATTTAACTATATACACTGGTGCTTTAGTAAGACATACTAAATCAAGTCTAGCATATGGTGCTTGGCCAGTACCTTTTGATGATATTGTTCCACATAATGTACATGACTGGGTTCAATTTGCACACCGTGGTATGGCTTTTATTACTTTTATGTGGATTATGATTACGTTTATTCATGCAATTAAAAACTATAGTGATAATCGTACTGTAAGATATGGCTATACAGCTGCATTTATTTTAGTTATTTTACAAGTAGTAACTGGTGCTTTATCTGTTATTACTAATGTAAATTTATTTATTGCATTGTTGCATGCTTTATTTATTACTTACCTATTCGGTATGATTGCTTATTTCATCTTATTAATGTTGAGAACGACAAGAAGTCTTAAAAACAAAGCTTAATTATAAAGCCGAAACATTCTTGAATATTGAATGTTTCGGCTTTTTTAATATTTATTAAGATGGATCTTTTTCTAATTCAATTAATAAATCTCCTGTAGCTATAGAATCTCCATTCGATACTGTGATTTGTTTTATAGTACCGTCAAATGGTGCTTGTACCGTTGTTTCCATTTTCATTGCTTCTGTAATGAGTAAAGCTTGATTTGCTTTCACTTTATCTCCAACAGCTACCTTCACTTCTGTGACAGAACCTGGCATTTGTGCCCCAATATGATTTGGATTGGTTTTGTCTGCTTTTGGTTTTACATTTACATTAGCTTTTACACTTTCATCTTTAATATAAATGCGTCTTGCTTGTCCATTCATTGCATAGTAAATTGTTCGTTGCCCATTTTCATCGGGTTCGCTAATTGTTTCTAGTTTAATAATCAATCGTTTACCAGTATCAATTTCTATTTCAACTGTTTCACCGTTTCTCATACCGAATAAAAATGTTGGTGTATCTAACAATGATAGGTCCCCAAATTGTTCCTTAGTAGCAATAAATTGTTTATAGACTTTAGGATATAGGACATAGCTAATGATATCTTGTTCTGTTACTTCTGTATTTTGAATGTTTGCTAATTCTTTTCTGACTTCTTCAAAATCAACAGATTCTAAATATTCTCCAGGTCTATTTTCCAATGGCTTTTGACCTTTAAGTATGACTTTTTGCAACTGTGGATTAAATCCATTTACTGGTTGCCCAATTTCTCCTTTAAAGAAGGATACTACAGATTCTGGGAAATCTAATTTATGTCCTTGATTAATGATATCATCTTCATTTAAATCATTTTGAACCATGAATAGTGCCATATCTCCTACTACTTTAGAAGAAGGTGTCACTTTAACGATATCTCCAAATAGGAAATTAACACGACGATACATATCTTTTACTTCATCAAAACGTTCACCTAGACCAAGACTTTTAGCTTGTTGGCTTAGATTAGAATATTGTCCACCTGGCATTTCGTGTTGATATATTTCTGTATTCGGTGACTTAATATCACTTTCAAAATCTGTATAATATGGACGAACTGTAGCCCAGTAATGACTAATTTCTTCAAGTCCTTCTATATCTGTTCTCAAGTTACGTGGGAATCCATTTAACGCATAATACAATGAATTGGCACTTGGTTGACTTGTCAAACCACTCATTGATGCTACAGCAGTATCAATAATATCTACGCCAGCATCTATCGCTTGTTTATATGTTAGTAAACCATTGCCACTTGTATCATGAGTATGCAAATGTATAGGTAAATTAACCGCTGCACGTAAATGACCGATTAGTTCATATGCTGCTTTCGGTTTTAATAATCCTGCCATATCTTTAATAGCTAAAATATGGAAACCTTCTCTTTCTAATTCTTTAGCTAATTTGACATAATAATCAAGTGTATAAATATTTGATCTTTCTGAGTTTAAAATATCACCAGTATAACAAATTGTTCCTTCAGAAATTTTACCAGCTTGTTGTACCGCTTCATTCGCTACTTTCATTTGATCAATCCAGTTTAAAGAATCAAAAATTCTAAAAACATCGACACCAGCTTCTGCACTTTCTTTTACAAATTTTTGTATTACATTATCTGGATAATTTTTATATCCTACTGCATTTGAAGCACGTAATAACATTTGGAATAAAACATTGGGAATAGCTTTACGTAGACGTTCTAGACGTTCCCATGGATTTTCTTTCAGGAAATTATACGCTACATCAAATGTAGCACCGCCCCACATTTCTAATGAAAAACTATCTTTAAATACTTCTGCAGTTTTAGATGCAATATTTAACATATCTTTTGTTCTTACTCGAGTAGCTAATAAAGACTGATGTGCATCTCTGAAAGTAGTATCTGTAATGAGTACATCATCTTGTTCTCGTACCCATTTCGCTACTCCGTTTGGACCTTGTTGATCTAGTAACTGTTTCGTTCCTGAAAATGTATCTACCTTTGCTTGTGATACTTTAGGAAGAGAAGCCGTTTCATATAACGGTTTAGGTCGCTTTTCAACATTAGGAAATCCATTAATTGTTACATTCCCAATATATTCAAGTGTCTTTGTTCCTCTATCTAATGTTGGTTGAATGTTAAATAATTCTGGTGTTTCTTCTATAAATTTAGTAGTATAATCTCCACTTCTAAACTGGTCATTTCTCATAACATTAATTAAAAATGGAATATTGGTTTTAACCCCACGAATTCTCATTTCTCTTAAAGAACGTTCCATCTTTTCTTCTGCTTGTTTAAATGACATAGCATGTGTAGATAGTTTTACTAATAAAGAATCATAATACGGTGATATTTCAGCACCTTGGAATCCATCACCTGCATCTAATCGTACGCCAAAGCCTCCACTTGATCGATATGCAATAATGGTTCCCGAATCAGGCATAAAGTCATTTAAAGGATCTTCAGTAGTAATACGACATTGAATTGCATATCCTAATGTTTGAATATCTTCTTGCTTAGGCATACCAACTTCTTGGCTAAATAATTCGCCACCATCTGCAACTAATATTTGCGTTTTAACGATATCTATTCCAGTTATCATCTCAGTTATCGTATGTTCTACTTGCACACGAGGGTTAACTTCAATAAAGTAAAATTCATTCCCAGACACTAAAAATTCGACCGTTCCTGCATTAACGTAATTAATATGTGACATCAATTGGATTGCAGCATCACATATTTCTAAGCGTAATGATTCAAGTAACCCTACTGAAGGTGCTACCTCCACTACCTTTTGATGACGTCTTTGAACCGAACAATCACGTTCATATAAATGAACAAGATTACCATATTCATCACCGATAACTTGTACTTCTATATGTTTAGGATTATCGATGTAGCGTTCGATATAAATTTCGCTATTACCAAATGATTTTTCAGCTTCTGATTTAGCGCGATGAAATGCATCTTCTAATTCACTGGCTTCACGAACAATTCGCATTCCTTTACCGCCACCGCCACTTGTAGCCTTAATCATTAACGGATATCCAGCCTGACTTGCAAAGGCCTTTGCCGCTTCAAAGCTTTCAATAGGTCCATCTGTACCTGGTATCACAGGTAAGTTAGCTTTAAGTGCAGTTGTTCTTGCTTTAACTTTATCACCAAACATATCTAAGTGTTCTAGATGAGGTCCAATAAATTTAATGCCTTCTTCAGCACATCTACGTGCAAATTGTTCATTTTCACTTAAAAAACCGTATCCTGGATGTATAGCATCAACATTTGCTCTTTTAGCTACTTCTATAATTCTTTCGATATTTAAATAACTTTCTGCTGGTCCTAAATCACTACCTACTAAATAAGATTCATCTGCCTTATATCTATGTAATGATGATTTATCCTCATTAGAATAAATTGCTACTGTACTAATATTCAACTCTGCTGCTGCCCTAAAAATTCTGATAGCAATTTCACCACGATTGGCTACTAATAACTTCTTGATGTGTTTCAAGAGTAAAAACACCCCTTTTAAATATTTAGAATTTTCTAACTACTTATATATTAAAATTTTATCCTATATAGCAATTATTTTCTATAGTTAATATATATTAGTCATAATTCTTTAACTTAAGTGTCATAAAACCAAAACAAATTATTTTATTTTAATGATTCACTTATAATCAAATAAACTTATCATTAACAATAACTTTATATTATCATTATGTTGAAAGTATTTCCAGTTTAAAATAATTTACAAATAAAAAAGCTAATCCCTTACCTTTAGAAAATTCACTGTACAGAATTTCAATAAAGAGAGATTAGCTAAATAGTTATTGATAACGACGTCTAATATCGATTTTTCGTTGTTTACTTCTAATTTCATCCATTTTAATTTGTTTTGCAGTAATTAAGAGTAATCCCATTGCTATACTTAAACTAATCATAGCCGAACCACCAAAACTAATAAACGGTAATGGTACACCTGTTAATGGAATTGTTGCTGATATACCACCTAAGTTTACAAATGTTTGGCTTCCGATATAACTAGCAATTCCTACACATACTAATTTATAAAAATATGAATTCGTTTTATTAGCTAGTTGGAATGCACGGTAAACAATGAAAAATTCTAGTAGGATGACAAATAAACCACCTACAAGTCCTAATTCCTCACATATAACCGCAAATATAAAATCGGTATGTGGTTCTGGTAAGTAGCCAAGTTTCATAATACTATTTCCAAGTCCCCGACCAAATAATCCACCATTACCTATAGCCATAAGTGAGTTAGATATATGGTAACCTGTACCAGCTTCTGCGTTAAATGGATTAGTTAAGGTACTAAATCTAGCTTCAAGGTAACTTGGTAATAGTCCTAAAGCAAGCACTAAAATGGATATCACTATACCTGCAATGACTACCATAATACCGTATTTCAAAAGATTTTGTACGCCTATATCAGCGTAAAAAATTATTGAAAAGAAAATAATTAAAATTAATAATGTTTGCCCTACGTCTCTTTGTAAAAGTACTAGCGCAACACAGCTTGAAACTAAAATAATCGGTGCTGCAATAAGTTTAATTTTATTTCGTACTTGAGGCATTTTCTTCTCTATCATAAACGGTAAGTATAAGATGATAGCAATTTTTAATAACTCTGACGCTTGTAAATTCATAAATCCTAAATTGATCCAACTTTTTGAACCATTAATATTTTTACCAATTACAAGTGTTATTAATAACAAAGCGAATATACCTATCATCATCCACTTTTGAACATTAGGCTTTTTCAATATCTTTACATTCATTATAAATGCCATAAAAAAGACTATAACAAAACTCATAATGACGTAAAGTAACTGTCTCGTATAGAAATATGTACCGGATACTTCAGCACCGCCTGTTAATGTACCCTTAGTAGCAGCCACCATGCTGGCACTATAAACCATAACTAAACCAATTAAACATAGAATCACATATGTGACTAACAATGGATAATCGATAAATTTAGATGTTTTCCCAATATACCGCAATATATTTTTAAAGTTTTTCATATATCAGTTCATCCAATTCAATGTTTTTAAGATTTGTTTAAAGGGAATTAATCGAATATTAATCATTCCCACAAACTTATCTTTTTTATTATAAACTTCTTATGTATCACAAAACAAATATAAACATAATGATTTTACAAAAAGATAAAATGACTGAGAAAATATCAATTATGATACTATCTCAGCCACCATTCATACAATGTGTAAGTTGCATTTCACGTTTATATCAAAATGAATTCAAACTATGTTATATCTATACAAATTTGAATTAATATAAATAATAACGTTAGATTAAATCAAATCTATAAAATTAAACATTTGTAAAAGCTTCGTGTAGTTTTGAAAGTTCTTTTTCAAGTCTTAACATAAGTTCTTTGCCGACTTCTTTGTCAACTAGCCCTAGTTGTACAGCAAAATCTACTTCTTTTTGAAGACCGAACATTTGTGTATCTAAAACTTCTTCATAAAGCGGACAAGAAGGTACTGTTAGGTTATCCATTTGAACTTTGATTAGCTGTAAAATTCTATCAGCATCTTTGTTCAATTGCTCATATGCCGCATTATTTAATTTCGACTGATTAGCCATGACACACACTCCCCCTATCATTTCATTAAATATCTTCAATACTTAAAATTTTATCTTACTAAATGTTAAAAAGCAAGTATCTTTAAAATAAGTATAACCTATTTTATGATAAAATAGTATGAGATAAAAATTTAGGGAGTGGGCAAGATGATTCAAATTAAAGGTGCGGTAAAATTCCCCATCACATTAGATAGTACAACTTGGATATTTGACGATCGAAAGGTAAGTATTGAAGACTTAGAAAAAGGTGTCTTTGACGGCACTAAACCAGTTCGATTTGAAGACAATAGAGAATGGAATCGTGCTATTCTTGAAGGACAAACTAATCCGCCAACGCTTAATTCTGAAATAAAATATAAAAAACGTTCTGTTTTAGAAGGTTCATTTGTGATTAACATGACACCATTCTTTAAAACAGCAGAACCACAATCAAACGCAACTGCAATTAAATTATTTAATGATGAAGATTCAGTTGAAGTTCCATTAGATTTATTACCATACTTATTCTTCCAATTTGCTAAAGATGGAAAACGTATGTATGACGATAATTCAGTTGATAGTTTTGTATACGATACAGAAAATGGATACAGCTACGAATTTAAGTATGTAAAATATATTGAGGTGATTTAATTGGTTCCTGTTAAATGTATCATTTGTGATACTACAGTTCATATTGATGAAAATACTGTAGAAGCAAAACGGCTTAGAAACAACCCTATTCGTACTTTTATGTGTGATGATTGTAAAAGTCGCTTAGATACACCTAAACAACCTCAACCTTTTACGTATCACGATTCAAAAGAAAATTAACATAATAAAACCACTCGCTAGTTGTATTATCAACTAGCGAGTGGTTTTTTTGCTTATATTTTATTCATGTTAATTAAAAATTATTCTTCATCAGACATCATTTGTTTAACACGTTTAGCTTCTTTTTCACGAACTGATTTATTTAAAATTTTCTTTCTCAAACGAATACTTTCAGGAGTTACCTCTACTAATTCATCATCATTAATAAATTGTAAAGCCTCTTCAAGCGTTAAAATACGTGGGCGATTCATTGTTTGAGTTTGGTCTTTAGTTGCTGAACGTACGTTAGTTTGATGTTTTGTTTTTGTGATATTAACTGTTAAATCATTTTCACGGTTATGTTCACCAACAATCATACCTTCATAAACTTCAGTACCTGGTTCCATAAAGTTAGTACCACGGTCCTCTAGACCTAAAATAGCATAAGTACTAGCAGTTCCTTGATCCATTGAAATTAATGCACCATTTCTTCTGCCACCAATTTTTGCTTTAATACGAGGTCTAAATTCTTCAAATGTATGGTTAATAATTCCATAACCACGAGTCATTGACATAAATTCAGTAGTGTAACCAATCATACCACGTGCAGGTACCATAAAGATTAGACGAGTTAAACCATTATCTGTTGTCATCATGTCTAACATTTCACCTTTACGTGTACCTAAAGATTCGATTACTGCACCAGAATTTTCTTGAGGCACTTCACACTGAACTCTTTCAAATGGTTCACACATCACGCCATCTACTTCTTTAAGAATTACTTGAGGTTTAGAAACTTGTAATTCATAACCTTCACGACGCATATTTTCAATTAGGATTGATAAATGTAACTCACCACGACCCGCAACAATCCATGCATCAGGTGAATCTGTAGGTGTTACTTTTAATGATACATCTGTTTCAAGTTGTTGATCTAAACGTTCTTGAATTTGGCGCGCTGTTACAAAGTCACCTTCACGACCAGCAAATGGTGAATTATTGACTCTGAATGTCATTTCAAGTGTTGGCTCATCAATACGTAATACTGGTAATGCATCTTGGTGATCATGTGGTGTTACTGTTTCACCAACGTTAATGTCTTCCATACCAGATACTGCGATTAAGTCACCAGCTTGTGCTTCTTCAATTTCTTCACGTTTTAATCCAAAGTAACCAAAGATTTTAGTTACGCGGAAGTTTTTAATAGTGCCATCTAATTTAATAAGTGATACGTTGTCACCAACACGCATTTTACCTCTAAATACTCGGCCAATACCGATACGACCAACGTAATCATTATAGTCTAATAATGCTACTTGGAATTGTAATGGTTCATCACTGTTATCTATTGGTGCTGGTACGTAATCAATGATTGTTTCGTATAGTGATTGCATGTTTTCATCTTGTTGTTCAGAATTTAAACTTGCAGTTCCGTTAACAGCTGAAGCATATACAACTGGGAAATCAAGTTGTTCATCATTTGCTTCTAATTCAATAAATAAATCTAACACTTCATCAACTACACCTTCTGGTCTTGCTGATGGTTTATCAATTTTATTTACTACTACAACTGGTTTTAAATTTTGTTCTAATGCTTTTTTAAGTACAAAACGTGTTTGAGGCATAGTACCTTCATATGCATCTACAACTAAGACTACGCCATCAACCATTTTCATGATACGTTCAACTTCGCCACCAAAGTCAGCATGTCCTGGCGTATCTAAAATGTTAATTCTTGTTCCTTTATAGTCTACCGCAGTATTTTTAGCTAATATCGTAATACCACGTTCTCTTTCTAAGTCATTAGAGTCCATAGCACGATCGTCAACATGTTCATTCTCTCTAAAGATTCCTGATTGTTTCAATAATTCATCAACTAACGTCGTTTTACCATGGTCAACGTGCGCAATAATTGCTATATTACGTACATCTTCTCTTATATTCGTCATATTATAAATTTCCTTTCTTAAGTAAACTCCCACTTTTAATTACAACTTTTTTATTATATCATATATTAGAGAAAAAATAAGTAAAAGGTGGGGTATGGGATGCAACAAAAAAAATCTAAAGGCGTATTTTGGGTATTCTCAATTTTAGCTGTAATCTTTTTATTGCTTTTTAGTTTTAGTGTTGGTGCTGCAAATGTTCCAATGATGATTTTAACATTTATATTACTCGTTGCAACATTTGGTGTCGGTTTCACAGTAAAAAAGAAATATCGTGAAAATAATTGGTTATAAATGATATAACCCCTTAAAAACGAATTAAAACTTCTTTTAACACGAATTCATCATCATTTAATTTTATTTTAACAATATATTTTCAAAATAAAATTGTAAAAGTCCATGGAGGCATTAGAGTCTTCCATGGACTTATTTTTATCATTGTAGGTATTATCGACCAAATCTTCTTTTATGATGTTTTCGTAACGTTTCTTCAAACTCATTTAAATAATTATTTAATAGTTCATCGTGTAATGAAGGATTTGCCATAACAATAGAATTGGGTTGGTTAATTGTTAAAGCGTCACCAAGTAAATTAGTACCTTTACCGCCTACTTCATTAAGTATCATTAAACCGCCAGCATAATCCCAAGGTTGTAGTCTTGGCGTTACATAAGCGTCTAATTGCCCTTTTGCTACACTAACAATTTCTAGCGCTGCACTACCATATGCTCTAGCACTTCGAGCATCATCAACAATTGGTGTAAATATAGGCCCCATAATAGGTTTAGTTAACCAATTAGGATTAATACCAATAATACTTGTTTTTAATTGCGTAGATTTTAATTTTTCCAATGGATGATTATTCTCATAAGCACCTTCACCAACTTTAGTATGATACAAAATATCTCTCATTACGTCATATACAAATCCAGCGTATGGTTGACCTTCGTGGTAAATACCAATAGAAATCGCAAAATTTTCTTGTTGATGAACAAAATTTAAAGTGCCATCAATTGGATCAACGACCCAAACCACACCATTGATATCTTTTAAATCGTGACCATGACCTTCTTCACCTATCACTTTGTGTTCCGGATAATTTTGGTGAATCATTTCAAATATATAATCTTCTGTTGCTTTATCTACGTTAGTCACTAAGTCGTTAGGGTTGGATTTGGTTTCTATATTTAAATCCTCTTTCATCATTAAACGGACTTTGTTACCCGCTTCTAAAACTAATCCTTTAGCAAAATCGTAAAGTGCCATGGTATCATCTCCTATTAATATCTATTATACACGATAACTATCCCTTTTTTATAATGTTAGATTCCCCTTTTTACATGAAATTATGTATAAAATTGAAACTACAATTTAGAATTTCTAGTCATGGTTATGCTACAATAACTTTAATTATTACCCTAGGAGGCAAGTTATGACAAAATATACATTTACACCTGAAAATTTTAAAGCCTTTGACGTAGATGGTCTTGATGAACTTATGGAAGCACTTAATGAACATGTTAGACCTCAACTTCATCAATTAGGTGATTATTTCACAGAGTATTTTAGTACTCAAACTGGGGAAACATTCTATCCTCACGTCGCAAAACATGCCAGAAGAAGTGTTAACCCACCTAAAGATACCTGGGTTGCATTTGCTCCAAACAAACGTGGTTACAAAATGCTGCCCCACTTTCAAATTGGATTATTTAGAGACCAATTATTTGTAATGTTTGGTGTTATGCATGAAGCTAAAGACAAAGCTGAACGTGTTAAAACATTTGATAAGCATTTCGACACATTAAGACATCTCCCTTCAGATTATAGTGTGTGTCTTGACCATATGAAACCAGAAAAACCACTAATTAAAGATTTTACAGATGATCAATTACATGAAGCCATAGAACGCGTTAAAAATGTTAAAAAAGGTGAATTTTTCGTTGCTAGAGCAATCTCACCTGACGATAATCGTTTAACGTCTGACAAATCATTTATTCAATTTGTAGAAGAAACATTTGACCAGTTCTTAAAATTCTATCACGCATAATAATTTGTTATAAAATACCTGATACATTGAAATGATGTCCGGGTATTTTTTAATAGTGTAAAATATTTTTAGGTTGACCTAAAAATATAATTAGGTTAATATATCATTATGATTTTACATTAGAGGTGATTTAATTTATGAATAAGCAATCAGACAATCATGAACATCAAAAAAGCTTAGAAGAAATTAATAATACGATAGATTTTGACTACAAAAGTAATGCCAGTCAAAAACTATTAGCTTTTATTGGACCAGGTCTATTAGTTGCTGTTGGATATATGGATCCTGGCAACTGGATTACTTCAATGCAGGGTGGCGCACAATTCGGTTATACACTGCTATTTGTCATTTTGATTTCTAGTCTAGCTGCTATGTTGTTACAAAGTATGACTGTTAGATTAGGGATAGCCACAGGGAAAGATTTGGCTCAAATGACACGCCACTATTTATCTAAGCCTGTTGCTGTTATTTTTTGGATAATTGCAGAACTAGCTATTATCGCGACAGATATTGCTGAAGTAATCGGAAGTGCCATTTCACTTAATTTATTATTCAATATTCCATTAATTGTTGGTGCACTAATTACAGTATGTGATGTGTTTATACTTTTATTTATGATGAAATTTGGTTTTAGAAAAATTGAAGCTATTGTAGGTACACTTATCTTTACAGTATTAGCTATCTTTATATTCGAAGTTTATATATCATCACCTAATGTCATTAACTTATTAAATGGATTTTTACCTCATAAAGAAATTGTTACTAATCAAGGTATTTTATATATTGCTTTAGGTATTGTTGGTGCAACAATTATGCCACATAATCTTTATTTACATTCTTCAATCGTTCAATCAAGAAAGTATGATAGAAATAATAATGATGATAAAGCTCAAGCAATCAAATATGCAACAATTGACTCAAACATCCAATTATCAATTGCATTTGTAATTAACTGCTTATTATTAACTTTGGGCGCTGCTTTATTCTTTGGCTCAAATGCAGATGAATTAGGTGGATTTTATGATTTATATCATGCATTAAAAACTCAACCATTACTTGGTGCAACATTAGGTGGTGTTATGAGCACATTATTCGCGGTAGCACTCCTTGCTTCAGGGCAAAATTCAACAATCACTGGTACTTTAGCAGGTCAAATAGTAATGGAAGGTTTCTTAAGATTCCGATTACCAAATTGGCTTCGTCGATTAATTACAAGATCACTAGCAATTATTCCAGTTATTATTTGCTTAATTATTTTTAATGGCAATGAAGCTAAAATTGAACAATTACTAGTATTTTCACAAGTATTCTTAAGTATTGCATTACCATTTACATTAATACCATTACAATTAGCGACAAGTAATGAAAAATTAATGGGTCCATTTATTAATAAAAGATGGGTAAATGTGATTTCTTGGTCACTTATTATTATCTTAAGTATTTTGAATGTTTATCTTATTATTCAAACATTCCAAGAATTGTAAATGAAGCTAACAATATTCACTGAGATTAAATATAAACAAAACAACCTTTTGAGATTATTTGAAAATCCCAAAAGGTTGTTTTACTTTACGATATTTTATGAAGTTGCTCCATTTTTTAATCATTCAATCAATAGTTATTAGAAGGTGTTTTATCTAATAAGTATATGGCTTTTTGCTTTGTTGATGTTCTTTTAATTCTTCTTCTGGATTCCACTCTTGTCTCTTGGTTGAATCATCATAAGAATTATTATTTTGGAATTGATTAGTTGGTCCTTGTTTATCTGATTTCGCAAGTAGCATGATACCAGAAATTAACCATAATACCATCGCAATAATATTAGTTGCCATAATACCAACAATTGCAGCTGCAATTAATAAACCAGCGCCTAATTTACGTCTTCCTTTAACAGTTAGCGCACCAACAATTCCTAATATAGTAGAGAAAGCTAACACACCCATTGATAAAGCAATTGATGTTGCAAGCATGTCCATAGACATATCTTGATTACTTCCCATCATTTTGCTTACCATTTCTTCATTTTGAGATGCACCGCTTCCTGACTTCATAGCGAAATAACCTACGATTACTAATAATAAATATAAACTACTCAATCCATTAGCAATCCAAGCTAAAATAAGTTCTGTTTTTCTTTTCATTTCGGTACCTCCTTAAATCCTTACCTTAATAATACTAAAAACTGTCTTTTCTTGCTAATTAATACACTAAAATTTTAATACTCTAGAAAAAAAGACCAAAAATGAATACTAAACTTTCATTTTTGGTCTTTAAATTATTATTTAGAGTTGTTTTCTTCATCAATATTTTGATTATCTTGCTTAACGTTATCTCTCATTTTTTGTTCAGTTTCACCGAACATTTGACGACGTTCTTCGTAATTCATTCTACGTTGATTTACAGCACTTGGTTGATTTTTACGTTTTTCTTTCATGCGTTGATTATATGCTTTACGCTTTTCTTTTTTCTTAGCACGAATTTCTGCTTTTTCTCTCTTTTGTTGAGCTTTTAGTTCTTTTGGATCAATCTGAGGTTCATCATTATAATTATTTTGTGCTTCATCATATGCACTATCATTATAAGCCTCTGGATTAACTTGTGCTTCGTTATTAGAATTAGATTTCTTATTATACTTAGCTTGTCTAGATAATACTGTAGGTTCTTCTTCTTGTTCATCATCATCTGAACGATATTCACTTTCAACAGCACGCTTAGGAAATTGTTCATATTTATCATCATATGTTTCATTATTTTCTTCATTTTGTGCTGTAGCATCTTGAGTTGGTTCATATGCTTGTTCTTTACGTTCCATACTACGACGTGATGGTCGTCTACGTTGACTTGTTTTCTCAATTCTTTCTTCTTGTTCAGGTTCATATTGATGTGTATCTTGCTCTGGAACTTCATTATAAGGTTGGTAACCATAACCGTTATTATAATTTGGTACGACTTCTACCTTGTTCTTTCTTACAAACATCATAATTGCTATGATGAAGAATAAAATTGGAATAATTAAAGTTACAACAAGTAACACTAATGGTATCGTAATGATTGCTGATAATAAGAATAAAAATCCAGATAAAATTCTAATATTCATAGATATTAATGCTAAAAATGAAATCAGTAAACAAACAATGAAATACACTATAATAGCCCATACACCATTTTGTAACCAAATTACAAATTGTGTAGTACTTAAACTATTATTTGCCAACATTTGTTGAATAAGGTCATTATTATTTAATGTATTCTCTAAGTTAGCAATTGATGTATCATTACTAAATGACACTAAAGCTATAAACATCGTGACAATTGTCAACACTAGTAAGAATACCCAACTAAGCCAACCTAATACTTTTTCTGTTAGTCGACTGACTGGACGTTTGATTTGAGTATATTGCTCTCCTGTCATTCGTTACAACTCCTTACTTTACTTATCAAGTTATTATATCGAAAATAACATAAAATAACTACCATTTTCATTCTACTTTAACGACATTTTAAAATTTAAAAAACTTTCGTTATATTCACTTAATGTATCTTGACCTAAATCTTGATAAACTTCTAAGCGTTGTTGTTCCTTTTTATTAGGGTAAAATCTATGATCATTTTTAATATCATTTGGTAACATATTTCTTGCAGCTTTATTTGGTGTCGCATAGCCTACCCATTCGGTATTTTGTTTGTTGTTTTTTGCATCTAATAAGAAGTTCATAAATTTATATGCGCCCTCTTTATTTTGCGCTGTTTTTGGTATAACCATATTATCAAACCATAAATTAGACCCTTCTTTAGGAATAACGTAATTATATTTGTCACTTTCTTGTACTAATGGAGCAGCAACCCCACTCCAAACAACGGCCACATTACCTTCATTCTGTTGAAGCATCATTGTAATTTCATCACCTACGACACCTCTTACTTGTGGTGCTAAATTCTGTAAATCTGATTCAGTTTTTTTAATATGTTGTGGATTTTTATCATTCAAACTATATCCCAATTTATTGAGACCCAAACCTATAATTTCTCGAGCACCATCTACTAAAAGTACTTCATTTTTATATTTTGGTTTATATAAATCTTTCCAACTATTAAAAGAATCATTTGGATACTTATCTTTATTATATAAAATACCAACAGTACCAAAGAAATAAGGTAATGAATATTTATTATGGCGGTCATATGGCATGTTCATATAATCTGAATCTAAATTTTTAATATTAGGTATTTTTTTATGATCAAGTGGTTCTAAAAGATGTGCACGTTTTAATTTTTGTACTGTATATTCACTTGGAAACGCTACATCGTAATGCGTACCACCGTTACGAATTTTTGCTTCCATAGCTTCATTAGAATCAAATGTTTCATATACTACTTGTATACCTGTTTCTTTTTCAAACTTTTTAATTAAACTTGGGTCAATGTATTCTCCCCAGTTATATACATAAATTTTCTGATTGGTATCTGTATTCTCTTTTGATTTAAACCAATGACTGACTGCTAAACATAAAGCACCGATAATGATAGAGATTAAAATTAATTGTAAAAATCGCTTCATGTATTCACACCTCGTTTCGTATGTTTTTTACGTTGAACGATGTGCTGAATCGCGTAATAACCAATGACACCTATCATTATAACGACAAATAATATTGTTGATATAGCATTAATTTCCATACTTATACCTTTACGAGCCATGGCATAGACTTCTACAGAAAGCACACTAAATCCGTTACCAGTAACGAAAAAGCTCACTGTGAAATCATCTAAAGAATACGTTAATGCCATAAAAAAGCCACCGATGATTGCAGGCATTATATTAGGTATCACAATACTACTCAATAGTTGTGATTCTGTAGCTCCTAAATCTCTTGCAGCATTCAACATACTATCATTCATTTCATATAATTGAGGTAATACAACGATAACAACTATCGGTATACAGAATGCAATATGTGATGCCAAAACTGTCCAAAAACCAAGTCCTAATCCAGTAAAATGACCTATAGCAGTGAACATAATTAAAAAAGAAGCACCAATTACAACGTCAGATGATACCATCAATACATTGTTTAAAGTTAATAAGGTTACTTTAAATTGTTTATTTCTTAAATAATAAATAGCAATTGCACCTAAAGTACCTATTAAAGTTGAGACAGCAGCTGCAATTAATGCGACTGCGACCGTATTAAAAATGACAGAAATTAATTTATCATTTTGGAACAAGGTTTGATAGTGTTCTAATGTGAAATGTTCAAAATGAATCATATTACCTGCTGAATTAAATGAATATACCATCAAAAACAAAATGGGTATATATAACACAGCAATTAAAATACTTATATAAAGCTTGCCATACCATTTCACATTTCTCACCCTTTCCTATGATTAGATTTAGATTTTGTCATAATTAATATAAATGCCATGAAGATGATTAAGAATAATGCAATCGTAGATCCCATTCCATAGTTTTGAATAGTTAAAAATTGTTCTTCAATTGCTGTACCAATATTAATAACTTTATTACCTGCGATAAGACGAGTAATCATAAATAATGATAATGCTGGTATAAAGGTAACTTGTACACCTGTCATTACACCTTCTCTTGTTAATGGTACAATCACTTTTCTAAATGTCGTTAATGGACTGGCACCTAAATCACTAGATGCTTGTAGTAAATTATTAGGTATAGCTTTCATACTATTAAATATAGGCAGTATCATAAATGGGATATAGATATAACTAGCCACCACAATAAACGCACCTGCTGTAAATAACATGTTTATTGGAGATAAATGAAATATATTTAATAATTGATTAATTAACCCATCATGACTTAATAAACCAATAAATGCATATGTTTTTAATAATAGGTTAATCCAAGTTGGTATAATCATAATCATTAATAGTAAATTTTGATATTTTGATTGTGCAATATAGTAAGCAGCTGGATAACTTATCACGAGCGTTACAATTGTTATAATAGCTGCAAAAAGGATTGAATCAGTAAACATTTTTAAATAACTAAATGTAAAGATGTGTTCATAGTTAGTAAAGCTAAAATGTCCTTGGTTATCGAGAAAAGAATAATAAACGAGAAGTACCACTGGGATGATAATAAAAAGAACCATCCAAATTAAATACGGGATGAGCAATAAACGATTTGTATTACGCATTATCAACTTCCTCATAACTTTCAATTCGTTTATCAAATTCTTCTTCCGTTTCTCCAGGTACCATAATATGAATAGCTTCTGGTTCAAAATATAAACCAACTTCACTACCAACTTCTGCTTTACGTGTCGACTGAATTACCCACTCATATCCTTTTCTATCAACTACACAAATTTCGTAATGTACCCCTCTAAAAAGCATTGAATCAACTTTTACTTGGAATAAGCCTTTATCTGCTTCGATTAAAGAAATATCTTCAGGACGAATCACTACATCTACATTTTTATTTTCAGGAATTCCCATATCTACACATTCAAAATCTTGACCATAAATATTAACAACGAAATCTTCGACCATTCTTCCTTTTACAATATTAGATTCACCAATAAAATCTGCCACAAATCGATTGACTGGCTCATCATATATATCATTAGGTGTACCAAATTGTTGAATTTTACCATCTTTCATTACAAATATGTAATCACTTAAAGCCAAAGCTTCTTCTTGATCATGGGTTACGAAAATAAATGTAATCCCCAATCTTGATTGCAATTCACGTAGTTCATATTGCATTTCAGTTCGTAATTTTAAATCTAAAGCGGATAATGATTCATCTAATAAAAGTATTTCTGGTTCGTTAACAATCGCTCGTGCTATAGCAACACGTTGCTTTTGACCACCACTCATACCATTGATATTGCGTTCTTCATATCCTGAAAGTTTTACTAATCGTAAAGCTTCTTCTACTTTATCTTTTATTGCAGATTTACTCATTTTCTTAAGTCGTAATCCATATGCGATATTATCAAATACATTTAAGTGTGGAAATAATGCATAATCTTGGAATACTGTATTCACTTTTCGCTTATTTGGAGGTAACTTACCGATTGGTTTATTTTGGTATATAACTTCACCTTTATCAGGATATTCGAATCCAGCTATTAATTTTAAAATCGTTGTTTTACCACATCCAGAAGGACCTAACAATGTATAAAAGTGTCCAGACTCTATATCAATATCAATTTCATTTAATATTTGAACGTCATCATATCCTTTACTTACTCCCTTAAATGATAATAATGGTGCCAATTTCTACAACTCCTTATAAATATGATGCTGTTGCAACAATTAATATTTTCACTTCTTCATGACTTTCATTAAATAGACGATGATCATCGTTCGCTTTAAAATAAAATACATCTTCTTTGTTAGCATGATAACAAGTATTACCTAATTGAAGTGTAACTTGACCTTGCAAGCAATAGATAAATGTATCAGATTCTGATGGATTAAATGTTTTATAAGACGCACCAGGTTTTAATGTTAATAAAAGTGGTTCCATTTCAAATTCATTAGATTTAGTTACTAACCAATTTAATATATAGCCCCTATCATATTCATCATAAATGACCTGATCTTTCTTTTTATAAATGACCTTTTGTTGTTCTGATTCCTTAAAGAAATCACTTGCTGAAGTACCCAAGACTTCTAAGATACTTAAAAATGTCTCCATACTTGGTGATGCATTTTGACTTTCTATTTGGGAAATATATCCTTTTGAAAGATCAGTTCTTTCTGCCAATTCTTCTTGAGTTAAATTTTTTATTTTCCTAAGATTCTTAAGTTTATAACCTATATCCATATTGAAACCACCTAAAAAAAGCTATATTAAGTTTACTTTTATCAAACATTTTGTTTAACGCTTAATAAAAATACCAAAATATAACTTTATAATCAATACTTTTTAAAATAAATGATTTGTATTATGGATTATGACTTTGCAGAAAAGACTTGTTGATCGGGATTTTTAGTCACTTCTTGAACAACTTTGTAGCTATTATATCCACTACTTTTTTCAAATTCTTTAAATATTTGTTTTTCTTCTGCTTTACCAGGGACTATTTGTTTAAAAGTTTTGTAAGCATTTTTGACATCTTCGCCTTTAACAGATGATTCGTAATAATTTTCAATTTGATTAAAGAAATGAATGACTGACATCATTTCCTCATTGTTCCAGTCTATATCTAAGGGATATTGATATTCCATGTTTTTCACTCCAATATGTTTAATAGAATATATATTCAGTCTATCGAACAAGCATTTAACAAACAACTGATTTAATATTTTTAAACTAAGATTGTATATAGTTTTGACAACATAAAAAAACTGGCAACAATTATGTTGCCAGTCTCATTTAACTAATTCGTTAAATTACATTGTGTGGATTGGGTAACCAATCGCTTTTTCAGCTGCTTCCATTGACATTTCACCTAATGTTGGGTGAGCATGTACTGTTAAAGCAATATCTTCAGCGTTCATACCTGATTCAATTGCTAAACCTAATTCAGAAATAATATCTGATGCGCCAGTACCAACAACTTGAGCACCGATGATTGTGTCATCTTCTTTAAGTGTAATTAATTTAACAAAACCATTAGTATCATCTAAAGATAATGCACGGCCATTTGCAGCGTAAGGGAATTTAGAAGCTTTAATTGATAAACCTTCTTCTTTTGCTTGCGCTTCAGTATATCCAACTTGAGCTAATTCTGGCTCAGTGAAACATACTGCTGGCATACCAATGTAATCAACTTCTGCAGCTTGTCCATCAATAGCTTCTGCAGCAACTTTTGCTTCGTAGCTAGCTTTATGAGCAAGTGGTAAACCTGGAACGATATCTCCAATTGCGAAAATATTTTCGATTGAAGTACGGCTTTGTTTATCAACTTCTAATAAACCGCGTTCTCCGAATTTAAGACCTAATTCTTCTAAGCCTAATTCATCAGTGTTTGGACGACGTCCAACAGTTACTAATACATAATCAGCTTCGATTGTTTGTTCTTCACCTTTAGCTTCATAAGTAACTTTAACACCATTTTCAGTTTCTTCAGCTGATTTAGCCATAGCTTCAGTAACGATTTCGACACCTTTTTCTTTCATGCCTTTTTTAACTGGTTGTGTCATTTGTTTTTCAAAGCCGCCTAAAATATCTTTGGCACCTTCAAGAATTGTTACTTCTGAACCGAAGTTTGCAAATGCAGTACCAAGTTCTGAACCGATATAACCGCCACCAACTACAACTAATTTACCAGGTACTTCTTGTAAGTTTAACGCACCTGTTGAATCGATAACGCGTTTACCGAATTCAAAGTTAGGAATTTCAATTGGTCTAGAACCAGTTGCGATAATAGCATGTTTGAAATTGTAAGTTTGAGCACTTTTTTCATCCATAACACGTAAACTGTTATTATCTACAAAGTAAGCTTCGCCTTTAACGATTTCAACTTTATTACCTTTTAATAATCCTTCAACTCCACCAGTTAATTTGTTAACTACTGATGATTTGAATTCTTGAACTTTTTCATAGTTTAAAGAAACACTTTCAGCAATTACCCCTAAATTTTCTGAATGTTGTGCTTCAACAAAACGATGAGATGCGTGTAATAAAGCTTTAGAAGGAATACAACCAACGTTTAAGCAAACGCCGCCTAAATTACCTTTCTCAACGATTGTTACTTTTTGACCTAGTTGTGCTGCACGAATTGCTGCAACATAACCTCCAGGACCTGCTCCGATTACAATAGTATCTGTTTCAATTGGGAAATCTCCAACTACCATCTTTTTACCCCTCCATTAATAATAATTCTGGATTATTTAATAAACGTTTAATGTGATTCATAGCATTTTGTCCAGTTGCACCATCGATTTGTCTGTGGTCAAAGCTTAATGATAATGCAAGAACTGGAGCTGCTACAATTTCTCCATCTTTAACAATCGGTTTTTGAGCAATACGCCCAATTCCTAAGATAGCTACTTCTGGGTGATTAATAACTGGAGTGAACCATTGTCCACCAGCTGAACCGATATTACTGATTGTACATGTTGCACCTTTCATTTCATCAGAAGTTAATTTACCATCACGTGCTTTAACAGCTAGTTCATTAATTTCATCAGAAATTTGGAAAATAGATTTACGGTCAGCATGTTTAACAACAGGAACTAATAAACCTCTGTCTGTGTCTGCTGCAATACCAATATTCCAATAATGTTTGTGTACAATTTCGCCAGCTTCTTCATTAAATGAAGTATTAAGTGCTGGGTATTTTTTAAGTGCAGAAACAAGTGCTTTCACTACATATGGTAAGAAAGTAAGTTTTGTTCCTTGTTCAGTTGCAACTTCTTTGAATTTCTTACGGTGATCCCATAATTGTTGAACATCAATTTCATCCATTAATGTAACATGTGGCGCTGTGTGTTTAGAATTAACCATAGCTTTGGCAATTGCTTTACGCATAGCTGGGATTTTTTCAGTTGTTTCTGGGAAATCGCCTTCTGGAACTGTTTGAGTTGTTGCAACGTTACTATCTTCTGAAGTAGCATCTGATGCTGCACTTTCATTAGATGTAGTTTGAGCTGATCCACCATTTAAGTATGCATCAACATCTTCTTTTGTAATACGTCCATTTTTACCTGAACCTGCAACTGCTTTAATATTCACGCCATTTTCACGTGCATATTTACGTACTGAAGGCATTGCTTTAATAGTTCTATTTTCATCAACTTCAACGTCTTGAGTATTAGTTGCTGCTGGTTGACTTTCTTGAGATGAAGCATTGTCTTCTTGAGGAGCTTCTTCTTTAGGTGCATCACTTGATGATTCATCACTGTGATGACCTTTGAATGTCATTTCTTCAGCATCTGGTGCGTCAATTTTAACGATGATATCACCAACAACTGCTACTGTACCCTCATCAACTAATACTTCTTCAATTGTACCACTAACTGGTGATGGAATTTCTACAACAGATTTATCATTTTGAACTTCTGCTAAGACATCATCTTCTTCAATTGTATCTCCAGCTTTTACAAACCATTTTACAATTTCACCTTCGTGGATACCTTCCCCGATGTCGGGTAATCTAAATTCAAATGCCACGGTCTTTTTCCTCCTAAGATTTTATAATAAAAATCACTATTTAATATAAATTTTATTCATTTATTAAAATTCTAAAGTTGCTTTTGCTTTTTCAACAATATCATTTTTATTTGGTAACCAAACATTCTCAGCTTGAGTAAATGGATATACTGTGTCAGCTGCTGCAACACGAGCGATTGGAGCTTCTAATGATAAAATTGTACGTTCAGCTAATTCAGCTGCTACTTGTGCACCAACACCTGCTTGACGTTGTGCTTCTTGTACAACTACTGCTCTATTTGTTTTTTCAACTGAAGCTACTAAAGTATCAATATCAATTGGTTGTACTGTACGTAAATCAATTACTTCAACAGAATAACCTTCTTTTTCTAACTCTTCAGCTGCTTTTAATGATTCTTGAACCATTGCGCCATAAGCGATTAAAGTAATGTCGTTACCTTCTTTTTTAACATTAGCTTTTCCGATATCAATTGTATATTCTTCTTCAGGAACTTCTTCTCTGAATGAACGATATAATTTCATATGCTCTAAATATACTACTGGATCGTTACTTCTAATAGAAGAAAGTAATAAACCTTTAGCATCGTATGGACCTGAAGGGATAACAACTTTTAATCCAGGAGATTGAGCTAAAATACCTTCTAAGTTATCTGCGTGTAATTCAGGAGTATGCACACCGCCACCGAATGGGGTACGAATTGTTACAGGTGCAGTTTTAGAACCACCTGAACGGAAACGAGTACGTGCGATTTGTCCTGCTACAGAGTCAAATACTTCATATACGAATCCTAAGAATTGGATTTCCATTACTGGACGGAAACCTTCAATAGCTAAACCTAAAGCTAAACCTCCAATACCAGATTCTGCAAGTGGTGTATCGAATACACGATCTTCACCAAACTCTTTTTGTAAACCTTCAGTAACACGGAATACACCACCGTTAACACCAACGTCTTCACCGAAAACTAATACGTCTTCGTCTTTTTTAAGTTCAGTTTTAAGCGCGTCATTAATCGCTTGAACCATTGTCATTTGTGCCATGGCTTACTTCGACTCCTTCTCTTTGTAAATTTCATATTGTTCTGCTAAGTTTTGAGGCATTTCTTCATACATGATTTCCATTAGAGAAGTAACAGTTTGTTTTTCTGTATTGTCAGCCTCTTTAATAGCTGCTTTGATGTCTGATTTAGCACGTTCAATAACTTCATTTTCTTTCTCTTCATTCCAAAGACCTTTGTTTTCCAAGAATTTTCTGAAACGTACTAATGGGTCTTTTTTCTCCCATTCTGCGTCTTCATCTGAAGTTCTGTAACGTGTAGGGTCGTCACCAGCCATAGTATGTGGACCATAACGATATGTCATAGTTTCGATTAATGTTGGACCTTCACCTGCAACTGCACGTTCACGAGCTTCTTTAGTAGCTTGATATACTGCTAACGCATCCATACCATCAACTTGGATACCAGGGATACCAACAGCAATAGCTTTTTGAGCTAATGAAGTTGCTGCAGTTTGTTTGCTACGTGGTGTTGAAATCGCGTAGTTATTGTTTTGAATAACAAAGATTGCTGGTGCTTTGTATGCTGAAGCAAAGTTAATACCTTCATAGAAGTCACCTTGAGATGAACCACCATCACCAGTATAAGTAATTGCAACTGCATTTTTGCCACGTTTTTTAAGACCGAATGCTACACCTGCTGTTTGAATATATTGAGCACCGATGATAATTTGTGGGCTTAATGCATTAACGTCTTCAGGGAATTGATTTCCTTTGAAGTGACCTCTTGAGAATAAGAAAGCTTCAGTTAAAGGTAAACCATGCCAAATAATTTGTGGCACATCACGATACCCTGGTAAAATAAAGTCTTCTTTTTCTAAAGCGTATTGAGAAGCTAATTGAGAAGCCTCTTGTCCTGCTGTAGGTGCATAGAAACCTAAACGACCTTGTCTATTTAAAGAAATAGAACGTTGGTCTAAAATACGTGTCCATACCATTCTTTCCATTAATTCTACTAATTCTTCGTCTGTTAAATCAGGTACTAAGTCTTCATTTACAACGTTACCATCTACGTCTAAAATTTGAACCATTTCAAATTTCGACTGTGTGTCATTTAGTACTTTTACCGCATCGAATTGGGCTTGTAACTTAGGAGCCATACAATTCACCATACCTTTCCCATTTATAAATAGAAATTCATTTTATCCATAACAATTGTATCACAAATAAATAACCCTGTTAAACGATTTCATAAAGTTCTGTTTTATTATAAAAAGATACAGATGTGAGGACTGTACTAATACTTCCCCTACATCTGTATCAATCGTCAAATTATTTAAATTGATCTACGTCTTGTTTTTCCTTATTTACCTTGTTCATAGCTTTTGAATACGCTTTAAATTTCTTATTCATATCTTTGTAGGCTTTACTTAATTCTTTTGATTTTTCATCAACTTGTTCTTGTGTTGCACCATCTTTATTAATAAAACTAAACAGTGATTTTTCTTTACCTAAAGCTTTTTTGTAAGCCTTTGCATAGTCGCTATGTGTTTTATATTTATCTTTTATCGCTTTATCTAGTTCTTCAACTTCTTTTTTCTTATCTTTATTGTCTATATTATCAATGTGTGATTCTGCTTTTTTAAATTCTTTTTCAGACTCATTAAGCGCTTTTTCTTCTTTTTTAAATTCTTTTTCACGTTTTTCTGCATTTTCGACAATATCATCAGCAGCTTTCTCTCTAGTTTGCTGATCTTTATCATTAGCTTTTTTAAATAGCTTTTGTTTTTCTTCTTCTAACTTATTTATTTTTTTACTTACATCTGTAACTGGTTTTTCTTTATCAAAAGCATTTTGTACTTGATCGTCATATGCTTTAATTTCCTTTTTATCTGTAGTACATCCTGCTAACAAAACAGCCGATGTAGCTACTACTGCTATCGTTTTGTTAAATTTCATTTCTGTTTCCTCCTCAAAGTTGTACGCTTGTTATAATAAATAAATCTACATTATAAATCAACGAAATCGATATTATAAGCCGTCTAAACTATTCATGTATATAACGAGTATGCCTTTATTTATATTATAATATAAAATTATTATACTATATAGTATCAGTGAGTTTTGAATTTACACCTTCTACTTATAGAAGTTTGTCGACTATGATGTTATTCTAACTTTTATTTAGTATTTCTACTAATAATCTAATTTACATCAATGTACTTCTACCTATCTAATTTGGTATATTTATATTAAGGAAGGTGTCAAACATGTTAACAATGAAAGATATAATAAGAGATGGTCATCCTACACTACGTGAAAAAGCTCAAGAATTAAGTTTCCCTTTATCTAATGAAGATAAAGAAACATTAAAAGCTATGCGTGAGTTTTTAATTAATAGTCAAGATGATGACATCGCTAATAAATATGGTTTACGCTCCGGTGTAGGTTTAGCAGCACCACAAATTAATGTTTCAAAAAGAATGATTGCAGTTTATTTACCTGATGATGGTAATGGGAAATCTTATGACTATATGTTAGTGAATCCAAAGGTAATGAGTTATAGTGTCCAAGAAGCTTATTTACCAACTGGTGAAGGATGTTTAAGTGTTGACGAATCAATTCCTGGATTGGTTCATCGTCATAATAGAGTGACAATAAAAGCTCAAGATATCGAAGGTAATGATATTAAATTACGTTTAAAAGGCTACCCTGCTATCGTTTTCCAACATGAAATTGATCATTTAAATGGTGTAATGTTTTACGATCATATCGACGAAGCTAATCCTTTAACACCACATAATGATGCAGTAGAAGTTTAATATGAAATTTTAAAACTCGTAAGTATTAATTACTTACGAGTTTTTATTTCTGAACTTCTGTAAATATTATTACGAGTCTTAACTCCACTACTTCTCATTATATATTTCTTCATCTATTAAATACCTATCTATTATAATTTAAACAAATATCTAATAGTAAAAGTGGAACAATTCCATTTAAAAACTAGTCATTATTTAAATATTCTCGCTTAAAACACTTCTTACCACTTTACTTAAAGATAAAACTGCTTTATTTCTTCTTATACATCATGTAAAATATATATTAACTGAAAACTTAGTGAACTAATGCTATTTTTCAAAATTTGAACGACAATATTTCCCTGGAAAACATACTCGGTAGTGAAATTAAATAGAATCATTGTATATCTATTTAGATTGAGCTGGTATGTATTTTATTTTAAATAAGGAAGCATGCTTTATTGAAGAGTTATATCAATTAGAATTTTATTGTTTCTATCTTTAATAACCCGAGTTGTAAACCAAGGGACTTGAATAAATATTTAAAACAACCCTTAGGAGGAATTATATCAATGTCAGTATTTAAAGTATTCTATCAACATAATAAAGATGAAGTAATCGTGCGTGAAAACACACAAACAATTTATGTTGAAGCACAAACTGAAGAACAAGTTAGACGTTATTTAAAAGACCGTAATTTTAATATCGAATTTATCACTAAATTAGAGGGCGCACATTTAGATTACGAAAAAGAAACTTCAGATCATTTCAGTGTGGAGAAAGCTGAATAATGAAACAATTACATCAAAATGAAGTAGGTGTATATGCACTTGGTGGCTTAGGTGAAGTTGGTAAAAACACTTATGCTATTGAGTACAAAAATGAAATCGTGATTATTGATGCTGGTATTAAATTTCCAGATGATAATCTTTTAGGAATTGACTATGTCATTCCTGATTACACTTACTTAGAACAGAACCAAGATAAAATTGTTGGTCTGTTCATAACACATGGACACGAAGATCATATAGGTGGTGTGCCCTTCCTATTAAAGCAAATTAATGTACCTATTTACGGTGGTCCATTAGCTTTAGGATTGATTAGAAACAAATTAGAAGAACATAACTTATTACGTACTGCTCAACTGAACGAAATTAATGAAGATAGTGTCATTAAATCAAAACACTTTGAAATTTCATTCTACCTTACTACTCATAGTATCCCAGAAGCATACGGTGTTGTTGTGGATACTCCAGAAGGTAAAATTGTTCATACTGGAGATTTTAAGTTTGATTTCACACCTGTTGGTGAACCAGCTAATATTGCAAAAATGGCTAAACTTGGTGAAGAAGGTGTGCTTTGTCTCCTATCTGACTCAACAAATGCTTTAGTACCAGATTTTACACTTAGTGAACGTGAAGTTGGTCAAAATGTCGATAAAATTTTCCGTAATTGCAAAGGTCGTATCATATTTGCTACCTTCGCTTCGAATATCTATCGTGTACAACAAGCAGTAGAAGCCGCTGTTAAACACAATAGAAAAATTGTCACATTCGGACGCTCAATGGAAAATAATATTAAAATTGGTATGGAATTAGGCTATATTAAAGCTCCACCTGAAACTTTTGTAGAACCAGGTAAAATTAATAGTATTCCTAAACATGAATTACTTATTTTATGTACAGGATCTCAAGGTGAACCAATGGCAGCATTATCTCGTATTGCTAATGGTACACACAAACAAATTAAAATTATCCCAGAAGATACAGTGGTATTTAGTTCATCACCTATTCCTGGTAATACAAAAAGTATTAACCGTACAATCAATGCACTTTACAAAGCTGGTGCAGATGTCATTCATAGTAAAATTTCTAATATTCATACATCTGGACACGGTTCACGTGGAGACCAGTCCCTTATGCTACGTTTAATTCAACCAAAATACTTCTTACCTATTCATGGTGAGTACCGTATGTTGAAAGCACATGGTGAAACTGGTGTTGAGTGTGGTGTAGATGAAGATAATGTATTTATCTTTGATATAGGTGACGTACTTGCCTTAACACATGATTCGGCTCGTAAAGCAGGCAGAATCCCTTCAGGTAATGTCCTTGTCGATGGTAGCGGTATTGGTGATATAGGTAACGTTGTTATTAGAGATCGTAAATTATTATCTGAAGAAGGTTTAGTAATCGTTGTAGTTAGCATCGACTTTAATACTAACACTTTACTTTCAGGTCCAGATATCATATCAAGAGGTTTTGTTTACATGCGTGAATCTGGCCAATTAATATATGATGCACAACGTCGTATTAAAACAGATGTTATATCCAAATTAAATCAAAATAAAGATATACAGTGGCATCAAATTAAATCTTCAATTATTGAAACATTACAACCATATTTATTTGAAAAAACAGCTCGTAGACCAATGATTTTACCGGTTATTATGAAAGTTAATGAAAATAAAAATCAATAATTCTATAATAAACTCCCATAAGTAATAATTATCCTTCGATAATTTCACTTATGGGAGTTTTTGTATTGGAAAAATAAAATATTAGAACACAAAAATACACTCAGATGAATTGAAATTAATCTACTTCATCTGAGTGCTAGAATTGTAGGGTATATCCCTACTTATTACTAATATTATTTATTTAACGATATTCTTTTCAAAGCGACCTAAATCATTATCGTGTCCAATCATAATCAGTATATCCCCGATTTCAATACTTAAATATGGATCAGGTGAAACTATAAACTGCTTACCTCTTTTAATAGCAATAATATTAATTCCATATTGAGCACGGATATCTAAGTCTATGATAGTTTGTCCAGTCATTTTTTCTGTAGCTTTTAATTCAACGATTGAATGTTCATCTGCTAATTCTAAATAATCTAATACACTGGCACTTGCAACATTATGTGCAATACGTCTTCCCATATCACGTTCTGGATGTACAACAGTATCTGCCCCTATTTTATTTAATATTTTGGCATGATAATCATTTTGTGCTTTGGCTGTAACCTTTTTTACACCTAATTCTTTTAAAATAAGTGTAGTTAAGGTACTAGATTGAATATTTTCACCAATTGCCACAATAACATGATCAAAGTTTCTTATACCTAAACTTTTCATTACTGCTTCATCTGTTGTATCTGCAACAACTGCATGTGTTGCAATATCGCTATATTCATTGACTCTATTTTCATCACTATCAATAGCCATAACATCCATATCTAAGGCGTTAAGTTCACGAACAATACTGCCACCGAAACGACCTAAACCAATTACAACGTATTCCTTTTCCATAATTGTCCTCCGTAATATATACACATTTAAATAACAACGGCTAAATCAATCCTTACTAATGTAACACTTTAAAAATTGATTCAATACCGTTGTTATATATTGATAAACTTTTATAAATTATTTTTTGCCCTCAACATAATCTTTATCGAAAACAAATAATCTCAATAATAATATTAACGATGGAACTAATAAAAGTAAACCTAAAATAAATGCTATTACAAGTGCTAGACCCATTTCATCATTGACATGGGAACTTGAAATTTTCACAAATGGTTGTAATAAATATGGCAATTTACTGATACCATATCCGAAAAAGGCAAATAACATCTGTAGAATAACCATAATAAATGCCAAGCCATGATTTTTCTTAAATATTGTTAATGCACCAGCAATTAAGAAAAATATAAAACTAATAACAAACATCCACCAATAGTTAAAGACAGCATTATTAAAATGATATGAATTTTGAACTCTTAGTGATAAAAAGACAAATAATGAAATAATCATCATTGGTGGTCCCCAAAATATATGCCAACGTCTCATTAAATCGTATGCTGGTTTATCATTCGCTTTATTAGCATAAAACGTTAGGAATCCTGAAGATATATAAAGTACAGATATAATGGCTAAAAATACTACGGACCATGCGAAAGGACTTAATAACAATTGAACCCATTCCAAATCAACATGATTACCAACTTCTTTTATGTAGCCACCTTCTGAAATCGTTAATCCAGTCGCTAATGCAGCCGGAATCAACAAACCTGTTAAACCATATAAGACAATCCATGGTAATTTAGTATCTTGACCATAATTTTCAAATGCGTAAAAACTATTTCTAATTGAAATCAATATCGTTCCAAGTGAACCGGGAACAAGTAGCACTGTTCCTAAATACTTAACAGAATCCGGAAAGAAACCGACGAAACCGACAAAGAAAAATACAAAAAATACGTTGGTTACTTCCCAAACTGGACTTAAATATCTTTCAATAAGGTGATTAATTTTCTTTTCATCACCAGTAATTTTAGAGTGGAGTGCAAAGAATCCTGCACCAAAATCAATTGAGGCTACGATGATATAGCAAAATAAAAATATCCATAACACTGTAATACCTATATATGAATACATCATTTGCTATCACCTCTTTCTTTAATTACTCGATCAACATCATTGATTGCCGGTTTATTTTTAAACATTCTTAGTAAAACATAAGCTGAAGTTACTAAAAGTACTAAATATAATAAACCAAATAGTATTGTTACTAACGTAATGCCTCCAGCTTGTGTTGCAGCTTGTGAAACTCTTAAATAACCTCTTACAATCCATGGTTGGCGTCCCATTTCAGTTAAGAACCAACCAAACTCTATAGCTAACATAGAAGCTGGTCCAGTTAATAAAATACCGTATAACATAGCTTTATGAGTTGTAAACTTACGTAATTTTTTAATGATTAAAAATAACATATATATTCCAGAAACAATAAAACAAAATACACCCATAGATACCATTAAATCAAAGAAATAATGAACGATTAATGGTGGTAATTCATTTTTAGGAAAATCATTAAGTCCTTTTACTGTTGTTTTCGTATTATTATCAGCTAAAAAACTTAACATTCCAGGTATTTCAATAGCACCAGATACTTCTTTTGTTTTGTCGTTTAATACACCAAAAAATACTAAATTGGCATGTGACTGCGTATCAAAATGCCATTCATAAGCTGCTAATTTTTCAGGTTGTACTTTGTGCAAGAATTTTGCAGACATGTCCCCTGCTAACATAGATAATAATGTTGATATAAAACCAACAATCATAGTCATTTTTAAAGATTTTAAATGATATGTTTTATCTTCTGGGTGACGATTTTTTAATAACTTAAACGCTGCAATTGCTGCAAGAACGAATGCCATTGTCATACCTGCTGTCGCAACGACGTGAAATGATCTTACAATAAATGATGAATTAAACATTGCTTCTAATGGTTGAACATTCACCATTCGACCATTCTTCATTTCAAAGCCAGCAGGTGTATTCATAAATGAGTTAACTGACGTTATAAAAAATGCTGAGAACGACCCACCGATAATCACAGGTAAACCAATGAAAAAGTGAATCCATTTATTTTTGAATCTATCCCATGTATAAAGATAAATACTTAGGAAAATTGCTTCAAAGAAGAAAGCAAATGTTTCCATAAATAATGGTAAGGCTATGACATGACCACCCATTTTCATAAATGTCGGCCAAACAAGCGACAGTTGTAAACCAATAATTGTACCCGTTACAACACCAACTGCAACAGTTATTGTATAACCTTTTGACCATCTTCTTGCTAATGCTATATAATTCGCATCATTATTACGTATACCAAGAAATTCTGCAATAACAAACATTAATGGCATACCAACACCGATTGTTGCAAATATGATATGTACTGCTAATGTCATACCTGTAAGCAATCGGCTTATTTCTACTGAATCCATATATAATCACCTTGTACTTATAATTTTAAATATTTTACAATGCTTAAAATTATAAATCTTCTGTATCACAAACAAAATACATCTGCTTACAATTTTGATATAAAATTTATTAAAAGACACACAATGTTCACACCATTGATATTTTAAGAATTTATCTATAAGATAAGTCTATACAAATTTAAGAGAAAGGAAATTTTCGATGTCACAGATAACATTATATACTCAAGACGATTGTCCACCTTGTACATTTGTTAAAAATCATCTAAAAGCAAATAATGTTGATTTTATAGAAAAAAACATTAAAAATAATCAATATCGTATTGAAATGATGGATTATGATGCATTTGCTACCCCATTTATATTGTTAGATAACCAACCTATGTATCAAGTTGATATGGATAAAATTAATGATGCTTTTAATATTAAATAATCTTGAATGAACAAACAAAAAAGCAACTAGAGCAAAATTAATTGCCCTAGTTGCTTTTTAATATATATTATTTTGAAATGTTATTAACTAATTCGATAACTTCCTCTTGTGTAGCACAATCAATAGCTCGATTTGCTAATTCTGACATTTCGTTTTGGCTTAAGCCATTAATTTGTCTTCTAGCTTTAAGAATAGATGTAGGACTCATTGAGAACTCGTCTAATCCTAAACCTAATAATAATGGCACTGCAGTTGCGTCTCCTGCCATTTCACCACACATACCTGTCCATTTACCTTCTTTGTGAGAAGCTTCAATAACTTGTTTAACTAAACGTAAAATTGAAGGGTTGTATGGTTGGTATAAGTAAGATACACGTTCTGACATACGATCTGCAGCTAATGTGTATTGAATTAAATCATTTGTACCGATACTAAAGAAATCAACTTCTTTAGCAAATACATCAGCTAAAGCTGCAGTTGCTGGAATTTCAACCATGATACCAATTTCAATGTCATCAGATACATCATAACCTTCGTTTTGAAGATTTTCTTTTTCTTCTAATAACATAGCTTTAGCATCACGGAATTCTTTGATAGTTGCAACCATTGGGAACATAATATTTAATTTACCATAAACAGAGGCACGTAATAACGCGCGTAATTGTGGTCTGAAAATATCGGGTTGTGCTAAGCAAAGACGTATCGCTCTGTAACCTAAGAATGGATTCATTTCATCAGGTAAGTCTAAGTAAGGTAATTCTTTATCGCCACCAATATCTAATGTACGAACAACGACACGTTTACCTTCCATAGTTTCTAATACTTTTTTATAAGCTTCGAATTGTTCTTCTTCAGTAGGTAATTGATCTCTACCCATGTATAAGAACTCAGTACGATATAATCCAACACCTTGTGCACCATTTTCAATTACACCTGGTAAATCATTTGGTGTACCGATGTTAGCTGCTAATTCAGCATGAACACCATCTACAGATACAGTATCTGCATCACGTAATTTTTGTAATTCTTGTTTATCTTCAAAGAAACGTTCACGTTTATTTTGATAAGCAATTACTTCATCTTCTGTAGGGTCGATAATAACATCACCTGTTAAACCATCGACAATAATCATATCACCTTGTTTCACTTCTTTAGTGATTGATTTTGTACCTACAACAGCAGCGATTTCTAAAGAACGACTCATAATTGCTGAGTGGCTTGTTCTGCCACCAATATTCGTAACAAAACCTTGAACGAATTCTTTGTTTAATTGTGCTGTATCAGAAGGTGTTAAGTCATTACCAATAATAACAACACTTTCATCAATCATACTTGGGTTTGGTAATTCAACACCAAGAATATGTGCTAAAACACGTTTAGAAACGTCTCTAATATCAGCAGCACGTTCTTTCATATATTCATTATCCATAGATTCAAAAATAGTAATAAATTGAGTAGTAACCTCATTTAATGCTGTCGCAGCATTAACTTTATCATTTTTAATTTTATCTTGGATTGGTTGAATTAATTCTGGATCATCTAAAACAAGTAAATGTGCATCAAAAATAGCTGCTTTATCAGCGCCTAATTGAACTTCTGCATTATTTCTTATTTTAGTTAATTCAATTTTAGATGCTTCGATAGCGTTATTGAATTTGCTAGTTTCACCTTCAACATCAGTGATTGTTTCACTGCTGTCAAAAGTTAAGTCTGGCTCAACTATTAAGTATGCTTTAGCGATTGCTACACCGTCAGATGCCGCAATACCATTAATTAATTTAGACATATTACTTAGTTAAACCTTCTTTTGATAAGACATCACTGATTGATTCAATTGCTTCTGTTTCGTCGCTACCGTCAGCATAAATTGTAATTTCAGCATCTTTACCAACACCTAAACTCATAACACCCATAATTGATTTTAAGTTAACTTTTTTACCGTTGTATTCTAATTGAATATCTGAATCAAATTTTGAAGCTGTTTGTACCAACATTGTTGCTGGGCGAGCGTGAATTCCTGTTTCGTCGATAATTACATATGATTTTTGTTCCATAAATTTATTTCTCCTTCTATAAGTTAGAATCTTCAATATACTTACAATCTAACATAATTTTTTATACTTTAACTTTACCAAAACCAATAGTTAAATTCAATTTCTTTAAAACCGGTTTCAGTATATTTCTACAAAATTATAACAATTTATAGTCTTTAAAGTAAATCTTTGACGACTTTTTCACATTTTTCAATGTGATCCTGGCCTAATTTTTTCATGAAATAATAACTAATTGACGCTGAAACTGCTTGTCCAACAAATGGGAACCATTTCGTTTGTTTAGCAGCTGTTCTTTTAGCAACATCTCTGATAACTACTTTCATCAACGCATTAGTCAATTTTTTACCAATGAATTGACTACCTTGAATAGCTGCTGCTGACATAATACGTTCTCTAACATCATCGCTTAATGAATTAACTTGTTTATGATCTAATCCATAGATTTTGTTTACATCGCTTATGATATCTCTCATTAATTTGATATCAACACCAAAATCTAAACCTGGAATAGGTACAACACTCATACCAGATGATAATATAGATTTCTTTTTAACGAGTTTTTCCGCTGATTCTCGTCTATCTTGTAATTCACTTTGAGTTACTGGTAAATTACTTTTTTCTTTAATTTCTTCAATATTTAAAACTCTGTTACCAACAGTATTAGTAACTTTGTTAGTCACTTTATTTCTAATACTCATCTTATTCCCCTTCCCAGATTCATATTTCATTAAGACTATATACCCAGTTTATAAATATTTAATGCACAATATTAACGAAAATCGCTTTTAAATATTTTGAAGGTTTGTAGTGAGGATGTGTTTTAAAGTCTTTAGGTAATCCCATAACTTCTTTAATTTCATATTCAACTTCAGCATTATCTAAAGTCGTTTTAATTACATTTTTAAATGCTTTAAGTGAAAATACACTAGAATTCGTACATAACAATAATGTTCCCTTTTCAGATAAGATGTCTAAAGCACCGTCAATTAATTTATCGTAATCTTTTTGAACAGAAAATGTTTTTTTCTTGTTACGTGCAAAACTTGGTGGATCTATAACGATTGTGTCATATTGATGACCATGTCTTTTGGCATAATTGTAAAAATCAAATGTATCCATAACATAAATATATTCAGATTTAGGGTCCATCGCATTTAGTCCAAAGTTTTCCTCTGTTAATCCTCTTGAACGATTAGCTAAATCTACACTTGTTGTTGATAAAGCATTTTGTGCAGCTACCACAGAAAATGCACCAGTATAACTAAACACGTTTAAAATATGACGTCCCTCAGAAAATTGGTCACGTAATTTTTTCCTTACTTCTTTTTGATCTAGGAATATACCAGTCATTAATCCATCTTCTAAGTCAACATTATAAAATGTGAAATTTTCCTCTATAACAATTGGGAATGTCTGACGTTCTCCTTCAACAAATCCACCAGTATACTCTGTATCTTTGAAACGCATTTTTTCGTAGATAGATTGATACTCAAATGTTGATTTTATTGCTTCTAAAATATAGTAACGGTACTTATAAATTCCTTTTGAATACCATTGTATTAACAAGTTCCCATCATAATTATCAATTGTTAATCCTCCGACACCATCGCCTTCAGCATTAAATAATCTAAAAGCATTTGTTCCATCAATATGGTAATAATATTCTCTTTCAGTCAATGCCTGTTCGAATAGTCTTTTGAAAAAAGCAGTATTAATATCTTCAGAAGGATTATAACTTAACACCCATCCTAAACCTTTATGTTGTCGACCTACATAAGCGGTTGCGATATATTGCTCCCTACCATCTACTAATTTGAATAAATCCCCCTCTTTCAGGTGATCATGTGCATAAATATCATCTTCGTCTATTAGTGGATATTGATTATGGTATTTTGTTTCTTTTCCTCTATTTAAAGTTGCTATTTTCATATACTTAACTTACCTCTCTTTTAATATATTTCTACGGGAAATTAATTTAAATTCACAATCAAGCCTTATACTTTAATTTTTATAAGCTAACAAGTAAATATTTTAATTCAATCGCTATTTTAACAAATTTTTCATCTTACTCCTATTTTCTAACAAAAAAAGAGCGGTATCACAATTCAATCTTTAATAAGAAGGAACTGTAACCCGCTCAAAAATACGTATTATTATTGTTAACGATACATATCTATTTCATGCATAACTTCAATTGTATTATTTTGGTTTATCTCTTAATTGCAATGAGTATGCAATTATGATTGCAATTAACATTAGTAATAGCGTCGGTGTAATAAACACTGATAATAATAATCCATGAACCATAATATTCATAAATTCGGTTAATAATTTGAAGAATAAAATGCTTCCCATAAATAATTGAAGATAATAGAATTTACCTCTTAAGAAATAAGTTAATGTTGTCGCAATATATACAATGATAATAAATAACAGCAATAACAATGTTACCCATTCAATCACATATTGTGTTTGAGATAATTCCCATTCACCTGATAAGAATAAGGCGTTTCTGTTGTTAAATTCTAAAAATGTAAAGAAGAAAATAACTACACCGCAGAATATTTCAACATACATTGGTTTAATCCATTTAGGTTTTCTCATCCAATTTGGAATATCATCTTCCTGGATATCAACAATATTTTTAACTTTTTCTTTAAACTTATCTCTTTTAGTTCTAATTTTTTCTAAATCGACACTTCTTCTAGTATTACGTGCATATTCTGTTGTCTTATCTTGAAGTTGTTTTAAGTGAACTTTAGTTTGATTTGAAACGTTACCTTTACTTGTTCTTGATAATTCTGGTTCTTCTTCCCCTAATTCTTGTTTCGTTAGCGGTAAAGCTCGTCTTAAGAATAAGAAGTTCCAAATAGACATTTGTCCTAATAACCACATGATGATAAAGAATGTATTCACACTTAAAATATCAATAGATTCAATTTCATTAGAGTCAATACGACCATGCAATGCAATTTGTGTAATAAGATAGCTGATACCATATGATACGATTATCCACATATAGTGACTTTTTCGATTATTACTATTTAATTCATCTTTATAAACGATATAACCGATATGAATGATGAATGGAATAATAAATACGATACCGAAGAAACCATATACTTGCATCATTAGAATTAAAGTTATTAGGAAATACATAATCCCTATAACTAAGAAGAAAATAGAAATATCATAGTCATACTTAATTGTTCTAAATAATGTATGACCGAGTAACATAACTAAGATACCAAATAAAATAATGATAATGGCACTTATTATTGGGAAGCTCCCTATAAATCTACTCATCACTTTTATGATTTCAGCGAAAAATGCATTCAGGAATTCCCATATATTATGTACATGAGTATTTACCTTCTTATCACCATTTAATTGTTTAATAAGTGGTAAATTGATTAATATAATGAGTCCTGTGAAAAGTGAAACGATACCGATAATATAACTAAATATAATCTCGGTGTGTTTCTTAAGAAAAGACATACTATTCACCTCAAAAGTTATTATATATGAAGAACTTCTTCTTGTCTTTAATAAATCACTAAATACATCTATAGACCTAGAAAAGTTTAATATTAGCATAACTGGGTAAAAGTAGTATGTAAACAAATAAAACACAATTAGGGGTGGATTTATTATGAGTAACGAAGAATTAAATAAAAAATCAGCTGAAAAAGCAAAAGAAGCAGAAGAAAAATTAAAAGAGCAAAAAGAAAATAAATCTGATGATATTGAGCAAACTAAAAAAGATATCGACGATGCATTAAACTAATAGTTGACTAAATTTTAATTATACAGATAGGCACGTGTAGTGAATTAAAAATAAAGCTATGTAGATAGGTTATACTATTTACATAGTTTTTTTATTTTGATAAATTAATTTGAAATACCCTTTCTTTTAAAATTATTGTTCTAAAATCTTCATTTTTCTTGAATTGTATTTGTTGTCTAAAAGTATATTAAATTAACATCAATTTATACTTTTATATTCTATACCGCCTTGACATTCTTCACGAAAAAACTTACATTAAAGACAAATTAAATTAATGAACGCACTAGGGGTGTTTTGAACTGAGATGAGGTTAACCCTCAAACCCTTTGAACCTGATCTAGCTAGATACTAGCGTAGGAAAGTGTAACTAACAGAAGATATAAACGTATGTTTAGACATATTCTTATGTTTTGCGCACAACTTTCCTAGAGAAGGTTGTGCGTTTTTTTAGGAGGATGTTTTTTATGTCAAAAGGTTTAAAACTTTCTGAGATACTAGTGACAGTGCTTATCTCTGTTATTTTTGCAATCATTTATAATTTATGGTGGTTGTTTTACAATGTTGCTCAAGTTGCTGGCTTACATCTTGAACAATTAACGTATGGCGTTTGGTTTATGGCTGCAGTAGTTTGTTATTTAATTATACCTAAACCAGGTATCGCCTTACTCGCTGAATTTGCAGCTGGTGCTGGTGAAACAATTGTTATGGGGAAATTTGATATTCCGACAATCGTATATGCACTTTTACAAGGTTTAGCATGCGAAATTGTATTCGCTATCTTTAAATATCAATCTCGTTCAGTTATGGTTGCTATTTTAGCTGGATTGGTTACAGCACTTATTTCATTCCCTGTCGATTACTATTACGGTTATTTAAACGAAGTTGCCGGTTGGAATTTAATTTTATTTATTGTTTTTCGTGCACTTAGTGGCATCATTTTATCTGGTTTACTTTCTTACTTATTAGTAAAAGCATTGGATCAAACTGGTGTAACTAAATTATTTAGACCCGCATCTAAAGATGACTACGATTCATTATAAGGGGATTTTAAAGTGCTAAAAGTTACAAATTTACGTTTGAAGTACCCAAATGGTCACCGAAAAATATTCGATGATCTTAATTTAGAAATTAAAGACAAAGAAAAAGTATTATTGCTCGGCCCTTCTGGTTCTGGTAAAAGTACACTACTCCATGTATTAAGTGGCATCGTACCAAAATTAATTGAATTACCTATGAAATATGACACTTTAGAAATCAATGACCATAATGGCGTTATTTTTCAAGATCCAGATACACAATTTTGTATGCCTAAAGTTTATGAAGAATTAGCTTTTGTATTAGAGAATAGACAACTTCCTAGAAAAGATATGGATGAAGCTATTGAAAATGCATTAAACTCAGTAAACTTAAATGTAAATGAAACAACACAAATTAATCATCTAAGTGGCGGCATGAAACAAAAACTAGCAATTGTAGAAACAATTTTGCAACAAGCTGATACCCTATTTTTAGATGAACCTACTGCTATGTTAGATGTAGAAGCTACAGAAGATTTATGGCAGCGACTAATAGACCTATGGCAAGATCAAATGGTTCTGATTGTAGAACATAAAGTAGAACATATTTGGCAACATGTAGATAGAGTCCTATTGATGAACTATGAAGGTCAAATTATCGCTGATGGTAGTCCAGAACATATTTTACAACATTTTGAACATCTGCTAAGTGAATATGGAGTATGGCATCCTAAAGCATGGAATTATGCCCCAGAACCGAAAAAAATAACGCCATCTACACAACAACAATTATTTAAATTTAATGATGGAGAAATACTTCGTAGTAAGAAAACTTTATTTAAAGTAGACCAATTATCAATAAATTCTGGGGAATGGATTACAATTACTGGAAAAAATGGTACTGGTAAAACGTCTTTATTAGAGTCAATATTACAGTTAATTAAATACAAAGGTATAATGACATACCAAAATCAAGAATTACGTAAAATCAAAGATGCATCCCAACATATGTATCTTGTATATCAAAATCCAGAACTACAATTTATTACTAATTCAGTATATGAAGAAATTTTTATTCATTATAATCATTTAGATTCAACTCATGCAGATGAGAAAACATTACAACTATTAGAATTGCTTAATTTAACTAATGTAAAAAATCAACACCCTTATGAAATTTCAATGGGACAAAAACGTCGATTAAGCGTTGCAACAGCGTTAAGTTCTGATGCAGACATCATCTTACTTGATGAGCCTACATTTGGATTAGATAGCCATAATACTTTCCAATTAATCGAACTGTTTCAAGAAAGAGTTTCTAAAGGACAAAGCATTATTATGGTAACGCACGACCCTGAAATCATTAAGCGCTATCCAACTAGGAGATGGGCGATTAATAATAAGCAATTAACAGAGATTGAAGGTGAACAACATGTTTGAACACTGGAAAATCCGACATACCTTCGTAGATGATGTTAATATTATTACCAAACTTATATTAGGTGTTCTGTTATTTTTCTTTATTATTTTTATTCATAACTTTGATTTCATGATATATATCGTAACACTTATGTTCATTTTTTTAATTATATTTAATGGAACTGAATTTAAAATAACTGGTACTTTTATATTAGTAACTACATTCTTTGCCTTACTATCATCATTATTTATGATTTTATACGGTGATGGAAATCACATATTGTTTAAATTTGGAATTATTCAAATTAGTACAGAAAGTATTGTTCGCGGTATTCATTTATCACTTCGTACGATTACAGTATCTATGTTTGGTATTCTAATTGCATTAACTTCACAAGTTGTTATGATTTTTTATAGTTTAATGCAACATTTAAAAGTCAAACCTAAAGTAGCATATGCATTTATGGCTGCAATAAGAATGATTCCATTAATTATTAGTTCATTAATTCAATTAAGACGTTCTTTAAAAATGAGATACCAAATTATCGATAAATCAAATTATCGAGGATTTAAACGATTAAAACATTTAATTATTCCATTATTAAGTCAGAATATTAGACGTGCCCATCAATTATCTGTTGCAATGGAATCTAAAGGATTTAAAGATGGGCCTAGAACATATTACTATAGAGCACCTTTCTCATATAAAGATCTTATATTTATATTGAGTTTATTAGTCATCATTGGGCTATCTTATTATTTATCTACTACATTTCCTATCACAGGCATTCATGATGTTCGTATAGGTAAATTAGAATAATTTATTTTATCCATTCAATTCACATAAAAAAGTAACTAGGCTGGGAAATAACTCCCAAAATAATAGCACTAAGGTGATCTATTTTAATCATCTTAGTGCTTTCTTTATATCCAATACTTCGTATTGTATGGCTACGCTATGCCCAACTTGCTTTGCTTGTAGAAACTGATTTAATCAGTTTCTCTGTGTTGGGTCCCTTCCGATGGTACAGTTTCAGCCAGAAATTCTACACAGATAAATCTGTGGGAATTTCTAAGGTCTTCAACTTGTACTGTTCCCTCAGGAGTCTTGCCATAAATACTACGTATTTATATGTAATTTTACGCTAATATACTCAAAAAACTCTTTCGTATAATTTAGTAAACACAACTAAACTTAATTAACGAAGAGTCTTCTGTATAAAGACTAAAACAAGACTCAACTTACATTACCAATGGGAACTTCAATTATTATTCCCACACATGAGTCTAATTAATTGGTAATCATAGATGAATTTAATCAAACATCATTGATAACTTATGGCATGTTTATTAAAGGTAAAGCTAAAAATATAAAAGTTACATGTTTAATACTCAAAATTGGGACTATAACGAAAGTAATCTATAGTCAAAGGAAAATAGATGTAGAACCATTTTTTGGATTAATGTAGTAGCTCAACGAGCTGAAAATAATCAAAATAACAATGAAAAAGGTAATTTCTATATTATTTCAATAGAAATTACCTTTTTTCATTTGTCCAAGAACTTTATGTCCCGGACCTTTTTTGCATTTTATAAACTGTTAATCAGAGTACGGTGTCATTACTTTAGTGCTTTATTACCAATATCGTTTCTATAGAATAAATTATCACTATTAATTTTTTCAACATTTTTATAGGCTTCTTGTTGTGCTTTAGCTAAATTGTCTCCTTGTCCTATAGCTAATATGACACGACCTCCTGAATTAACGTATTGATTATTTTCTTTTTTCAAGCCACTTACATAATAGTTCTGATTCAATTCGAATCCACTTACTTTATGCCCTTTTTCATAATGACCTGGGTAGCCTTTAGAGGCTAACATCACACCAACTACAGATTCATCTTTCCATTCTAAATGAATCTCGTCACCTTTATCTAGAGCGATGATATGATCCATCAAATCACTTTTCATACGTGTTAATAATACTTGTGCTTCTGGATCGCCAAATCTTGCATTAAATTCAATGACTTTTGGTCCATCTTCGGTAAGAATAGCTCCGATATATAACAAACCGAAGAAATGATAACCTTCTTCAGCCATTGCATTAGCAATAGGTTGAGCTATTTCATCATTCGTTCTTTTTAGTATATCTTGGTTAATATGTGGTACTGGACAATATGCACCCATACCACCCGTATTAGGTCCTTCGTCATTATCATATGCACGCTTATGATCTTGCGCAATACAATCAAAAGGTATAGCTCTTTTACCATTAACAAAGGTCATGACTGAGAACTCTTCACCTTCTAAGAACTCCTCAAATACTACTGTACCAGAGTCCTCACTAAACATTTGATTCACAGCTTCTTTAGCATCATTTCGATTGGTAGCTATAACTACCCCTTTACCAGCTGCTAAACCATCTTTTTTAATCACAATTGGTAAATCGCAATGATTAACATATGTTAATGCCTCGTCTTTATTATCAATTTCTCTATATTGAGCTGTTGGAATATGATATTTATCCATAATTCTCTTTGCAAAAGACTTAGATCCTTCTATTTGAGCAGCATCACTATTAGGCCCAAATACTTTAATTTGATGTTCTCTTAATAAATCAGGCAGACCATCAATCAGTGGTTGTTCAGGCCCAATCACGACCCATTCAATTTGATGTTGAGTTACAAATTCTAAAATATCTTCATTATCATTTTCCTTAATATCTGTATGAATTTGTGCAACATTTACCATAGCTTCATTACCAGGTATAACATGCACCTGATCAACTAATGGAGATTGATTTAATTTATTTGCTAATACATGTTCACGACCACCAGCACCTATAACGAGTACGTTCATGAATTTACTCCCTTCATGTTTTAACTTTTAGTGTTTAAAATGACGCATACCTGTCATTACCATTGTAATTCCATATTTATTTGCCATATCTATCGACTCTTGATCTTTAATTGAACCACCAGGTTGAATAATTGCTTTAATGCCATTTTTAGCAGCTAATTCTACTGTATCGTCCATCGGGAAAAAGCCGTCAGATACTAAAGCTACATTCTCATTAATTTCTATTGCTCTTTCTAATGCAATTTTAGCTGATCCAACTCGGTTCATTTGGCCCGCACCAATACCTACTGTTTGTTTTTCATTACTTAAGATAACAGCATTACTTTTAACAGCACTTACAACTTTCCAACCTAATAACATTGCATTCCACTGCTTTTCTGTGGGTTGAACTTCAGTTGCAATCTTCATGTCTTCACGACTATCTTCGTAATTATCTTTATCCTGTACTAAATATCCACCAGATACTGATACAAATTCCTCTTCTCTACTATCAATCGTAGTATCTATTTCTAATAATCGAATATTTTTCTTTTGAGTCAAAATTTCTAGCGCTTCATCTGTAAATTTTGGTGCGATAACTACTTCTAAAAAGATTGAATGTAACGTTTGAGCTAATTCTGCCGTCACTGCACGATTTAGCGCAATAATACCACCGAATATCGATTGATTGTCTGCATCAAATGCATTTTGAAAAGCAAATTCTATAGATTTTCCAATTCCGACGCCACACGGATTCATATGTTTAACAGCTATTGTAGCTGGTTCTTCAAATTTCTTTATTAATGACAGCGCTGCATCTGCATCTTTAATATTGTTATAACTTAATTGCTTACCATGTAATTGTTTAGCACCTGCAATAGTATGTTTAGCATTAGATGTTCTTACAAAATAAGCTGATTGTTGTGGATTTTCTCCGTAACGTAATGTTTCTTTATTATCTTTGAAGAAATTAACAATTGCTTCATCATATTGAGTCGTATGTTCAAATACTTTAATCATTAGTGATCTACGGTATGCTTCATCCAATTGATTGTTTTTGATTCTACTAATCACTTCGTTATAGTCTGATGGATGAACAATTGTAGTGACATGTTTAAAATTCTTAGCTGCAGCTCTTAACATCGTCGGACCACCAATATCTATATTTTCGATTGCATCATCTTCCGATACATCAGGATTTTCGACTGCTTTTTGAAATGGATAAAGATTAACAACAACTAAATCTATAAGATCAATATGTTGCTCTTTTAATTGATCTAAATGTTCTTGTTTATCTCTATCAGCTAATATGCCTCCGTGAACTGCAGGATGTAATGTTTTAACGCGCCCATCCATGATTTCAGGAAATTGTGTGAGTTCTGTAACAGATTTCACATCAACTTGAGCTTCTTCTAAAATTTGTTTTGTACCACCTGTTGAATAAAGTTCATAGCCTAAAGAGTGTAATGATTTTGCAAATTCAACAATACCGCTTTTATTTGAAACACTTAAAATTGCTTTTTTCATTGTTTTGTAATACTCCTCTATTGAATGATTTTTGCAATAACGCTCGGATATAATTCGTATTCTAATTGTTTAACTCTTTCTTCCAAGTCTTCTTTAGTATCGTCCGTTTTAATATCACATTGTCTTTGTTCAATAATTTCTCCCGTGTCCATACCGCTATCAACATAATGTACTGTAGATCCTGTTACAATATCTCCACTACGATATGCCTGTCCTATTGCGTCAATCCCCTTAAATTTCGGCAATAATGAAGGATGGATATTTAAAATTTTATGTGGAAACGCATTTAATATATCTTGTCCTATTAATCTCATATAACCTGCTAATATTATCCATTGAACCCCTTCTTCGGATAATAATGTCAGTAAGTGTTTTTCATATTGTGATTTAGATTCAAAGTCTTTCGGTTCATTGATATGTACTTTGATACCTAATGCTTTCGCACGATCGATGCAGTATGCGTCATTATGGTCTGTATATAGTGCTGAAATTTCAATATGCGATAAATTTCCATTTTGTACTTGTCGTACTATATTTTCAAAATTGCTACCAGAACCAGAAGCAAAAATCGCTACTTTAATCACATTTATACCCCCTGAATGTGAATTGGTTTACGGTCATCTTTGATAATACGACCAATCTCATACGCATCTATATTTTGTTCTTTTAACACTTTTAAAGCCTGCTCTTTGTCATTTTCATTCACAATGACAGTGTAGCCAATACCCATGTTAAAAATGTTATACATTTCATCTGTACTTATATTTCCTTCTTTTTGCAACCAGTCAAAAATAGCTGGCGTTGGAAAAGCATGACTATCTATGTCCGCTGCAAGTCCTTCAGGTAATGATCGTGGAATATTTTCATAGAATCCACCACCTGTAATATGATTCATGGCTTTAATTGAGACATGTTTCTTCAATTCAAGAATCGGTTTAACATATAATTGAGTAGGAGCTAAAAACGTTTCTAAATAGGTACTATCTCCAAACGAATCGTTTAAATTAATACCTGACTTTTTGATTAATTGTCTAACAAGACTATAACCATTTGAGTGTATACCATTCGAAGCTAACCCGATGATGACTTGTCCAGGTTTGACTGCTGATCCATCAATATAATCTTCTTTTTCAACTGCACCAACAGCAAATCCGGCTAAATCATATTCACCTTCGTGATACATTTCGCCCATTTCAGCTGTTTCTCCACCTATTAATGCTGTATTGGTTTCTTCACATCCATCGCTGATACCTTTTACTATTTGTTCAATAATTTCAGGCACGACTTTATGTGTTGCAATATAATCTAAGAAGTATAGTGGTTCGGCACCCGTTGTTAAGATATCATTGACACACATTGCAACTGCATCTATTCCAATAGTGTCATGTTTGTCGTTGTCGATTGCTAATTTTAATTTGGTACCAACACCATCTGTACCCGATACAAGTACAGGTGCTTTCATATTAAGTTGGGACAAATCAAATGTTGCACCGAAACCACCCAATCCTCCAATAACTTCTTTACGCAATGTTCGTTTAACATGACTAGACATTCTTTCTACCGCTTCATAACCTGCGTGAATATCAACACCTGATTGTTCGTATGCTTTAGACATTTATATTTCCCTCACTATCAAAATAATGTTTATTTTTAGTAATATATTCTTTTTGGCGTTTACTTAAATGCTTTTTATAATTTTCTTCATAATCAAACAATCCTGCTGGATAATCTCCGGTGAAACTTTCTACACATAAGCCATGATATGGTGCATCATAATCTAAACCAATAGATTTAATTAATCCATCTACGCTAAGATAAGCAAGTGAATCAGCACCAATATACTCACAAATTTCTTCAGGTGATTTACTAGCTGATATGAGTTCAGCAGTTGTTGACACATCAATGCCATAAAAACTTGGAAACATGAATTCAGGAGAAGCAATTCTGACATGGACTTCATTTGCACCTGAATCTTTTAACATTTTGACAATTCGTTTAGATGTAGTACCTCGTACGATTGAGTCATCGACTAATATAATATTTTGACCATCTACGATATCTTTAACTGCAGATAATTTAACTCTTACACCTTGCTCACGTAATTGTTGGGTAGGTTGTATAAATGTACGAGCAACATATTGATTTTTTACAAGCCCCATTTCATATGGAAGTCCAATTTCTTCTGCATAACCAGTAGCTGCTGACAATGAAGAATTAGGCACACCAATAACCATATCTGCTTTTACAGGACTTTCTTGTGCTAAACGCTTACCAGATGCTTTACGAACGGCATGAACATTTTTTCCTGCAATAGTAGAATCTGGTCTTGCAAAATAAATATATTCCATAGCTGAAATAGCCGTATTAGTGTGTCGTGTATAAGATTTAACATGAACCCCTTCATCGTTAATAATGACGTATTCTCCTGCATGTATATCTTGAACAAATTCAGCACCAAGTACATCAATGGCACATGTTTCGCTAGCTATAATATAAGTATTATCCTGCATTTTCCCAACTACTAACGGTCTAATTGCATTAGGATCAACAGCCCCATACAATGCATCTTTCGTAAGGATAGCAAAAGTGAATCCACCCTTAATTTGACGTAAGCTTTCTTTAAGTGCTTCTTCGAATGTTGGTGTTTTACTTCTTCGTATTAAATGCATGATTACCTCTGTATCAGAAGAAGAATGGAATATCGCACCATGTTTTTCTAAATTTTGTCTTAAAGATTTAGCATTAATCAGATTACCGTTATGACATATCGCAACACTCATATCATAAAAGTGATATAAAAATGGTTGTATATTTTCAATGCCTTTATTTCCAGAAGTTGCATATCTGACGTGACCTATGGCGTGATTATAGTCTTTTAATCTAGCTAATTGATTATCTTTAATTGCTTCCGTTAGTAAGCCAAGACCTCTTTCACCAACTAATTTTTCGTGATTAGAAGCTACAATACCGGCGCCTTCTTGTCCTCTATGTTGTAAACTATGCAGCCCCATATAAGTTAATTGTGCTGCATCAGGATGATTCCATATGCCAAAGACACCACATTCCTCATTTAATCCTGAGTAGTTAAACATTGGTGAATTGCTCCTTCCCAAACATGTTTAATATCCGTTACTTCTTTGGTAATTTTAGTTTGTTCATTTGATACGTTAAATTGATTTGTATGTGTTAACTGACCAATTTCAATAGCACCATCAATATTTAAAGATTGATTTGCTTTAACCGCTACAATATATCTACCTTGAGATTCACTAAATAATTGTGGATTAGATACATTTACATGAGCTTCAAGTCCTAAATCATAATAAGCACTCATTTTAGCTAATGTAATTAATAGGCCACCTTTACCTACTGTTTGCACATGTGATGCAATTCCATTTCTAATGGCTTCTTTAATGGCTTCTCCTTTTTCAACTTCTTTACTTAAATCGATAGATTCAAATTCGTGATTGACTGAACCATATATTAATTTTTCAAGTTGACTGCCACCAAAATCATTACGGGTTTCTCCAACTAAATAAAGTTTATCTCCAGCTTGAGGTTTAAAATCAGTTAAGTAATCAATATTTTCAATTAAACCAACCATACCTACTACAGGTGTTGGGAATATAGAGGTACCTCTAGTTTCGTTATAAAGAGAAACATTTCCTGATACAACTGGTGTATTTAATACGTCACATGCTTCTGCCATACCTTTAGTAGAATCAATTAATTGTTGATAAATTTCTTTTTTCTCTGGTGAACCATAATTCAAGCAATCTGTCATAGCTAATGGCGTCGCACCGACAGCAATTAAATTGCGATACGCTTCAGCAACCACCATTTTCCCGCCTTCATAAGGTTGATTGAATACATAGCGTGCTTCCCCGTCAATTGTTGAAGCAATGGCTTTATTCGTTCCTTCTACTCTAACAACTGAAGCTTGTAAACCTGGCTTAACAATCGTATTTGCACCGACTTGTTGATCGTATTGTTCATACATATGTTTTTTTGAAGCAATTGTAGGATGATTTAATAATTGATTGAATGTAGATTCAACATCAATTTGACTGTAATCATTTTTAGAAGTGTTGTATTCCTTTTCTTCACCTTCAAGAACATAAACAGGTGCTTCATCAGATAATGGTTGAACAGGTATATCCGCAAATACTTCATCTTCATACGTTAATAGAAAACGATCAGTGTCAGTTACTTCTCCGATTACCGCACTATCCAATTCATGTTTTTCAAATAAATCTAGGAATTTTTGTTCTGTTCCTTTTTCTACAACTAGTAACATTCTTTCTTGTGTTTCAGATAGCATCATTTCATATGGAGAAATACCTGGTTCTCTTGTAGGAACTTGATCCAATTTTAAATGAAGACCGCTTCCACCTTTAGCAGCCATTTCTGAAGATGATGAAGTTAATCCAGCTGCACCCATATCTTGTATACCAACTAATTCATCAAAAGTGATAGCTTCTAAAGTTGCTTCCATTAATTTTTTACCAACAAATGGATCGCCAATTTGTACAGATGGTCTTTTGCTTTCACTTTCTTCTGTTAATTCTTCAGACGCAAATGTAGCACCGTGTATACCATCTCGGCCTGTTTTCAATCCTACGTAAATAACAGAATTTCCTACACCTTTAGCTGTACCTTTTTGCACCATGTCATGATCGATAATACCTACACACATCGCATTAACTAATGGGTTGCCATCATAGCGATCATCAAATTCAATTTCTCCGGCAGTTGTTGGTATCCCAATACAATTACCGTAACCACCAATACCACTAACGACACCTTTAAGTAATCTTTGATTTTGTTTATTTGATAATTCACCAAAACGTAAACTATTTAATAAATTTATTGGACGAGCGCCTATGGAAACAATGTCTCTGATGATACCACCTACGCCAGTTGCTGCACCTTGATACGGCTCTATAGCAGATGGATGGTTATGAGATTCAACTTTAAATACTACTGCTTGTTTGTCACCAATATCTACAACCCCTGCACCTTCACCCGGTCCCATTAATACATGTTCACCTGTTGTTGGGAATTGTTTTAAAAATGGCTTTGAATGTTTGTATGAGCAATGTTCACTCCACATAACTGAAAAGATACCTGTCTCAGTAAAATTAGGTTCTCTACCTAAAATCTCACAAACTTTATCATATTCTTTATCGCTTAATCCCATATCTTGGTATAACTTTTCTAACTTAATCTCTTCAATACTTGGTTCGATAAATTTAGACATTTTGTTCCCTCCAACTATTTACCATTGCTTCAAATAATTTGACGCCACTATCAGTACCTAATAATAATTCCATTGCTCTTTCTGGATGAGGCATCATACCACAAACATTTCCTGCTTTATTAACTATCCCTGCTATATCATCATATGACCCATTAGGATTATCAGTATATTTCAAAATAATCTGATTATTTTGGCTTAAATCCTTATAAATTTCTTCATTACAATAGTAATGTCCTTCTCCATGTGCCACAGGATAAACAACAATTTCGTCTTCGTTATATAAATTAGTGAAGGGTGTTTGATTATTAACTACACGTAGTGATTCATTTCTGCTAACAAACAAATGTGAATCATTATGAAGTAATGCACCAGGTAGTAAACCAATTTCAGTTAGAATTTGGAAACCATTACATACCCCGAGTACTGGTTTACCTTCATTTGCTAATCTTTTCACTTCATTGATGACTGGAGCTACACTTGCCATAGCACCTGATCTTAAATAATCTCCAAAAGAGAATCCACCAGGAATAAGTACACCATCGAACCCTTCTAAAGAGGTAGTTCTATAATCAACATATTCCGCTTCAACACCTGATTTAATTGCAGCATTATACATATCTCTATCACAGTTTGACCCTGGAAATACAAGAACAGCAAATTTCATGTTATGCATTCTCCTTTTCATCAATCACTTTATAGCTATATTCTTCAATAACTGTATTAGCAAATAATTTTTCACTTAATGTTGTAATAATGTTATCTACAGCCTCATCAGTTGCTTCATCGACAGTCATATATAATAACTTTCCTACTCGAATATCATTCACTTGGTTATAACCTAAATCATGAACAGCTCTGTTTAATGCTTGTCCTTGTGTATCTAATACCTGTGGTTGTAACGTTACGTGTAATTCAATAGTTTTCATTATTTTAAATCCTCCAATTTATTTAAAAATGATTGATACGTTTCAATTAGTGATCCAGTGTCATTTCGATATACATCTTTGTCAAAATTTGTATCAGAATATTTGTCCCATATTCTGCATGTATCTGGAGAAATTTCATCAGCTAATAAAATATTTCCAGTTTCTGTAATGCCAAATTCAATCTTGAAATCAACAAGTCTTAATTCCATTTCATTCATTAATTTAGATAATATTGTATTAATATCTAATGCCATTGATTTTAAAGTGTCGATTTGTTCGTTATTAGCAATATGCATTAATTTAATGTGATCCTCAGTGATAAGCGGATCATTTAAATCATCATTTTTATAGAAGAATTCGACTAATGGCTCATCAAAAACGTAACCTTTTTCAAAACCTAATCTTTTAGTAATAGAGCCTGCTGCTATATTTCTAACTACGACTTCTAATGGAATAATTTTCACTGATTCTACAAGTTGCTCTGTTTCTGATAATTGTTTTATAAAATGACTTTTCAATCCATTTTCGTTTAAATAATTAAATATAATAGAAGTAATTTGATTGTTTAATTTCCCTTTGCCTAGCATCGCATCCTTTTTAGCACCATTACCAGCAGTGACCTCGTCTTTATATTCCACTCTTAATTCATTAGGTTTATCGGTAGAATAAATTCGTTTTGCTTTACCTTCATATAGTAATGACATTAACCTTCTCTCCCCTCAAAACGCTTTAACATATCTTTTTCAGTTTCATCGATATCATTAGTTAGTATTGTCATATGGCCCATTTTTCTATTTGGCTTACGTTCAGATTTACCGTATATATGTACATGCCATTCTGGATGTTCTCCAAATTCATGTTCTAATAAATCTAAATCTTTACCTAATAAATTCATCATTACTGCTGGTTTTAAAACTTCAATTTGCTGGGGTAATGATTGTCCAGTTACTGCTAATATATGTGTATCAAATTGTGAATAATCACATGCTTCAATAGAATAATGTCCTGAATTATGTGGTCTAGGTGCAATTTCATTAACATATAAGTGATTGTTTTCATCAATGAAAAATTCAACAGTAAAAGTGCCGACAAAGTGAACTACGTTAGTTATTTTCTCTACTTCTCTCTTTGCACTTTCAGTTTTATCAGATCTTGCTGGAACAATTGTTTTAAATAAAATTTGATTTCTATGTTCATTTTCTTGTAGTGGGAAATAAGTGATTTGTTGATGATTGCCGATTGTAACAGTAAGTGAAACTTCTTTATCAATTTCCAGAAATTTCTCAGCTACACATTCTTGTTTCGATATGATAGTTTCTGCTTCTTCTAAATCTTCTTCTGCCTTGACCAATACTTGTCCTTTTCCATCATATCCACCAAAACGTGTTTTAACTATAAATGGATAACCTAATTCTGATACGGCATTTGATAAATCATCTTTATTTTTTATAGAGGTATAAGGAACAATTTGCGTGCCCGCTTGCTCCAAAGTTTGCTTTTCAGTTAATCTATCTTGAAGTAATTCAATCGCTTGATAACCTTGAGGAATATTATATTTATCTGTTAGCGATTTAAGTTGGTTAGCTGATATGTTCTCAAATTCATAAGTGATGACATCTGATCTATCTCCAAGTTGTTGTAACGCTTTTTCGTCATCATACTCAGCATGTATAAATTCATGGGCAACATATCTACATGGACAATCAATATTAGGATCTAAAACAATAACTTTATATCCCATTTTTTGTGCTGATTGCGCCATCATTTTACCTAGTTGGCCGCCTCCGATGATGCCAATAGTAGCGCCAAATGATAATTTATTGAAGTTCATTTTGCATTTCCTCCACTTTTTGTACGAGAGATTTTTCATAATTTTCCAAATTTTTACGAACTGAAGAATGACTAATACCGAGAATTCTCGCTGCTAATATACCTGCATTTTTAGCGCCAGATTTACCAATTGCTGTTGTCGCTACTGGAATTCCACCAGGCATTTGAACGATTGATAATAGTGAATCTAAGCCCTTTAAACTTTTCGATTCTATAGGTACGCCTATAACTGGCAATGTAGTCATTGAAGCAACCATACCTGGTAGATGTGCTGCTCCACCTGCACCAGCAATAATTAAGTCGTAGCCGTCATTAACAGCATGACTTGCAAAATCTACCATTAAATGTGGCGTACGATGTGCTGAAACTACTTTTTTTTCATACGGAATTCCAAATTCTTCAAGCATATTGCAACTTTCTTTCATAATTTCCCAATCGGAAGAACTACCCATAATGACTGCAACTTTCACAATGTACACCCTTTCAAAACTTTGGATTTATTTGTCTTTAAGTTGTATATTACAGATATAGCATAACAATCATTATATGCTTTTTCAATCAAAAATCGAACTTTGATTGAAAATTTTAATTAAATTTACGTCTTTTAGCTATTAAATGACGTATTATTAATGTTAAAGTTAAGTTATTAAATTATTAGGAGGAGATATTGTGGTAGCAAAGCTATTAGATGGTAAACAAATCGCAAAAGATTATAGACAAGGATTAAAAGAACAAGTGGAAGAGCTTAAAACAAAAGGTTATACACCAAAATTGTCTGTAATAATAGTTGGTAATGACGGTGCCAGCCTAAGCTATGTGAAATCAAAAAAGAAAGCCGCTGAAAAGATTGGTATGATTTCTGAAATTATTCATTTAGATGAAGATACATCTGAACAAGACGTGTTATCTGAATTAGAACGTTTGAATAATGATGATTCTGTCAGTGGCATTCTTGTTCAAGTCCCTCTTCCAGAGCAGGTAAGTGAACAAAAAGTATTAGAAGCTATTAATCCTGAAAAAGACGTAGACGGTTTCCACCCTAGTAATATTGGTAAGTTATATATTGATGAACAAACATTTGTACCATGTACACCACTTGGTATTATGGAAATTTTAAAACATGCAGATATTGATATTGAAGGCAAAAATGCAGTAGTAATCGGTAGAAGTCATATCGTTGGTCAACCTGTTTCTAAACTGTTATTACAACAAAATGCTACAGTGACTATTTTGCATTCTAGATCAAAAGATATGGCAAGTTTTGTTAAAGATGCAGATATTGTCGTAAGTGCAGTTGGTAAACCTGAATTAGTAACAAAAGATATGGTTAAAGAAGGTGCTGTCATCATCGATGTAGGTAATACACCTGATGAAAATGGAAAATTAAAAGGCGATGTCGATTTTGAAGAAGTTAAAGAAGTTGCTGGCGCTATTACTCCAGTTCCAGGAGGCGTTGGTCCATTAACAATCACTATGGTATTAAACAACACTTTATTAGCAGAAAAAATGCGCCGTGGTATTAAATAAGTTTTGACTTTTAACACATAAATAAAAGCCGAAGAAAATGTTTCTTCGGCTTTTTTAATGTTTTGTTTTTATTAATATTTTATACTTGGAAACTTAATTTAGGGATAAATGTTTCATAGTGAATTTTATTTGTGTCTATATCAAGTTCTTTTATAGATTTAATAATTGATTGAATGAATGATTTACCACCACATACATATATTTCTGTATTTTCATCGATCCATTCTTTTAAATCTTCGCTACCAATATATCCATTTTTAGTTTTATCATGTAGCATATATGTTGCATTGTCACTGCCATTAGCAATTGTTTTTAGTACAGAAGAGAATGGCGCATCATTAATATCATTTGTAACTTGTACAAAACGAGTAGTGCTATCATTATTAACTACTTCATTAAACATAGATACTAGTGGTGTTACACCAATTCCTGAACCTAAGAATAATTGTTTATTGTCTTTTTCAACTACGTGGAACGGACCAACTGGTGCAGATAAATTGATGTCGTCGCCTTCTTTAAATTCGTCATGTAATATAGTAGAAACTTCACCTTCATGTTCAGTAGTTACATCACGTTTAACTGCAAATGTTAAATAATTTTCGTCACCTTTAACTATTGAATAGTGTCTTTTTGCTCTATATGGCATTTTTTCACTACCTACATCAACAGTAATATATTGACCAGGTACAAATTGGCTTAAATCATAGTCTTTTGAAGATACTGTAAATGCTTTAATATCAGAAGAAACTTCTTCAATTGTTTCAACTTTAAATGGTTGGAATCCATCCCATAACATTTCTGCATAAATATCTTTTTCAACTGAAATAAACACATCTGCAATTTCTTGATATGCTTTTTTCCATGTTTTGATAATTTCATGATCATCATCTAAACCAACAACTTGTTTAATTGCTTCGATCAAATTTTCACCAACAATATCATATCCAGCTGGTGGTACTTGTAAGCCACAGTGTTTATAGGCAATTCCTTTAACTACAGGTAAAATAGCTCCAAGATTATCTATATTTACAGCTGCTGCTAATACAGATTGAGCTAATGCAGTAGATTGTAATCCTGTTTTTTGGTTTGTTTGGTTAAACATATTTCTTAATTCTGGATGTTGATTTAACATACGACCATAAAATTTCGAAGTAATTTCTGTACCTTTATCCTGCAATACAGGCACCGTTTCTTTGACGACTTCTTTTTCTCTTTCACTTAACATAATTTCCACTCCCACTAATCTAGAATTAAAATTAATTCAATTTGCATATTCATTCTAATCCTATGTTAATTGTATATGCAATATAATGTAGAAATGTTCACATATCGTTCAATTTACAAAAGCTTAATTAAATTTTTTCTTATTATATGTTTTAAATAATTAATCAATCAGGTATATTAAGACTATAGTATGATGTATTATTCTGAAAATTAAGGTATATTATAAATAAATCATAGTCGACTAATATTCGGAGGTTACTTTATGAACAAACTAATACAGTCATTATCAGCTATCGGAGTATCTGCTACTTTAGTCACACCGAATTTAAATGCCGAAGCTACAACTAATTCTGAACCTCAACTTAGAGGTGTTAATGATATGATTATTGAACAAGGCGAAGATTATAATTTATTAAAAGGAATTAGTGCTTATGACAAAGAAGATGGCGATTTAACTCATAAAATTAAAGTCGATGGCGATATTGATACTAATAAACCTGGTACATATAAAGTTAAATACAAAGTTACTGATTCAGATGGAGCACAAAATACAACAGTTAGAAATATCAAAGTTAAATAACAAGATACTTAAGTTGAGATTATTTCTCAACTTTTTTTATTTTTCTGAATTATTGCTTTTTTAGACTAAAAACGCTTTTATTTATTGTATTTTCACAAATTTGTCCTTTTTCACAAAATGTACACATAATTTTAACAAATCTTACAATCCCCGTCATATCTCAAACTTTTTAAAATTTTTGGCTTATATTAATAATTTTTTTCTTCTAGGTACTTGTAAATATTGTGTAATAACTTAAAATTAGTGGTAAGCCCTACATTTGTAGTATTAGGAGGTCAAAAAAAGTGTCAAAATTTAAGTCTTTGCTTCTAATGGTCGGAACCCTAATTTTACTTAGTGGTTGTTCGAACATTGAAGTTTTTAATGCAAAAGGGCCAGTAGCAAGTAGTCAGAAGTTCTTGATCATCTATTCAATTATCTTCATGCTTGTTATTGTTGTCGTTGTTCTTTCCATGTTTGCATTCTTCATCTTTAAGTACAGTTATAGTAAGAATGATGAATCTGGTAAGATGCACCACAATTCTTTAATTGAAACAATTTGGTTTGTGGTACCTATCATTATCGTTATTGCTTTAGCAATTCCAACTGTTAAAACATTATACGATTATGAAAAACCACCAGAGAAAGACAAGGACCCACTTGTGGTTTACGCAGTAAGCGCTGGTTACAAATGGTTCTTTGCCTACCCAGATCAACACATCGAAACTGTTAATACGTTAACAATTCCAAAAGATCGTCCAGTAGTATTCAAGTTACAATCTATGGATACTATGACAAGTTTCTGGATTCCACAATTAGGTGGTCAGAAATATGCCATGACTGGTATGACTATGAATTGGACATTAACAGCAGATCAAACAGGTACTTTCAGAGGTAGAAACTCTAACTTCAATGGTGAAGGTTTCTCACGTCAAACATTTGATGTAAACTCTGTAAGCCAAAGTGATTTCAACAAATGGGTGAAAAAAGCTCAAAGTAAGAAAACGTTAGATCAAGATACATTTGATAAACAAATCTTACCAAGCACACCTAACAAAGAATTAACGTTTAATGGTACGCATATGGCGTTCGTAGATCCTGCAGCTGATCCTGAGTATATCTTCTACGCATACAAACGTTACAATTACGTTCAAAAAGATCCTAACTTCGTTGATGAAAAAGATCTTTATAAAGACGTAAAAGATAAACCAGTCAAACCAGCTCGTAAGGTTACAATTTCAAATGCTAACTATAAACGTCACGGTATGACACCAATGATTCTTGGCAACAATGAAAAATACGACAATGAATTCAAGAAGAAAGAAAAACACAATTCTAAGGAAATGGAAAAAATTTCCAAAGAAGCTAAAGACGGTAATGCGTCTAAAAACAAAGAAAATGATGATCATGGAGGTGGACATTAATGAATTTTCCATGGGATCAATTACTAGTTAAGGGTAACTGGATGATTACGATGGCACAAATCGGTGCACCATTCTTAGTTATCGGCCTTATCGCAGTAATTACTTATTTCAAATTATGGAAATATCTTTATAGAGAATGGTTCACATCCGTAGACCATAAAAAAATCGGTGTTATGTATTTAATCTGTGCCGTATTAATGTTCGTCCGTGGTGGTATTGATGCGTTAATGCTTCGTACTCAATTAACTGTTCCAGATAACACATTCTTAGAATCTAACCACTACAATGAAGTATTTAGTACACACGGCGTTATCATGATTATTTTCATGGCTATGCCTTTCATCTTTGGTTTATGGAATATTGTTGTTCCATTACAAATCGGTGCACGTGATGTTGCCTTCCCTGTAATGAACAACGTAAGTTTCTGGCTATTCTTTGCTGGTATGATTTTATTCAACCTATCATTTATCGTAGGTGGATCTCCAGCTGCTGGTTGGACAAACTATGCACCACTTGCTGGTGAATTTAGTCCTGGACCAGGTGTCAACTACTATTTAGTTGCTATCCAAATTTCCGGTTTAGGTACGTTAATGACCGGTATTAACTTCTTTGTAACGATTTTAAGATGTAAAACACCTACAATGAAGTTTATGCAAATGCCAATGTTTACTGTAACTACATTCATCACTACATTAATCGTTATCTTAGCCTTCCCTGTTCTTACAGTGGCTTTAGCGTTAATGACAGTCGATAGAATATTCGGAACAGCGTTCTTTACAGTAGCTGATGGCGGTATGCCTATGTTATGGGCTAACTTCTTCTGGGTATGGGGGCACCCTGAAGTATATATCGTTATCTTACCTGCATTTGGTATTTACTCTGAAATTATTCCAACATTTGCGCGTAAACGCTTGTTCGGACATCAAAGCATGGTCTGGGCAACTGCTGGTATCGCGTTCTTAAGTTTCTTAGTTTGGGTTCACCATTTCTTCACAATGGGTAATGGTGCTTTAATTAACTCATTCTTCTCAATTTCTACAATGTTAATCGGTGTACCAACCGGAGTTAAGCTATTCAACTGGCTATTAACATTGTATAAAGGTAGAATTACTTTCGAGTCACCTATGTTATTCTCATTAGCATTTATCCCTAACTTCCTATTAGGTGGGGTTACAGGTGTAATGCTTGCGATGGCATCAGCTGACTATCAATATCACAACACTTATTTCTTAGTAGCTCATTTCCACTATACATTGGTTACTGGTGTAGTATTTGCCTGCTTAGCTGGTTTAATATTCTGGTATCCAAAAATGATGGGCTACAAATTAAACGAAACGTTAAACAAATGGTGCTTCTGGTTCTTCATGATCGGATTTAACGTTTGTTTCTTACCACAATTCATTCTTGGATTAGATGGTATGCCACGTCGTTTATACACTTATATGCCTTCTGATGGTTGGTTCTTATTAAATGTTATCTCAACTATCGGTGCTTTATTAATGGCAATTGGTTTCTTATTCTTAGTGGTAAGCATTGTTTACAGTCACATTAAAGCACCACGTGAAGCTACAGGCGATAACTGGGATGGACTTGGTCGTACTTTAGAGTGGACTACTGCATCAGCAATTCCACCTAAATACAACTTTGCTATCACTCCAGATTGGAATGACTATGACACATTCGTAGATATGAAGGAACATGGTCGTCATTATTTAGACAACCATAATTACAAAGATATTCACATGCCAAACGACACACCAGTTGGTTTCTGGATGGGAATATTCTTTACAATCGGTGGTTTCTTCTTAATCTTTGAAACAATCATTCCAGCCGCTATCTGTTTAGCAGGTATCTTCGGTACAATGATTTGGAGAAGTTTCCAAATTGACCATGGTTACCATATCCCTGCTTCTGAAGTAGCTGAAACTGAAGCACGTTTAAGAGAAGCACGTATTAAAGAAAGGGAGGCTGTAAGTCATGAGTCATGATACTAATACAATTGATTCACGTACGCATGAAGGCGAATTAAATAAACTTGGCTTTTGGATTTTCCTTACAGCCGAATTCGCGTTATTCGGTACCCTATTCGCAACGTTATTAACTTTGCAACATGGTGGCGATTACGCTGGCAAGATGACTACAGAGTTATTTGAATTACCTTTAGTTTTAATAATGACATTCGCGTTATTATTAAGTTCATATACATGTGGTATTGCAATCTACTACATGCGTAAAGAAAAACAAAACTTAATGATGTTTTGGATGATTCTTACTGTACTACTAGGGCTTGTATTCGTAGGATTTGAAATCTACGAATTCGCACATTATGTTTCTGAAGGTGTCAACCCTACTATCGGTTCCTTCTGGTCTAGTTTCTTTATTCTATTAGGAACACACGGTTGTCACGTTTCAGTTGGTATTGTTTGGATTATTTGCTTATTAATTCAAATTGGAACTCGTGGTTTGGATTCATATAATGCTCCAAAATTATTTATAGTAAGTTTATACTGGCACTTCTTAGATGTTGTTTGGATCTTCATCTTCACTGCCGTATATATGATAGGGATGGTGTATAGCGGATGAATACAATCGTAAAACATACAGTCGGATTTATTGCTTCTATCGTATTGACGCTTTTAGCAGTTTTCGTAACACTATACACATCAATGAGTTTCCATGCTAAAGTAACAATTATTTTTGGATTCGCATTTATCCAAGCTGCACTTCAATTATTAATGTTCATGCATTTAACTGAAGGTAAAGATGGACGTGTCCAAATGTTTAAAGTTATCTTTGCAATTATCATAACTCTAATTACTGTTATCGGTACTTATTGGGTTATGCAAGGTGGTCACTCACACCACTTATAAAAAGTATAAAGTTCATACTTTTAGACCTACTAGCATTGCTAGTAGGTCTTTTTTACGTCAAAATAGAACTAATGATAAATGAGAGGAGTTGGTATCAGTGGTCATACCTATTATTATAGATACTGATCCAGGTATTGATGATGCAGCTGCCATCAGCTTGGCATTGAGTCATCCTAATATAGAAGTTAAAATGATTTCTACTGTTAATGGAAATGTGAATGTTGATAAAACAACGAACAATGCACTTAAATTAGTTCATTTTTTCGATAGTAAAGTCCCAGTTTATAAAGGTGCAGCTCGTCCTTTAATTTCCGATCCTGTTGATGCAGCCGAAGTACATGGCGAGTCAGGAATGGACGGCTATGATTTTGAATCATTTGAAAATCATTATATTCCACAAACAAATTCAATAGAAGCAATCAAAGATGAAATTATGAAGAGTTCTTATCCAATAACTATTGTTGCTATTGGACCATTAACAAATATTGCATTACTTTTAGCTACTTATCCTGAAGTAAAATCGAATATCAAACAAATTGTTATTATGGGTGGTAGTAGCGGTAGAGGCAATGTCACACCTTTAGCAGAATTTAATATATATTGTGATCCAGAAGCAGCAAACATTGTTTTTAATGCACAAATACCAGTTGTGATGATTGGATTAGATTTAGCAAGAAAAGCTATGTTCTCACATGATTTTATAAAAGAAATTAAACAAGTTAATCAAACAGGAAATATGTTATATCATTTATTACAACATTACAGAACTGAAAATGTTCACGAAGGTATAAAGTTATATGATGTATTTACAATTTTATATTTAATTAATCCAGATATATTCAACGTTTATGATGCCAATGTACAGATTGAGCTTCATGGTTTATTAACTAAGGGTGCCACTGTTGTTGATTTTGAGTCGCTAGAACCAAATTGTAAGGTAGTACATTCCCCTATTTCAACACACTATCAAGATTTATTTTTAAACGCCCTTTCATATTGTAAATAAAAATAGAACGCACATATTTAGTATCTCAACAGACAATATATGTGCGTTCATTTGTTTAATTTATTATTATTTTACTTTAACACCAGGAACGTTATATTCCTTTTTTTGATGAAGCATATTATAGAAAATATGTTTCATTTTGTTTTCATTCGCTTTTTCATTTTCTGTAATTAAATTACTTGCTAAAACAACAGTATATTTATCATTATAGTAAACAGTAAATATTTGTCCGAAGAACACGCCATTAATCCTATTCATTGTAGGAGTAACGTAGAAACCATATCTATATTCAATTGGATATTCTTTAGTACCAAATTCATGTAAAAATGGATTAGCTGTATCTGCATTAAATATCTTATACTGTTGCAGTGCATTGACTAATTTGCCCATATCATATGGAGCCATATATAAATTACCAGCGCCATAATATTGGTTTAATATTTTAGGATGCATCAAAGAAAATTTATTATGAGTCAATTTGTATCCATTTGCCATATTTTTACGATATAATTTTTCATCAAAGAAAGCTGTATGTTGTAATTGATATGGATTACCTAATCTATTGTAATAATTGGCAACATAAGGCTTATTTGTAACCTGCTCGATAACTTTCGCAAGCACTAAATAATTCCCATCATTGTAATGATCTTTATGGTAATAATTTTCATCTATACCTCTTTGTTGAATTGTTTTGACTGCTTGATCTAAATTTTTAATATTTGTTGATGCTTTATATTTGTATAACCCACTTCGATGTAACATCAAATCTTTTAATGTGATTTCTTTACTTGTTTTAAACCAAGGTAAATATTTGGTTACTGGATCATTGATATTCACTTTATTTTCTAATTCAAGTTGTTTTAACATTAATCCAGTAGTGAATTTTTGTGATGAACCGATAAGATACATTGTATTAGCTGTATTCTTTTTACCAGATTCAAAGTTTTGAAAGCCATAACCTTTATTCAACTTAATCTTACCATTTTCAAATATAGCAGCAGTACCATTAAAATTTGTATCTTTTAAATAGTTATCAATTTCTTTATATATAGGTTTTTTCTTATTAACAACGGTTTTTAGCTTTTTAGGTGCTTTCTCATGTTTATCTTTTTTAATAATATATGTAGCATTATCATTTTTTTGGAAGTACCGACTATCCATGTGCAGATATTCGTTCCATTTTTTTCCAAAAATTACCATTAATATGATTAGTATAATTAACACAATGATGAAAAACACAATCTTAATCTTGTTTAGTTTCATTTCGAAATTTGCCTCACATAATAATATCAATATTTTTCTTAGAAATATAAACATTAGATATCAAGGTCTTACTTTTATATCCATAATACTCGCTGAAAAATATATCTATTTGTCTTTTATTTTGTCTTGAACGTATCTATCAATTTAATTTCTATTATCTTACTTTAAATTTAATCCTCCCTTTTTTTATTAATTACCTCTATAAAGATCTTAAAAAATTATAAAGCTATTGTGATTACTACGATGTTACACAATAAATATGATATGCATAATTATAAATCATTTTATGCATAAAATCACTTTAATTATATAGTACACCTTTAACAGAAAGATTACATAGTACTTTAGTACCATAAATAATAATATCTTAAAAAATTTTATGAAACTGACAACACAGTATTTTAACGCCAGTCAATTTAATAAAAATGGAAATGAATTGTTTAGATAAGATCATAATAGCAAATAGTTTCAACATAAATTAGCATAAGTATAAATATGCATAATAATAATTGTTGAATTTGAATTGTTATATTGGTTATTAAAGTGTCACAATAAATGTAATCAAATACTCACATTTCTTACCATCAATCATTTATACTATAAGATATAAATAAAATTTTAGAATTCAATACTATTTATTGATATATGAGTTGTAATTTTTACTATAAAGTAATACAATTTAGGGCTATAGTGTGAAAAATTATAGACAACAATACGAAGAAACTACATAAATTTTAATCATATATTTAAAAATAAGTTAATAATGTTTAGGAGCAACAAATATGAATAAATTCTTTAAATACTTTTTAATTCTACTGACTTTCGCTCTTATTGCTATTCCTGTTGTTTTTGCTAGTAACCTATTCAAATCTTCAGAAAAAGCGTTTGAATCTTCTCAAGATAAAAGTAACGCAGATCGTCAATCAAATCTAAGAAGTTCAAAGGTCAACCCTGAAAAAGATCCAATTTCTATATTATTTTTAGGAATTGATGATAATGAAGGACGAGAAAAAAACGGACAAAGCTTGGAACATTCAAGATCTGACGCGATGATTTTATCTACTTTTAATCAAAAAAAACATCAAATTAGAATGTTGAGTATCCCCCGTGATACGATAAGTTACATTCCTAAAGTAGGTTATTATGACAAAATCACTCATGCCCATGCATACGGTGGCCCAATTGCTGCAATGGATTCCGTTGAAGCAACAATGAATGTGCCAGTTGATTACTATGCACGTGTTAATATGAAAGCATTCGTTGAAGCTGTCGATGAACTTGGTGGCATTTACTATGATGTTCCATATAATTTAAACGAACCAAATAGTGATGATACAGGTAGAATTAAAATTAAAAAAGGCTATCAAAAATTAAATGGTGATGAAGCATTAGCAGTTGCTAGAACGCGCCACCATGACTCAGACTTAAAACGTGGACAACGTCAAATGGACTTAATTAAAATATTATTCAAAAAAGCACAAACACTTGATTCATTTGATAAATTAGATGAAGTTATTAATATTGTAGGTAAAAATGCTAAGCATAATTTAACTAAATCTGAGATTAAATCATTATCTAGAATGTACCTATCTGACGGTGTTAAAATGAAAAAATCACAACTAGAAGGTGATGATGATATGTTAGATGGCGTTTATTATTACAATCCTAGCATTAGTAGTATCCAGAAATATTCAAACATCTTGCGTACTGATTTAGGATTATCTAAAATTACTGATAAAGATGATTTCTTAAATCAAAGAGTTATTGATCATTATGGCTCTCTAGTACCATTAACTGAACTAGATGATTCTCTTTTAAGAAAAGGTCAAAATGATACAACTGATGACAAAAAAGATAAAGATAATAATGATAGCAGTAATGACAGTAATAATGATGATCAACAAAACAGTGGAACTAACGATCAAACTCAAAACAATCAACAAATGGATAATCAAAACAACGGTATGAACACGCAACAAGATAATACCGTTAATAATCAAAATTACCAACAACAACAAGATACTACTGCTTATTAATTTTAATATATTATTTAATGAGAGGAGCTGCTTAAATGTCACGAAAAACGTATGAAAAAATTGCTAATATAAATGGTATGTTTAACGTTTTAGAACAACAAATTATTCATAGTAAAGACATGGCTTTATTTAGAAATGAATTCTTTTATGTAAACCATGAACATAGAGAAAACTACGAGGCTTTACTCATTTATTATAAAGAAAGTGCAAATAATCCTGTTGTAGATGGAGCGTGTTATATTGTAGCCCTACCAGAAATATTTAATAAAGTAGATATTTTCGAATCTGATTTACCATTTACTTGGGTATATGATGAAAATGGTATTACTGAAGAAATGAAAAGTATTAGCGTACCGTTACAATATTTAATTGCTGCTGCACTTGAAGTAACTGATGTAAATCTATTTAAACCATCTGGTTATACAATGGGAATGAATAATTGGAATATCGCTCAAATGAGAATTTTTTGGCAATACACTGCAATTATAAGAAAAGAAGCATTATAAAATATTAAATATCACTTAAGGAAGAAGTCATCAAATAACCGGGCTTCTTCCTTTTTTATAATAAAGGAGACTATATATGTTCTATAAAGTTACGAATAAAGAAATGTTAGAAGCGTGTTTTGAAATTAGAAAAGAAGTGTTTGTTAAAGAGCAAAATGTGCCAGAAGATCATGAAATTGATGAATATGATGAGAATGCAATTCATGTCATTGGCTATGACAATGATAACCACCCTATTGCAACAGCACGAATACGCTTATTGAATGAAACTACCGGAAAAGTCGAACGCGTAGCAATTTTAAAAGATTATAGAGGTCGAGGCTTAGGATTAAAATTATTGAATTTTGTTGAACAAACAGCTAATGAAAATCAATTAACATTTTTAACAATGAATGCTCAACACTACGCAATCTCCTTTTATGAAAAATTAGGTTACAACGTTGTAGGCGAACCATTTGATGAAGAAAATATTAAGCATATCGTTATGGAAAAACATTTGTAACATATAGTATTCTCAAATTATTTTCTTTGTCATACTTTGTAATATTTCATTAACCACAAATTAATTTTTTATATGAAATTACTTGCGTACTATCAATGTTTAAACCCCTTACATCGTAATAAATTTAAAAAATTATAGGTTAAAGTTCTATTACAAATCTGTTAAAAACAATACACTTTTATTTTCGCATATTATAATTAATACAAATTCATAACATACAAGGAGTAATTATAATAATGGCGAAAAAATTCAATTACAAATTACCGTCAATGGTTGCACTAACTTTATTTGGAACAGCATTTACGGCTCACCATGCAGATGCAGCAGAAGCTACTCAAGACCAAACTAAAAACAAGAATGTACTGGATGACCAAACAACCTTAAAACAAGCTAACAATGCTAAAAAAGAAGTGAGTAACCCAACACAAAATATTTCTGGTACTCAAACTTATCAAGATCCAACTAAAGTAAAACCTGTACAGACTACTTCTACAGAAGATAATGATACATCTAAACAAAATGATACTGCAGATGTAACAAATATTACTAATACAACAAGTGATAGTACAAATTCTGATAAAGAATCTAAACAAAATGATACTGACAATCAAAAAGATGTGAGTACTGATGCTACTGATAATCAATCAACAACTAACGTTGACTCTGATAAATCAACTAACGAGAATAATGAAGCTGTTAAAGAACAAACTGACAATAACACTAATGCTCAAGCTCAACAGCAAACTCAAAATACAGATAATAATGTAAAAAATAAAACTAGCCAAGAAACTAGTCAAAATGAAAACACTGAATCTACTAACCAATCAACTAAGCAAACAGTTAAAAATAATGGTGGTTATAGTTTAATTGATGATGAAGATGATGTTGAGAGTGAAAATGTGTCAGATAACAATTCAAATGACACTACTAAACAAACAGTAACAACTGCACAATCTGAAAGTAATAAAACAGATAAATCAGCTATCTCTAATCAAACTACAAAATCAACAAACACTAATACTAATACAACAAACACTAAAAATGATACTAAGGAATCAGCTAAAGTTGAATCAGCACAAGTGAACGATTCATCAAATAATCAAGTGTCTACTTTTAGATCCGTAGCTAAACCAAGAATGATGTATGCAACTGCTAAAAAAGCAACATCTTCTTTACCAAAATACAAACCAGCAGTGAAATCTTCAATAAATGACTATATTCGTAAAAAGAATTTTAAAGCACCTCAGATTGAAGAAGATTATTCATCTTACTTCCCTAAATATGGATACAGAAATGGTGTAGGTAAACCTGAAGGAATTGTTGTCCATGATACAGCTAATGAAAATTCAACAATTACGGGCGAAATCAATTACATGAAGAACAATTACAACTCAGCTTTCGTACATGCGTTTGTAGACGGCAACAGAATCATCGAAACTGCCCCTACTGATTACTTATCATGGGGAGCTGGTCCATACGGTAATGAACGTTATATAAACGTTGAAATTGTTCATACACATGACTATGATTCATTTGCACGTTCAATGAACAACTATGCTGATTACGCTGCAACACAATTACAATATTATGGTTTAAAACCTAATAGCGCTGAAAACGATGGTAGCGGTACTGTTTGGACACATTCAGCAATTAGTAGATGGTTAGGTGGTACAGACCATGCTGACCCACATGGTTACTTTAAACAACATAATTATAGTTATAATGAATTATACGATTTAATCAATGAAAAATATCAAATTAAAATGGGACAAGTTGCACCTTGGGGTACTACTTCAACAAGTACAACTAAACCTTCTAGTGGAAGTACAACAACTAAACCTACTACTAAACCTTCAACTAGTAATAGTAAATTAACAGTTGCTGCAAATAGTGGTATGGCTCAAATTAACACAAAAAATAGTGGACTATACACAACTGTTTATGACAAAAAAGGTCACTCTACTAAAGAAGTACAAAAAGCATTATCAGTAACTAAAACTGCAACATTAGGTAATGATAAATTTTACCTTGTACAGGATTATAATACTGGGGAAAAATTTGGTTGGGTTAAACAAAATGAAGTAATTTATAATACAGCTAAATCACCAGTAAAAGTTAATCAATCTTATAATGTTAAATCTGGTACTAAAGCTTATACAGTACCTTGGGGTACTAGTAAACAAGTAGCTGGTACAGTTTCAGGAAAAGGAAATCAAACTTTTAAAGCTACTAAACAACAACAAATTGATAAATCAACATATTTATATGGTACAGTTAACGGTTTAACTGGATGGATTAGTAAAGCTTATTTAACTACACCTACTAACACTACTAAACCAGCTACAAAACCAACAACTAAGCCTACAACTACTAATAATAAATTAACAGTTGCAGCAAATAATGGCGTAGCTCAAATCAATTCTAAAAATAGTGGTTTATATACAACTGTTTACGATAAATCTGGTAAAACAACAAAAGAAGTACAAAAAACATTAGCAGTTTCTAAAACAGCTACATTAGGTAATGATAAATTTTACTTAGTTCAAGATTATAATACTGGCAAAACTTATGGTTGGGTTAAACAAGGAGATGTAGTCTATAATACGGCTAAATCACCTACTTCTGTAAATCATTCATATAGCGTTAAACCTGGTACAAAAGCTTATACAGTTCCTTGGGGTACTTATAAACAAGAAGCAGGAACAGTTTCAGGTAACGGTAACCAAACATTTAAAGCTACTAAACAGCAACAAATTGATAAAGCTACTTATCTATATGGAACTGTAAATGGTATCACTGGTTGGATTAGTAAGTATTATTTATCTGAACCAACTTCAACTAGATCAACTGTTGCTAAACCTAAAATGGCTTTTAAATCATATGCTGTAACAAACGAAGAAACACCTAAAACTCAAACTACGGCTAAAACTAACATTACTCAAACTACTAAAAAAATTGGTCAAGTAAAACTTAACAACTCTGGTATTCGTAGTTCTGTATATGAAAAAACAGCTAAAAATGGTGCTAAATACGCAAATCGTACTTTCACAATTTCTAAACAAAGAACTGAAGGTAATCAAACTTATGTGTTATTACAAAACACAGTATCAAACACACCATTAGGCTGGGTTAACATTAATGATATTAATGTTCAAAACCTAGGAAATGAAGCTAAAGAAACAGGTAAATATAAAGTGAATAGCAATAATAATGGGCTTTATTCAATTGCATGGGGAACTAAAAACCAACAATTATTACCTACAAGTCAATTAGTAAATCAAACTTTTAACGCTTCAAAAGCTATATATGTAGGTAACGAAAAATATTTATATGGTACAGTTAACAATCGCACTGGTTGGATTGCAGCAAAAGACTTAGAACAATCTAATACTAATAATCCTGCAACGCCATATAATTATACTTTCGTTATCAAAAATAATAATGGTTATTATTATGATGATCCTGCTGCAAAGAACGGTTATTCATTAAAAACTTATTATGAAAAACCATTTGTAGTCATTAAACAAAAACAACAAAATGGTGTTACTTGGTATTACGGTAAATTAACTAATGGTAAATATGCTTGGGTTAAAGCAAACGATTTAACAAAAGAATTGGTTAAGTATTCAAATACAGGACGTACATTAAACCAAATGGCTTCTATTCAAAGTAATTTAAGCTATGGCCCACAAGTTCAAAGAACTCCTGGCGTATGGTCAAATGCAACTTACTATGAAACAAAAAATGCTATGGATTCTAATAAATTAGCTAAAAATCCTGTATCTAAATATCAATTTTTACGTTTAGATCAACCACAGTATTTATCTGAAGCTACTTTAAATAAATTACTTAAAGGTAAAGGCGTACTTGAAAACCAAGGTGCAGCATTTAGTCAAGCGGCTAAAAAATATGGCTTAAATGAAATTTACTTAATTTCACATGCTTTATTAGAAACTGGAAATGGACAATCTCAATTAGCTAAAGGTGCTAACATTACAAACGGTGTAGTAAATACTCGTTCTGCAACTAAATATCATAATGTATTTGGTATTGGTGCTTATGACTATAATGCTCTAGGCGAAGGATTAAACTTTGCTAAAGCGTCTGGTTGGAATTCAGTTTCAAAAGCGATTATCGGTGGAGCTAAATTCATAGGTAATTCATATGTGAAAGCTGGACAAAACACGTTATACAAAATGCGTTGGAATCCTGCACACCCAGGTACACATCAATATGCAACAGATATTAATTGGGCAGATTCAAATGCACAAGTATTAAAAGGATTATATGATCAAATCGGAGAAGTTGGTAAATTCTTTGATATTCCTACATTTAAATAATTCTTATTTCGACTAACAAGATAATTCTTGTTAGTCGATTTTTATTACGTCCCCCTTCTCTTTTCTATGATCCTATAACCTTTAAAAGGAAATTTTCTTGTTAATATTATTCCGATATAAATAAAGAAAGCAATTTCTATCTTATTTCAATAGAAATTGCTTTCTTTATATTTATTAAATCTATAAATCATTGACTCACGACATTTTTAATATCTTTATCATCCATTAATGAAAACTATGGCGACTATTTAACTTGTTTAATAATTGATTTAAACTTTCGATTTCGTTTTCTGATAAGCATTGACATCTAGCCTCTATTAATTCACATCGAGCAGTATTTATCTGCTTAATTAATGCTCGTGCTTCCTCTGTAAGAATTAATTCCTTACATCTTAAATCTTCATGTGACTGCTGACTTGTAATATATCCTTTCAATACAAGTTTTTTAATCCATCGTGACACAATCGATTGTTCTCGACTAATCTTCATTGTTAAATCATATTGTGATAAACGGTCGTAATTATACAGTATTCGTAATAACTCTAATTGTTCTGATGTAATGTCTGTTCTTTGTCCAAAGCGTCGGTTAACTATATTCAAATCGTTGTTAGTAAGTGTAATAAGTTTTTCAAGTTGTTTATACATGCTGTTTCTACTCCACTTTATTTAGTTGATAATATTATATGCTTTTTTTATAAGATATACAATAGAATTTTATATTGTAGTCAAAATCGTTGCATTATCGCCATAAAATATAATAAATTAAGTACAGTTAAACAATAAAAAGGAGACATATTTATGCCTTCCATTAAGGACAGGGATTATTTTTTTGATAATGCCCGAGCGATACTTATATTTTTAGTAGTGTTTGGACATCTATTACAGCCGTATACTTCAGAAGATAAAAATTTATCAGCACTATATCTAGTTATTTATAGTTTCCACATGCCAACATTTTTATTTATATCAGGTTACTTTGCTAAAAATTTAGACAAACCTTATTATTTAGAAAATATTGCTAAAAAATTATTATTACCGTATTTCATATTTTTCGCATTTTACTCGGTGTATTATTTTTTAACTGGAAAAAGCGATAGTTTACAATTAGATCCATTCAACCCTGTATTTGCATTATGGTTTTTATTAACGTTATTCTTCTTCCATGTCGTTTTAGTTATTGTAAGAAGATATAATCCATGGATTGTTCTTACTATTTCCATTGTTTTTTCAGTATTTGCCGGTTATTCGGCTAACATTGATGAATACATGAGTATTTCTCGTACCATTGTATTCTTCCCAATTTTCTATTTAGGTCATTTATTTACTAAAAACCAAAGTATGGTGTTAAGAAGTAAAAAATGGGTGCCTATCTCCATTCTTGTATTTATCCTTTACTTTGTAGGTTATTATTTACATCCAATTAATTCTGATTGGTTATTGGGTAGCACACCTTACACTTCATTAGAACAAAATGCCGAAGACGTATATAGTCCACTGAAACGTTTACTATTGTATGTAGTTATATTAGTTTCGATGTTTGCATTCTTAAATTTAACATCTCAAAAATTACGTTTTTATACCTATATTGGTAGTAGGACAATGTATGTCTATTTATTACATGGTTTAATTATTGGTATTATTCGTGGATTTGAACTCTATCCATTTAAATCGCCAATTTCTGTATTTACTTATCTATTTTTATTTATTACATCTGGCATTATAGTTTATATCTTATCGAACCGGTGGATATGTAAATGGACAAATCCAATCATAAACTTAAAATCCCCTTCTAAATTCAAAGGGTAATGTTTATTATAAAATTAATTCGTATACCAAAATGTAGTGCTTAAAATATGTTATGATTGTAATAATTTGAAAGAATTATACGACATTTCAAACATTAAAAGTACTATATTTTGGTATTTTTTAGAGGAGTAATGATTTATGAAATTACAATTAAATGAGCAGTCAAAATTTTTAAAAGCACCTAGTATTCGACAATTTTCAAACCGTATGAAAGATATTGATGATTGTATCAATTTAACAATTGGGCAGCCTGATTTTCATATGCCAGAAGTGGTAAAAGACGCTTACATCAAAGCCATTAAAAATGACCAAACAAGTTATTCTCACAATAAAGGGATCATAGAAGCTAGACAGGCTATAAGTAATTATTATCAAAATAAATATGGTTTCGAATATAGTGTTGATGAAATAATTATGACTAATGGTGCTAGTGAAGCTTTAGATACTACATTGCGTAGTATTATCAATCCAGGAGATGAAATTATCATTCCAAGTCCTACATATGCGGGCTATATCCCTTTAATTCAAACTTTAGGTGCTGTGCCAAAATTTATTGATACTACCGAAACATCTTTCAAAATCACACCAGAATTGTTGAATCAATATATCAATGAAAATACAAAAGCTGTTTTACTTAATTATCCTACAAATCCTACAGGCGTGACATTAAATCGTGAAGAAGTCAGCGATATTGTAAATACATTGTCTAAATATAATGTATTTATCATTAGTGATGAAATCTATGCAGAAAACACGTTTAATGGTGTTCATACTTCTTTCGCTGAATTCGATGAGATTAGAGATCAATTAATACTCATCAGTGGTTTAAGTAAATCACATTCAGCAACTGGTATCCGTGTTGGATTTTTAATTGGACCAGAATATTTAATTGAAAAATTAACTTTCATGCATGCATATAATTGCATTTGTACAAATGTTCCAGCTCAACATGCATGTATCGCTGCATTAAATGAAGGTTTAGAAGCGCCAAAATATATGAATAAAGCTTATATTGAGCGTCGTGACTATTTAATCGAAAAACTTCAAGACCTTGGTTTCGAATTAAATGCTGTACCTGAAGGCGCATTTTACATTTTCCCAAGTATAAAAAATTATACAGATGATGATTTTAATTTTTGTGTTGATGTGTTAGAAAAAGCTCACGTTGCTATGGTACCTGGTTCGTCCTTTACAGATATTGGGAAAGGCCATGTAAGAATTTCTTATGCTTATGATATGTCATTACTCAAAGAAGGTATGTCACGTTTAGAAGATTATTTAAAAGAGCAATATCCGGAACAATTTCCAACTAATAAATAAATCATAAACACAGTAAAAAACCCCTTAAAGTATGATGGCTTTAACACCATACTTTAAGGGGTTCGTTTATATCAAATCTTATGGGAATTTAGGGAATTGGTCAAAGTCAGGGTCACGTTTTTCTTTAAATGCGTCACGACCTTCTTTAGCTTCATCAGTTGTATAATAAAGTAAAGTTGCATCTCCAGCCATTTGTTGTAAACCTGCTAAGCCATCTGTATCTGCATTCATAGCTGCTTTTAAGAAACGTAGTGCTGTTGGTGAATGTTTCATGATATCTTGACACCAAGCAACTGTTTCGTCTTCTATTTGATCTAATGGAACGACAGTATTAACTAATCCCATGTCTAATGCTTCTTGTGCATTATATTGACGACATAAGTACCAAATTTCTCTTGCTTTCTTATGTCCAACAATTCTTGCTAAATAACCAGAACCATAACCAGCATCAAATGAACCTACTTTAGGACCAGTTTGTCCGAAAATAGCATTGTCTGCTGCAATAGTTAAGTCACATACTACGTTTAATACGTTACCTCCACCAATAGCATAACCACGTACCATTGCGATAACTGGTTTTGGAATAACTCTGATTAAACGTTGTAAATCTAATACATTTAAACGAGGAATGTCATCTTCGCCAACATAACCACCGTGTCCACGTTTCTTCTGATCTCCACCAGAACAGAATGCTTTATCTCCTTCACCAGTTAAAATAATAACTGATATTTTTTGATCATCACGCGCACGTGAAAAGGCATCAATCATTTCAGCTACTGTCTTAGGTGTAAATGCATTACGTACTTCTGGACGATTAATTGTTACCTTTGCAATTCCATCGTAAAATTCATATTTAATTTCATCATATTCTCTAAGTGTTTCCCACTGTCTAGTCATTTTGCTCCTCCTTTAAAAAACCTAATATTATTGTATCAAATTCCGCGCTATCTTCCACGTGAATTGTATGACCTACTTCAGAAACTATTGTTTTTCTACTATTAATAATTTGTTCATTCATCTTTTGAGCAATATTTACAAATTTCTCATCTTTTTGACCAGCTAATATAATTGTCGGTATTTGAATGTTAATAAGTGATGGCCATAAATTTGGCATTTGCCCTGTACCATAATCTCTCAAAGCTTTTGCTAACATACTAGGATCTTGATTCATTCTGTTTTGACGAATTTGTTTTTTAACTGATTTATCTAAATCATATTGGGATGCAAATAACGGTAATCTTTCCCAATCGTTAACAAATATTTCCAGTCCAGCAATTTCTAATACTTTCGCTCTAGCATTATCAACTTGTTGTCGTTCTATCTGATCTTCTTCTTTTTGTATACCGGGCGACGTGCTTTCTAATATTAAACCTGACAATTCATTAGTACCATGTAATGCATAGTAAAGTGATACTCTACCACCCATAGAATAACCTAATAAATATTGATGATATTGATGATATTCACTTAATATTTGGTCTAATTGTTGACTTATATATGAAAAGTTCCATTCTTGATCCATAGGTGAATCATCATTACCATGTCCTGGCAAATCAACAGTCAATACATTAACTTGTTTAGTCAACGTATCTATATGACTATCAAATGTTGATCCATCACTAATAAAGCCATGTAACATAATCAACAATTGATTGGATGGTTTGTTGGATGAATAAAATTTATGATGTAGCATTAATTATTTCACTCAATTTCTTATATAAAATTTGATGTTGCTGTAAATTGTCTTCTCTATCAGTAATGATTTCATATACGATAGCGCCGGATTGTGAAAGCGTCATATCTTTAAATTCAGATAAAGTATTAAAACGTTTGAAATTAAATTCATATAATAATGCGGCATGTTCAAAATCCAACCCAGTTGGTGTACCAAATAAACGCTCAAAGTATTCTGATGCAGATGATTTTTGAGGTAAATATGAAAAGATACCTCCCCCATCATTATTCAATAAAATTACATTTAAGTGTATGTTATTTAATTTTGACATGAGTAGTCCATTCATATCGTGGTAAAAAGCTAAATCTCCAATTAATAAAGTAACATGTTTATGAACTGCCATACCTAATGCTGTAGATACAACACCATCAATACCATTGGCACCACGATTGGCATAGATTTCAGCTTCACTATTAAATAATAGATTATCAACATCTCTTACTGGCATACTATTACTTACAAATAATGCATCTTGTTTAGTTAGTTTTGAAATCAATTCTCCTACATAAGCCGCTTCATCAGTAGCATGTTGTAGATAATCATTTATTTCAATACGAGCTTGCTTTTCTAATGTTTGCCATTTCTCTATCCATGCTTTTCTATTAATAGGTTGGTTATTCTTTAAAGATCTGAAAAAGTCATTCGCAGATATTTCATAAGAAACATCAGGCGGTACTGGAAATACATCAATTTTATCATTATTTTGAACTAATATTTGAAACGCTGATGTATTCTTCAACCATTGATTTAACTTTTTAGATATAACAGGTTTACCAACTCTAATTACAAAATCGACTTCCCAATCCCTACCAGCTCGATACAATAAATCATAAGTAGTAATAATATTAGGATGGTTATTACGTCTTAACTGACTTAGCGGATCGGCTAACACAGGTAAATCATTTTCAGTTGCATAAGATAATATTTGGTCAACTTCTTGGTGTTGCATATCACCTACTATGATTAAACCTTTATCTTTTTCTATTTTTTCTTTGATTGGCATAACATCAATCATTTTTTGATAATGTGGTAGTGTCTTAGATTCTGATTTTAATAATTCTGTTCTATCTAAATTAGGTGTTAAAGGTTCTCTAAATGGTAAATTAAAGTGAATTGGTCCTTTGTGTGGTCCAAATAAATATTGACTAGCAATTTGCATTTGATAATGAATAGTATCTAGCATGTTAGGTGTTCCATCAGCAATTGGCATATCAAATTGGAAATTCACATAGTTACTAAACATATTCACTTGATTAATTGCTTGTGGCGCTCCTACACTTCTTAATTCATGAGGACGATCACTAGTTAAGACAATAAGTGGTATACGACTAATCTGACTTTCAGCAATTGCAGGTGTATAATTAGCCGCTGCTGTGCCAGAAGTACATAATATAGCTACAGGTCTCTCGCTACCTTTTATTAAACCTAATGCAAAAAAGGCAGCGCTTCGTTCATCTGGATGAATCCAAGTTTTAATGTTTGGATGCGCTTCTAATGCGATAGCTAATGGGGTCGAACGAGATCCCGGACTAATTACAACTTCTCTTACGCCATAAGCATATAATTCTGATGCAAATGTAAATACTTGAGTTGTTAATGCTTCATTATAATTACTCATTTTCATCTACTCCTAATGCATTCATCATTGGTGAAAATTTTACTGCTGTTTCAGCAATTTCACTATCTGGATCAGAGTCTTTCACTATTCCACAACCTGCAAATAATGTTGCTTGATCGCCTTTAATTAACATCGAACGAATAGCTACTATAAATTCACAATCATCATATACATCAATAAAACCTACTGGTGACCCATATAAACCACGTGTTCCAAATTCTTTTTTCTCAATAAATTCTAATGCTTCATCTTTAGGGTATCCACCTAATGCAGGTGTAGGATGCAAACGATCGATTAAACTAATATATGAATGATCATTTAACTTACCTTCTATTTGTGTATATAAGTGATATAAATGGTCATTTTTTAAAATATTAGGTGTTTCATTGTAGTCTACATCTTCAACATAAGGTTGAATATCATTTAAGATACTTTCAACGACAAATTGATGTTCACCTAAATTCTTTTTGTCATTTAGAAAAGCATTTATATTCGCTTGATCTTCCTGTTCATCATGAGATCGTTTAATTGTTCCAGCAACAGCTTTAGTAGATAGAACTTGATTCTCAACTTTGATTAATTGTTCTGGTGTTTGTGAAAAGAAGACAGATTGATTTGATTCAAGTAAAAAGATATAACTATTTTTTTCATTTTTTAAAGCTTTAGATAAAACATATGGAATGCTGATTTCTTCATCAAATTTAATTAAACGTCTACGTGCTAAGACAATTTTCTTAGAATAATCTATACTTTCGATGGCTTCTTTAACCAAGTCACGCCATTCGTCTAAATAAATATCTTCCATTCTTGTCACATTACCTATATGCTCATCGTATGAATCTACATTGGCCTGCTCAAATTGACTAACTAATGTTTTAAAAGCATCTATATCAAATTTATCTCTTTCTGTTGTGTAAGTGATAAAATGACGTTGTCCCTCTGTTGAGATTAAAACTTCAGGTAATACAAAATGATTTAAACCGTATTCTCTCCACTCATCATCTGATTTATGTTTTGAAAATTGAAAACCACCACATAAACGTAAATGGTGTTTTTCACTATCTGGATGTATTAATTCTATATCTTTTTTTAAGGCTTCCCATTCTTTAAAGATAGACTGTTTATTTTCGAAATTATTTTTGAACTTTCGAATTGCATGATATCCGAAATATGAAGATTGATTATCGTTTAGACGTAAATAAAAACGATCACCTGCTTGTGATTCAGTTAAATGAAATAACGTACTTGGATCTATACTTTGGTTGATTTCAACTTCTACTGAGACCCAATCTTTAGAGCTTCCATATAACTTATTGACAATCTCATCTTCTTTAACGTTAACAGCCATTCATTTCACTTCTTTCTTCTATATTTACTCATTAGTATATTGTATCATTTTTCAAACTTAATTTTAGTGGAATTGCTTAATAAAGTAATGCAATTTTTCACGTGAATTGACCTTTATTAATAATTACTTTAAAATATTAATGTTAAAACTATAAAAAAATAAGAGGTTATAAATTATGGCAGATCAATATCAACAATATTCAACTGTGAAAAAATATTGGCAATTAATGAGACCTCATACTTTAACTGCTGCAGTTGTTCCCGTGTTAGTGGGTACTGCATCGGCTAAACTATATCTTCTAGGAAGCGAAGATCATCTAAAATTTAGTTTATTCTTAGCAATGTTACTTGCTTGTTTGTTAATTCAAGCAGCTACCAACATGTTTAATGAATATTACGATTTTAAAAAAGGTCTAGATGATCATACATCCGTAGGTATTGGTGGCGCTATTGTACGTAATGGTATGAGCCCTAAATTAGTTATGAACATCGCAATTGCCTTTTACATTATTGCCGCTTTACTAGGTATATTCCTCGCTTTCCAAAGTTCATTTTGGATTATTCCTATTGGGATTGTATGTATGGCGATTGGTTATTTATATACTGGCGGTCCAATTCCAATTTCTTGGACACCGTTTGGTGAATTATTCTCCGGCTTGTTTATGGGTATGATTATTATTCTTTTATCATTCTTTATTCAAACTGGAAATGTACAAGGATTAATTGTATGGTTAAGTATTCCTATCGTTATTACAATTGGTCTTATTAACATGGCTAACAACATTAGAGACCGTGTTAAAGATAAAGCAAGCGGACGTAAAACTTTACCAATTTTACTTGGTAAACGAGCATCTGTTATCTTTATGGCAACTATGTATATCGTTGCGTATTTAATTGTCATTTTCACTGCATTATTTAAATCTGGTGGATCACTCTTCTATTTATTAGTATTATTGTCATTCCCAATGCCAATTAAAGCTGTTAGAAGATTTAATAAAAACGACACACCAGAAACAATGATGCCAGCAATGGCTGCTACAGGAAAAACAAATACTATTTTCGGTATTTTATATGCATTAGGCATTTATATTAGTGCATTACTTGGCGCAATTTAATTAAATATATAGATAGTCGACAATGAACATGTTCATTGTCGATTTTTTTATTGTTTAATCATATGTTGATATATATGACCGTACAGATCAATATCGCTAACTGTTTTAAAACCTAGTTTTTCGTATAATCTTTGTGCTCTAGTATTACCATAATCGCAATTTAAACTCCATTTTTTATCGGAATGATTTTCAATCACATACTTTAATAAACTTGTGGCTATTCCTTTACCTCTATATTCCGGGAAGGTAGCAACTGTTTCGATATACATTTCATCATCTTCTGCTTCTTTAATAGGTAATGGTGTACCAAATGCTCTGATATCTTCATCGAGTGGAAGTTCAAGCCATTTCTTTTCATATTCAAGTTCATTTTCACCATCATATGCAATTAAACAACCTGCTACTTCGCCATCTTCCTCATAAACCCAAACGTTCTCATAATAACTACGATATTTAACATTGACCACACTCAATTCTAAAATATGAATAATTCGTTCTTTACTTATTTGCTTCACCATATCTAATTCCATGTCTTCCCATATCATATAACATAATTCAGCTATTCTTTTATTATCACTAGGATGCGCTTGTCTAATCATCAAATACCCTTCCTTTATTAAGTGTCTTAATTTAATTATATAGAAACTAAGCTACGATATAAACGAAAGTCATCATCTAATTTCCAATAGTTATCATGACTCATTTTAAAAATGTCTTTGTTGATATCATAATATATAACACATACCTATAATTACAGTTTAATTGAATAACTAACCCTTAATTGTTTAAAATAAAAATTAAGGAGGCAGTCAATCATGAAAGTGAACAAACTTATTTATATACTTGTAGCAATCTTTTTAGGCGGCGTGGGTGTCCATAAATTTTATGCCGATAAAGTTGGTCAAGGCGTACTACATCTCGTTTTCTTTTGGACAGGAATTCCTAGTATTGTAGCAATTGTACACGCTATTATCGTTGCATTTACTAAAAAAGCTGATAAAGATGGATATATTGTATTCGAAAGGTAAAAAATGATTATAATATTCATATAAAAATCATATCTTACATTTAAAATGTTGAAATTTGGGTATATATAACTTAAATAGAACAAAAATAAAGGGAGATTTTTTAATGATGAATATTATTAAACGCGCAATTAGAATAGTTATTACAGGTTACATTGTAAAAGCTATCCGCAATTTAATTTCAGGTAAATCAAACGGTGGAAAATAAATATTTGAGTTATGTGAAAAAGTCAGTCCTAAATGGGCTGACTTTTTGCTTTACTATAATTTTTTAAGTTCACAAGCTAAATCTTTATCATTTAATTGATCGCTTTGATTAAGATGTATGATAATATTTTCCTTTTCAGATTGAGTTCTATTTTGACTCATTTTAAATGCTGCTTCAAGTTTGTTAATTTTAACTTTAAATCCAACAATACCTTTAATTTGTTGTTTTGCTTCTTTAGATAAATTATTCCAAGTTGCACCATTAGGTCGATGGTTTTCATATTTATCAAGCATTTTAATTAATTCACTTTCTAATTCTTCAGTTGTTAATAATTGTCCTGTTCCATATGCATGAACGCTTTGGTAATCCCAAGTCGGCACATTTTCAGTATCATACCAAGTTGAAGATATATATCCATGAGACCCTTGAAAAATGATTAATACTTGCTGATTCTGATCGATCGTTTTCCATTGTTCATTACCTTTAGCAAAGTGACCCGAAATGTATAATTCATTATGTTTTTCTTCAATATTTACTGGTAAATGAGTAGCAATTGGTGTCGTTCCATTATAAGTAACTATCGTGACAAAATTATGTTCATTCATAAATGATTTAATCATTTCATAATCATGGATTTGATATTGCTTTGGAATATACATATAATTCTCCTCCCTTTTATATAGCAATAGACATTATTTCATCAATTTGTTTATCTTCTCCCATATAAAAAGCATGTTCCCCTATTTTTTCAAAGCCAAGTTTTTTATAAAATTGAATTGCTTTTAGATTGTGTTCCCAAACGCCTAACCATATTTGGTTGTATCCATGTTCTCTTGCAACCTTTAAAGCATGATTATAAAGTTCTCTTCCAACACCCATTTTTTGAAAATGGTTAAGTACGTAAATTCGTTCAATTTCAATATATTCATTACCAAAATCTTCGGTTTGTGCCTTGTTAATATTGAGTTTTAAATACCCAGCCAATTGATCTTCAACATAAATAAAATATATAAATGAATCTTCATTTTGCAATTCTTTAAGCACATTATTATCAGTGAAAGTTTGTTTCAAATAATTATCAATATCTTCATCTTTATTTTGTGGTCTAAATGTTTCATTAAAAGTCTTATACTCAATATTTTTTAATTTTTCTAAGTCCTCTTCATTACATTGTCTTATTAACATAGTAATAACCCCTTTTTAATATATTCGCTTGTTACCATTTTTAACATTTTTCCAATCCTCAGATATATTATGTTTAACTCTATTCAACATTTTTGATAATTCATCAATTTCTTTATTATTGAATCCCTCTAATGCCACTTCATTGGAATGATTGTTTTCCCTTATAATAAATGGATATAAATTCTGCCCTTTTTCAGTAGGATATAACAATTTGTTCTTTTTATTATTTTCATTATAGGTTTTATATATAAAATTGTTCTTTTCCAAATTTTTAATTGATCTTGATGCTGTAGCTCTATCAATTTTCAACATATCTACAAGTTGCTCTTGTATCATACCTGGATTTTCACAAATTCTTACTAAATAGATAAATTGACCTTTTGAAAGTTTCAAATCTTTAAATTCAATATTACTGATTGAATCTAATGCTCTTGCTATTATTCCTATATCTCTTAAAATATCTTGCAAATTCTACACCTCTTTTTATTGCATTTGCAATAATTTTACAAACTAAGAATAACACATTTATGGTATATTTACGAATTTAATATGATTTTTAGTACATGTTTCTGCGTATCTCTGAATTATTTTAAACTACCTTACCAAATGAATACTAAGTGACAAGAAATAAAAATCAATATATAATAAAATAAATTTTATAAGTAATAATATTTATAACTATATCTAGAGTTTCCTTATTAATATACATGTTAGATTAGTAAACTTATAAAGTTTAATTTTAAATCTTTATTGTTGGAGGTCATGTATCAATGAGAATTGGCATATTATTAATTAGATGGATGTTGGCAGTGTCTTTCTTAGTACATGGAACACTAAAATTCCATGATTTAAATGGAACTATTCATTTCTTAGGTTCATTAGGGCTAACACCTACAATTGCTATTTTAATGTCTATTGGTGAAGTCATTGGTGGAGTTTTTTTAATATTTGGTATCTTAACGCCTTATGTTAATGTTTTTTATATTTCTGTCATGCTTGGATCAATATTCACTTTAAAGATTACACGAGGTTATGTAAGCGGTTATGAGTTTGAAGTTATACATATTGTGATGAATATAGCTGTAATGATGAGTTATAGTTGGAAAAAATGGATTCAATTTTATTAAATAAATTAACTTGGCTGTTGTGATTTTTAATATATCAAAACAAATTATTTAAGCAAAAGGAGAATTGATTTTGCAGACACCTGAAGATAAATTGATTGAAAAAGTAAAAGAGCTACGCAAAGAATATGAAGAAAATGAATTGATGACTGAACTCATTCTTGAGTTTTTAGTTAAACAATACGTTAAAGAAGAATATAGGAAGTAATATAACTTAGTAGTGTATTTTAAACGATTAAATTTAGAAACATTTTGATTAGAATCGAATTGAGTTGAAATAATTAACCAAATTTAATAGATTAAAGCCACGTATCAAAAGGATAACTAATAATTTTATAATTATTAAATAAATAAGATAGACTAACTGAATAGTCTATCTTATTTTTTTATTTTTTATCTTTTTTAGTTGGTGATAAAAAATATAATGGTATTAATATAGCTAATGACAACATTAAATATCGTCTTATTATTTCATAGGTATCTGTCCAAGGAATACAAATTAGGGCAACCCCTACTAATATAATTAATATGAGATAAATATGTTTTTGTCTAATAATACCACCTCTTATAAGACTGCAATAACAAATACTTGGTCTAAAAAATAAATGTTCACTAAAACAATGCTAAATATAAAGTAAATCTTATGATTACTGAATTTCTATTTTTATTATAAAGGCTTATTTGTAAACAAAAAATAAACCTGGAATGGATTTAGACCATTCTAGGCTTTTGAAGTCTAAGCCGACAACCAAACCGACAATATTGAATGAAAATTTAAATGTTGTCGAATTCGTTGACATTTTAATTCAAAACAGATTGTAACAGATTTTCACCAAAATAAAAAAGAACGTTGATTTAACAACGTTCTTCGGAAATAGTGTTAATCAGATTTTCACTGATTTTTACTAAAATACGGAAACGGAGGGATTCGAACCCTCGCGCCGCTCTCGCGACCTACACCCTTAGCAGGGGCGCCTCTTCAGCCAACTTGAGTACGTTTCCATGGCTCCGCAGGTAGGACTCGAACCTACGACCGATCGGTTAACAGCCGATAGCTCTACCACTGAGCTACTGCGGATTAATTAAATTTTATTGATATCTCTATCAAGCACAAATATTATTATATCAATATTGTACAAATTTTCAAGAGATAACTTAAAAAAATATGCGGAACATTTACACTAAATTAATATAACGTTCCACATATTATAAACTTCAACATATTTTTATTTGTCTACAAATAGGGAATAACGTGAAAGTGCTTCAAAGATATTTAAAGAGGATTTTTCATAATCAATAGGTTTATCGGGGTCATTTGATTTCATGCGGGATTGTTTATCAACCATGTAATAAAAGATAATTGCATTGGTGTATTGATGCCATAAACTGTGAAATGATATGTTCAAAATAATCGTTTCATTATTAGCAAATGTGATTTTACATTTACGATGTTTTAATTCTTTAATTGATTCAACATAATGCATGTCAATCCATAAATTTTCTTCTTGCCTGTCAGAATGTGTTGGGAAAAAATAAGTAGGAAAAATGGGTGTTAATAAAATCGGGGGTTTACTAGAAATACCTGTAATACGATTAGTTTCTGCTTTTTTACTTAAATAATTATTACCGTAAAATTTGCATGATCTTTCAATAATCTTTTGAACCTTAAATGGACTCTGAATAATTGACTTATCATACCTTAATATTTCAGAACCATTTTGCTGATTATTTTCATCATAGTTAGGTCTGATAACCATATCTCCCTTTCTAATAACGTAAATACTCTGAGTTGTCATAGGGAAAACCTCACTTTTTTTAGTTTTATTATTACCCTTAATTTTTTGAGTAATAATACATTTTTTATTTTATAACAAAATTGTGTAAAGTCAAGTTCTCCTTTCGGTGTAATAATATACATATTTCTTGATAAAAAGTCAGAAAATTCATTGATTTCAAAATTCAAAATATGTATAATATTTATATAATAAATACAATTGAAAGGTCGAGATCTTTATGAATCATAATACTCATGTGAAGCATACGACACTAGAACAATTTGTAACTACTGTTAATGATTTAGGCGTTGAACTTGTCATTGACGAAGCACTTAGAGAAGTAAGAAAAAAAGAACTGAGAACTTTAATCGATGAAGCATTAGTCAATAAAGACGAAAATGCATTCAACGAGTACATGGTAGAATATAAAAATTTGGAGGCATTACTCAGTGAATAATTTAGATTCGAGTCATTCAAAATAAGGTCTATTCCCTACTTAATTGAGCTAGAGAATAGACCTTTTAATTTATATTAATTAAGACATTAATCTTAATATTTCATTTCTATCTATATCACCAAAATAATGATATAAATCGTAATTTGCTAAAGCTTCTTCCAAGTGATTAAAGTCATGTAAACAACCTTCCAATGCATGTTCTAATTCGGTAATATCCCCTTCCCCAAAGAAATCACCAAATATTTTAGCGTGTTCTATTTTTCCTTTTTTTACATCAAATTTAATTTGAATGAAACCTCTATCAAATTTCTCTTCACGTTCAAAATTATATTTAGGATTTTTACCATAATTCCAATCCCATGTGCGGTATTTCTCATTACTGAGTTTTTCGATATTTTTCCAGTCTTCATCTGTTAGAATATATTCTTCAACTTGTTGTTCACCAAATATCGTTTTCAATATAATTTGTTTAAATTGATCAATATTAATTGGCTCATTTAAAAATTCTTCAATGTTTGCAACACGTTTACGTACTGACTTAATACCTTTAGATTTAATTTTTGCTGGATTTACTTTTAATGCATTTTGAACTTCATCTAACTCACTATTTAACATCAAAGTACCATGACTAAACATTCTATCTTTCACTTTAACCATTGCATTACCAGAAATTTTTGCAGCTCCCACTTGAATATCATTACGGCCTGTCATTTCCGCATTGACGCCAAGTGATTGTAAAGCCTGCACAATAGGCTCTGTAAACTTTTTAAAGTTATGGAAACTATTACCGTCATCATCAGTGATAAAACTAAAATTCAAATTACCAGTATCATGGTAAACTGCACCACCACCAGAAATTCTTCGTACTACGTCAATTCCTTTTTCATCAACGTATGTTTTATTAACTTCTTCAATGGTATTTTGATTTTTACCTACGATTATTGATGGGCGATTAACATAAAATAAAAAATAGCTTTCTTCAGCTGGAAGGTTTTTTAAGACATATTCTTCCATAGCTAAATTCAATGTTGGATCAGTTATATTATTGTTACTTATAAATTTCATATAAAACTCTCCTTAATAGATTCTATATATGCCCTTACTTTATTTATGCCTTATTTACATTTAAAATTCCAATTATTTACTCAATAATGACAAATTTTTCATAATTTATGAATTAAATTGTAGGGTTTTTAGTGTTATTAGTTTATTTGTAGCGTAATTTTTAGTACAATATAGTCTAGCTATGAATTAAGGGAGGACTCGAAATGACTGTTGCAGAAGTAGGTAATATCGTAGAATTTTATGATGGTTTAAGAGGCCGTGTAGAAAAAATAAATGACAACTCAGTTATCGTTGACTTAACTATTATGGAAAACTTCAATTCACTTGATTTACCTGAAAAAACGGTTATTAACCATAAACGTTATAAAATTGTTGAACAAGAAGGTTAATTGAAATGAAAAAAGTTTCGAAAGCTTTGCTATGGTTTATAATTAGTTTCATAGTTTTTCATGCTATTTTACTTATCATGTGGGGCGAGCATCAAGAATACTGGTATTTATATACAGGAATTATGCTTATTGCTGGTATTAGTTATGTGTTTTATCAAAGAGATATCAAATCAAAGCGTTTATTAACCTCTATAGGCATTGGTATTATAGCCAGTATTATTTTAATTATTATTCAATTGGTTTTATCACTGATAACATCTGATTTAACCTATGCTTCATTGATTCGAGAATTAACTAAAACAGGCGTTCATTGGAAATGGCAAATGCTAATTACATTATTATTTGTTATACCATGTCATGAATTATATATGCGTACTGTTTTACAAAGTGAGTTAGATAAATACAATTTGCCTAACTGGTTATCTATTTTAATCACTGCAATTTGTTCAAGCTCTCTATTTATATATTTAGATAATTGGTCGATAGTGATATTTATTTTTATAACTCAATTATTATTATCAATCAGTTACGAATATTCTAGACGTATTGCTACAACATCAATTGCACAAATTGTTGCTATCATTTTATTATTAATTTTTCATGGATAGATTCTGATTTTATTTTTCAGAAATATTAAAACATAACATATTATAAAAGAGCTTCAAATCGGTTATAGTAACTCGATTTGGAGCTCTTTTATAATAAATAAAGTAATTTTCATTTTTACAACGTTATTATAAGTGAGAGGGTAAATATTAAAAATGTTATTTAAACACCTCAAAGTTTTGTTCTAAATTAATCTTATATTTTGAATCAGCTAAATTTTTAGCAATTAACATGCTCATAGTTTCTTCACTAGTATGATGAATCGTTGCATCTTTTAAATACGATTGATAGTTTCTGAAACAATAATCAGTCATTACTATTCTATATAAATTATTTGGATTAATATTATCCAACGTGACACGATTAAAAGGTTCTTTAGTCATATCTACTTTATAATCAAATCCCTGCCACAATGTGTATAGTGTTTCGTCAATAAGCGTAGATTTTAGTGTATCCGCTTCAAACTCAATATATGAATAAGAAAATTCTAATATATCTTTAATACATTGACCTTTTATTGTTAAATCTACAGGTTTATCTGGATATGGATAAGCCTCATAAATTTGACGATTAGATATAATACCATGCAGCCCTTCTTCGCCATTCTTAGGTACGTGAACGCAACTAATTGGGTAATCATAAGCTAATCTAATACTATCATGTAATAATTGAGCAAATGGATGTGGTTGACCTACTAACTCAGCTAAATCTTTAACAGGTAAATTAACATGTTCATCATTTATAACTTCATTTGCCCAATGTTCAACTGCTTTTCTATCATAATACGTTACTTTAAGTAGATCTTCATCTTCGTCATAATCATTTAAATCAATGACCTCTGGCGATATTTCTTCCACTTCATATGTATTCGTTCTTTTTTTAAATTTAATTTTCACATGAACAAGTTCTTCGGCATCTTGTCCGGCTTGAACGTAGACTGTATCATGGTCTTGTCCTACAAGTGTTTGATGTTGGTGTGCAGTTATAATTAAATCAATCACACCAATTTCTTTCATCAATATTTCAGCTTGGTTAACGTTATCTTCATTTTTCTTTTCTGAATTACTAAATTTATCTAATCCACCGTGATATATTACAATTAAAAAGTCAGGTTCTTCTATTTCATGAATATATCTAATCCATCTTTTAGCTGACAGTATTGTTTTTTCAATACTAACGTCTTGTTCCATTTCTGCATATTCATTTTTCATAAGTCCATCTGCAGTTAGTCCAACGATAGCTATTTTCAAATTATCAAAATTTTGAATTGAGTATGGTGTTGAAAAGTATGGTTCTTTAGTTTTGATATATTCTATATTAGCTGATAACCACGGAAATCTTGCTAAAGCAACTGAACGTGTTAAAAACGATAATCCAAATTTAAATTCATTTGGGCTAATACCACTTGCATTATATTGCATTGCATTCATTAATTTTATCATTGGATGACGTTTATATGGCGCAACAATTGCATAATAAAATGCCGCTAGTGAGCCGGCTAAACTACCACCGCTATCCAATAAAATAACTCTTTGATTATTCTCTCTTACTTTATTAACAAATGTTCCAGCACGATAGATATTTGATCCATAATCCCCATTTAAAAAATGACTATGCATATCCGAAGTTACGATTACATCTACGTTTATATTTTCGTTTCTCTCCATCTTAAAACACCTCTCATTATGCATAGTTTAACATGTAATCATATCTTTACGATAACACTTTTACTATACCTATAATTTTTAATTAAAAAAAGACACTCCAAGTAAAAATAGCTTTTAATACTTGAAATGCCTTTAATATAGAATTTAACCAATTTGAATACGTTCTTTAGGATAATGATATTTTTTAGGTTCTTTTCGTCCCCCTATCATTATGATAAAGGAGATTAACCCTACACGTCCGATAAACATTAATATCATCAAAATAATTTTAGTTAAATTACTAATATCATCTGTAACACCTAATGTGAGTCCACACGTACCAAATGCTGACATCACTTCAAAGAACACTTGTAAGAAGGTTAGTTTACCTTGTTCTGCTGCGGATATAATTATCATACTCGTGAATGTTAAAATTGAAGCCATTGTAAACACCATAAATGAACGTTGAATATCCATTATATGAATTTCACGGTTAAACACTTTGATGGATGTTTTATCTGCCGAATTACTAAAATTAATAACAAATAGTATTAAAATAGCAAATGTAGTAGTACGTATACCACCACCTACCGAACTAGGAGATGACCCGATAAACATTAATAAACTCATAATAATATTTGTGGGGTCGCTAAATTGTGAAACGTCTATAGTTTGCAATCCTGCACTTCTCGTTGTAGCAGATTGAAACAGAGAGTAAAACAATGACTGGTGCCAACTCATGCCTTTAAATGCATGATTATGTTCTAAAAGAAATATTATTATCACACCAAATACAAATAAAAATAAATATGTTGAAGTAGTAATTTTCGTAAATAATGAGAATCTAAAGTTAGTTACTCTATTTTTTATATATGCTTTAACTTCAAGTAATACTGGGAATCCTATCGAACCTAAAACTATTAAAAACATTACTATCGTTTGTACAAAATAATCTTTTGCATAAGGCACTAGCGAATCACCAGTAATATCAAGACCACCGTTTGTTGTTGCAGAAATAGAAACAAATATTCCTTGCATGATAGCATATTTTAAATCTGGATTGTCCCTGTAAAAATAAAATGCAAGCAATATTGCGCCGATAAATTCAATAACGATTATTGTTCTAACTATTTCAAGTATCAGCTTAACTGTTCCACTCATTGTATCTTTATTATTATCAAGCATAATGAGTTGACGTTCACGAATACCTATGTGCTTACCTAAAACAACCCACAACAAGGTTCCAATAGCCATAACACCAATGCCACCGATATTTAAAATTACTAATATAATAATTTGACCAAAAGTTGAATAAGTATCCACAATACTGATTGGTGTTAATCCAGTCACACTTATGCCTGATACAGCCACAAAAAGTGTATCTATTGGATTTACGTCAACGCCAGACTTATGCACATATGGTAAATTCAATAATAAAAATGCGACGATAATAGCTGCTAAATAATAAAGTACTATCCCTTGTTGAGGACTGGACCTTTTTAATAGTTGACCAAAAATCGACATTCATTTCACCTCAACATCATTTTAATTTAATATCTATACTTTTCTCTTTACCGTTTCGATATATTTTAGCTTTTAATGTATCTTTATCTTCCCTATGACTAAAAATAATTTGTCTATAACGTAAATTGTCTTCTAATCTTTTACCATCTAATTCTACTATTACATCATCTTTTTTCAACCCTGATTTATCTCCAAGTGAATTAGGTTTAACTTCACCTATTAAAACGCCATTTTTAATTTGATCAGGTAAATTGATGGATTGACGTTCACTATTGTCTATATCAGCAATATTTTTAATTTTAATACCAGTATTAGGATATTCAATTTTACCATCTTTTTCTAACTGTCTAGCCACTTTTTGAGCTTCATTAATAGGAATAGCAAATCCCATTCCTTCAACGTTATCCATATCTATTTTAAGCGATACAATACCTATAAGTTTACCATCTCTATCAACTACTGCACCACCTGAATTCCCTGGATTTACGGGCGCATTAATTTGAAATGCTTTCATTAATACATCATAGCTATCGTCTTTATCTATATCTACTGGTACATGTCTATTCAAACCAGAAATGATACCATCTGATACACTCTCTTTAAAATCTACACCTAAAGGATTACCTACTACTAATATAGGCTCTCCCAAAACTAAATGATTGGAATCTCCAGTTTTAATTGCTTTAACGGACTTATCTACACTTTTGGCTTTTACAACTGCAATATCAGACCATTTATCAGTTCCAACAACCTTACCTTCAACTGATTTATTATTTCCAAATGTAATTTTTTGTTTATCCTTATCACCCACTACGTGAGCGTTAGTCATAATAAAAAGAGAGTCGCCCACTTTTTTGTAGACGACACCTGAACCAATTTCATTATCTGCTTTAGATGTGTTATTAGGAACCGAAGTATCTTTTACTTCTTCATTTTCCACAGTAACAACAGATTTAACTGAACTATTGGCACTTTTCATTGTATCTGTATAATGTTTATTCGTTGGTGATAAAGCACTATCATTGGTGTGATCGTTTTTATTAACGTTAGTAAAAATAGCGTTAAGGATAATTATTAATAAAATAATACCAATAATAATAGCAATTTTAGGCCAATGTTCAATAAAGAATGATTTAATTATATCAATATAATCTTTATTCTTATTATTAGATTTATTTTCTGATGAAGATGCGCTCATATGTATAGCTTTATTGTTGTGATCTTTATCGCGTTCTTTTTCATTTTGATGATGGCTTCTCTCTTTACTTTCTGTTAAACCACTATTTTTAGCTGAACGTGTTTCGTTGTCATTTGTAGCATTTTCTTTTTCATTCTTTGATTTATGCTTACTATTAGATTCGATGTTATTTTCACTAGAATCTTTATCAGTATCTATTTTATTTTTTGACTTATTTTCATCCAAATTATTAAACTCTGAGCTAGTATTTATACTTTTATCAGCATTAATACCATTTTCGTCAGTTTGTTTTAAATCGTTCGTGTTATCTTTTGATTGATTTTTGGATCGCTTTAATTGATGTTCTTCAGGTAACGTTAAATTTGATTCATTATGTGATGATGAGTCTTGGTCGTTGTCCATTTTATTACTAGATTGTGAAGCGATATTTTGTTGTTGTTGAATTTCATCTTTAGTCAATTTTTCTATTCTTGCTTTTCTTAAATTGTCTTTGACTCTTTCTTCATTAACTTTAGATTGATATTCGTCTTTTTTTGCTTGAATTCTTTCTTCTTCCTTTTGTTGTTCTACTCTAGCTTCTCGTTCTTCATTATGGAAGAATTCACGACGTTCTCGTCGATAGTTTTTACGAGGGATGACTTGTTTTTTATTTTTATCCACTAGATAGTTCACTCCTATCATTTCACTCAATTATCTTTATTATGACATACTCAAATAATAATGAGGTAATATTTTCTAGAAAAGATTGTATATTCCTAAGAAAAAGTCCTATGTATACGTAAATTTTAATATTTTATAATTAAAACTGCAATGTTGTATAGTAACAAAAAAGACTTCGTTCTAATTTGAACGAAGTCAATTAATACTATTTCTTTTTCTTTTTATTATTCACTACTGATGTTAACCAACCGATAACAACAAGTAAAATAAGTACTGCCCAGAAGATTGATTGCCATAAAACAGTATGTGGGAATTCTTCAGGTAATATACCAACATCTTCATGTGCTAACACGAGTACTACTAATTTAATACCTACCCAGCCTACAATCGCAAATGCTGCGCCTTCTAAACCAGGATATTTGTTTAATAGTTCAACGAACCATGTAGCAGCAAAACGCATTAAAATAACACCAATCATTCCGCCAAGGAACATTACTGCAAATTGACCTAAATCCATACCTGCGAAATCAATATCAATTTCAGGTAAGGTAACTGCTATTGCTAATGCAGCTAACATTGAGTCAATTGCAAATGCGATATCTGCAAATTCAACTTTAAATACTGTAGCCCAAAATTCTTTCGATCCAACAGCTTTCTCTTGGCCTTCTTCATCAAAATGATGGTCATCATTTTCATGTTTTTGATGGTCTTCTTCAGTCTTATGGAAGAAATCCCATAAGTTTTTAATAGACATGTAAATTAAGTAGATCGCACCAATTGCTTGAATAAACCAAAAATTAGCTATAATACTTATTAAGAATAATGCTATAAATCTAAATACAAATGCACCTAATAAACCATAAAATAATGCTTTTTTTCTTTGTTTAGGTGGCAAATGTTTTACCATAACCGCCATTACGATGGCATTATCAGCAGCTAGTAAACCCTCTAAAAATACTAGTACAATTAGAACCCATCCATAGGATAATAACATACTCGGTTCAAATTCCATTGTGGACAACTCCTTTGATTTAAATTACAAATAAAGAGACCTATGCTAAAAAATAGCAAAGGTCTCACTTAGCAAATATTATTGCCCACTTTACCGGAAGATAAGACTTCGTAATGACGATAAAGTGTAAAATCACTTAATTGTTAAAGTGACCATCAAGTTACTCCCCTCTGACATAAATGTCATAGGTATTTATTTGTGAATATGGTTATTATACAGACATATGTGCATAATGACAATTTATTTTTTTATAAAATTGTAATAACATACTGTTTAATACCCAAACCACTCAATATCAAACATCTTAAAGTAAACTATATAATTTAATTTCTGGGAATTTTTCTTCAAACCAACGTGTTGCAAATTCATTTTCAAATAAGAATACTTTATTATCATAACGATCATTTACAAGTATAGAACGAGATGTATTCATATTATCTTTAATATCATCTTCATTTTCTATCCATCTAGCAATTTTACGTCCTACTTGTTCCATGACAACATCTACATTGTATTCATTTTTCATACGATGTTCGAATACCTCGAATTGTAACTGACCAACAGCACCTAAAATAATTTGATTAGTGTGTAACGTTTTATAGTATTGAATGGCACCTTCTTGAACAAGTTGTTCTATACCTTTATGAAAATGCTTTTGTTTCATTACATTTTTAGCAGAAACTTTCATAAATATTTCTGGAGTAAACTGTGGTAAATCTTGGAAACTGAATTTTTGCTTACCGCCTACTAACGTATCTCCAATTTGGTAATTACCTGTGTCGTATAACCCAATAATATCTCCAGCTACAGCATGGTTAACAGTTTCTTTATCGTCTGCCATAAATGAAGTTGAACGTGTAATTTTTTGTTTCTTACTAGTACGTTGCAATGTAACATCCATACCACGTTCAAATGCACCACTAACAACTCTCATAAATGCAATTCTATCTCGGTGTTTAGGATCCATATTAGCTTGTATTTTAAAGATAAATCCAGAAAAGTCAGTATCAAATGGACTCACTTCAATGTCTTCTTTTGTTTGTCTTGCATTAGGCATTGGTGCATGGTCAACGTATGCATTTAAGAAATTTTGAACACCAAAGTTAGCTAAAGCAGATCCGAAAAATACTGGAGTCAATTCACCATTTAATAATGCATCATTATCAAAATCTTCTCCTGCTCCTTCTACTAACATTAACTCTTCGATAGCTTGTTCAAATGCACTATCATTTTTAATGGCATGATCTTCTTCTAATTCATAATCATCATTTAGATGTAAAATATTTTCTTCATCTCTAAAAGGTTCAATTGATTTACTTTTTCTATCAATAATACCGAAAAAGTTTTGTCCCATTCCTACTGGCCAATTCATTGGATAAGTATCAATATTTAATGTTTCTTCAATTTCTTCTAATAAATCAAATGGTTCTTTACCCACTCGGTCTAATTTATTAATGAAAGTAAAAATAGGTATACCTCTCATTTTACAAACTTTAAATAATTTAAGTGTTTGTGGTTCGATACCTTTAGCACAGTCGATAACCATTACAGCACTATCAACAGCCATTAACGTACGATACGTATCCTCTGAAAAGTCTTCGTGTCCAGGTGTATCTAAAATATTAATTTTATAATCGTCATAATCAAACTGCATGACTGAACTTGTTACTGAGATACCACGCTCTTGTTCAACTTTCATCCAGTCACTTGTAGCAAATTTCCCAGATTTTTTACCTTTAACTGTACCCGCTTCACGAATGGCTCCACTGAAATATAATAGTTTTTCAGTTAATGTTGTTTTACCAGCATCGGGATGGGAAATAATAGCAAAGGTCTTTCTTGACTCTACTTCTTCCTTTAAATTCATTAATCATTCTCCTTTAGTATTGTTTCAATCCAACTTGTTACTTTATTAGCAAGATTTTCTGCTTCATTTTCATCATTAAATGTAAAAAATTGCATTAATAATGTTTCATTAATTTCTTCTATACTTAAGTCATTTGAAATTTCAACTGACCAAAATTGATCAGGTATTGCTATCAATAGTGTTTGATTTAATTTTTGAAAATATACATAAAATTTGTTCGAATCATCTGTATATTCCCTAATCTTCAACTGGTCCACCACCAAATTTTTTATATGCTGCTTCTAGACCTATTAAATCATCTCGATGAGGAACTTTGATATGTCCCGGCATAATTTGGTAAGGTTCTCTACCTTTAGATGCGAGAACAACAGTATCACCTGGTTCAGCGATGTCAATTGCATGTTTAATTCCTTCTGCTCTATCCTCAAATTCTACATAATTTGAATGTGTAGCGCCTTTAGCTAATTCAGCTGTAAGCATTTTCGGATCATCATTAGCGGGATTGTCAGGCGTAAAAATAACATAATCTGCACGACAAGCGACACTACCCATTTCAGGAGTTTTTGTCATATCTCGCTCTCCGGCCATACCCACTAAAAATATTAATTTTTGTTTAACAAATGGTTTAACTGCATCAATTAACTTATTCATTCCATCTGCTGTATGTGCATAATCGATGATTAAATCAATTGGCAAACTAGGATCCAGTACTTCTAAACGTCCCTCAACTGGTTCAAGTGATTTAACTGCTTTAATAATTTCTTCAAATGAAATTCCTTTACTCCAAACCGCAATTATTGCTGCCATAATATTCGATATATTGAATTTGCCGACATATGGACTTTCAACATGATAACTTCCGAATGGCGTTTCAAATTCAAATTTCACGCCTTGCAATGATTCATTAATATTTGTCGCCATGAACTGTGCTTCATTATCAATACCATATGTAAATATTTCATAAGGTGTCACAGAAGCAAGATATTCTGAAAAAGAGTCATCGTTATTTATAACGGCGTATTTTTCTTTTGCTAAGTCTTCACCTAACTGACTAAATAACAATGATTTAGCATGTCCATATGCTTCCATTGTTCCATGAAAATCTAAATGGTCTTGCGTTAAATTGGAGAATATAGCAACATCAAATTCAACACCTCTTAAACGACCAAGTGATAAACCATGACTTGATACTTCTAATGTCATAGCTTCAGCACCTTCATCAGCAGCTTCTTTAATTTTTTTAGTTAAAGATACTGTCTCAGGAGTTGTATTTGCGCCTTTCGTTTTCTTTTCATTAATCTGGAAACCATTTGTACCTAAATAAGCACTATTTTTATTTAGTTTTCTATATATTAGATGAATCATTGTAGCAATAGATGTCTTACCATTTGTACCTGTTACCCCATATGTAACTAGTTGATGGCTTGGAAAGTTAAATAACGTATGTGCTAATAGACTCGCTACTCTCAATGTATCTGGCACAATGACTTGTGTTACTTCACCATTTAATTCTTGTTCTCTATTAACTACAATTATTTTACATCCTTGATCAACTACATTTTGACAAAATTTATGACTATCTACTGTATAACCTTTTGATGCGACAAAAATACTGCCTTCTTTAGCTGTTCTTGAATCAGTAGTAATATCTTCTACTTTTCTTTCTAATGTTCCAATTACTTGTTTTACTCGAATTTTTTCGAACAATACACTCGCATTCAAAATGAATCGCTCCTTTTTTTACAATAAGTCTATTATACACGTTTTAATGGTTATGATAAATTTATTCTTCATATTTAAATGTAATCATTGTCATCGACTTTTTTATAGTAATGTTCTCAACAAAAATTAACATTATTCTATTATATATGTAGTAAATTGGTTGATTATACGATTTTAATCGCCATTTCTTTCAAAAAAGTTTCAACAATTAAATGTAAATTAAAAGCTCATTTATTAATCTAACATTAAAAATGGTTAAAAATACTGTTAGCTCTAGGAAATTAATGATACTTATTAATTGAATCATGCTAACATAAAGTATAGATAAACATTTTATTTGATGTAATTATAAAGAAAATACTTCATCACTATTAAGTATTTTCGAATTTTATTTTAAGATAGTTATGGTATAATGCATAAATACAAATTTTACATCTACATATAAAGTATTACTTGTAGTTTAATCACAAGAAAATTGCTTCAAGTCAATGGTAATGAAATTAACGGAAATCGTGATATTCCTTTTATAATGTATTAAAATACGTTACACTTATTATAAATTTTAAAAATTAACGGAGGGTGGCTTTTAATGGTTACTCAAAATAAAAAAATATTGATTATTACTGGTTCTTTCGGTAACGGTCATATGCAAGTTACTCAAAGTATCGTAAACCAATTAAATGAAATGAATTTGGACCATTTAAGTGTTATTCAACACGACTTATTTATGGAAGCACATCCGATTTTAACTTCTATATGTAAAAAATGGTATATCAATAGTTTTAAATATTTTAGAAACATGTATAAAAACTTTTATTATAGCCGCCCTGATCAACTAGATAAATGTTTTTATAAGTATTATGGTCTAAATAAATTAATAAATATACTGATTAATGAGAAACCAGATTTAATTTTGTTAACATTCCCAACACCAGTAATGTCTGTATTAACAGAACAATTCAATATTAATATTCCAATTGCGACGGTAATGACTGATTATCGAATGCAAAAAAATTGGATTACACCAAAATCAGAACGTTATTATGTTGCTACTGAAACAACTAAAGAAGATTTCATGGAAGTAGGCGTTCCTGCCTCTAACATTAAAGTCACTGGAATCCCTATTTCTAGTAAATTTGAAGAATATATTGATCAAAGAGCGTGGTTGAGTAAACATCATTTAGATCCAGATAGACCAACTATCTTAATGTCTGCAGGCGCATTTGGAGTTTCAAAAGGTTTTGACCAAATGATTAATGAAATCTTAGAGAAAAGTAAACATTCACAAGTTGTTATGATTTGTGGACGCAGTAAAGAATTAAAACGTTCATTACAAGCTAAATTTAAAAATAATCCTGATGTTTTAATATTAGGATTTACTAAACATATGAATGAATGGATGGCATCAAGCCAATTAATGATTACTAAACCAGGCGGAATAACTATTTCAGAAGGATATACTCGCTGTATTCCAATGGTATTTTTAAATCCTGCTCCTGGTCAAGAATTAGAAAATGCGCATTATTTTGAAAAAATGAATATGGGTAAAATTGCTAATACGCCAGAAGAAGCTATTGATATCGTTACGCAGATTACAAATGATGAAACTTTATTAAATAAAATGACTTCTAATATGAAAGAATCTAGAATTGAATATTCTACTTTGAAATTATGTAAAGACTTATTAGAATTATTAGGCCACTCTTCACAACCTGAAGAGATATATGGAAAGGTACCTTTATATGCCAGATTCCTCGTTAAATAATTATTCTAATAATAAAAACTTTATTATTATGTTAGTCATTTTATTTTTAATGGAATTTGCTAGAGGTATGTATATTTTAAGTTATATTAATTACTTACCTACTGTTACATCAATTGCAGTTGCAGTGACATCACTTGCTTTTTCTATTCATTTTATTGCAGATGCTGCGACAAATTTTGTTATTGGCTTTTTATTAAAAAAATTCGGTGCTAGATTAGTGCTAACATCAGGCTTTTTAATGGCATTTCTAAGTTTATTCTTAGTCATCTGGTTTCCGTCATCATCAATTATCATCATTATTAGTGCAATTATGCTCGGTATTGCTGTTAGCCCCATTTGGGTGATTATGTTATCAAGTGTTCAAGAAGATAAACGAGGCAAACAAATGGGCTATGTTTATTTTGCTTGGTTATTAGGTTTATTGGTAGGTTGGGTAGTCATGAATTTTCTAATTAAAATTCATCCCCTACATTTTGTATTTATGATGTCACTAGTAGTTTTAATTGCATGGGTTTTATACTACTTTGTCAATATAAGACTCACAAACTACAATACTAAACCTGTAAAAGAGCAATTATTCCAAATTGTCGATGTAACTAAACGACATATGATTTTATTTCCAGGCATCTTATTACAAGGTGCAGCTATTTCAGCGCTAGTTCCTATATTACCTACATACGCAACTAAAATCGTACATGTATCAACTGTTGAATATACACTAGCAATTATGATTGGTGGCATAGGTTGTGCTTTTTCTATGTTATTCCTTTCAAAAATTATAGATAAAAATAGCAAAGGCTTTATGTATAGTATTATATTTGGCGGTTTCATTTTATATACATTAATGATATTTGGATTATCTTTAATCACAAATATTTATATTGTATGGGGTATCGCTTTATTTATTGGATTAATGTATGGTATTTTACTTCCAGCTTGGAATACATTCATGGCAGGCCATATTAATCCTAAAGAACAAGAAGAAACTTGGGGCGTTTTTAATAGTGTACAAGGTTTCGGTTCTATGATTGGTCCATTATTAGGCGGTTTAATTACTCAATTCACAAATAACTTAAATAATACATTTTATTTTTCTGCATTTATTTTCTTAGTTTTAGCCCTATTTTACGGTTATTACTTTATAAATCGAAAACATGCAAAATAACAGAAAATGGAGTGAGATAGACATCTATTATAAAATAGATACCACTATCTCACTCCATTTTGTTTATGTTTTAACTATTAATAATTATTGGTTTTCAAAATCTAATTAATTTAATTTAAATGTATCGATAACGTTCCATTTGTCATCTTCTGAATGATATTGAAGTAACGATAATTCATCAATTACCTCTTTATGATCTACCCCTGCTAATTCTACTTGACCATAAATATCTTCAAATTCTTGACTTGAAAGACCTTGTGCAATTGTAAAATGAGGTACAAATTGATGTTCAGCCTTACCATAAAAATCATCTGTATCAAATCGATTAAAAATTTCTTCAAGTTCGTCGTTTTTAGCAACTTTAAAGTAAATAACATTATTTACTGGTTTGAAACTTGATGCTTTAGTAGCATGGATATCGATTGATGAGATACCTTTAATTCGAGTTTCAATTTCTTTTTTAACTGAATCTAAATCCGCATCATTAACTTCAAATTGAGATTTCACAGTAATATGTGGCATAATTTGTGCGTAATGAGTGTCATAACGCTTACGATATGCATTTACCTCTTCTTGAAATGACTTTGATGGGATTAACGCTAATCCTAAAATCATTTGAATTCCTCCTTTGTTTAACCTATTTCCATTATAGCAAAATTCCATGAAAACCGTTACTTTAAACTTAAAAATATTTTTTCTATTTTAAACTATATTCTTCAAAATTTTTATACGATGTATAGTTGATTATGATTTTTTAAACAGTATTATTTCAAATTATATCTTTAAAAAACATACCTATTTTTATACTCATTCATTAAGTTAGTCCGGAATTTCTTCATTTAAAAAGTATTTTAGTATATCGCCTAACATTGGTTTCCATGATTTCCAGTTATGGCCGCCATCGAATTCTTGGTACTCATACTTCACATGGTATTGTTTAATAAGTTGATTTAATTCTCGGTTTGGCGTTAAGAAATTCGCACGTTTTCCATTGGTTGGCAAGGTAAAATCTTCTTCTTCTAAACCAATAGCATGCCAAATTGAAAGTTGTTCTTTTGTTTCACAATCTATCAATTTCTCTTTAATGATATCGTCATATTGTGGACTAAGCATAGCTACTTGGCTAAATATAGTTGGATACGTTAATGAAGTAAGTAAAGCTATACTTCCAGCCAAACTATCACCCATTAATAATCGTGCATTACCTACTTTGTAAGTTGAGAAAGTAGCATCAATAAATGGTAATAACTCTTTGCCGATTGCTTTAACAGTTAAATGTGATCGACTACCTTGTGGGTGAAATTCTTCACGTCGTTTTTCAACACTCTCGTAATGAAATCCTACAATAATAGCTCGTTGTATTTCCTGATCTTTACGCAATCTTTCATATTCTCTTTGAATTCTTCCAAATCTTAAAAAATCTAATCCATCAAAACAAATAATCACTTGATGTTTAAATAAATCTGTATAATCTTCAGGTAAATAAATCGATATCGTAACTTCTCTTTCTAAAATATCGCTATAGAATTGATGTTTATTAATTTTACCTGGTTTAAATTCAGACATGTTAAAACGCCCCCTAGTAGTATTAATAACATTGTACCAAGAGACGTTATATTTTTAAATTATGTAGATTTTAAAGTTTTTAATAAATTAAGAAATTCAGTTGTTAATTGTAATTTTAATTCTTTAATAAACAACTATTTTCCGTAAATAAATTCATTAACGTTATATATATAACATCCTGTTTTATTTACTTACTTTTTTCAATCTTTCAGGATAGGTTTTCAACCAAAAGATAGCATTAGGTAGTTTTTTCGCATCAGGTTTATATAATGCATGATAACCTGAACCTAAACGTGACTTCTGTACTTCATAATCTTTTAATGCTTCTATAGCTGGTTTATGTAGTATCCATATCGCTATAATGTTTAACCACGCCATAAGACCTGCCCCTAAATCACCTAAAGCCCAAGCAACATCTGCAGTTTTAATACCACCATATAATGTTGCAATAATGATTCCTAATCTTATGAGAATAAATGCAATATTGGTTGTATGATTGTTTTGCTTTCTAGTTATATAAGCTACATTTGTTTCAGCAATATAGTAATAAGCTATTATTGTCGTAAAAGCAAAGAAGAATAACGCAATTGCTACAAAATAAGAACCTATTCCAGAAAAATGAGTATCAAAATGGTAACTACTACCATGAAATGCTTTATCTATACCTGCTTGTACATACATAGCTGTACCTGAATAATCTTTACTACCATCTGCATTTTCTACAAATACACCACCATTTTTTATTAAATGTGGTGTGCCATTAGCATTATTTTGACCATCTGTAACGTTATATGTACCTGAAAGCAAAATAATTAACGCTGTCGCTGTACATACAAATAAAGTATCCACATAAACTGAAAATGATTGAACTAATCCTTGTTTTGCTGGATGAGATACTTCTGCAGCTGAAGCTGGATGCGGTCCAGTACCTTGCCCTGCTTCATTAGAAAACAGTCCTCTTTTAACTCCAATTTCAATCATAGCGCCTACAATTCCACCAAATGCTGATTGTAATCCAAATGCAGATTTGAATATTTCTGCTAATAATGCTGGAACAGCTTGAATGTTAATCACAATAATGATGATTGCCATCAAAATATAAATTACAGCCATAAATGGTACGACAGCAGTAGCTACATTAGCAATTGAACGTAATCCACCAAAAATGATTAACGCTAAAATAATTACGACGATCACAGCAACTACCCAATTAGGTATATTGAAAGCGTTACTCATAGAACTTGCGATTGCATTTGCTTGTACACCAGGCAATAATAATCCGGCAGATATAATCGTAACTATTGCAAATGCTAATCCGTAAATCTTACCCAACTTACCACCGATACCATATTCGATATAATATGCTGGACCACCACGATATTCACCGTTAACTTCACGTTTAAAGATCTGTCCTAATGTTGATTCAATAAATGCACTACTCGCTCCTAAAAAGGCACTCATCCACATCCAAAATACTGCACCAGGACCTCCAATAAAGATTGCTGTTGATACACCAACTATATTACCAGTACCAACACGCCCCGCTAATGACATGGCTATAGCTTGAAAACTAGAAATACCACTAGGTGATTTTTCTCCCTGAAACATTAAACGAATCATTTCTTTAAAATGTCTTACTTGGAAAAAGCGCATCATTAAACTAAAAAATATACCCGTAAATAATAATCCATATACTAATGGTTTACTCCAAACCAGTTCATTTAAAAATGCAACGATATTTTCAATCATCGTATACCTCCCTAATCAATAGATTAAAAAAATTATACGATGTATATTTACACTTATCAATATATTTTTAGAATTTTATATAAAATGTATTATATTATTATCTATTTGTGCGCTTTATTTAAACGATATGGCTCTTTTGTAGTATTGAATTTTGAGATATACTATATAAGACTATCAAAAAATGAAAAATTTCAGGAGGACTATCATATATGTTAAATAAAGTTTGGTTCCGAACTGGCATAGCTTTAATTATGTTGTTCATACTCATCAAACTATTTATGCAAGTACATGAAGTATTTACCCCTATTGTTACCATTATTGGATCTGTTTTCCTTCCATTTATTATTAGTGGTTTCTTATTTTATATATGTTTACCATTTCAAAATTTATTAGAAAAATGGGGATTTCCAAGATGGGCTAGTATTGTAACTATATTTGTCGTGTTAATAGCAATAATTGCTATAGTTGTAGCCTTTATTGCACCAATCTTAATTTCAAATATGAATAATTTGATTAAACAAACACCAGCATTACAAAGAGAAACTGAGCGTCTGGTTAATTTCGCACTAACTCAAATTGATAAATTACCAAATGATGTCACTCACCGTATTAATAATATGGTTAAATCAATGGGTGATGGCGTAACAGATGTCTTATCAAACTCACTTTCATATATCACATCATTAATTTCTACTATTTTCTTATTGATTATGGTACCGTTCTTCCTTATTTATATGTTAAAAGATCACGAAAAATTCATTCCAGCAGTTGGTAAATTTTTCAAAGGAGAACGTAAAGTATTTGTAGTAGATTTATTGAAAGATTTAAACTACACGTTGAAGTCATATATCCAAGGACAAGTAACAGTTAGTGTTATTTTAGGTATTATCTTATATATTGGTTATACAATTATTGGACTACCTTATACACCATTATTAGTATTATTTGCTGGTGTAGCTAATTTAATACCATTCTTAGGTCCATGGCTTTCATTCACGCCAGCAGCTATTTTAGGTATTATCGATGGTCCGACGACTTTTGTTTGGGTGTGTGTTATCACTTTAATTGCACAACAATTAGAAGGAAATGTCATTACACCAAATGTTATGGGTAAATCACTAAGCATGCATCCATTAACAATCATTGTGGTTATTTTAGCAGCTGGAGATTTAGGTGGTTTTACACTAATATTAATCGCTGTACCTTTATATGCAGTATTAAAAACAATAATTAGCAATATCTTTAAATATCGTCAACGAATTATCGATAAAGCGAATAGTAACGTTAAAGATTAGATATTCTTTCACATAACATAAAATTATAACTAAAAAAAGCTGTGAAGAGGCCTATAGCCTTCTTCACAGTTTTTTATTATTTTCCAATTCTTCTTTCAACTAATCACATAAAACAAAAACCAAGTGAGTTGTATAGACATCTCACTTGGTCATTTGATTTATTTTGTAGCTTTCGTTTTAAAATTCCTAGCTTTATTATTTAATTGCGTGGTATCCACCATCAACATGGATGTTTTCACCTGTAACACCGCTAGAAAAATCACTTAATAAGTAAGCCGCTGTTTTACCTACTTCTTCTTGGTCAACGTTACGTTTTAATGGTGCACGTTCTTCAATTTCTTTAAGAATTGTGTTAAATCCACCTACACCTTTAGCACTTAAAGTACGAATAGGACCAGCTGAGATTGCATTTACACGGATGTTATCTTCACCTAAGTCTAGTGCTAAATATTTAACATTTGCTTCTAAACTTGCTTTAGCTACGCCCATAACATTATAGTTTTGTACAGCAAATTCTCCACCTAAATAAGTTGTAGCAACAATGCTTCCACCTTCAGGCATTAATTTTTTAGCTTCATTTGCAACAATAGTTAGTGAATATGAACTAATATCTTGCGCTAATAAGAAACCTTCTCTTGATGTTTCAGAGAAACGTCCTCTTAAATCTTCCATGTTGGCAAAAGCAATTGAATGATAAACGCCATCAATATTGCCTACATCTTCACCGATGTTAGCAAAGCCATTAATAACATCTTCATCACTTTGAACATCGATTTGATATAAACGTTGTTCTGATTGATTAAGTTGATCTAATAATTTTTCTAATTCTTTACGGCTTCGATCTTTACGATATGTAAATACTAATTTAGCACCTAGTTGATCTAGTACTTTGGCAACGCCAAAACCAATACTACGTTTATTGGCAATTCCCATAATGACATAAGTTTTATTTTCAAGATTTAACATGCAAATAACTCCTTTTAATAAGATATATAATAAATCATTTCAAACGTTTCTAAATTTTTCACTCAATATATTTTAACATTTTTAGTACCTGATAATAAAGCATTTTAGATTTACTCTATAGTTCACACTATACTTATATTAAATTTCATATTATTTATATAATTAAAAAGATCTGTAAGTATGATGTATACTTACAGACCCATAATCCTTTATTAATAATAGAATTCTAATTCTTGTTTTAACTCATCTACATATTCTTTTGAACCTGTCACAATAAGTCTATCTTTATAACGTAATTGCGTATCACCATGAGGAACAATGGAATCATTATTGCGCACAATTCTTACAAAAATAATATCTCCACCGAATGGGAAATTTCGTAATTGGATGTTCTCATATTTATAATTCAACATTTGAATTTCATATAGAGATGTTTCTACATTACTTAATAAGTTAAGCATATTCGGCGTTTCAATTAATCCTTTAAGTAATATTTTATTACTTAGATAATTACTAAATATTTCTATGCCTAACGATTTCATTTCTATGTCTTCATTTGTACTTTCAAGTCTACATATCACTCGTTCTACGCCATGTTCTTTAGCCATCAAAGCGACTTTCCGGTTAATTTCATCATCATTAGTCGCACATACAACGATGTCACGATCGAATAACCCTAATCTTTCAAGTATTCCTTGTTCATAATCAGCGATTTCGACCATAGTAATTTCATCGGATAATTTACGACTATCACTTAAATCTTTACGATAATAAAGTGAAATGTCATACAATTGGGAAGTTAAATTCTGTACGATAGGAATAGTCAGTTGGTTTTTACCTATCAAGCTTACCTCAATACGACGATTCATTTCATTAGGTACTGGGAATAGCTTTTTAAAAATAACAGGCACAAAGACACAAGTAATGACTGCACTTAAAATAAGTAACCCTGATGTTTCTGCTGAAATTGTCTTTAATTGTTCAGCGATTTTAGCTGCAGCAATAACTAATGATAGCGTTGACGTTAATAAGAATGCTGAAGCAACAGTCGTCTTCATATCAAACCATCGTTTTATAAGAAATACTGGAATTAGCTTAGATACTATAAAAGCCAAAATTAAAATAGGTATAATGATTAATAATGATGGTTCTTTCACTAATGATGGAATGTCTAAATCTACACCCACCATAATAAAGAATATAGGAATGAAAAATCCGTATCCAAATGAGTCTAATTTCTCAACCATTTCTTCATCAGGATTTAATAATGATACAACTACGCCAGCTAAGAATGCACCAAGTATGTATTCAGCACCAACACCTTCTGCTAATGCAACAAGTAATATAATCAATGCAAATACGGCACGTATACCAATTTGTGTAGTACCACCCATTAATTTTTGTAAAAATGACATTCGTTTAAATAGTACTCCAATCACGTAGAAAATAATTGTAAATACTACCAAAATGCCTGTAAGCCAGATGGTACTACCACCGTGACCGTTAACCGCACCATAAATTGTTAGTAATATCATTGTTACTAAATCGGCTAATACCGCAACTAACAAGATAAATTGTCCAATAGTCGTTCTCATTATATTCATTTCTTTTAATGTCGGAACTACCACACCTAATGAAATAGTAGATATGATAATTATCATTAATAATACATCATCTATTAAACCAAACCATTTTAATGCGTATGCTAAAATAATTGAAACAATCATGATTAATGCAAATACTGTCATTGCGAGGTTTAAATGACCTGGTAATTTCTTCTCTTCTTTTCTTTCACCTTGTCGAGGACGAGAATCTTTTTTAAAGGCGTTAAAATCAATTTCTAATCCACTTAAAAACATTAAAAAGATAAAGCCTAATGTTGATAAAATACTAAGCATAGAATCTTTGGTTACTAAGTTTAAAAATGAATTACCTATAATTATCCCCATTAATATTTCAGCAACTACGACAGGTAAAAAATTAATATTCAACCTATTTATTATAATAGGTGTTAAGAATGCAGCTACAACTACAATCACAAGTGATAAGAACTCCATTAGTTCCTCCTTAAGTTAAATATGACATAAATGATGTTGCTAAGCCGAAATAAATTAACATACTTACAATGTCGTTAATTGTTGTAATAAATGGACCACTTGCAACTGCTGGGTCAATTTTTAATTTATTCATTAATAATGGAATCATTGATCCAACTAATGTACCAACTGTCATAGCACACGTTAAACTGCCACCAACAATGACTGCTAATAAGGGTTGTCTATAAATAGCAATAATTATAATGATTAAAATGATGGAACAAACAATTCCTGATAAAAAGCCACTTCCCGCTTCTCTTAAAGCAACTTTAAATTTACTTTGTTCGTCGATATCACCAGTTGAAATATTACGTACAGATACGGCTAAAGATTGCGTACCAGAATTACCTGACATCCCACTAATAATTGGTATAAAGGCTGCTAATAAAGCGACTTTTGCTAAAGTGTCTTCAAAGCTACCTAAAATTGTTGCAGTAATCATACCTAAAAACGTTAAAATGATTAGCCAAGGTAAACGTTTTGTTGCCGTTTTGATTACTGAATCATTAGTAGAATCAATATCAGAGACACCGGCTAAACGAGAGTAGTCTTCACTTGCCTCTTCATCCATAACATCTAAAATATCATCAATTGTAATAATACCTAATAGATGATTTTGGTAATCAACAACAGGTACTGCAATGAAATCATAGTCTCTCATTGTTTGTGCAACGTCTTCTTGGTCAGTTGCGACATCTACACTAATAACACGTTCACTCATCACATCTTCAATATAAGCATCGTTCTCAGCTGTGATTAAATCTCTTAAAGATAAAACCCCAACTAATTGATCATCTTCATTGATAGCAAAAATCACGTAAATTGTTTCAGCATTTGGCGCTTGTTCTTTAACATGCATTAATGCTTCTTTAACAGGAGTAGTAGATTTTAATGAAAGATATTCTGTTGTCATAATACCGCCGGCGGTATCTTCTTCATAATGTAGTAATGCCTTTATTTCATTGGCATCTTCTTTATTCATTAATGTAAGTAAACTAGCGACTTTAGGTTTAGTTAATTCGTTTAAAATGTCTACTGCATTATCGTATGACATTTCTTCTAAAATATGACTTGCGTAGTTTGCATTAATTTTTTCAAATAATTCTTCGTAATCCTCATCGTCTATATCCAAGTGATCAAAGAAATCAGCAACTTCTTGTGGTGATAAGAATTGGAATATTTTTTGTCTATTCTCATCATCAGTGTCTTCAAAGTATTCACTTTGTTCGTAATTATGCATTGATAAAAATTCTTCTCTAAATGCATCTATATCTTCATTTTGTAATAATTGATCTAATAAGTCTTTATCGTACACATCTTCGCTAGCGTATTCTTTCTCTTTCATTTCTGTGTCGTTAGACAATTTAAACACCTCCAAAATGCTTTTTATATCATGTCATACCATTGATTTAGTTGTTTATAATCAGTTGTTATTTCAATTGTATTTTTACTTACTGGGTGTTCAAATGTTAGTTTGTAACACTGTAAACATTGCCCCTCTATTTTATCATGTTTACCACCGTATAATGTATCACCAATTAAAGGATGACCTAAATGTTGAAAATGCACCCTTATTTGATGAGTCCGACCAGTACATAATTGGACTTCACATAAACTTACATGACTCTTTTGTTTAATCGTCTGATATATGGTTTTAGCATACTTACCATTTTCTGATACTTGTCTTTCAATAATACTATGACTAGTTCTTGAAATGGGCGCTTCAATCACATCACTTGGTTTTGTTAAACCATGGGCTAAACATATATATTTTTTATTCATATTAATTTTTGAAAATAAGTAATGAATATATCCATATTTTGCAAATAAAACAATACCAGTCGTATTACGATCTAATCGTGTAACAATATGTGGGTTAGTATTTTCACCTTTGTCTTGTAAATAACCTAAAACTTGTTCAACTAAGCTCTCATGTGGATGTTCACGAGAAGGTGCACAATTTTGTCCATTAGGTTTGAAGACAATAATAATATAGTCATCTTCAAATAAAATATCTAATGGTTTCAAATATGGAACTAAGTTAGCGCTCGGAACTTCCTTTGGTAAACGCACTTCTAATTTGTCATTGATATCAAGTTCAAACCTTACTGTTACAGGTTTATTATTTACAAGTAAAGCGCCATTAGTTTTAATGGCGCTAATCGTTTTCTTAGAAAAATCATGTCGTTTTAAAAATGTTTTAAGCGTTTCTTTTTGCGTAATTGTATAACGGAATATCATATTTCATCATCACTTGAAATAAAGGAATCGTGTACCCTTTTCCAAAATGGGAATGGTCTAAAGCGTGCAAACCTTACTTTTTCATTTGCTACTCTATATTGAATCGCATTCACATTTTTATGTTTAATGCTGACATGGTCAATAGTCGTACGTATCGTATCATGATTCACTGGGGTAATAAGACAAGTATGATGTTTAGGTAACACAAGTGGTGACCCTACCGTTCTAAACACGCGATTGTTAATTGACGCAATCTCAGCAATTTGCATTGCTTCAAGAGAAGGATGAATTAACGCTCCACCTAATGCTTTGTTATAGGCTGTAGAACCTGATGGTGTAGATATACACAAACCATCACCTCTAAAACGCTCAAAATGTTTTCCACGAATATTAACATCCACAACTAATGTTGATCCATTTTCAGTTTTCATGGTTGCTTCATTCAAAGCTAAGTACCTTGTTTCATAACCATTATTATTATATCGGACTATGATTTCTAATAATGGATATTCAATGACTTGAAATTCTGAATTGTTAATTTCAATAATCAATTTTTCGACTTCATGAGGTAACCAATCAGCATAAAATCCTAAATGGCCAGTATGAACACCGACAAATGCTACTTTCGATAACATATGACTATACTGATGAAAGGCTTGAAGTAAAGTACCATCGCCACCAACTGATATGACTATTTCTGGATTTTCTTTATCTTCAATCATTTGAAAGTCTTTCATATGGCTAATCATTTTATGCTTTAACGCATTGGATTTCGAATCGCCTTTAGTTAGGATTGTATAACGCATCTTTACACCTCATTAGTCATTTTCATGCTTTTTTGCACGCTTTTGAGTATAGTATTTTTGTGCTTCTTGAATTTCATCTTTGATTTCAGACATTTCTTCATCTAATAAGTATGCCGCTTCAGCTGCTCTTTCTAAACGATGTTGTATCTCACTTGGATAATCCCCATCATATTTATAACGCAATGTATGCTCAATCGTTGACCAAAAGTTCATTGCCAATGTTCTAATTTGAATTTCAGCTAATATCGACTTTTGTCCACTCAATGTTTCAATTGGATATTCAATGATGACATGATAAGAACGGTAACCACTTTCTTTAGTATTACGAATATAGTCTCTTTCTTCAATGACGCTAAAGTCTTTACGTTGACGTAAAATATTGACAACTACATCGATGTCATCAACAAATTGACACATAATTCGTAACCCAGCTATGTCATACATTTCTTCTCTTAATCTATCAAATTGAATTCCACGTTTATTGGCTTTATCAATTATACTTGAAATAGGTTTTACGCGGCCTGTTACGAATTCAATGGGAGAACTATGTTCACTAATTTCATATTGTCTACGTAATCCTTTTAATTTTACTTTTAATTCATTAACGGCCTGTTTATAAGGTGTTAAAAATTGATCCCACTGGTTCATATTCATTCACTCCGCTTCATTCTAGTTCAAAAGTTTTTTCAACAGCAGAAACAAACTCCTTACCATAGTTATTATTACCTTCTATATTATCCAATATGTAATCTAATTCTTCTTGGAAATGTTTAAGTTCTAACGTTTCATTTACGACTAGTTTTTTACCTTTATTTTCATGTAGCATTGACCATGTTTCTTCAACAAAGATCAAATACGAATAGGATTGTCCATCATCTAATATGTATGCAAATCCGTAGTTATCACTGTCAACAAGCATTTGTCCTACTTCTTCTAATCCTTCAATAGAATCTTCTGAATAACAATAAATTGTATCATCTTTCACTTTTATCTCATTTATATATATACGCATGCTTGCCCCTCCTTATTCCATATTAGTTTAACATAATTTGGCCATTCAACACACATATCTATGCCATTATTCTTACATTATTATTAGGTTTATGATTGTTCAGATTAAAACCAAAAGTATATGTCTGATATTATTAAAATATATGTAAAATTGTACATCGTCAAAATGATCAAAATTACTTTAAATCATAGATAATTTACGGCATAATATTGATAAATTTAAAATAAATACAAAGAAAAGTATCGGGGTGTATCTCTATCATGGCAACTAATAATGAAATTGAATTTAAACAAATACTAAATGAAAATGTTTATAATGACATTAAACACAAATACTTTAAGGACGATACTCCTTTTAAACAAATTAACTATTATATTGACACTGAGGATTTTAAATTAAAATCAAATCAGTCGGCTTTAAGAATACGTGTGAAAGACGATACTTATGAAATGACGCTTAAGGTTCCAGCAGAAGTCGGTTTAACAGAATATAATTTTGATGTATCTATAGAACCTAAAATTAATAAAGTAATTAGCCACGATCAATTACCATCAGATATTAGACATATTATATCTGAAAAATATGGCATTCAAGATGGTAGTTTATCTATTTTAGGTGCATTAACAACATATCGAATGGAAACCAATTATAAAAATGAATTACTTGTACTGGATAAAAGTGAATATCTGGGCACTGAGGATTATGAACTTGAATTTGAAGTTAACCAATATGAAGAAGGATTAATAAAATTCAACGAGTTACTTCAGTCATTTAATCTGACTCACCAAAAACCATTGAATAAAGTTCAACGATTCTTTGAACGAAAAAAAGAATTATCTTAAATTAGCAAAAAATAGCTATAATGCAAATTACTTTCATATGTAAAAATTCATGTTATATTAGATATATATTAATGGAACACGGTGATAATATGCCTAGAACACCTTATGACATCATCGGGCAAGACGCACTATATCAAATGATTGATCATTTTTACTCGTTAGTTGAACAAGACGATAGAATTAATCATTTATTCCCTGGTGATTTTAAAGAAACGAGTCGAAAGCAAAAACAATTTTTAACTCAGTTTTTAGGTGGCCCTGATTTATATACTCAAGAACATGGACACCCCATGTTAAAAAGACGACATATGGAATTTACAATTACTGAATTTGAACGCGATGCTTGGTTAGAAAATATGTCTATTGCGATTACCCACGCTAATTTTCCCGCTGGGGTTGGAGACTATTTATATGAAAGATTGCGACTAACAGCTAATCACATGGTAAATTCCGAAAATTAATTGTAGGTGAAATGACATGGCTGAAGAGTTAAGAGTAATGGAGAATAAGAGTTGTGAAGATGCAAATACTGATCTATCACCTGTATGCAAAATAGAAATTTACTCTTTTTTCGATCCCTTTAGTAAAGATTGCTTTAAATTATCCGCAATTTTATCTAAATTAAGAATTGAATATAATCAATATATACGTGTTAGACATATTCTTAATCCTTCATTAAAAGTTTTAACAAAATGCCAAGCACAAAGCACCTCTGATTTTGATAATATTGCCCTTGCTTATAAAGCGGCTGAATTACAAGGTCGTTTAAGAGCTGAGCGTTTTATTCATTTAATGCAAAATGAAATTATTCCAAAGCGTGATATTATCACTGAAGAAATGATATGTGATTGTGTAAAAAATGCTGGAATAGATTATGAAGTGTTTAAAGAAGACTTACAAAAAAGTAAACTTACTGAAAGTTTAAAAGTTGACTTGCATATAGCACGTGAAATGGAAATTGAACAATCCCCTTCTCTCGTCTTTTTCAATGAAGATGTGCACGAAGAAGGTTTAAAAGTTGAAGGATTATATCCTTACCATATATACACATATATTATTAACGAACTTATGGGTAGTCCTATTGAAAAGAACTTACCACCAAAATTAGAGACATACATTCAACAAAAGCAACTTGTTACAATGGAAGAATTGCTTACTATATATGAATGGCCTGAGAAATTACTTAATAAAGAACTAAAAAAATTAATGCTTCAGCAAAAAGTTGAAAAACTTAATTATCCTGAAGGTAAATTTTGGAAATCAAAAATGCCCAAACCTAATTGTTAAATATAAATATTAATAAAGCCAACACAAAATGATTTTAAATAATCTTTTGTGCTGGCTTTTTGTTTATTCATTAATTGTATAATTTATGTATATTGTTCAACGTATAATTTTATAATAAATAAAAAAAAACGCCGTGTCTGATTACACGACGCTAAACAAAGGGGATGGGAGAAATTTTTTCACTTCAAACAAAGGGGTATGTTTGTTATGTGATTAATTTCATGTTCATAATATAACACGACACATACCCCATTTCAACCATTCAGTTTATTAAATTTTAAATTGTCACAATCTGTTCATAATGTAAGCGAATTCAATCATATTAAGCTTTCATTAGCTTTTCAAAAGCATCTAATTTTTGTTCAAAGACTTCACATGCTTGTTCAATTGGTTCTGGTGTTGTCATATCTACACCAGCATTTTTTAGTATTTCAATTGGATAATTTGAACTACCTTTTTTCAAGAATTCATTAATATATCTTTCAACAGCTGGTTGCCCTTCTGTCAAAATTTGATGACTTAAACTTTGTGCAGCACTATAGCCTGTTGCGTATTGATATACATAATAATTCATATAGAAGTGTGGAATTCGAGACCATTCTTTACTGATATCTTCATCAGTTTCGACAGCATCTCCAAAATATTGTTTATTCAATTTGGCATATTCTTCATTCATACGATTAGGTGTTAATGGTTCACCCGCTTCTTCAATTTGATGAATTTTATGTTCAAATTCAGCAAACATAGTTTGACGGAATAGAGTTGCTCTAAATCGTTCTAATTCTTGGTTTAGAAGTAATAAGCGTCTTTCATCGTCAAGATGTTTATCCATATAGTCACTTAGTAATGCTTCATTACAAGTTGAAGCAACTTCTGCTACAAATATAGTATAATCACTTAAGTTTGAAGGTTGGTTTTGACGACTGAAATAACTATGAGCTGAATGACCAAATTCATGAACTAATGTATATAAATCAGATACTGTATCTGACCAATTTAATAAGATGAACGGGTTTGTTAAATGCGCACCTGATGAGTAGCCGCCTGAACGTTTACCTTTATTTTCATATACATCTACCCAGCGATTTTCTAGTCCTTCTTTAACTACATTTAAATATTCTTCACCCATAGGTTCAAGTGCTTTTAACATCCATGATTTAGCTTCTTCATAAGGCATTTCAAATTTAACGTCTTTTACTAATGGTGTATATAAGTCATACATTTTCAAATCATCAATACCTAATAACTCTTGACGCAATTTAGTATATCTATGAAGTAAAGGTAAGTATTTGTGAACTGTTTTCACTAAGTTATCATAAACTTCTTCAGGAATATGATTATTACTTAAAGCTTTTTCACGTGCAGAATTGTAATGGTGTGTACGAGCGTTAAAGACATTTTTCTTAACTTCACCTGCTAATGTTGCACCTAAAGTATTATTATGTGCTCCATAAGCTTTATAAACATTTCTGAAAGCAGATTCTCTTAATACTCTATCATCTGATTCTAGATATTTAATAAAAGTACCTTGTGTAAGTGGATGTGCTTCTCCATCTTTATCTATAGCATCTTCAAATTCTAGATCAGCATTACTGAACATTCCATATACATTTGATGGTGTAGATAAAGCATCTTGAGCTTCAGTAAGTAATTTTTCAGTATCAGCATCTAAAATATGTGGACGTTTTTCATTAATAAGTTGTAAATCGAACTCATATTGTTTCAATTTATCGTTAGATTGAATAAACGATTGAATTGTCGCTTCATCAATTTGTAAAATCTCTGGCACTAAGAAACTCCATGCTGAACTGTATTTAATAATTAATTGGTGTGCACGTGATTCCATACCAGTATATTGATCATTAGCAGTATCTTGGTCTTGTTTAAGATGAGCATAAACATACACCTTCTCTAATTTAGTACCTATTTCATCTTCTAATGCTAATGCTTCATATAAAGTTTCGGCACTGTCTCCTAAGCGCCCTTTAAATTGCTCTTCTTTACCGATATCATTTTCAACTTCTTTAAATGCTTCTTCAAATGCTTCATTGTTTGGGAAAATCGTTGTTAGATCCCATGTATATTCAGGATATTTAAGTTCCTGTTCTTCTCTAGTTAATTGTTGATTCATAAATAAACCTCCTCGAAATTCTCAATAACTTAATTTTCTCATTTTAGTAGATAATTTGCACGTCTTTACTGTTAAGATTTATAGCATATTGATATTCCATTATTATCGCCTTAATAATCTCAATTTTAGCTTTTGTAGGATTTGAAAATTGTCTGAAATCAAGGCATTTTTCAAAGTATTGATAATTCAATCGTTTTTCTTTCTCTAATAACAATAATTGAAGTTGCCATTCGATAGGATGGGTTTTGATATATATTTGATGAGGTACGATAAATCCCACTTTATACGCCACCTTATCCTCAAACAATTGTAATTGATACATCGCACTTAAAGTAGGCTCTAATACTGAATTCTTCCAACGACATCGTTGTATATATTTTAAAATCTTTTGATTACTCAGTTTATAAATTGTATTTGAACTATGACTAAGTTTATTAGCCTTATCTAAATAGTTTATCAATGTTTGTCTTCTTGCTTTAAACGTCTTACCACCAATATGTTGTATATCTGAATAAACTATAGGTGACTTATCTTGTTCATTCCAAGTTAAAAGTCTCTTAGTTTCACAATCAATAGTACTTGCTTGAAAGTCACTTAGACTTAGCATCATTTTGCTTTTATCATATTTAATATCTTTAACAATCCATATGGGATGTAATCCAATACTATTCAGACCGTCACTACGTAGTCGTATCTTGGATAAACTAATCATAGAAAACTGTAATTCTAACGCTATTTTATCGTTAACTACTATATCTGGTAATTGATTAATCAATTTGTAAAATGGCTCAATTCGGACAGTATATCCTAATCGTTTTAACATAGTTGCTAATTGGTATTTTGCGTGATAGTGAAGTTCTGATTCACCTTTTGCACACCATCTTTGACTCTGGCTTTCATGTGCAAAATGAGGCATAACTTTTATTCCTTTTTTCAAAATTAATTTTGAATGGCAATGAGGACAATAATAATCCACATTTTTAATGGCATTTTTAGCTAAGATATGTTCATTGTTATGATTTAAAGCTACTAACATACGTTCACCTCATAAATATTAACGAAGCAAACACTATTTTTACTTTTGACAACATATAAGTTTAAAGAAGTCCATAAAAAAACGAGACATTTTCATGTCTCGTCTAAAATACTATTTTTATTCAGTTGCGTCAGTAAAATAACGACGCATTTGAGAAGTGACATTGTGACTCATAATGATTTTACCGTAGTCATTCAAGTACACTTCAGTTTTATCTGTTGGATAAGCAAATTCTAACAATTGACTATAACTATCATTAATTGTCTCTTGATCTACATTTTCATCAAAATGGATAGCATAATAATATTGTGAATCAATCATGTAAAGTAAATCTTCAAACTCTACTGTACTTTGATTGTTGTGATAAGCATAATTTATTACTTGCTCTAGATCTTCAAATTTAACTATGACAGTACGCATACTTGCTTGTTTACGCTGTCTTTGAGGTTGTTCTTGTTGTGCTTTCTTTTGTTGATCGCGTTGTTCAAATATATTTTCTACATTATCTTCACTTTCAAGTGTTTGAGCTAGAAGTTCATTTACTTGGTCATCAAATTGATCAAAATGATTATCATTAGCCATATTCATAGCTTCTTCATTTTTAGACTTAGAAATAGTCACTTCCACACCCTTTTCAAAGGCATGTACTTGAATCCATAATGGACCTTCAACAACAAAATCTTCTTCTTCATTGATTTCATCCATCATAGACCAAAAGAATTCTTCTCCACGTTTGCGGTTTGTCCATAAATCTTCACGACTAAAGCCACGCGCTTCTATATCGCTATATGTTATAAACAATTTAACTGTTGTATCATCTACGCGTTCTATTCTCATATCATCTCACTCCTTACAGTCGATGAATAGTAACCATATTGTATTAGAACGTGACTTAAATTACAATCTATTTGTTTGATTAAATTTAACTATATTTTTATGGGGTTCTTATAGTGTTATATTCCCCATTTTCATAGGTAAAAAACAACCATCTATGACTCAATTCAACTTCTATAATATACAAAAAACAACACCATTTCAAAAATAGTGTTGTTGTAATATCTTTTAGTAAAGTGATTAAATCACATAGTTATTAAAGTTATTAGTCAACCAAACGTTGAGCTTCTTGTAATTGGAACGTACGGACTTTTCTTGGTAAGAAACGTCTAATTTCATCTTCGTTATAACCAACTTGTAAACGTTTATCGTCTAAAATAATTGGACGACGTAGTAAACCAGGATTATCTTGAATAATTGAGTATAAATCTTGTAATGGTAAAGAATCAATATCAACATTCAATTTTTGGTATGTTTTAGAACGAGTTGAAATAATCTCATCAGTTCCGTCTTCAGTCATTTTTAAAATTAATTTAATTTCATCAATTGTTAAATGTTCAGAAAAAATGTTACGCTCCGTATATGGAATGTCATGTTCTTGTAACCATGCTTTCGCTTTACGGCAAGATGTGCAACTTGGTGAAGTAAATAATGTTACCATACATCTCACTCTCCTATAATTGGATTCATTCGTTATTTTTAAATATGTTATAGATTAAAGAAATTTATGTTTCTTTTGCTTTCTTAACCTTACATTTTACATTATACCCATCTAACATTAAAATTAAATGAGAAAATCCTAATTTTTCTGAGAAATTTTGAAATAATTCAAAATAGTCTCTCAAAATATTTCAATGCTTAAATATACATTCATCTTAACACAACTTACATTTTAAAGAAATACTGTTATAATGATATGTAAATATTATTTGAGAAAGTAGGCATCTTATATGGAAACATTATTTTCAGGCATTCAACCAAGTGGTATACCTACAATTGGTAATTATATAGGTGCATTAAAACAATTCGAAGAAATTCAAAATGACTATGAATGTTTCTTTTGTATTGTTGACCAACATGCTATCACAGTACCACAAGACCGCTTGAAGTTACGTAAACAAATCAGACAATTAGCTGCGATTTATTTAGCATCAGGCATTGATTCTGATAAATCAACACTATTTATTCAGTCAGAAGTACCAGCACATGTCCAAGCTGGATGGATGCTCACTACAATCGCTTCAATCGGTGAATTAGAACGTATGACACAATTTAAAGACAAAGCGCAAAAACGAACTGACGGAGTACCAGCAGGATTACTTACATATCCACCTTTAATGGCAGCTGATATCGTTATTTATAATACAAATATTGTTCCTGTTGGAGAAGATCAAAAGCAACATATGGAATTAACTCGTAACTTAGTAGATAGATTCAATAGTAAATATAACGACGTATTGACTAAACCAGAAATTCGTATGCCTAAAGTCGGTGGACGTGTTATGAGTTTACAAGACCCTACTAAAAAAATGAGTAAAAGTGACGATAACCAAAAGAACTTTATCTCATTATTAGATGAACCAAATGTTGCAGCTAAAAAAATTAAAAGTGCTGTCACAGATTCCGATGGTGTTATTAAGTTTGATCGTGACAATAAACCAGGCGTTTCTAATTTATTATCTATTTATTCAGGACTAACTAATGAAACAATTAAAGATATTGAAGCGAAATACGTTGGAGAGGGTTATGGTAAATTCAAAGGTGATTTAGCAGAAATTGTAAAATCATTCTTAATCGATTTCCAAGAAAAATATGAATCTTACTATAATTCTGATGAACTAGATGATATCTTAGATAAAGGTAGAGACAAAGCTCAAAAAGCCTCATTTAAAACGTTGAAAAAAATGGAAAAAGCTATGGGCTTAGGACGTAAAAGATAAATTATTATCGAAAATTAATTTTCCATTCAAAGTGTTTATACTTTGAATGGTTTCTTTTATACCAAAATTTCATAAAGTATTTTAGGGGGAATCTATTTTGTATCAATTTAGAAATGCCAAAATAGATGATTTAGAAGAAATCTTAATTATTGAAAACCAAGGTTTTACACCAGAAGAAGCAGCAACAAAATCAGCTTTAATAAAAAGAATTGAAATGATTAATGATACGTTTATTATCGCTGAATTGAATGAAAAGGTTGTTGGTTATATTAATGGACCGGTAATTAATCAACCATTCATTACCGATGATTTATTTGAAAGTATAGATGAGAATTCAACAACTGGAGGTTATGTAGCTATATTAGGATTAGTCATTGATCAATCACAAAGAAATCAAGGACTTGCTGGTAAATTACTAAATGAAATAGAACAACGAGCTAAAACACACCATCGTTTAGGTATAACATTAACCTGTAAAGAAGAACTGATACCATTTTATGAAAAATATGGTTACGTTAATAAAGGGGTTTCTAGTTCCCAACATGGTGGTATAAAATGGTTTAATTTAATGAAGGAATTTAAACATTAGTTGATCATAAATGATATAAATTAAATGGCGAAGAAAAAACGTATCGATACGCTTTTCTCCGCCATTTTTAATTTAATTATTTTTTCTTTTTACCAGTTTCTCTATCGATTGATTAACTATTTTCTTTACCTGCGCCCTTTAGGATTAAATGCATCTTTTTTAAACCTTCACCAACAAAATTAATACTTAAAATAGTTAATGTTATCATTAACGCTGGTGGCATCCATATCCATGGTTTTCCACTAATCACATCACCCTCTTGAGCATCACTTAACATATTTCCCCAAGATGGTATTGCTTTACTAATTCCAAATCCTAAAAAACTTAATCCAGATTCTACAACAATCATTCCCGCAAATGTTAAAGTAGCTTGCACTATCACAACACTTATTATATTTGGTAATAAGTGCTTAAATATAATTTTATGAGTAGGAGTACCTATAGATTTAGCAGCTAAAAAATATTCGTTTTCTTTTTCTTGCATAACCTTGCCTCTAACTAATCTAGCAATACCACCCCAACTCAAAATGATAATTACAAATACTAAAATAATCGCTGACCCGTATGGATTTTTAATCTTATCACCTAAAGCTGCATTTAATACAATTGCAAATATTAAGAACGGAAACAGCATCACAAATTCAGTAATTCTCATCATTACAGTATCAATAATGCCACCAAAGTACCCAGATAATGTACCTATTGTAATACCTATTATTAACATTCCTAAAGTTGAAATTATTCCTATACTTAAGGAAATTCTACCGGCATAAAGCAATCTGCTAAAGTTATCTCTACCACCTGAGTCAGTTCCTAAAATATTTTCTAGAGACATGTCACCTTTAATATTCAATAAATCTTGTTTATTTATAGGAAGTGGTGCAATCAATGGTGCTAATATTGAAATAATAATAACAGTTATCAAAAAAAATAAAGATATCATCGCAATTTTGTTATGATAAAACTTATTTAATGCAATTTTAAAAGGCGATTTTGACTTTTGATTCATAGTTGTCCCCCTTGTTAATTACTTCTAATTCTAGGATCAACTAAACCATATGTTATATCTGATATTAAATTTCCAAGTAATCCTAAAAATGAAAAAAATAAAGTTAAAGCCATCATTAGTGAATAATCTTGCCCAGTTACTGATTCTAAAAATAATTTTCCAACTCCATTATATGAAAATATAGTTTCAGTTATAACTGCTCCTCCAAGAATACTAACTATATCTGCACCTAAAAAGGTAATTATAGGAATCAAAGAATTTCTCAAAATATGTTTAAAGTAAATTTTATTATCTGACAATCCTTTTGCTCTAGCAGTTAATACATAATCCTTTTTAGAGTTCTCAATTATGTCGTTTCTTAGATATTGAATATAACCAGCCGTAGATAGTAATCCGAGTGTTGTAGCAGGTAGTATTGTATGATATAACTTACTGAGATAGTAAGCTAATGAACCTTCTTCTAAATTGATATCGACCGAACCTTGAAACGGGAAAATATGAAAATTAAATGCAAAAAGAAAAATTGCAAATACACCAGCAATAAACGATGGAATGGCTAACATTAGATAGTTAAATACTTGTATTGAATAGTCTCCAATACTATAAGCATATCTTCCAGAATATATTCCTAAAGCAAAAGAAATTACATAAGTAATAATTAGTGACACTGTTCCTAATAAAATAGTGTTAGGTAATCTTTCTTCTATTAAGTCAAGAACAGGCCGTTTATATTTTATGGATTCTCCAAAATCTCCATGTAGAATATTATTAGCCCATCTTATGTATTGAGTAGTTATTGAATCATTTAAACCCAGTTTTTCTCTTTGAGCTTCTATTGCTTCTTGTTTTACATTTGGTCCATGTTGCCCAGAAAATGGATCTCCTGGCTGAATAATAGCTAATGCAAATACAACCATTGATATTAAAATTAATAACGGTACCATTAGACCAAGTCTTTTTAAAATTAATTTAAGCATTAAATCCCCCCCACTTTCGGATAGAAACAAGCTACTTGATGTCCTTTTATATGTTCTTTTAATTTAGGCATTTTTTCTCGACATATTTCTTTTACATATGGACATCTAGTTTGAAACGGACAACCTTTTGGTGGGTTACTTGGAGAAGGTAATTCTCCTTTCAACAATTCTCTTTTCTTTCTACTAGAATTGAATTGTGGAATTGATGATATTAATGCTTGAGTATAAGGATGTAAAGGTCTGTTGTAAATATCTGAATCAGAAGCTATTTCTACAATATAGCCAAGATACATTACACCAATAACATCACTTATATGCTTAACCACACTTAAATCATGAGCTATAAATAATAAACTTAGATTAAATTCTTCTTGTAAATCCTTTAAAATATTTAATACTTGTGATTGAACTGAAACATCTAAAGCACTAACAGGTTCATCTGCAATAATAAGTTTAGGTTTTAATGCAATTGCTCTAGCGATACCCACTCGTTGACGCTGACCACCTGAAAATTCATGTGCATACTTATAATAAGCATCTTCATTTAAACCCACACATTTTAATAAATGTAACACTTCAGCTTTTACATCATTTTTATTTATCTTTTTATAGTTCAATATTGGTTCAGCAATAATGTTACCAATCATTTGCATAGGATTTAATGAAGCATAAGGATCTTGAAAAATGATTTGAAAGTTTTGTCTAGCTTCTCTTAATTTTCTCCCTTTTAAATGTGTGATATTTTCCCCATCTAAAATGATGTCACCTGAAGTTACGTCTTCTAAACGTAAAATAGACTTTCCTATTGTAGATTTTCCACAACCAGATTCTCCTACTAAACCAAAAGTTTGTCCTTTTTTTATATGAAATGAAACATCATCTACAGCTTTGACAAATCTTTTTTTATTAAATATTGAACTTTTAATTGGGTAGTATTTTTTAAGCTTTTTTACTTCTAAGATGTTCTCCATAAATTACCCCTCACTTTTATTGTCATATAAATGACAACGTACTAATCTATCCTTATCTTTCATAAATTTTGGATGGACTTTGTCACAAATTTTTATTTTTTCAGAACATCTATTTGCAAAACGACAGTGGTTATGACCAAATTCTAAGATAGAAGGAACAATTCCTTCTATTGTATCTAGACGTTCTTTAACTTCATCAAGTTTTGGTAATGTGTTTAGTAGTTTTTTAGTATATGGATGTTTAGGTCTTACAATAATATCTTCCAAATCACCATACTCTACAATTTGACCCGCATACATTACCATCACCTTATCACAAAATTCTGAAACAACACTTAAGTCATGTGTAATTAAAATAATTGCCATGTTATTTTCTTTTTGGATTTGTTTTAATAGTTCTAATATTTGAGCTTGTATTGTTACATCAAGGGCAGTTGTTGGCTCATCGGCTATTAATAGTTTAGGTGAACAACATATTGCCATTGCAATCATTACTCTTTGTCGCATACCGCCTGAAAGTTGATGTGGATAGCTATTTAATATTTCATCTTGTCTAGGTATACCTACCTTTGTTAATAAATCTTTAGCCTTTTCATACGCTTCTTTTTTAGATAAACGCTGATGTATTCTTATATTTTCAATAATTTGATTTTTTATTTTAAATACAGGATTCAACGCAGTCATTGGCTCTTGAAAAATCATAGCAATATCATTACCACGTAATTTATTAAATTCTTTAGCATTAAAATTATCAATTCGTTGACCTTCAAATATAATTTCACCATGTGTTATTTTAGAAATTTTCTCAGGTAAAAGATTAATAATAGATTTACTCATGATTGATTTACCACAACCCGACTCTCCTACAACTCCTAAAACTTCACCTTCATTTAATTTAAAAGTTATGTCTTCTACAGTTGGATGCCAGCTATTATGTATTTTTAATGATGTTTCTAATTCATTAATTTCAAGTAATTCTTTTTTCATACTGTCCCCCTAAAAAGCAACCTCGACACAATGTCGAGGTTGCATAAGATTAATTATCTTTTGTCATTTTATACAATGGTGAATCATTTCCAAGTTCTATATCGTAGTTTTTCACTTTATCGTTAGCGATACTAATAGATTTTATTTGTAAAATTGGCAACGCTGGTAACTCTTCATTCAAATATTTTTGCCATTTAACATAAATATCTTTACGTTTTTGTTCATTGTTTCCAACTTTATTAAAGTCTAACGCATCATCTAAATACTTATCTGATTTAGGCATTACTGTTCTCATTTCATTTTGTGGTCTATCAGTATGGTATAAGTCTGACGGATCTGGATCAGTACCGCCTGTCCATGATCTGAAGTAAACTTCCATATTTTTAGAAGCATTAGCTAAATCATCATTATATTTTCCAAATTCCACCATTTTTACTTTCGTCTTTAGTCCTACTTTTTCCCAGAAATCTTTTATTGCAGCTGTTCTTGGTTCAAAAGTTGGGTTTGTTCCTGCATAATGTTTTAAATTAATTTCAAATGGTTTACCTTTCGGATCTTCTCTAAATCCATCCCCATCTTTATCTTTATATCCTAATTTATCTAAAATTTTCTTCGCTTTATCTGGATCATAATTATAGTGATTTAATTCACTATCATTTGCTGCAATCCAATGAACAGAAGGTACGAAAGTATTTAACTCAGTGCCATATCCTTGGAAAAATGCATTTATCCATTTTTTTCTATCAAATGCATAAAGTAATGCTTTTCTTAGTTCTTTATCCTCATATTTAGGTCTAACTTTTCCAGTTTTGTTTGTAGCTTTATCATAATCATGAGATACGAATCCTATAAATGCATAATCAAGTCCTGGTGCTGATAGAACTTTTAATTTCTCTTTTGACTTTTTAGCTTCTTTAGCCATACTACCAGTTGCATTATTTACTAAATCTATATCTCCTTTTTCTAGTGCTTTTATCATCTGTGGTTGATCAATAACCTTTAATTCTATTTTATCTAGAGCAGGTTTGCCTTGCCAATAATCATCAAATCTTTCAAGTTGCACTGCCTCTCCTGGAACAATTTTCTTAACTTTATAAGGACCAATACCAATAGGGTATTTCCTAATTTTATCCGATTTAGCTAAATCTTTTACAGGAATATCACCGACATATTTTTTACTCAATAATGCGTCACTAGGAAATCCTGTTAAATAATTAACTTTTTTCTGATCAAAAGTAACTTCCATAGTATAATCATCTATTTTTCTAATACCGCTTATTGAGTTAGCTTTACCTTCATGTTTTTCTTTAGCACCTTTTATATTTTCAACACTTGGATAATATGATCCGTCATAATCTTTATCAGCTAAAACCTCTAAAGTGTATATCCAATCATCTATTTTTAGTTCATTTCCATCATGCCATTTGATTCCTTTTTTTATTTTAAATTCAATTTTTTTACCAGGATCTATATCTTTCCATGAGGCAATATATGGTTGAGATTTAATTTTTTTATCTATTTTTAGTAGGCCTTCATTAAAATAATTTACAACTTCAGAATCACTAGCATCTGAAGATAATATTGGAGAATAGACACCACTTGGTGCATGGCCAAGTCCTACCTTTAAAGTACCTCCTTTATGATTGGAAGTTTCAGTTTTTGAGACGTCTTTATTATTTTCTTCTTTACTAGTTCCACAAGCACTTAAAATAAAAATTGTTGTTAATATAAGTATGAAATACTTAGATATCCTCTTTTTCATAAATTTAATTCCTTTCGTAGATTCTAGTTGTTATTAATGTATTTTACTATTGATGGAAAATAAGACAAGTTTGTTTTTAGAATTTTCAGTTTTCAATGTTTTTGTTAAATTACTAATATATTGATTTTGATTTATTATTTAATTTACAGAATCAAAAAAATTTCAAAACCTAAAAAATTATTTATAACAGTCATCATATCTTTTCTATTTTGGATTTGGACTTCTCATACATGGACTGATTATATTAACGTCTTATTTTATGTATCTTTAATTTCTTTCATACTATTGTTTATTATTCTTTTAGTACAGGAAGGCATATTCGATGTCACTAGTTATGGTTTTCGACGTTTAACATACCAACTTTCATCTAATTCGAAAAAGAAAAGTATGAAAGATGATGCGTTTTTTAATCCTAAAAACGCAAAAAAGGAACACTACATGATTTCCTCATGGGTGCTCCCTAGTCTTTGTATTAATATATTGTTAGTTATCGTCACTATTATTGTTTCTTTCACTATTTAAAAACGCAAGTGTCACATTAAGCCGACACTTGCGTTTTGTATATTTTAGTCTTCGAATTTTTTGAAAATCAGTACTGCGTTATGTCCACCAAAACCTAAACTATTACTCATTGCATGTGTAATTTCTAAGTCTTGAGCTTCATTAGGCACATAATCTATATCACATTCTGGATCAGGTGTTTCTGCATGAATCGTTGGAGCAATTTTTGAATCTCTAATTGATAAAGCAGAGAAAATCGCTTCAATACCACCAGTTGCGCCAAGTAAATGACCTGTCATAGATTTTGTTGAGCTAACTTTTAATGTATTAACTGCATAACCAAAAGTATTCTTGATAGCTTGTACTTCGTATAAGTCACCCACTGGAGTACTTGTACCATGCGCATTTAAATATTGAATATCTTTTGCTTCAATGCCCGCATCATCAAGTGCTGCTTGCATTGCTCTAGAACCGCCTTCACCTTCTGGCGCTGGTGCAGTAATATGGTAAGCATCACCTGTTGTACCATAGCCCACAATTTCTGCATAAATTTTAGCACCACGTGCTTTTGCAGATTCAAGAGATTCTATAACTACAATTCCTGCACCTTCACCCATAACAAAGCCATCTCTGCCTTCTTGGAATGGACGGCAAGCCGTTTCTTTATCATCATTTGTAGATAATGCACGACTCGCACTGAAACCAGCAATAGCCATATGTGAAATAGGAGCTTCCGTACCACCAGTTATCATTGCGTCCGCATCACCACGTTGAATGATTTTAAATGCTTCACCAATTGAGTTAGTTCCTGTTGCACAAGCAGTTACAGTTGAGCCACTTGGACCTTTAGCACCTAAATCAATAGATACTTGTCCTGTCGCCATATCTGGAATTAACATTGGCACGAAGAATGGACTTACACGTCTTGGTCCGCGTTCAACTAATTGAGTATGGGCTTTTTCGAATGTTTCCATTCCTCCGATACCTGAACCAATCCACACACCAATACGATTTGCATTCGCTTTAACGTCTAACTGGGAATCTTGTACTGCTTCTCTAGCAGCAACAACTGCATATTGCGTAAATCTATCCATACGACGTGCTTCTTTTTTATCAATAAAATCTTCTACATTAAAATCTTTTAATTCGCCTGCTAGATGCACATTATAATTTTCAGTATCAATTCTTGTAATAGTATCGATACCATTAACTCCTTTTAGTGCATTCTGCCATGTTGTTTCAGCATCGTTACCGATTGGAGATAAGGCTCCGATACCAGTAATAACAACTCTATTATTTTCACTCATTAGTTATCCTCCTATTTTCCCCATTTAATAACCATTGCACCCCAAGTAAGTCCGCCACCGAAACCTACTAAAACTAGCGTATCGTCATCTTTAATTTTACCATTTTGTAACTCTTGATTAATACTTAACGGTATTGAAGCAGCAGATGTATTACCGTATTTATTAACAGATACACTCATTTTTTCAGGTTCAATACCTAATCTTAAACGAGCTGATTCCATAATTCTTATATTTGCTTGATGAGGTACAAATAAATCGATATCTTCTGAAGTTAAACCTGCTTTTTCAACAACACGTGTTGACGCATCGCCCATTATTCTTACAGCAAATTTAAATACTTCACGACCATTCATTTTTAATTTCTTAGTTTCTTTATCTAAATATAAGTATTTTCCGCCACTACCATCAGATCCCATTTCGTAACTAATAATACCACGACCTTCTGATACTTCGCCAATAACAACTGCACCAGCGCCATCGCCAAATAAGACAGCTGTAGAACGGTCAGTTAAATCAGTAATTTTAGATAATTTATCTGCGCCTACTACTAGTATATTTTTATAATCACCTGATTGAATATATTGTTTAGCAGTAATCATTGAATACATAAAACCAGAACAAGCTGCTAACTGATCCATTGTAGGTACTTTTCCTGTACCTAAACGTTCTTGTAAAATATTAGCAACACTTGGGAATGGCATGTCACCTGTCGCAGTCGCTACTATAATCATATCTATATCTTCTGGTTGAATACCAGCATCTTTAATTGCTTTTACACTAGCTTCGTAAGCTAAATCTGATGTATCTTGATCTTCATTAGCCCAATGTCTTTCTTTGATTCCAGTCATTTTAGAAATCCATTCATCTGATGTTTCTAAAAATTGTTCAAAATAGGCATTGTCTACAATATTTTCTGGAGCGTATGCCCCGAAACCTTTAATACCCACATCCATGGTTGTACACCTTCTTAATAAATTTTTAATACCAGGTATTAATTTAACATATTTTTCATTTTAAACTCAAGTATATAGAAATCTAATTGAATAGCTGCTATCTCTACACATACTTATATGATTAGCTATACAATCATTAAATACCGTCATTTAAATAGCTTTTTAATTTCAACTAATACAAAAATGCTTTAATTAAATCATATCATATATAAGTTTGATACCACTGTTTCAAACTCATTTGGATTCACTCTATACAAACAATCTTTTTTCCATTAAAATATATGTATATATACTATATTGGAGGTTGCATGCAATGAAATACCTCATGACATTCTTTTGGGCATTCGTTTTATTACAAATGGTCAATTTCGTGTTGAACAGTTTAAATGGTGAAGGTAACAGCTTAAATGTTGTTTCCCCTATCATTATGGCAGTTATCTTTACAATAACAACTGCTATTTTAGGTGCAATAATTAGTCCTAAAAATAAATCTGAACAATACGAATAAGTAAAAACTGGTAGCAGACTTTTATACAGTTGCTACCAGTTTTTTTATAATTTATATCATAAATTTACTATTTTTAAATTTTTCTCCCCCGTCAATTGTACACTTGTTTCGTCAATTTTATGTTTGTTTACTTGTTTTAAAAAGTCATTCAAATAAAATCCATTATCTAAATCTAATTTTTCTTTTAATGCATAAACTGTTAATTCATATTGATGATCTTTGTCAGGAGGTGTGGGTCCTACATAATACTTATCAATTGCTGAGAAATCTTCTCCTAATAAGCCACTTGTGAAACTATTCTTTCCTTGAATACCGTCAGTCGTAATTCTAGAGAAATCTTCTTTTACAGAAATATTTGAATTTGAAACTTTAAGATTTGCTACACTCCAATGAATCCAGGCAAATCCACAAACTGGAATAGCATCATAGTCTATTAATGACCAAGCAAGATATTGAGTATCTTTAGGAAGTTCAGTCACTTCAAAAGGAAATGATTTTATTGGATTGCCATTGATTATGTCACTTTCATTTGCGCCAGCTGCATAGGCATATGGGATAAAATTGTTTTTAAATTCTGTGTTGATTTTCATGATGTTCACTCCTCGAATAATTACTATTATTTCTTATTATATTATAAATTAACTAATTAAAGTATATGCATCATTTGTTTAGTTCATTATGTGAATCAATCCATACTTTTAAATACTGAAATCAACCATTTACATCACAAATAAAAAACCAAGAAGATGAATTTTCATTCAAATTCTTGGTTTTAGTTATTTATTATTCAGGTTTGTTAACATCAAATGTTAGTTCATTGTTTTCATCTAAATCTACATCTATTTTAGTACCTTCTGATAAGTTTTCTTTAATCATCATACGTGCTAATGGTGTTTCAATTTGTCTTTGTACAAATCGTTTCAATGGTCTTGCACCAAATTGAGGTTCATAAGCTTCTTCACCTAACCATTTTTTCGCTTTTTCAGTTACTTCAATAGTTATTCTTTGATCTACTAATCTCATATTCAAGTTACCAATAATTTTATCGACAATCATACTCATATCGTCAACTGATAATGGTCTGAATAATACGATGTCATCCATACGGTTTAAAATTTCTGGTTTGAAGTATGCATGTAAGCTATCCATAACAGCTTTTTCAGTAGATTCACTAATATCACCTGTTTCAGATACTTGATCTAACAATACTTGTGAGCCAATATTACTTGTCATAATAATAATTGTATTTTTAAAATCAACGCTTCTACCTTTAGAATCAGTTAATCGACCTTCATCTAAAATTTGAAGTAATACGTTAAATACATCACTGTGGGCTTTTTCCACTTCATCAAGTAAGATAACTGAGTATGGGTTACGTCTTACCGCTTCAGTTAATTGACCACCTTCATCATGACCTACATAGCCTGGAGGGGCACCAATTAATCTAGACACAGCATGTTTTTCCATATACTCACTCATGTCGATTCTGATCATGTGTTTTTCAGAATCAAATAATGACGCTGCTAATGATTTAGCTAATTCAGTTTTACCTACACCAGTTGGTCCTAAGAATAAGAAACTACCAATTGGTCTATTAGGATCTTTGATACCTGCTCTGGCACGTACTACAGCGTCAGAAACTAAATCTACTGCTTTATCTTGACCTACTACACGTTTATGCAAAATATCACCTAAGTGCAGTAATTTATCTCTTTCAGTTTCTACTAGTTTTGATACTGGGATACCTGTCCATTGACTTACGATATCTCCAATTTCTTCGTCAGAAACGATTTCACGAATCATTCTGTCGTTATCTTCACCTTGCTCATCTTGGAAGACATCTTCTAATTCTTTTAATTCTTTTTCCAATTGTGGTATTTTACCATATTGTAATTCTGCTGCTTTTTCAAGATTATTATTAGTTTGCGCATCTTCTAAAGCTTTTCTACTTTCATCCAATTCAGCACGTTTTTCTTGTAATTTAGCAATTTTTTCTTTTTCTTGTTCAACACGAGATTGTAATGAGGCTTGTTTTTCTTTTTCATTAGATAATTCTTCTTGAAGTTCTTCGAGTCGTTGTTTACTTGCATTATCTGATTCGTTTTTTAATGCACTTTCTTCTATTTCTAACTGCATTACACGTCTATTGACTTGGTCTAATTCAGTAGGATTTGAGCCCATTTCTGTACGAATAGTTGCACAAGCTTGGTCGACTAAGTCAATCGCTTTATCCGGTAAGAATCTGTCAGTAATATATCTATCAGATAATTCTGCTGCTGCAACTAAAGCACGGTCTTGAATACGTACACCATGATATACTTCGTAACGTTCTTTTAAACCACGTAGGATTGAAATTGTATCTTCAACATCTGGTTCGCTTACGCCTACTTTTTGGAAACGACGTTCTAAGGCAGAATCTTTTTCAATATACTCTCTATATTCATTTAATGTTGTAGCACCAATACAATGTAATTCACCACGTGCTAACATAGGTTTTAACATGTTGCCGGCATCCATAGCACCGTCTGTTTTACCTGCGCCTACTAACATATGAATTTCATCAATAAATAGGATTATTCTACCATCAGATTCTTTAACTTCTTTAAGTACTGCTTTCAAACGTTCTTCGAATTCTCCTCGGAATTTTGCACCTGCAACTAAGGCACTTAAATCAAGCTCGAAAATAGTTTTGTCTAATAATGATTCAGGCACGTCTTTTTTAACAATTCGTTGAGCTAAACCTTCAACTATTGCTGTTTTACCTACACCTGGTTCACCTATAAGTACTGGATTATTTTTTGTTTTACGGCTTAAAATACGAATCGTATTACGTATTTCCTCGTCACGGCCAATGACAGGATCCATTTTACCTTGACGCACTTCTTCTACTAAGTCACGGCCATATTTTTCTAATGCTTCATAATTTACTTCTGGGTTCTGGCTAGTCACATGATTTCCCCCTCTTATTTTATTTATAATTTCTTTGATAACTTCAGATTTATTACCTATGAATTCTTTAGTTGTTTGATCAATGTCCATAGCTGCTCTTAAAACATGTTCCATAGAAATGAATTCATCATCATAATCATTCATGTAAGTTTCAGATTTGTTCATTAATCCGTTTGCTTTAGAACTGATATATTGTCCATATTGAACATTATCACCTTGAACAGTTGGATAAGATTTTAACTTCTTATCATAAGCTTTTTCTAATTGGTCTACGTCAATATTTGCACGTTCTAACACACTTTTAAATAAACTTTCACTTTCGTTTAATGTTGCTTTTAGTATTGCTTCTATTTCTATATTTTGTAATTCAAATTCTTTACTATATTCAATTGCTCTTTGTAATGAGCCTTGAATAGCATAAGTCATTTTATTTATATCCAATTGTTTTCACCTCTATTTATTTAGAGTCAGTCATTCATTTATCAAAGTTTATTTTTGACTTTGACTTTCTTTGACCTTAACTATATTATAGTCCTCTTTTTAAAATTAATCAACAACTTGAACCTAAAATTTTTATTAATTTTAATCAATTAAATTTTGAATGGATAATACCGAAAAACTCAAACTAAAACCTCTTTATGTATTGAATTCACATTTTTTAAAATATAAACAAAGAAGTAGTATTGAGTACGTTTAGTTTAATAAACATCTTTCAATACTACTCCTTTATGTGATTAGATTATTTCTTTTTAATATGTTTTAAAATTTCGTCAGTAAGTGCTTTTACGCCACTATTTTCTAAATGAATGCCATCTGGTGCAAAGTATTCTGTATGACCCTCTGATCTTTTATACCAATCAATTAAAGTCACATTGCTCTTTTCTTTTGCTGCATCAGCCATTAGCTTATTAACGTGATTTTCATAACCTCTTGGTACTCGTGTATTGACTAAATAAATTTGAGCTTTACCAAATTTACTAATTAAATCATCAAGTTGTTCTTTATTAAAATCACCATTAGTACCTAATTCTAATACAACTTGATCAGATTTTTTATTATAATGAGAATAATTTTGTTCTGCTAATGGAATCGCTTGATATAAATTTCTACCAACTTTACCATCAATTTTAGCTTTTGGTACACTGTCTTTAAAAGTTTCCCCTATGTCTACCATTACTGAGTCACCTATTAATAATGGACTAATATCTGTATCTACATCTGTATCATTTTTTCCATTTTGACCAATTTTATCAATAGGAATCATTCTAATTAAATACTTATCTTCTAAATCTGTGTTAAATGAATTGGACTTATGATTAATTTTATCTTTACCTAATCCATCAAATGAACCAATCATAATAAAAGCAAATGGAATAATTAAAATAATAATCGTAATCGTTCTAATAAGTGCAGGTTTATACTTACGTTTCAAAGTAAATGCCTTTAAACCTTGTTTTCTGAATGGCGTTTCTACATAACGATATGACAACTCAGCGCAAACAAATGTTAAAACAATATCTATAATGTAGACATATAAAGGAATTTGTCCATCAATATAATAGCTATGAATAAAACTAATAATCGGAAAGTGCCATAAATATAAACTATAAGACCGTTTACCTATGTATACAAACAAAGTATTACCTAATAGTTTAGACACAAATGTTGCTGGATGCACCACACTAGCAATGATAAATAAAGTCATAGCAGAAATAATATAAAATCCACCATTATAAATCCAGTCACTTTCGTCTTGAACAGTTACAAATAATAGAATTAAAAATGCTAATCCTAATATGCCTACAATATCTATTGCACGTTGTAACGCTTTAGGAGGTTGTGCTTTTAATTTGAATGGTGGCCATAAAAATGCCAATATGACACCCAATAATAATGTTTGTAAACGCGTATCTGTACCAAAATATACTCTTGAATGGTTCAGATGTGGCTCTGAAATGATAATCATTAACATAAGTGATAATAATGAAATGATCCAAAAAATGAGCGTCACATTACGGTATTTCTTTAAAGTTAGTAATAAAGTAATTAAAACTATTGGAAAAACTAAATAAAACTGTTCTTCAATAGCTAATGACCATAAGTGTTTAAGTGGCATAAAAGAGAATTGTTCAAAATAGTTAACATCTTTAGCGATATACCACCAATTTGAAACATAAAATATTGCAGCAATAATATCATGTTTTACTCTAACTATCTCTTCTGATTTAAAAAGTAATGTGGCTATACCAACTACTAATAATAGCGCTAATACAGCTGGAACTAACCTTTTCAAACGACGTAACCAAAAATTCTTTAAATTGATTATGCCATTTTCTTCGTATTCTTTTAATAATAAGCTCGTTATTAAATAACCTGAAATAACAAAAAATGTATCTACACCTAAAAATCCGCCTGTTAACCATTGTTTATTTAAATGGTAAATAATAATGCCGATAACAGCAATTGCTCTTAAACCATCTAAACCAGGCATATATCTTAATTTCTTTCCCCTATTTCTAGTGCTTTTATATTCCTTATTCATATTTCACTTTCTTCCCCATCAAATCATTTTCGAATATTCATAGTAGTTTAAGTTTTATATTAAAATAGTCATGTATCTTGTATTTAATCTAAGTTTCATTACTTATTGAGAAATAATTAAAACAACTTGATAAATCTTATGACTAATAATGATTTGGTTAAAATAAACTTGCAACAACTTATTTATTACTTAAATTTATTGCATTCAAGTTACAATTAGTCTTAATTATTGTAATACAACCGTAATATAAATTCAATTTAAATAGCAATTGAATATTATTTATTTAATGACGATTGGATTTTTTTAAATTTATTAATAAATACATTTTTATTTTCAGAATATTGGTTTCTTATCGTTTAGATAGCGTAAATTTTTAAATTTAATTCATCTTAATTTGCCATCTCTAATTTAGACCACATAAAAAAGAATGGTATGTAATGTATACACGCAATGTGTATATTACTACATAACCATTCTTATTATCAGAATTAGATTAACCAACACCTAGAGCAATTTTCGCGTATCTAGACATCATATCTTTATTCCAAGGTGGATTCCATACGATATTAACTTCAGTATCTTGAATTTCTGGAATCTCTGCTAATACAGTTTTAATTTGATCAATAATTTGCGGTCCTAAAGGACAACCCATAGAAGTTAATGTCATCTCAACAGTACAAAGTCCTTCGTCATCTACATCAACTTTATATACTAATCCTAAATTAACAATATCAATACCTAATTCAGGGTCGATTACCATTTCTAGAGCTCCTAGGATACTATCTTTTAATGCCTCTTCCATTAGTATCACCTCTCTATATTTTCTTTATACTAATATATCAAATATCCGACAAAACGCCAATAAAATGCTATGATACAACTACAATATATTATTACGACATAAGGAGAACGTTATGCAGCCTCATTTAATTTGCTTAGACTTAGATGGAACATTATTAAATGATAATAAAGAAATTTCTAATTATACAAAACAAGTTTTAACAGAATTACAACAACGTGGTCATTCAATCATGATTGCTACAGGCCGTCCATATCGTGCCAGTCAAATGTATTATCATGAATTAAATATGGATACGCCTGTCGTAAACTTTAACGGTGCGTATGTACATCATCCTAAATCAAACGATTTTGATACAATACATGAAGTTTTAGATATAGATATTTCTAAAAATATTATCGAAAAATTACAGCAATTTCATGTAACTAATATTATTGCTGAAGTAAAAGATTATGTGTTTATTAACAACCATGATCCTCGTCTATTTGAAGGTTTCTCAATGGGAAATCCTAGAATACAAACTGGTAATTTATTAGAACAACTTAACGAAGCACCAACATCTCTATTAGTAGAAGCAGAAGAAAGCAAAATTCCAGAAATCAAAGATAAATTAACACAGTTTTATGCTGAAAATATTGAACACCGTCGTTGGGGTGCACCATTTCCTGTCATTGAAATTGTTAAACGCGGTATTAACAAAGCTCGTGGTATTGACCAAGTTAGACAATTTTTAAATATTGAACCAGAACATATTATTGCTTTTGGTGATGAAGATAATGACATCGAAATGATTAAATACGCACAATATGGTATTGCTATGGACAATGGTCTTCAAGAACTTAAGGATATTGCTGATGAAACAACATTTAGTAATAATGAAGATGGAATTGGAAGATATTTAAATAATTTCTTTGATTTGAATATACGTTATTATTCATAAGAATAGCGTTTCAACACATCTGAGATAGATATACTATGCTGTCTCAGAATTTTATTATATCAGGGGGTATAACCGCATGAGTAAAATAGTTGTCGTCGGTGCAGTTGCAGGTGGTGCAACTTGTGCAAGTCAAATTAGACGTTTAGACTCTGAAAGCGAGATTATAATTTTTGAAAAAGATAGAGATATGAGCTTTGCCAACTGCGCATTGCCTTACTATTTGAGTGATACAATTACTGAAAGAGAAAAAGTGTTAGCTTATACTCCGGATAAGTTTTTCGATAAAAAACAAATATCAGTTAAAACGTATCATGAAGTCATTGCAATTAACGATACCAAACAAACTATAACTATTAAAAATAAAAATACAAATGAATCGTTTGAAGAATCATATGATTACTTAATTTTAAGCCCTGGTTGTAGTGCAAACCGACTTAATTTTGATACAGACTTAGCTTTTACATTAAGAAACCTAGAAGATACAGACGCTATCAATTCATTTATTGATAAAAATAATGCTCAAAAAGCATTAATTGTAGGTGCTGGGTATATTTCATTAGAAGTATTAGAAAATTTATATCATAGAGGATTAGATATCACACTTATTCATCGTTCTGAACAGGTAAATAAATTAATGGATCAAGATATGAATCAACCTATCTTTGATGAATTAAAAGATAAACATATTCAATATCGTTTAAATGAAGAAATTGCTGATATAAATGGTAATGAAATTACATTCAAATCAGGAATAAAAGAAGACTACGATATCATTATTGAAGGTATAGGTACTAAACCTAACTCTGAGTTTATAAAAAGTTCTAACGTTCAACTTGATGAAAAAGGATTTATTCCAGTGAATGATGCTTTCCAAACAAATATAAATAACATTTATGCTCTTGGAGATTTCATTACATCACATTACAGACATGTTGATTTAAAAGCAAATGTTCCTCTAGCCTGGGGCGCACATCGTGCTGCGAGTATTATTGCTGAACAATTAGTAGGAAATGATAATATTAAATTTAAAGGATATCTAGGATCTAATATTGTTAAATTTTTCAATTATACGTTTGCTAGCGTTGGTGTTAAACCAGAAGAATTATCTCAATTCAATTATAAAATGGTAGAAACTAAACAAGGCGCACATGCAGGTTATTACCCAGGAAATACACCATTACATCTGAGAGTATACTTTGATCAAGATACTAGAAAAATTATACGTGCAGCTGCAGTTGGGCAAGAAGGTGCTGATAAACGTATTGATGTATTATCTATGGCAATGCAAAATAATATGACTGTTGATGAATTAACAGAGTTTGAAGTTGCGTATGCCCCACCTTATAGTCATCCTAAAGATCTTATTAATATGATTGGATATAAAGCACAATAAAAAACATGCAAAACGGTTAATTAAAATCGTTTTGCATGTTTTTAAGTTTATAAATGATTTAATGACCTATCCTAAACCTAACATTTTTGAGATAGGACCCCAAGGAAGAATAACACCAATTGCCATTGTTATAATAATTAAGACAATTGTACTCCAAAATAATTTTGTAGAATCTTCGTGTTTCTTTCTTTTAGTAATAGAAATTTCCATTAATGCAATAACACCTAAACCACACAACATTTTCAATGTTAAAAGCATATGATTGCCGCCTTCACCATTACTGGCTGCAGCAAATTCTTTAATTAATTCCCAAAAACCAGAAATTAATGTTAATAGCATAAACAATCTTAATGCCATCTGTAATGGTTTAAAATATGGTGTAGCTCCTTGTGCTTTAGAAATGTTTAAGTATGCAGCAATAAAAAGAATAATTGCTAATACCCAACTTAAAATATGAACATGTAACAAATCAATGTTCCCTCCACTTAATATTTTATTTAACTAATGATACCACAAAACGAACAATTTATTTTAAATGATATAAGTATATAATTTATTACCCTTTTTAAGAGATTGTTCGTCATAGTAATAAACAAAAATATAAAACTCTAACCCTAAGCCCAAACATAATTATAGCCTGAGACATTTACTTATGTCCCAGGCCTTTAACTATATTATCTAATTAATTATAACTAGTTTAATCTTATTCAGAAATGTAAGTAGTTAACGTACCAATATTATCGATAGTTACTTTAACTTCATCACCAGGTTGTAAGAATTTTGGAGGTTGCATACCAGCACCAACACCAGCTGGCGTACCAGTAGCAATAATATCTCCAGGATGTAAAGCAACGTATTTAGAAATTTCTTCGATTAATTCGTCAATTTTTAAAATCATTTCACCTGAGTTACCATCTTGACGAATTTCATTGTTTACTTTAGTAACAATATTAACGTTTTCAGGTGTAGGTAGTTCATCCTTAGTTACGATGTATGGTCCCATTGGGCAACCACCTGTTAAACTTTTAGATAAGAATGCTTGGTCGTGGTTATTTTGGGCATTACGGTCAGTAATATCATTGATAATTGTATATCCATAAATATAGTCTAACGCTAATGCTTTAGGAATTTTCTCTCCTGATTTACCAATTACAATACCTAACTCGCCTTCATAATCTAATTGATCAGTAATATCTTTGTGATTTGGAATTGTTGCTAAATCACCTGTTAATGATGATGCTGCTTTAGTGAAAACATATAATCGTTGTACTTCATGGTTTAATTCACTTGCATGATCTTCATAGTTACGACCAAATGCGATAACGTTATTTGGTGGAGTAACCGGTGGTAAAAATTCAATATCATTAAATGAAATTTTATAATCTTCAGCTTTACCGCTATCTTCAGCAGCTACAACTGCTTTACGTACTTGTTCTTGGAAATCTAACGTTTGGTTTTGTTGTAATCCTGCTAATAATGTTTTCGGATGAAAATCACTTTCTGCAAAATCTGCAAATACTAATGTTAAATCCCAAACAGCATCTTCACGTTTAACTTTAACACCATATGAAGTTCTGTCATTATGCTTGAATGATAAAAATTTCATTCATAATCAACTCCTCATCTATATCTTAATACATATTATAACTGTTATGACCATGAAATAACAAATATATAAGTAAGAAAATTAAGAAAGTTTCTACATATTCGTTTTTTCAAATTATCCGTAAGTAAGAGTATCTTAATTGTCATCAATTTCTAACATGCCAAATTTAAAGAAATATAAATAACCTTTGACCTTAGTTTGAAGTATCGTTTCTAAAGTATTGCGGTAATACTTCATCTGTATGCGATACTTATCCTTCAATTGTTGACCGATTTCTTCATCTGTTAATCCTCTTCGACGGTTAAAAGCGTCTGTCTTATAATCTACAAAATAATATTCTTTATCTTTAACATAGATTAAATCAATCATCCCTTGAATAATTGAAACGTCTTCATCTTTCAGTTCTAATTGATCAACTTTAGATTGATTCACTACAAAAGGTAATTCTCTATAAACTTGATCAGCGTTTGCTATTTCTAAATACAAATTACTATTTATAAAACGCATAATTTCTTTATATCTAATATCTTCTTTTGCATCAGATTCAATGATATTTTTATCTATAAGCTGATTGATATATTGATCTAAATCATCTTCAGTCATTCTTTCTTGGTTAAATGGTAAATGTTGCATTACTGTATGCATCAATGTACCCACTTCATTCGCTTTGCGTTTTCCTTGTTGACTTAAAAATTTAGGACGTTCATATGTTGAGACACCTATTCTATACTGTCGCACTCTATCATAGTTAGTACCACTTTCTTCCGTTTCAAGTTGACGTTTTAATTCTGATACAGATTGTTTTGACGGTTTTTCAGTGTCGACTAAATAAGGATATTCGAAAGTTAACTTGTCTTTTATTTTAGCTTTAACATCTTCGTTTCCACTTTGATACATTTCAATATCTTCTATACTTCTATGTTCTTGATCAGTAGTTGCAATCTCTGTAGAAATATCTTCGAAATGATCAATAAATAATGTCACTCTTGGTTTTACATTACTATCCAATTGTTCAACATCTTTTTCAAATTTTTGATCATTTGTAATACTAGACGATTGATATTTTGATAATATGCTATAAATCATTGTAAATGGATTAGATGCGGTTAAACGTTCATTAACAGCGATATGATTTCCCGAAATAGGCAATCTTTCTAGTTTATCTAATTCCTTTTCATCTTTAATTCTACCTATTAATATCAATTGTTCCTTGGCTCTTGTTAATGCTACATAGATTAAACGCATTTCTTCAGAAATCATTTCTTTTTCATTAATTGCAGAATAAGCGACTGAAGACAACGATGGATAAGCAATATCTTTTTCTACATCAAAGTAATCCATCCCTAATCCATATTTCTGATTCAAAACAACTTGTCCTCTTAAATCTGTTTTATTAAATTTCTTAGATAAACCAGAATATATGACAAATGGAAACTCTAAACCTTTACTACTATGAATTGTCATCATACGTACTACGTTATCGTTTGGCCCTACAATATTTTCTTCACCAAAGTCTTTACCTCTATCAATTAGCTCATCTATAAATCTAATAAATTGATACAATCCACGGAAACTGGAGTTTTCAAATTCAATAGCCTTATTAAATAGTCCATATAAATTTGCTCTACGTCCTCTACCACCTATTAAGCCACTAAAATATTGAATAACAAAATGATCGTTATAAAATTTATCAATTAATTGATAAACCGGATAACGTTGGCTATATTCTTGATAGTGTTGAATATCATCTAAAAAGTGTTTTAACTTTTTAACTAACTTTTTATTAGCAACATCATTATTAATATATTGGTGAATTGATTGATAAAAATAATCATCATTAGGACTAAACACACGAATATTTGCTAATTCATCTTCTGTAAATTGATAAATAACTGAGCGCATTAATCCAACCAAATAGATATCTTGTAACGGATTATCAACTGTACGTAAAAACGATAATATAAGTCGTACTTCTGTCTGTTCGAAATAACCTTCTCTACTGTTCACGTGAAATGGAATATCATTATCTTTAAAAGCTTGCTGTAAATTACGCGCTTGACCATAACTGCGTTCTAATATAACGATATCTTTATATGTCGCAGGTCGATATGAATTAGATTTCATATCATATACTTTTTTATGGTCTAAAATGTCTTTAACTTGCTCAACTATATAATAAGCCTCTTGTTCAGTACCAGTTAAATCACTATCTTCAGAACTCGCTTCAACCATTGTACGTAATTCTACATTATGATTAACATCGTCAAATGGCGCACCATAATATAATTGTGCCGCTTCATCATAAGTAATTTCTCCTACTTCTTCATCCATCATGTGTTTAAATAGATAGTTTGTCGTTGATAATACTTCTTTTCGAGATCGGAAGTTTTGAGACAAATCTATACGCATCCCTGCTTCTTGTCCTTCGGTATTAAAACGGTTATATTTTTCGATAAATAAACTTGGATCGGCCTGTCTGAATTTATAAATCGATTGTTTAACGTCACCAACCATAAATAAATTCCCATTAGATTCTTCACCTGTTTTGATACAAGATAAAATCTTCTCTTGAACACGGTTGGTATCTTGGTATTCATCAACCAATATTTCAGAAAAATGTTGACGATACATTTCAGCAATTTGTGAAGGTGAACCATCTTCATTAGTTAAAATTTGTAAGGCAAAATGTTCATAATCCGCAAAGTCTAATACATTTCTTTGGCGTTTGTGTTTCCCAAATTCATTGATAACATCTTTCACAATATCCGATAAATATGAAACTCTTGGCGCTAACAATTGCATGTCATGTTTCAAATCTTCTGCAGTTCTTGAGAAATAATCACTTTTAACTTTAGTAATCATATCTTTATATTTAGTGTACGCAGCTTTCGCATCTTCTAATGCATCTACCATCATGGCATTTTGTTCTTTGATTTTTGTTGTTATAGCTGGAAATCTACTTGCAAATTGATGATTCACAAGCTTTTCAATTTGTAATGTATCATTTTCAAATAATTGACTCATAAATCGTCGTTCTGATTCTATGATTTCTAACTGCTTATCTACACTTTCCATCATTGAAAATAACTCATAACTTTTATCAAGTGATTCTTGTGCAGCATTTATAAAAATCATTGCCAAATCATTTAATAATTTTAATAACTCATCTTGTTGTGATTCATCCATATATGGTGTTGAAAGTTGATTTAACCATTCTTGAGGATTCGGGTTAGCAATACTAAAGAAATAAAGTTGTTTAATAATACTTCTAAATTGTGTATCACTACGGTCATTAGATAATTGTTCAGTTAAATCAATAAATTCTGGTTTCAAATAATCATAATGTCGCTCTAACACTTCATCAATCGTTTGTTCTAAAAGTAAGATATTTTCTGCTTCACTACTCGTTCTAAAATTAGGATCAATATCTAGTACGTCATAATGTTGTTGAATTAATTTCAAACAAAAACTATGTAAAGTGGAAATCTGAGCTTGATGTATTTTGATACGCTGATTTTTCAAGTGTTCATTATTTGGATCTTCAATCGAAGCTTGTTGAATACGTTGGTCAACTCGATGTTTCATTTCTCTTGCACTTAAATTAGTAAATGTCACTACTAGTAAACGGTCTACATCAATTTCATCTCTTAAAATACGTTGAATAATTCTTTCAACCAGTACAGCTGTTTTACCAGAACCAGCAGCTGCAGCTACTAAAATATCTTGACCTTTGGCATAAATACTGCGCCATTGTGCATCTGTCCAAATAACATCTTGTGGTTTCGTAGGTATCATTCAGTTCCACCTCCATTTTCTTCCATTTGTTGAATCGCTTCTATTGGATTAATGGACTCATCAACAGTGCGATATCTTTTACTATCAATCATGCCATCTACATGACAAACAGATTGGTAACTACAATATTGGCATGGCAATGTTTGTTTATATTTGAGTGGTGCTACTTCTGTATGTCCATCCATAATATGACTTGCCGTTTCAATAAAATTCTTTTTATTATGTTCTATAAATTTGTAAATAGTGTTTTCATCTGCAACCTGACTACTAGCTTTATTTATTGTTCCTTTAGCAGTTAAACCAACTGGCACAATATCAGATTTGAATTTAGGTTCTAATCTAATATCTAAAGCATCTAACACATTTTCATCACTATTAACTAATCCACTCATCTTAAATTTATTAATGTGCTCTTTTTCTAATTTTTCTTGATCAATTTCTAACCAATTTTTCAATTTGAGTCTTGGTTCATGAACATGGAAGTATAGTAAGCCACCTGGTTTAACGATATCTGTTAAGCCTAATCTTTCTTGGTTTTGTAATACGATGTCCATATAAGTCATCATTTGCATTTGTAAACCATAGTAAGCTTTTGTTAAATCAAGTGTTGCACTATTTTTTGATGATTTATAGTCAATGATATTAACGTAACTTTGATTTTCTTTTGTATAAGTATCTATTCGGTCAATTTGACCACGTATATTAATAGGAACACCTTGTGTAGTTGTTAATGATTTAGCCATCAATTCTTCATCAGATTTAGGTGATTTACGGAAGCCCGTTTCAAATTGTTGTGGTTTGAATTTCGTATAGTCTCCTTGATATTTCAAAGCACTTAAAGTTGTTTCAACAATTGCGCCTATTCTTCTAGATAAATAACGATAATAAGCTGATGAATTTAATAGATTAAATTGAACTTTAGGTAAAATTTGTTCAAGCGCTTCTGATGTTAATGTTTTGATTTTTTTCTGATCAAGATGTTTAAAGTCTCCATCTATACGATCAGATATATATTTCAATACAGAATGGAAAATATCACCTAAATCAAAGTTTTGTAGTTCATATTTTGTTCGCTCATTTAATCTTAAACCATGTGAAGCAAAATGTTTAAATGGACATTGTTGATACCCTTCGAATCTAGATACACTCGCATTAATCGTTTTACCGTATAAATCCTGTGCCAGTGTTTCACTAAGCTGCTTCGTCTCATTATCGTAAGTTAACGAAGTGATTAAATAATTCAATCCCTCATTAAGACGCTCATCGTCTCTCATTACTTGATATGCATCAAGCCATGTATCTGCTACAATTTCTTCATCTAACCAAGCTCTTAGTGACTCAAACAAATTAATTTTTGTTTGATGAACATGCTCAATTAATGAAATAGGATGTTCTTGATGCATTTGATGAATATTTATTACATCTAAATTGTCATAAATATCTTTTATTTGTGCTAAAAATGGACTCATTTCTTTTTCATCACCTGATGATCCCATCAAGCTATATGAAAATGTAACTCTATTTGTTGCACGAGTCATAGCAATATAGCATACAAATGCTTCATCCATTTGTAAGATATCTGACGTTGGGCTTAATTCTATTTGAACATTTTGTTCGAATAATTTTTTCTCATCATCACTAATTAAGCTTGAAGAAGAAATAGGTTGAGGCATAGAACCATCATTCATACCGACAAGATAGATATGCTTTTTATTATCTACTTTAGCTAAATCCATCGTACCAATGCTTATTTGATCAAGTGTTTGAGGAATCATCACAAATTCTAATTGTTCTAATCCAATATCAAATACTTCTAAAAAGCGAGTTAATGTCATGCTTTCATGTTCAAACACAGTTACCAAATCATCTAGTATTTGAATTAAACTATTCCAAATTTGATCAATTTCTTCAGCTTCTTCATGGTAACCATCATTATCTAAAATATCTCGTTGTGTCATTAACTGATTGGGTAATTCAAAATATTCCATACTTTCATAAAATGCAGTAGCAAACTCACGAACTGTGTTACCTTCATTCATTGCTTGTTCAAAATGAAGAATTTTATCAATCACATCATTTTTTAATTTAACAACTTGTTCGAATGTCTCTCTTTCTTCTTGTGTAAGTTGATGTTCTTTACGACCCATTTTTCTAAAATTATCTACATTAAATAAATCGTCATCTAACCATCTTTTTCCATAAATACCACGTTCTATAGCAAAATTTTCTAATAAATCTATTAGGTGTGTACTATTTTTATATTGGTTAGTCAGCACATCTGTTTTCAATAAACGCATCATTGCATTGATATGCCAATTAGTTTGGATTACTTCGATTAGTGAACGAATCATTTCCATAATAGGATGATGTGTCATTGAACGTTTTGTATCTATGTTAAAAGGAATTTGATATAGCGGTAAAATAGATTCAAATAAATCGGCATATGATACGTCTCGATATAAGATTGCAATATCTTGAAATCTCAATTGGTTATCACGTGTATCTTTAAGAATTTGTCTTGCAATTTCATTAATTTCTTCTCTCATACTAGAAGATTCAAGAATATCGATATGCCCCTGATTTTGTTGAGGCGTTAGTTGTAATGCGTCGAATTGGGATTCTAAAGCTTTTAGATCATTGTGATTAAATCGATAGACTTCATTGAAAAGACGCTTTTGAAGTTGGATATGTAAATCTTGAGCAATCTCTTCTAAATGATTTAAAACTTCAGATGGCTTTCTAAATAAACTGAAAGCATCTTGATTACCATCAGTAGTTAATAATACCGTTACTTTTTTAGCATTTCTTACTAATGCTTGAATCATTTCGTATTCAAGAGTTGAAAAGTTATGGAAACCGTCTATGTATATTTCTGAGCGTTTTAGCCATTCAGATTTATCCATTTGTTCGATAAATTTTCGTAACGAATCTTCAACTGTAATAAAATTGCCGTGAGTTCGAGACTCAAATTGTTTGTATATTAAAGAAATATCTTCTAATTTATGTTTAGTTCTGGTTTGAATATCGTGTGTATTTAGAAATTCATCAATATGTTCAGGTAAGACAGAATATTTTTTAAAATCTTGAATTTGTTCGGCTAATTTCTCACTAAATCCAAAGTATTTGGCTTGTGATTTATATAATTTCATATCTGATTGATATTGTTGTACTAAATGATAAATCATCATTTCAGTTGCCGCTTTAGATAATCGTTGTTCCGTAAATCCCCCAACTTCTTGGAACACTCTATGGCTTAATCTTTCAAAGTGAAGTACCTCTGTTCTCAAACTTCCATTTAATGTTGAATCATTAACAAATGCTTGTTCAAATTGAAAAGTACTTTGAGTTGGAGCGATTAAAATAATTGGATCACCAAGTGGGTCAGTTTTCATTTTATCTTTAATTTCATTAACCATAGCTGTAGACTTCCCTGTCCCAGCTCTCCCTATATATGCATTTAATTCCATAACAACCCTCACTCCTTTGACAACATTTTAACATGGGAGCGGGACAGAAATAACATTTTTACAAAATTTATTTCGTAGTCTCGCCCCGGCAAGGTTGACTAAGTTAGTAAAGTATCACTACTATTTATAATAGTTTAGTGATACTTACACATTAGCTTTAGCTAAAGTGTTCAACTAAGGATTACATGAGTTAACACTCATGCATAAGTAATTCTAATTTCTAAAGAAAAAGAATTACTTTATCAGTCAACTACTGCCAATTTGTAACTTATTTCTATTTTTTAAGTTCACTTCATTTTCACAGAATTACATTATTGAACCTAATAGCTATCACTATTAGGTAAGTCATACTAATTTGTTTTACAAAAAGTATGACTTTCCGTTATACATATTTATTCATTAATATATCTACACAATTTTACACACAAAAAGCGATAGACTTAGCGTCTATCGCTTTCAAAATTAATTTTTAGTATTATCAGGATTAAAGTTAGCTTTAAATTCATTTAATGGCCAGAATCTGAACGAAACTTTACCAACAATTTGATCTTTATTAATCAAACCAAATGAACGACTATCTTTACTTACTTCACGATTGTCCCCTAATACTAAGTATTTACCTTTAGGGATGACATTTGATTTAGGGTTAGCATTAGGTAAATCTTTCACTTGGAAAGTACCAGTAATATATTCAATCTGTTTTCGTTTCTCATTATAATTTAAATAAGGTTCATCCTGTTTCTTACCATTTATATATAATTGGTCTTTTTTATATTCTACCTTATCTCCTGGAGTACCAATAACACGTTTAACGTAGTCATCTTTTTTATTAGCATGGAAAACAATGACGTTACCTTTTTTCACATCGCCAATTTTATAACCCATAATGTTTACGCCAACACGTTCCCCATCTTTTAATGTTGGATCCATTGAGTCACCTTTAATTGTATAAGGTTGACCAACAAAATCCTTTATAAACCATACAAGCAAAACTGCTATTGCGATGGCGACAATCCATTCTATAATTTCCTTTTTCAAATTACACACCTCTTATATTCATTTAAAGTCTGTCGTAAATGCATCAAACGGATAATATTTTACACTTACATCACCAATAATATTACTTTTATCAATTAGACCATAACGTCTTGAGTCTGATTTTACACTATCGTTATCATTTAATACAAAATAGTGTTTGGGTGAAATGATATCTCCATCTGAATGTTTCATATTTCTTAACGAAACATTATTCAAATCTCTATTTTTAGCGTACTTATCTTGAACTACTCTATCGTCTCGATAAAGCTTGTTATTTCTAATTTCAATAGATTGTCCTGGTTTCCCAATTATTCTACTAAAATGGATTCGTCCATTATCTTTATACATCACTATATCACCAGTATCTAATAAATTAAATGTGACTTTAATTTTATTAACAATCAATCGGTCACCTTCATTTAATGTAGGTGCCATACTTTGATCCTGTACAACAGCACCTCTGATGATAAATGTTTGAATGAACATTACAATAATAATCGCAAATATTAAGGAAATCAAATATTTAATAACAGTTTTCAACTTTTCACTCCTTAGTAGAGCCCATAAAATGTTTTTCTACCTTTTTACTTACAAACCAAAGTAAGACAAATAATAATAACGTCACAATAGCTCTTATCGGATTAGTGAAAATCGTCGTTACCTCTCGACCCATTATCCCTAATACAGTTATGGAAATCAATTTAGATAATGTTAAAACGATAAAATAATACTTTGTTTTAATATGTGAAAGACTTGCTACCACATTAATCAATGTATTTGGCGTAAATGGAAAACATAATAAAATAAATAGTGGTATTAAACCTTGTCTATCTATAAAACTAATTAATCTTTGTACTGACTTTTTAGTTTTGAATTGTTTCATTTTTTTAGTATTGACTAACCTTTTAAAGATTAAAAACATTGTAAATGTACCTGCTACAATGCCTAGCCAACAAATTATAATGCCTACGACCGCACCATATGTATGCATAATTAAAATGACATAAAGCGTTAAGGGTAAAATGGGAATGATTGCTCTAAAATATATAAGCACAAACCCAGGAATATATCCGAATTGCCGAAATAAATCAAACCATTCTTCTAATTGTTCAAACGACAAAACATCAAATCCTTTCTTGGTAAACATTACCTTATTTATTATAGTTGTAATTATAGTATTTTGAAATAGCAATCTTCTTTTAAAGCAATAAATACATCTGAAGTTTGAGAAAACAAAACCCCTTTACAACATGAAAGGCTAGGACAAGTTAGTCCTAGCCTTATAATTATAACATTTATTTATTATAAAATATATTTTTTATAGATTATAGACGTGCTTCAAGATCTTTTTTCATTTCTTCAAATCCTGGTTTACCTAATAATGCAAACATGTTTTGTTTATAAGCTTCAACACCAGGTTGATTAAATGGATTTACGCCTAATTGATATCCACTCATAGCACAAGCTAATTCGAAGAAGTAAACAACATATCCAAATGTTTCTTCATCTAATCGAGGAATATTAACAACGATATTAGGAACTCCACCATCAGTATGTGCTAATAATGTACCTTCAAATGCTTTAGTATTTACCTCATCAATTGTTTTACCAGCAAGATAATTTAATCCATCTAAATCATCACTATCTTCTTCAATTGTAAGATCATGTTTAGGATTATTAACTTTAACAACTGTTTCAAATAAGAAGCGACGGCCTTCTTGAACATATTGTCCTAATGAATGTAAATCTGTAGTATAGTTCGCGCTTGAAGGATAAATGCCTTTAAAGTCTTTACCTTCAGATTCACCGAATAATTGTTTCCACCATTCATTGAAATATTGCATAGAAGGTTCATAGTTAATTAACATTTCAGTAGTGTAGCCTTTGCTATATAAAAGGTTACGGATTGTAGCATATTGATAAGCAATATTCTCTTCTAATTTATCTGAAGATAATTCTTCACGTGCTTTTGCTGCACCAATCATCATTGCCTCAATATTAATACCTGCAGCTGCAATTGGTAATAAACCAACGGCTGTTAATACTGAATAACGTCCACCAACATCGTCTGGTACTACAAATGTTTCATAACCTTCATTTGTAGCTAATTGTTTTAAAGCGCCTTTTTTCTTATCAGTAGTAGCGAAAATACGTTTTTTAGCTTCTTCTTTACCATATTTATTTTCTACTAATTGTTTAAATAAACGGAAAGCAACTGCTGGTTCAGTTGTTGTTCCTGATTTTGAAATGACGTTTACAGAAAAATCTTTATCTGCTAAATAATCAACTAATTCTTTTGTATAACTAGAAGATAAGTGATTACCTACAAATACAATTTCAGGATAGTCATTATTTGTTCTGAATGAAGAAGTAAGCATTTCAATAGCGGCACGTGCACCTAAATAAGAACCACCGATACCAATAACAACTAATACATCAGAATTGGCTTTAATACGTTTAGAAGCTTCTACAATTCTTGAAAACTCTTCTTTATCATAATCAACAGGAAGATCAACCCAACCAAGGAAATCTTTTCCAGCGCCAGTACCTTCATGTATCGTTTTGTGTAATGTTTTCACGATATCTTTTTGTTGTTCTAATTCATGTTCTCCAAAAAATTCTAAAGTCTTACCATAATCTAATTGAATATGAGTCATCTAAAAAGCCTCCTATGTTTTTACTACTTTAATTCTACTAAGTTTATATTTGCTATTCAATTCACAAGTCTCCTTTTTACTATTAAAAATGAACTTTCAGTGTCATTTCAGTTTCCAAATGTAATCTCTTATCAATACAATATGCATTTTTCTAAAAATTTAATAACTTTAAAAATTCTTTTATATCAGCATATATTAAAGATAATATTGAAAACATCTCATCTATTAAATGTATATTTATGTAGTTTTATGGTTTATTTTTCATTAGCAGTCTGTTATGATGAATTTATATTAAAATTCTGAAAATAATTTGAGGTGTAAATATGAAAGAGAAAATTGTTTTAGCATATTCTGGAGGATTAGACACAAGCGTAGCAGTACAATGGTTAATAGATAAGGGTTACGATGTTGTAGCATGTTGTTTAGATGTTGGAGAAGGAAAAGACTTAGATGTTGTACATGAAAAAGCGTTAAAAATGGGCGCAGTAGAATGTCATATTATTGATGCTACAAAGGAATTTAGTGATGATTATGTAAGTTATGCTATTAAAGGTAATTTAATGTATGAAAATGCATATCCATTAGTATCAGCATTATCACGTCCACTAATTTCTAAAAAGTTAGTAGAAATTGCTGAAAAAACAAATTCAGTCGGTATTGCTCATGGATGTACTGGTAAAGGTAATGACCAAGTACGTTTCGAAGTCGCAATTAAAGCACTTAATCCAAAACTAAAAGCATTTGCACCTGTAAGAGAATGGGCATGGAGTCGTGAAGAAGAAATTGATTATGCAATCAAACATAATATTCCAGTATCAATTAATCATGATTCTCCTTACTCAATTGATCAAAATTTATGGGGTAGAGCTAACGAGTGCGGTATCTTAGAAGATCCTTATGCTGCCCCACCTGAAGATGCATTTGATTTAACGAATGCACTTGAAGATACACCCGATGAATCCGACGAAATTATTCTTTCATTCAAAAACGGTATACCTGTTCAAATAGATGGCAAAGATTATGATTTAGACGATTTAATCCTTTATTTAAATCAATTAGCTGGTAAACATGGTATTGGTAGAATTGACCATGTTGAAAATAGATTAGTCGGTATAAAATCAAGAGAGATTTATGAAACACCTGGTGCAGAAGTGATTTTAAAAGCTCATAAAGCACTTGAAACAATTACTTTAACTAAAGACGTTGCACACTTTAAACCAGTGATTGAAAAGCAATTTTCTGAACAAGTATATAATGGTTTATGGTTCTCACCTTTAACTGATAGCCTAAAACAATTTATTGACAGTACACAACAATATGTCGAAGGAGATGTAAGAGTTAAATTATTCAAAGGCAATGCTATCGTAAATGGTAGACAATCACCTTATACTTTATACGATGAAAAGTTAGCTACTTATACAAAAGAAGATGCGTTTAATCAAGAAGCAGCTGTCGGATTTATCGATATTTATGGTTTACCAACGCAAGTTAATTCTATGTTACATGGAGGCTACAGTAATGAGTAAAAAAGCTTGGGGAGGAAGATTCGAAGCACAACCAGAAGATTGGGTTGATGACTTTAATGCATCAATTGATTTCGACAAAAATTTAATAGACCAAGATATTCAAGGTAGCATTGCACATGCAACAATGCTCGCTAATCAACATATTATTAGTCAAGATGATGCCAAAACCATTATAGAAGGCTTAAAAGAAATCCAAGTAGATGCGCATCAAAATAAAATTGAATTTAAAGCATCGCTAGAAGACATTCATTTAAACATTGAACATGAGCTAATTCAACGTGTAGGAGAAGTTGGCGGTAAACTTCATACTGGTAGAAGCAGAAATGATCAAGTCGCTACTGATATGCATTTATACACTAAAGAAGAAGTTCTAGAAATTATTGAATTAATTAAATCATTGCAGCAAACGATATTAAAAATTGCTAATACCCATATAGACACAATTATGCCAGGTTATACGCACTTACAACGTGCTCAGCCGATATCTTTCGCGCATCATATTATGACTTATTTTTGGATGTTAGAGCGTGATAAATCTCGATTCCAAGATAGCATCAAAAGAATCGACATCTCCCCTCTTGGTGCTGCAGCATTAAGCGGAACAACACATCCTATTGATCGTCACGAAACACAATCACTGCTTAATTTTAGTGCTATATATGAAAATAGTTTAGATGCTGTCAGTGATCGTGACTATATTGTTGAAACACTGCATAATATTTCATTAACTATGGTTCATTTATCAAGATTTTCTGAAGAAATTATTTTCTGGTCCACTGATGAAGCAAAATTCATTACGTTATCAGACGCTTTTTCTACTGGTTCGTCTATTATGCCTCAAAAGAAAAATCCAGATATGGCAGAATTAATTAGAGGTAAGGTGGGTCGTACAACAGGTCATTTAATGAGTATGTTAGTTACACTTAAAGGCCTACCATTAGCTTATAATAAGGATATGCAAGAAGATAAAGAAGGTTTATTCGATGCTATCCATACAATTAAAGGTTCACTCAAAATTTTCGATGGCATGTTAGACACGATGACTGTTAATACTGATCGTCTTAATGAAACAGTTACAAAAGACTTTTCAAATGCAACAGAATTAGCTGATTATCTTGTAAGTAAAAACGTACCATTTAGAACTGCACATGAGATTGTTGGAAAAATTGTATTAGATTGTATTAATAACGGTATTTATTTACTCGATGTGCCTTTAACAGATTATCAATCCTATCACCAGAGTATAGAATCTGATATTTATGATTATCTAAAACCAGAAAATTGTTTAAAACGACGTAAAAGTTATGGTTCGACTGGTCAAGATGCAGTTAAACATCAACTATCAGTTGCTGAAAAATTATTAAAAGCATAAGTTATTTTATAGGAAGTCGTTCAGAATTATAGAGTTGTAGCCTGAGACATTGATTTGTCCCAGGCTTTTTCATTTTGCGTAGAAACCACTTTTTTATATTTATACTTAATAGTTTCACAACTTTTAAAAATAAACATTATATTGTTATACAACTTATAGTATAATTGATAAGTATTTTAAAATTATTGGAAAGGTCATATTATGTGTAAATTTCTAAAAGCTGTCTTATTATTTATTTTAATATCTACAATTTGTGTATTTATTTATTCAAAGTTTCAACCAACAATTGATGCAAAAAGTTCTAAAAAACATTGGTTATCCAACCCTACAAACGAAAAATTTGTAACTATCGCCCATAGAGGTGCAAGCGGTTATGCACCTGAACATACTTTTAATTCTTACGATAAAAGCCATAAAGAAATTGGTGCTTCATATATCGAAATTGATTTACAAAGAACGAAAGATGGGCAACTTATAGCTATGCATGATGACTCAGTAGATCGTACAACCAATGGGCATGGTAAAGTGAAAAATTTAAACTTATCTCAAATAAAGCAATTAGATGCTGGAAGTTGGTTTAATAAGGCAAATCCTAAATTAGCTAAATCAGAATATATAAATGCCAAAGTTCCTACTTTAGATGAGATACTTACTCGCTATGGTAACAAAGCAAATTATTACATCGAAACAAAATCTCCTGATGTTTATCCTGGAATGGAATCTCAACTATTACAAACACTTAAACAGCATGGTTTATTATCCAAGACATCTTTAAAAAACGGTCACGTTATGATTCAATCATTTTCTGAAGAAAGTTTGACAAAAATACACAAGTCTAATCAAAATGTTCCCCTAGTTAGATTAATCAAAAAGCATCAGCTACAACATTTAACAGATAAAGATCTTAAACATATTAAAAGTTATGCAACTGTAATTAGTCCTGAATTCAGTGACTTAACTCGTTCTAATACTTCTCACATCAAAGATTTAGGATTTCTTATCCACCCATTTACTGTTAATGAAACTGCAGATATGAAAAGATTAAATGGCTATGGTATTGACGGTGTTTTCACCAATTATCCAGATAAATACAAAAAGGTATCACATTAATTTATTACAAAGGGAGCGGGACAGAAATAATATTTTCTCAAAATTTATTTCGTTGTCCCACCCCGGCAAGGTTGACTAGAGTTGAAAAAAGCTTGATACAAGTGCATTTTCAATTCAGTCAACTACTGCCTATATATAATTGTAGCCTGAGACATTGATTTATGTCCCAGGCTGTTTTTATGTAAAATTACAGTTAAACTTTAATGATATTTTGAAGAATGTATTAATTTTTTTAGAGTTAATTAATTATTCAGTAAATTCTATTTCTAGTATTTGGAAATATTGTCATGATAGTGATAACACACTTATTGAAAGGATGTTATTACGATGAAAATAAACAAATGGGTTTTCGCAAGTGTTGCAACTGTATCTTTATTAGGTATAGCTAATCCTGTATATGCAAGCGGTAATGGACAAACTAATAATGGTCAATATGATCAGCAATCCACACAGTCCTCTTCAAATCAAAATCAATCAACAAATTGGCAAAAAAACCTAACCGGAGAAGCACATACTACAATTGCGCATAGAGGTGCAAGCGGATATGCACCCGAACATACATTCAATTCATATGATAAAAGTCATAGAGAATTAGGTGCTTCATACATAGAAATTGATTTACAAAGAACGAAAGATGGGCATCTTGTAGCTATGCATGATGAAACTGTTGATCGTACTACAAATGGACATGGTCGTGTTGAAGATTATACTTTAGACGAATTAAAGAAACTTGATGCTGGTAGTTGGTTCAATAAACAACACCCTAATTTAGCTAAATCAGAGTATAAAAATGCTAAAGTTCCTACTTTAGATGAAATTTTAAGTCGCTATGGTAAAAATGCTAATTATTATATAGAAACAAAATCACCAGATGTCTATCCAGGTATGGAAAATCAATTAATTCAATCATTAAATAAACATGGTATGCTGACAAATCAATCCCTTAAAAATGGTCACGTCATAGTTCAATCATTTTCTGAACCGAGTTTACAAAAAATGAAACAATTAAGTCCTAATATCCCATTAATTCGTTTATTAGATAAAGGAGAACTAACATCTCAAACTGAATCAGACTTAAAACGAATCAAATCATATGCTATTGGTGTAGGACCAGAATATACAGATTTAAACGAAAACAATACAAAACATTTAAAAGATTTAGGTTTCCTCATTCATCCATTTACTGTTAATAACGAAACATATATGCAACGTCTAAATGATTATGGTGTTGATGGTGTGTTTACCAACTATGCTGATAAATATAAAAATATAAGTCACGAATGAAATATATGAAGAATATAGGGTATATATTAATAATATTCATATATTAAAAAGGCAGTGAAAAAATGGCAACAAGCGAAGAAACATTAAATCAATTTTTGGATCATTTAAAAGACGATCATATTACTACTCGTAAAATGATGGGAGAATATATTATATATTATGATAAGGCAGTCGTTGGCGGTTTGTATGACAATCGTTTACTAGTTAAAGCTACAAATTCTTCACTAAGTACATTACCTAATTATGAATTAGTAGAGCCTTATCCTAATTCCAAAAAAATGATACATTATCCTTTTACGGAAGATAGCGATATGATTTTAAAAGTTTTATCCCAAATTAAAAAGGATTTAACATAATTAATCAAAAAAACATTCACTCAATTGTCTTTGAGTGAATGTTTTAATTTAATTTAAAATTATAACAATTTGTGTTTATGCCCAACCACGGTAACGTGCAGCTTCAGCAGTACGTTTAATACCAACGATATAGGCTGCTAAACGCATATCAATTTTTCTATTTTGTGATAATTCATAAATAGTATCAAATGCTGTGATTAATTTTTCACGTAGTTTTTCATTAACTTCTTCTTCTGTCCAGTAATAACCTTGATTATTTTGAACCCATTCGAAGTAAGAAACTGTTACACCACCAGCACTTGCTAACACGTCTGGTACTAATAATACACCACGTTCAGTTAAAATACGTGTTGCTTCTGGAGTAGTTGGACCATTTGCTGCTTCAACTACGATACTTGCTTTAATGTCATTAGCATTATCTTCAGTAATTTGGTTTGAAATTGCAGCTGGAACTAAAATATCGCAATCTAATTCAAATAATTCTTTATTTGAGATTGTTTCTTCAAATAGATTAGTAACAGTACCGAAACTATCTCTTCTATCTAATAGATAATCTATATCTAAACCATTAGGGTCATGTAGCGCGCCATAAGCATCTGAAATACCTACTACTTTAGCACCTAAATCATATAAGAATTTTGCTAAGAAACTACCAGCATTACCAAAACCTTGGATAACAACTTTAGCATCTTTAATATCCATACCTTTACGTTTAGCTGCTTGTTCGATAGCTATAACTACGCCTAATGCAGTTGAGCGGTCACGACCTTCAGAGCCACCTAATACAATTGGTTTACCAGTGATAAATCCAGGTGAATTGAATTTATCTAACGCACTATATTCATCCATCATCCAAGCCATAATTTGTGAGTTTGTAAATACGTCTGGTGCTGGAATATCTTTGTTCGGCCCTACAAATTGTGAGATAGCTCTAACATAGCCGCGTGATAAGCGTTCTACTTCGTGAATACTCATTTGACGAGGGTCACAAACGATTCCGCCTTTACCACCGCCGTATGGTAAATTAACAATACCGCATTTTAATGTCATCCACATTGATAAAGCTTTAACTTCTTCTTCATCAACATCTGGGTGGAAACGTACGCCCCCTTTAGTTGGACCTACAGCATCATTGTGTTGTGCACGATATCCAGTAAATGTTTGAACAGTTCCATCGTCCATACGAACTGGTATACGTACTTGTAACATTCTTAGTGGTTCTTTGATAAGGTCGTACATACCCTCATCAAAACCTAATTTATGCAAAGCTTCTTTAATAATTCCTTGAGTAGAAGTCACTAAATTATTATTCTCAGTCATGATCCTTTTCGCCTCTTTTTTAACTAATGATTTCGCTTTCATTCATTATTGTAACACAACTTTATCCTTTTTAAAGGGGTTACAAAATGATTGTTACAACTTTTTGAACTTATTGAAATACTTGTTTAATTTTTTCAATAGCAATGTCTAATTCTTCTTTAGTAATCACAAGTGGTGGTGCAAATCGAATAACTGTTTCATGTGTTTCTTTACATAATAAACCTAATTCTTTCAATGATTCACAGTATGGTCTTGCATTTTCAGTTAACTCGATTCCGATAAATAATCCACGTCCGCGTACTTCTTTAATAGATGGATGTTCAATTTTTTGTAATTCTGATTTAAAGTATTCACCTAGTTCTAATGAACGACCAGGTAAGTCTTCATCTACAATGACATCTAAAGCTGCTAATGACACAGCACATGCTAATGGATTACCACCGAATGTTGATCCGTGAGAACCTGGTGTAAATACATCTAACACTTCTTTGTCAGCTAATACAACAGAGATTGGTAATACACCGCCGCCTAATGCTTTCCCTAAAATATAAACATCTGGTTTAACATTATCCCAATCAGTAGCAAATAGTTTACCAGAACGACCTAAGCCAGCTTGAATTTCGTCGGCAATAAATAAAATATTGTGTTCATCACAAAGTTCTCTTATAGCTTTTAAATAACCTTCTGGAGGAACATTAATACCAGCTTCACCTTGAATAGGTTCAACTAAAATAGCTGCAGTATTGTCAGTAATAGCTGCTTTTAATTTTTCAACATCACCAAAATCAACTTTGCGGAAACCATCAAGTAATGGACCATATCCTCTTTGATATTCTGCTTCAGATGATAATGATACTGGAGCCATTGTACGACCATGGAAATTACCATTAAATGCAATAATTTCAGCTTGGTTTGGTTCAATACCTTTTACATCGTAAGCCCAACGACGTGCTGCTTTTAATGCTGTTTCAACAGCTTCAGCACCTGTGTTCATTGGTAATGCCTTTTCTTTACCTGATAATTCACAAATTTTCTTATACCATTCGCCTAAATTATCACTGTGAAAAGCACGTGATACTAAAGTGACCTTTTCAGCTTGGTCTTTAAGTGCTTGAATAATTTTAGGATGTCTATGACCTTGGTTTACTGCTGAATAAGCAGATAACATGTCCATATATTTATTACCTTCAGGATCTGTCACCCATACACCTACCGCTTCTGAAATTACAATCGGCAGTGGCACATAGTTGTGAGCTCCATAATGATTTGTTAATTCAATGATTTCTTCTGACTTAGTCATAATATCTCCCCTTTGTTTAATAAATATTAAAGCTAATTACCAATATCATAACTGATTTTTACCGGCTCTCAAACTGTTTATACAAATATATTTCAAAATTTTCTAATTATAAAGATTAGTTGAGATTTTCTATTAAAATGCTCAAGAAAATAGGATCAACCTTTAGTTTTGAAAGCCCTTACAAATATAATGACACAAGCCTACTATGTTGTACAAGTAAAAGTTTAAAAATTCATCATTATATATAATTTTAAGTTTTAAAAACATTGTGATATCAGTATTATTAGTATATTTTTCATCTGAAAAATTATGATAATTTTCTTTTTGTTTCTATATAAAAAACTAGGATGATATCAATTGGTTTTTGATATCATCCTAGTCATTTAAATATTATTTATCTTTTCTTGGTAATGGATAAAAGCCTTTATTAAATTGTTCCCATAAATTTGGTGGTAATTCATGATTATCTTCACGTTCAGAATCAAAGTTATTAATAATTTCTGATTCTCGACCTTCTTCAATTTTACTTACAAAGTTATAATCTAGAAGTATCTCACGACCTAGTGCAACTAATTCTACACCTACATCTTCAATAGCATTTAAAGCATCATCTGCTGTAAATACTGAACCTATTCCTATTAAAGGCATACGTCCATTAATCCATTTATGAATTAATTTAAGTCTATTTTGTCCTTCGTATTGACCTTCACGTGTTTTAGAATAAACGTCCATAAGAGATACATGTATATAATCAATATCTTTTTTAGTAATTGAATTAATTAATTCTTCTGTGATATCCATTGTAATACCAGGAGATTCTGCTTCTTCTGGTGATAAGCGATAACCTACGATAAAGTCATCTGAAGCATGTTCTTTTTTAGCTTTTAAAACTTCATCAATAACAGCATTAGGGAATTTTAAGTTTTCTGCCCAAACATCGTTTCTTCTATTATAGTAAGGAGAAACGAATTGATGAATTAAATAGTGGTTAGCACCATGTATTTCCACACCATCAAATCCTGCTTCAATAACACGTCTTGTTGCTTCACCAAAATCTTTAATAGTTTGTTCAATTTCCTCAGCGCTCATTTCTCTCGCGTCATGTTCTTCTTGTTGTCCAAAACTTTTTAATGAGATTGGGCTTGGTGCAACGACATCACCATTAGGTGTTAAATTAGGCAAAGCTTGTGCACCACCATGATGTATTTGAACTAATGCTTTTGCACCATTCTTTTTCATTGCTTGTGCTAATTGTTTTAGTCCTTCTATATCAGAGTCATGTGCTACTGAAGGTTGTCCAGGGAATGCTTTACCCACATCATTTACATTACTAGCTGCATTAATTGCAAGTCCTACATCTTTAGAACGTTTTTCAATATAAGGTAATTCAACATCAGAAATGGTTCCATCATCGTTTGAAGAAACATGTGTTAATGGCGCTAAAACAAAACGATTTTTTAGTTCTACACCATTACGTAATGTTACACTCTCAAACAATCGATTATATTTACTGTTCATATATTTAACCTCCACATTTAATAATACATGCGACTATATCACGAAATATATGTACGCTCTATTTTTTTGCTTACAGTCATACACAAAACTTTTCAGTTTATTCATACTATGATTTTTAAGTTGTACTATTTATAAAATACAAAATAAAAACGATAACTTCCAATATTTATTGGAAATTATCGTTTCTATAAGTTCTCTATACTTTTGAAATATAAAGAATTTAAATTACGTCAATTTAATCTTGACGTATAGTACGTTTAGACCGTTTGATCCAGACCGGTAAGCGTTCTTCAAGTGTTTGAAACCCATACTTTTCTGTTTCTTTTATCTCATCTAGCACCGACTGTTTTTCTTTCTTACGTTCATAATTTTTAAAGTAATCGTTATCTTTAAGTGACAAGTTAAGTTTGCCTTCATTATCAATAGATAAAATCTTTGCTTTTACTACTTGTCCCTCAGATAGAAATTTCTTCAAGTTATGGACATAATCATCCATGATTTCTGAAATATGGATAAGTCCTTCAGTATGGTCAGGGGCCTCAACAAATGCGCCATACGGTTGAATACCAGTCACACGTACCTTAATATGTTGACCTTCTTTATAGTGATTATTCAACTTGATAACCCCTTATTTCGTTTTCTTAACACTATTATCATAGCATAAAACAAATTAAGGGACTAACTATAACGTTGAATTTTTTGAATTATTTTGCAATAAATATAACAAAATATAAATCAATAGCTTTTCACATAGTAAAACAAATTATCCCTCAGAATTTTTAATATCGTTTAACTCCTAAGAATAACTATTAAAAAATCACGATAACAGGTAATCAACCTACTATCGTGATTTTTAATTTATATTTAATTCTCACGCGATACTTTTTGACTTTTTCAAAAAAACAATAAGAAGTATCTCGTATTAATTTTTATTCTTCAACGTCTATAGATTCAATAACTACATCGTGAACTGGTTTATCTTGTGGACCTACTTTAGTGTTAGCAATATCTTCTAACGTAGATTCCCCTTCAATAATTTGTCCGAATACTGTATGTTTTTGGTCCAACCATGGTGTTCCACCATTTTCACCATATGCTTTAACGATAGGTTCTGGCCAACCACCATCAGCTAGTTGACTTAACATATTTTGAGGAACTTCTTTCATTTGAACAATGAAAAATTGTGATCCATTTGTATTTGGACCAGCATTTGCCATTGATAAAGCACCATAAAGGTTAAATGCTTCTAATGAAAACTCGTCTTCGAATGCACCGCCATAAATACTTTCTCCACCCATACCAGTTGCTGTTGGGTCACCGCCTTGTACCATAAAGTCATTGATGACACGGTGGAAAGTCACACCATTGTAGTAACCATTTTTAGCATGTGTAACAAAGTTTTCAACTGTTTTAGGTGCAATGTTAGGGAATAACTTAAATGTCATATCATCTTTATTAGTATGCATTACAATTTTAATTTCATCTTCTTGAATCTCTTTATTTAACTGAGGATAGTTCGTCATTAAAATTCTCCATTCATGTTATGATATATGTATATATTAACATATTTGAAAGGAAGTAATATAGAATGTTATATCGATTTTCTCACAAGACTGGAAGTTATGGCGTTTCCATAAAAGAGGAAGATGATGATCAAGTCTTAGTTCAAGTCGAACAAGTGATCAAACATCCTAAACAGGGTGATTTACATTCACCAAATGAATCAGAAGATGTATTCTTTCATGAACGTAGAGCATTAAGTCACTTTGAAAAGAGATATGCTAAGCGTTCACAATTACGTGACTTTAATGTTGAAAAAATGTCATATGAGGAATCATTACAACAAGCCATTTCCAATTTAGAAGAACAACTTAAAGAAAAGAATGATGCCCACGCGAAACGTTCATTGCAAAATTTAGAGCAACTTAAACATGATTATTCAATTCAATACAAACAAAAATTTTATTAAAAATGACGTGTTTCTTCATATTTAAAAGCGATTGAAATACAGTGATTTCAAGCAGTATCACGTTTTTCAGAATGATATGATTCATGTATAATAAATATCATAAACATTTTTAAAGGAGGACAATTTAGTGAGTTTGTTACATATTGCGGTACTATTACCGTTAATATTTGCACTCATTATCCCAATCTTATATAGATTCTTTAAAAGAATTCACATAGGTTGGTTCGTGTTACCTGTCCCCGTCGTCTTATTTATATATTTCTTAACTTTTATTACGACTACTATGTCAGGTAATACCGTAATGAAAATTTTTAAGTGGATGCCACATGTCGGTATGAATTTTAACCTTTATGTAGATGGATTAGGATTATTATTTAGTTTACTGATAACAGGTGTCGGCAGTTTAGTTGTCTTATACTCCATTGGTTATTTAAGCCAATCAGAACAATTAGGGAATTTTTACTGTTATTTATTACTTTTCATGGGTGCAATGTTAGGCGTTGTACTTTCAGATAACCTTATCGTTTTATATTTATTCTGGGAGTTAACTTCGTTTTCAAGTTTTTTACTTATTTCATTTTGGAGAGACAAGCAAGCTTCCATTTATGGTGCTCAAAAGTCTTTAATCATTACTGTTTTTGGAGGACTAAGTTTACTAGGCGGTATTATTTTACTTTCTATTTCTGCAGATTCGCTAAGTATTCGTTATATTATTCAGCATGTAGCTGATATACAAAGTAGTCCTTTCTTTATCTTAGCAATGATTTTTGTACTAATTGGTGCGTTTACTAAATCAGCACAAGTTCCCTTTTACATATGGTTACCAGATGCAATGGAAGCACCTACACCTGTAAGTGCTTATTTACATTCTGCAACGATGGTAAAAGCTGGTTTATATTTAATAGCTAGAATGACTCCTATTTTCGCAGTGTCACAAGGATGGATTTGGACAGTTACTCTAGTTGGATTAATTACCTTGTTTTGGGCATCATTAAACGCTACGAAACAGCAAGATCTCAAAGGGATTTTAGCATTTTCTACTGTGTCACAACTGGGAATGATTATGTCTATGCTAGGTATTGGTGCTGTTAGCTATCACTTTGAAGGTCAGGATAGTCAATTATATATCGCGGCTTTCACAGCAGCTGCATTTCACTTAATTAACCATGCGACGTTTAAAGGTGCATTGTTTATGATAACTGGTGCAGTCGACCATAGTACGGGTACTCGTGATGTTAGAAAATTAGGCGGTTTATTAACGATTATGCCAATTTCATTCACAATTACAGTGATTACTTCTTTAAGTATGGCTGGCATACCCCCATTCAATGGCTTTTTATCAAAAGAAAAATTCATTGAATCCGTTATTGAATTAACGCATGCAAATACCATGAGTTTAAATACAATAGGTATTATCTTTCCAATATTAGCTATTGTTGGTAGTATCTTTACTTTTGTATATTCAATTAAATTTATTATGCATATATTCTTTGGACAATATAAACCAAATCAATTACCTCATAAAGCTCATGAAGCATCGATATTAATGCTTATTTCGCCTGCTATATTAGCAATATTAGTTATTGTATTTGGTTTATTCCCAGGAATTTTAACACAATCAATCATAGAACCAGCAACAGCTTCAATGAGTCAAACTTCTCAAGTGAGTGCTGAGTTCCATTTATTCCATGGTATAACTCCAGCATTTATCACTACAATTTGTATTTATATCGTAGGAATTTTATTAATTTTAACGTTTGCTTATTGGATTAAATTATTACAGGCACAACCTAAACAAATTACTTTTAATTATTGGTACGACGGTTTAGGAAAATATATCCCAACTTATTCTAAAAATATGACTAATAGTTATGTGACTGGCTCTGCTAGAAATAATCTGGTCATTATCTTTGGCTTATTAATATTATTAACAACTGTTGTATTACTTAGCGTGCCATTTACTATTAATTTCAAAAATGTTAGTCATATTAGAATTTTTGAAGTTGGAATTATCGCTTTACTTGTTATAGCAGCATTTTTAATTATATTTGCTAAATCTCGTTTGTTTAGCATTATTATGTTAAGTGCAGTGGGTTATTCAGTATCTGTGCTATTCATATTCTTTAAAGCACCTGACTTAGCCCTTACACAATTTGTCGTAGAATCAATTTCTACTGCATTATTTTTACTATGTTTTTATTTCTTACCTAATCTTAACCGTTACAACGAAACACGTTCATTTAAAGTAACAAATGCATTAATCTCAGCAGGAATTGGACTTGTCGTGATTATTTTAGGATTAATTGCATATGGTAACCGACACTTTGAATCTATTACTCATTACTATCAAGACCATGTCTATGATCTTGCTTCTGGTAAGAATATGGTCAATGTCATATTAGTCGATTTCCGTGGTATGGATACGTTATTTGAATCATCAGTATTAGGTATTGCAGGATTAGGCATTTATACAATGATTAAACTGCGCAAAAAGCATCAACGTCATACAGAAACGAGTGAGGTGAAACGTCATGAACAGACAGAAAAATGATTTAATGTTTCAATATACAGCTGTCATTATTTTCTTCATGATTATGATGTTTGGTTTTTCTTTATTCCTTGCAGGTCATTATACTCCTGGTGGCGGCTTTGTCGGTGGTTTATTATTTTCTAGTGCCTTAGTTATCATTACTATCGCATTTGATATTAAAACGATGCGAAAAATTTTCCCTATAGATTTTAAAATAATTATAGGTATTGGGTTATTATTTTGTGTTGGCACACCAATGGCTAGTTGGTTTATGTCTAATAACTTTTTCACACATGTTACTTTTGATATTCCGCTTCCATTGTTACAACCAATGCATATGACAACCGCTGTATTCTTTGACTTTGGTGTTTTATGTGCAGTCGTAGGAACTGTAATGACTATTATTTTATCGATTGGAGAGAACGAATAGTGGAGATTATTATGATATTTGTTAGTGGCATACTTACAGCAATCAGCGTCTATCTCGTTTTATCTAAAAGTTTGATACGAATCATTATGGGAACTACGCTACTAACACACGCAGCAAATTTATTTCTAATTACTATGGGTGGATTAAAACATGGCGCATCACCTATCCACGAAAAAGGAATTCATAGCTATGTTGATCCAATCCCTCAAGCACTTATATTAACAGCTATCGTTATCGCATTTGCTACTACGGCTTTCTTTTTAGTACTAGCCTTTAGAACATACAAAGAGTTAGGTACTGATAACGTGGAAAGTATGAAAGGAGTTCCAGAAGATGTCAGAGAGTAATATGCTAGCCCTTACTTTAGTTGTACCTATTCTAACGGCAATATTACTCGTCTTTATTGGAAAACGAACATATATAAAACGTTATGTCGCTTTAGCAGGTACAATGATTACTTTAGTTATATCTATTATTAATTTGTATAATGTATTTAAAAATGGACCTATTAAATTGGAATTAGGCTCATGGAAAGCACCTTACAGTATTGTATTTGTATTAGATACTTTTAGTGCATTACTAATCATTACAAGTATTATTATTACTGCACTCATCATTCTATATTCTTATAATTCGATTGGTGTTGACCGAGAAAGATTCTATTATTATTTCTCTGTAATGTTCATGCTTATAGGTATTATTGGTGCCTTTACAACAGGAGATATATTTAACTTATTTGTATTTTTTGAAGTATTCTTAATGTCTTCATATTGCCTTTTAGTTATTGGCACTACAAAAATACAACTACAAGAAACGATTAAATATGTATTAGTTAATGTTGTTTCTTCATCATTCTTTGTTATGGGTGTCGCTATTTTATATTCCGTTGTCGGAACTTTAAACTTGGCACACATCAGTCAACGTTTGAATGAATTATCAGCACATGAAAGTGGCTTAGTAAATATTGTATTTATACTATTCATTTTCGTCTTTGCTACTAAAGCTGGCGTCTTCCCAATGTATGTATGGTTACCTGGTGCTTACTATGCACCACCGTTTGCTATTATGGCATTCTTTGGTGCTTTACTTACAAAAGTAGGCGTATATGCCATTGCCAGAACATTAAGTTTATTCTTTAATAGTTCAGTAGGTTTTTCTAACTATGTCATATTATTCTTAGCGTTATTAACAATTATTTTTGGTTGTGTTGGCGCAGTATCCTACTATGATACGAAAAAAATCATTTTATATAATATCATGATTGCAGTAGGCGTTATTTTAGTCGGTGTTGCTATGATGAATGAAACGGGCATGATTGGTGCTATTTACTACACTATTCATGATATGTTAGTTAAAACATCCCTTTTCTTCTTAATAGGTGTCATGTATAAAATTACAAAAACTACGGATTTACGTCAATTTGGTGGACTAATTAAACGATATCCTGTTCTTGGGTGGACATTCTTTATAGCTTCGTTAAGTTTGGCAGGTATACCGCCACTTAGTGGTTTTTACGGTAAATTGTATATCGTAAAAGCTACATTTGAAAAAGGATTTTATTTAACAGGTATCATAGTATTAATCTCTAGTTTAGTGGTTTTATATTCTGTTATAAGAGTCTTCTTAAAAGGATTCTTCGGAACACCTAAAGGATATGATATATCAACTAAAGTAAATAGTTATGGTTTAATTACTGTTTCAGTGATTGCTGTTGCCATTACTGTATTATTTGGATTATCAGCGGATGTCCTATACCCAATTATTAAAGATGGCGCAGAAACATTCTATGATCCAAGCGTATATATTAATAGTGTATTGGGAGGTAAATAATGATGGCAGTCCAAATTGTTGTTAATTTATTAGTTTCAATTGTGTGGTTACTCATTTCAGATAGCTATACATTAAACAATTTCGTATTAGGTTATTTATTTGGTCTCATATTGGTTTATCTCCTTCATCGCGTAATGCCAGGAAAGTTTTACTTAATTCGTATATATAGAATGATTCGATTAGTCTTTATTTTCTTATTAGAATTAATAAAAGCTAATCTAGATGTCTTAAAAATCATCTTAAAGCCACAAATCACTAATAAGCCGGGATTCTTTGTATATCCAACAGATTTGAAGACAGACTGGCAAATAGTGTTACTTTCCAATTTAATTACATTAACACCCGGGACTGTAGTTCTTGGTATTAGTGATGATCGTACCAAAATCTATATACATGCTATTGACTTTAGTACAACCGAAGAAGAAGTTGAAGGAATAAAATCTTCTTTAGAAAAAGTTGTTAGAGAGGTGGGCGAAGAATAATGACAATTAAAACAATAATTATTATTGCATTAGTCATAGTCGTTTTATCAATGTTGGCTATGCTAGTTAGAGTTATTTTAGGACCCTCTCTAGCAGATAGAGTAGTTGCATTAGATGCCTTGGGTCTACAACTAATGGCCGTTATTGCACTCTTTAGTATTTTAATGAATATTAAATATATGATTGTAGTTATTTTATTAGTAGGTATTTTAGCCTTCTTAGGTACAGCCGTTTTCTCAAAATTCATGGATAAAGGTAAGGTGATAGAACATGATAGAAACGATAGTCATTAGTATTTCTCTTATCTTAATCATTATTGGAGCAATCATCAGTGCTGTAGCTGCTATTGGTTTATTAAGACTTGAAGATATCTATTCTCGTGCACACGCTGCTGGTAAAGCCGCTACATTGGGAGCAATGAGTTTATTAATGGGAGCATTTTTATATTTTATTGGTACTGAAGGTTATACAAACATGCAATTAATCATTGGTATTATCTTCGTCTTAATTACTGGCCCCCTATCAAGTCACATGATAATGAAAGCAGCTTATAATACAAATACACCTTATAGTAAAAATACTAAAGTTGACGAAATTAAAGAAGATTTAAAAGATAAAAAATTATAAATATTATTTGAAAAGGACCAATCGATAAAATCATACTTCGATTGGTCTTTTTAATAATCATTGATACTATTCTAGATTTGGGTAACTTTATCATTCACTACATCTATATCGAATCCTAAATCCTTTAACATATCATAATCTAATTGATTAGGTTGACCACCTGTTATTAAGTAATCACCTACAAATATAGAATTAGCAGCTTGTAACGCTAATGGCTGTAATGAACGTAAGTTAACTTCTCTTCCACCTGCAATTCGTATTTCTTTAGTTGGATTAATTAATCTAAACATTGAAATGATACGCAAACATTTCATTGGTGTTAATTCGTCCATATTTCCAAATTTAGTTCCCTTTATTGGATGTAAAAAATTTATGGGAATACTATCTGCATCAATCGCTTTGAGTGCTAAAGCCATATCTATAATATCCTCATTCGTTTCACCCATACCGCATATAACTCCAGAACAAGGTGAAATCTGGTTTGCTTTCATAACCTCAATAGTATTAACTCGATCTTCATATGTATGTGTAGTTACCACGTTATCATGATAACGTTCACTTGTATTAATATTGTGATTATAGCGGTCTACGCCTGCTTCTTTTAATTGTGAAGCTTGCTCTTCATTGGTTAAACCTAAGCATGCACATATTTTAAGTTGTGGATGTATAGTTTTAATTTCTTGTACGGTATCACAAATATGTTTAACTTCTTTATCACTAGGACCTCTACCACTCATAACAATACAATACGTTCCTATCTGATTTTCATAAGCCACTTTTGCCCCTTCTTTTACTTTCTCCTTATCAACTAAACCATATCTTTGCTTTTGTTTCATTTCTCTAGATTGCCCACAATAACCACAATCTTCAGGACATATACCACTTTTAGCATTAAGTATCATATTTAATTTTACTTTTTTACCATAGTAATGTTTTCTAACGATATATGCTTCATGTAATAACTCCAATGTATCTATTCTGTCGCTTTCGAAGATACTTAGCCATTCTTTTTTAGTAAAATTGTCTTCTTTCATAACTCTTTCTGATAATTTCATTCAATTTTCCCCCTATTATCATAAAATAAATCTTCTTTATGTATATATGAGAATCTAAATACTATTCTATTATAATGTAAACTAATTTATTTTAAAAGTTTACATTATAGCTATGGGTTATTATTTTCATGAAATTGTATTAGAAGTAGAAATGTGCTATAATTTTTAAATCGTAATAATTACGTTTTATATAGTAAATTAGAAAGCGAGTTGATAACATGCACTGGACAATTATTGGTGGTGGCATTCAAGGTACAACAATAGCTTTAAAACTAAGACAAGCCGGCTTATCATCTAACGAATTGACAATAATAGACCCTTATCCTTCATTATGTGAACAATTTAATACTTATACTCAACGTATTAGTATGCCATTTTTAAGATCTCCATTTGTACATCATATTCACCCTGAGCCATTTCATTTAAAACAATATGCTAAATTTAATCAATATACAGGTGCTACATACGGTCCTTATAAACGACCACAGCGTGATATGTTTATGCATCATACTCATGAACTTATCCATCAATATCATTTAAATGAGAGTCACATACAAGGATTTGTTAAACATATAAATCGAAAGCAACATCAATGGCAGTTAGAATTGGCAAACGGTCAAACCATTCAAACAGAATTTTTAATTATTGCACATGGTTGTAACCATCGCGCGAATATTCCACCTATGTTTCAGCAACAACCCGATGTCCAGCATATTTTCAACGAAGCGGAATCGCAAATAAATATTAATCAAACTTCTCATGTCGTGGGAAGCGGAATATCAGCCGCACATTTGACACTTAAATTAATTAATACTAATCATCAACGAACAATTCATTTATGGTTAAATAAAGATATTGAAATTCATGATTTTGACGCCGACCCAGGTTGGCTTGGTCCTAAGAATATGAAACATTTCTTAAATATCGAATCTTCACAGGAACGAATGAGAATTATTAAGGCAGAACGTCATAAAGGATCAATGCCTCACGAACTATATCTTCGTATTAAAAAACATGTAAATAATGGTCGTTTAGTTCTTCATAAAAATGAAATTAAAGATATTAAAGATCATCATATCATTACAACTCACAAATCGATTTATTATGACCATATTTTATTAGCTACTGGATTTGAAAATACTGTCATGAATCAACCTATTATCCAAGATTTAATTACTCAATTGAACGCTCCATTAACAAAATGTGGTTTTCCTAACATATCATATGAGTTAGAATGGTTACCTAATTTATTTGTAGCTGGTGGACTAGCAGATTTAGAACTTGGTCCCTTTGGTAGAAATATTATGGGCGGTCGAGAAGCTTCTGAAAGAATCTGTCATGCATATAATCGCATACTAAAAGAAAAAGTATCCTAATAAACAACAAATTACCCCTATAATTGAAATTATATTTCAACTATAGGGGTATATATTATTTATAAATTTATGAGATATATTTTACTTCAAAGCTTTAATTGCCATTGTCCCTCTCATAATACTAATTAGGTTATCGTTTTCATCTTTAATTTCAATATTCCAAACTTGTGTTGATTTACCTTGGTGGATAATAGTAGCTATTGCAATAACCTTTCCTTCTTTTACTGAATGGACATGGTTAGCATTCATTTCTAAACCTAATGGAATATACTCAGTCGTATCTATTAAATTCGCTGCTCCAAGTGAACAGGCAGTTTCTCCTAAGGCCAAACTCGCACCGCCATGTAAATATCCAAATGGTTGTTTCACTTTATCAGTAACTGGCATTGAAATAACTACTTTGCCTTCTTCTTCAATTTCAACATTCATTTCAAATGTTTCTAACAAATTGGTCAACTTAGAACACCTCTTTTTATACTATAATACCATGGCTGCTATCGTACCAAAAATAATCAATGGTATATTATAGAATAAAAAGTTTGGAATACATGTATCTCTAATATGGTCATGTTGTCCATCCATATTAAGTCCTGCTGTTGGACCTAAAGTTGAATCACTAGCTGGTGAACCTGAATCACCTAATGCACTAGCTGTACCTATCAATGCAATTAAAGCCATTGTATCTAAACCAATTGAAGAACCAAATGGAATAAATAATGAAGCAATAATTGGTATCGTCGCAAATGATGAACCGATACCTAGCGTAACGATTAAGCCTATAATATACATAATTACTATACTTAGTAATTTATGATCACCTGTAATACTTGTTAAACTTTTTACTAAGTTATCTATATCTCCAGTAGCATTCATGACACCAGCAAAACCATTAGCCGTCAATATTACAACACCTATATATGCCATAATTTTGATACCATCTACAAATTGTTCGTCTAATTCGTGCCAACTATATGCACGTGAAATGAAGAATACAAGAACACCTGCTAAAGCACCAAAAATCATTGAATCTGTTAATGTTTGAACAATAAAAGTTGCTAAAATCGCAATGATAGTAACAACTAAAATATATGGTTTTACTTCAGTTACGGTTGCTCTATCATTAATATTTCGCTCTTCATATTTTCTTGGTTTGCGGTAAACAATTAAACCTAAAATTAAACCAACGATATAGCCCATTGAAGGAATTATCATCGCTTTCCAAATCATATTAAACTCGATAGGATGGTGTGCTTTTTGAAAACCACTTTGAATAATTTGATGATATATTTGACCAAAACCATAAGGTATTAAAACATAAGGCCAACATAATCCAAATCCAATGACTAAACCAATGACTCTTCTATCAATATTTAAATCATTGAATAAACTTAATAATGGTGGGATAACAATTGGAATAAATGCAATATGTACAGGTATTAAATTCTGACTCATAATACTCATTGCTAGTAACGCAACGATAATAATTATTTTTACTTTAATTCTTGAAAGTCGACTATTTTCAGAGTGAATTGCATTAATTATTTTTCCAACTAAATAGTCTGTAATACCACTATAGGAAATTAATGCAGCAAATCCTCCTAATAATGAGTAGCTCAATGCGACTTCAGCACCGTCAACAATATTCTTCCCAAATATACTTATAACTTTTTCAACACTCATACCAGATAGTATGCCGCCAACAAGTGCACTAATAAATAAACTTATAACGACATTCAATCTACACAAGCATAAGATAATCATTAATATAACAGCTATAACTACTGCATTTACCATAAGCAAAACCATCCTTTATCACTCTATCGAACTAAAGCGTTTATGGATAATATCATAGCAATTCAATAATATAAAGTCAATATAAAAATAAAACCAATTGCATATTATAATTAACAACAAGAAAGGAGGTTCAAACCTCCTCCCTTAATAAACTAATTCATTGTTTTCAACCATTCTATAATAGTAGGAATCATATAACCGGTTGGTCCCTTTGGTCCTTTATAAGACATTTTATTTATAGTAGCTGGTCCTGCGATATCAAAATGCATATGCGGAATTGATCCACTAAAATGACTAATAAAGGATGCTGCAAATAAAGCTTTTCCTTGTCCATTCGTATGATTAACTAAATCAGCTACGTCGCTATTTTTTATTAATTGTCTTTCAGTTTGAGTAATAGGCAGCTCAAATACTTGTTCATCAACATTTTTAGCCAATTTTAAAATTTCTTGTAGCTGATTAGAAGCATCTGATTCAAATGCAGCAGCTTTATCTTCACCTAAGGCTACAATAGCTGCACCTGTTAATGTTGCAAAATCTAATATAACTTGTGGCTTAAATTGGGTAGCAAAGGCTACAGCATCACCCAATACTAGTCGCCCTTCTGCATCGGTATTTAGAACTTCAACGGTTTCACCATTAAACGCTGTGTATACATCATCAGGTTTCATAGCTTTTTCATTTATCATGTTTTCAGCTGAAGCAATTACACCAATAATATTGATAGGAAGTGCTAATTGATGAGCAACCTTTATCATTGCAACAACATTAGCTGCACCACACATATCGTATTTCATTGTTTGCATGCCTGTTTTACTTTTAATGCTATAACCACCGGAATCATAAGTAATTCCTTTACCAACTAATGCGATTGGATCTGCATCATCTTGACGACCTTGATAACTTAACGTAATGAGTCTTGGACTATGAATAGAACCTTTTCCTACTGCATGTAATAATCCAAATCCTTCATCTTGTATAGTTTGTCCATCTTTAATCTCAACACTAACTGACGTATCTTTAAATAGCTTATCTACACTTTCGGCAAAATATTGTGGAGTTAAAATATTAGGTGGTATTTGGCTAAAGCCACGTGCTATATTAATTGATTCACCTAAAATTTTACCTTCTTGTATCATTGATTCTATATCTTCATGTCTTTGACTTACGCTTATATATAAATTAGGTTGATATGGTGAGCGTTTATCAGATCTATAATTATCAAATTGATAAATAGATTGTTCACTTTGTAATCCCAGTGTTTTAGCTATAATACTGTCATCAATATACTTATTTAAAAATGATGATAATATTAACTCCGCTTCAGTAATAAATTCTTGTTTTAAATATTGAAATAAATTTCCCCATATTTTTAAAAAATCCGCATAATTCAATTGTTTGATATTACCTAAGCCTACTGTTATTAATCTTTTAGGTTGTTCTTGAATATATATGATTGAAGTCGCAATTTTTCCAATGCCACCTTGGATAATATGATTTTGCTTTAATGTTTGTAAATCTTCAATTAATGATTGACCATTATAATTTATATTTTCTAATTGATTTATATGTTCAGGGATCCCAACGATAATATTATGTATATCGTTGGGAGTCGTCGAATTAAAGTGAATTTTCATAAGCGTTTCCTCCTTTTTTATTTTGATTCATTTGTAAATCATTTTATATCATTTCAAAATAGAAAAAATGACTATTACTGAAATAACTATTTAGTGTTTTATTTACAAATCATCTTTTCTTAATAAGCATACAAAAAAGCCTCCAAACTATTAAGTAAGGAGGCTTACATTATTATAAAAAGTTAGAATTTACCTTTTTTGAATGCTAGACCTATGCCACCGATTTTGAATACGGCACGAGTGTCGATAACTTTTTTCATGAACGCTGCTTTTTTACCAGTAATATCTTTACCGTAAACAATACCTACACCGTCATGTGAACCTAATGAACATACTGTACCACGGTCAACATATTCAAATTCTTCTTTAGCTTCACCATTTAAGATATGTTTGATGTTTTTAGCAACATGTTCACCTTGTTGCATTGCAATTTGTGCTGTTGTTGGTAATGGACGTTCTTCACCAGCAGGAACGAATGCAGAACAGTCACCAATAACAAAGATATCGTCATGACCTGCAATTGTAAGATCTTGGTTAGTAACAATACGACCACGTTTAACGCCTTCGAAAGATTCTTCCATTAAGTGGCTTCCACGTACACCTGCAGCCCAAACTGAAGTGCCTGCTTCTAATTGTTGTTTTTCACCATTGATTTCAACAACAAATCCTTTTTCATTACATGCAACGATTGGTGTAGCGATTTTGAATTCAACGCCACGGTTTTCTAAGTAGTTTACTGCATGATTAACTAAGTCATCTGAGAACATTGGTAACATTTTAGGTGCCGCTTCAACACAAGTTACTTTAACTTTGCTTTGATCGATACCATATTTGCTACATAATTCAGGGATTCTGTCAGTTAATTCACCTAAGAATTCTATTCCAGTGAATCCTGCACCACCAACTAAGATGGATAAATCATTTTCATCTTTCTCTTTAGAAGCTGCATAATTAGCAAATTTATCTTCAATATGACGAGATAATTGACGTGTAGTTAAAACGTTTTCGATTTGGAAAGCGTAATCTTTCATACCATCAATACCAAATGTTTCACTAACAAATCCTAATGCTACAACTAAAATGTCGAAGTCATAGATACCTTTGTCAGTTTCTACTTTTTTAGCATTACGGTCAATTTTAGTAACTTCTGCTTTTACAAAGTTAACTTTGTCTTTTTTCAATACACTTTCAACTGGGTATAATAAATCTTCATAATTAATTGTACCTGCTGAAGCTTCATGTAACCAAGTTGCTTCATAGTGATAATCATTTTTGTTGATTAAAGTAATTTCTGCTTCTTCTGCAGAAACTTCTTTTTGTAATTTAGTAACAGCTTGTAAACCTGCATAACCTGCACCTAAAACTAATACTTTTTTACGTTCTTGAGCCATTATTTTCACCTAAGCTTTCATAATATTTTAACTCTAGTGTAGCATAACTAAAAATGATTAAACTTAAATAAGTAACACATTTTAAAACTACGACACACAATAATTATTACGTCTTTTTCATCAAGCTATTTCTCGTGAAGTTCACAGAAAAGACAATATTAAATCCAAGTTTAATTCTATAGCTTTTGTACAATATTTTCAAGCGACAATAGTGCACTTTGTGAAAAATTTAATTTATTAAATTAATTGCTGTATATCGCTTTAACAATCTTCCGGGTTTCCTGCAACTTTAGCTGTTCTAAATGAACTACCACAACCACATGAAGCAATAGCGTTTGGATTATCAATTTGGAAACCGCCGCCCATTAATGATTGCTTAAAATCGATTGTCGTACCATTTAATACTGGGGCATCATGTTTATCTACTAACACTTTTAAACCAAAGAATTCTAATATTTCATCATTTTCGCCTGGTTCAGCTTCTGCTGACATGCCATATGTTAAACCCGTACATCCGCCACCATTAACTTTAATTTTTAAATAGCCATCGGGCATATCATTACTTTGTAACATATCTTTAACTTCATAAGCTGCTGCTTCAGTTAATATAACTGTTTGCATAATCATAACCTCCTATAATAAGTTCGTGAAATCATTTTCTTCTATATGTTTATATATATTATTTAACAAATCGTCCGGTGTATCTCCTTCAACAATATCACCATCGACAAGTGCGTACAAGCCGTCGGAACATATACCGCAGTTTTGTAAACATCCATATTCTAAAACATCTATATCAGGATCATTTTCTAATTTTTCATAAACTACATCCCCACCTTTAGCCATATTGGAAATGCAGAATTCAACTAACGGAAACATACGACACCCTCTCTAAAATAATAGTTATAATATTATAACAAACTACCAGTTGTTATGACTATCTTTGAGCTTAAAATGTTAAAAATAGAAATTTTTACAAATAAAACAATATATTCAATTTCATTCGATATATGTTTGTAGTCAATTTGAAAAACCGATATAATAATCATATAAATACATAGTCTATAAAATAAGATGTTAAGGGGTTATTCTTTTCATCATTTTAAGGGGCATAATTGCATAAAATGACATTAAATAAGTGTCTTTCTAAATCAATTGCACACTTATTTATAACAAGATTTTTAGGATAAAGGGGTATACTAAAATGAAAAATATTGTTTTATTAGGCGGGGGTTACGGTAATATGCGCATCATGTCTCGTATATTGCCTAATTCATTACCAGATGGTTATAGGTTAACATTAATCGATCGTATGCCATTTCATGGCTTAAAACCTGAATTTTATGCACTAGCTGCTGGAACAAAATCTGACAAAGATGTTCGTATGGAATTTCCTGGAGATTCTAAAATGAATACTGTCTATGGGGAAATTAATGAGATTAATTTAGATGAACAAATTATTTCAGTAGGTAATTCAAAAGTCGATTATGATGAGTTAGTGATTGGTTTAGGTTGTGAAGATAAATATCACAACGTTCCAGATGCTGATACATACACACATAGTATTCAGACACTATCAAAGGCTCGCGAAACATTCCATAGTATTAGTGAATTACCTAATGGGGCTAAAGTTGCTATTGTCGGTGCTGGTTTAAGCGGCATTGAGTTAGCAAGTGAGCTAAGGGAAAGCCGTGCTGATTTGGAAATTTTATTATACGATAGAGGGTCTCGAATCCTAAGAAACTTCCCAGAAAAATTAAGTAATTATATTGCAAAATGGTTCTCTAAACATAATGTAACAGTTGTACCTAACTCAGTTATTGATAAAGTTGAACCAGGTAAAATATATAATAATGGTGTTCCTGAAGATGTAGATTTAGTTGTGTGGACAGCAGGTATTCAACCAGTTGAAGTTGTTAGAAATTTACCAATTGATATTAACAATAATGGTCGTGTTATTTTAAATCAGTATCATCAAATTCCAACATACAAAAACGTTTATGTAGTTGGGGATTGTGCAGATTTACCGCATGCACCAAGTGCTCAATTAGCAGAGTTACAAGGTGAACAAATTGCTGATGTCATGAAAAAACAATGGAATAATGAGCCTTTACCTGAAAAAATGCCAGAACTTAAAGTTCAAGGCTTCTTAGGTTCACTTGGTGATAAACAAGGATTCGCTTATATCATGGATCGTACCGTTACAGGTAGACTTGCTTCCATCCTTAAATCAGGCGTACTTTGGTTATATAAATATCATAATGGTTAAAAATATAAATTAAGACAGCCTGGGACATAAATCAATGTCTCAGGCTAAAATTTTATATTGGCAGTAGTTGACTGATTTGAAAATGCACTTGTATCAAGCTTTTTTCAATTATAGTCAACCTTGCCGGGGTGGGACAACGAAATAAATTTTGGAAAAATGTTATTTCTGTCCCACTCCCTCTTTTTCTATAGATAAAAATTAGACATTTTAATATTTAAAATGTTGCTCCACAAATTGTGTTATTTGTTTCGTTTGAATATATCCATCTGCCACATACTCATCGTTCATAGTAATTAATGGATAAAATAATTCATCTTCTTGAATACGTTCAATAAATTGTTGATCATGATCTGTTAAATTTTCTGTATCTTTTTCAATATCGATATATGTAAATTCAAATTGATGTTGTGGAAATTTTCGCTTAAGTAATGGTTGTAACCAATCGAATGTATCTTTTGATGTCGGTGCATTAACACAACTCGCACATACAATATCTGCCCCATAAACAACAACACTTATTTTAGTCATTGAAATCCCTCGTTTTGATTTATAGATTTTTCGTTCTTAATCTATTATAATGTACTAATAATGATAATGAAATAATATACTTGAAAGGAGACATATCTCATGCCTACTGAGAATGCGACAATGTTTGATCAAGTAGCTGAAGTTATAGAACGTTTACGTCCATTTTTATTACGTGATGGCGGCGACTGTACATTAGTTGACGTTGAAGACGGAATTGTTAAATTACAACTACATGGTGCTTGTGGTACATGCCCAAGTTCTACAATTACTTTAAAAGCTGGTATTGAACGTGCTTTACACGAAGAAGTACCTGGTGTTATCGAAGTTGAACAAGTATTCTAATTTGTTTACAAGTAATTATTTACTTTGTTTTACATATTATGAAAATCTTCATATATTATAGATATTTAAGACATAGTAACCACTCAGATGGATTGAATTCAATCATTTGAGTGGTATTTTTATGTCTCTGAAATTTTGGATTTGTTTTATTTTTATTAAAGTTAATAAAATCATTCTTTTTTCGTTTCATCATTATAATAATGGCATTCGAATAGATCTATGATGGCTTTTAAATTATTGTCCACGTATTTATCTTTGTGCTTAGTAAGGTAGAAATTACGAAACACGTCTAACTCGATAGAAGCAAGCACTTCTTTTGGTTCTTTTTCTAATACTGATTTAGAAATTACTGTAAATCCCTTACCTGCTTTTACCATATCTACTATCACTTGATTTGAATTAATTTCCACCAAATAAGGATGCAATTCTAATCTAGTTAATCCAATTTCCTGATACACCCTTGTTCCAGATCCTTGTTCTCTCACATAACATACTTGATTCTTATCAAAGCCTATTTGCCTATTATAAATTAAAACCATTTCATCTTGGGAAATACATGCTAAATCAAGTGTGTTATCTTGAATTTCACGTTCAATAATGCCAATATCAACAATATTATGTTTTACATTATCTATGACCGTATCTGAATTCATTAAATAAGCATTAACATGTAAGTCTGGATATTCATTAGCAACTTTAATTAATTTTTCAGATAAATATTGTTCGCCGTATGTGTAACTACTACCTATCGATATTGATCCAGCAATAATATTAAGGTCATTTTTTAGATCATGCCATAACTCTTGTTCAATATTTTCACGTTGCAACGCATAACGTAGAATCTTTTCTCCATCTGATGTTAAACATATTGTTGGCCGAGTAAACTCAAAAATTTTAACATTATATTTTGCTTCTAATCTTTTAATATCTCGACTAATCGATGGTTGAGATGTATATAGATTCTCGGCCGCTTTAGTAAAATTAGCTGTTTTGACCACTTCTATTAATACTTTGTAAGGATCCATGTACTTTCTCCTTGTTCTATACTCATTTATATTTTTAATATGATTATAACAAATTTGATATAGATAGTATGTTAAATATTTATTTAACGATATAATTATGTAATGCTAAACTTTTCGTAAAGGAGGAACATGTCATGAATAAAATTAAGGATAAGCACTTTATTATAGGTATCTTATTTACATTTATCATCGCAATCATAAGTCTTGTATTATCTAAATTACCTGTCCTTAGTCAAATTGGCGGTTTATCAATCGCAATTCTTATTGCTATACTTTATCGACATTTCAAAGGATATCCAGAAGATTATAAAAGTGGAATAACATTTTCATCTAAATACTTATTAAAAATTGCGATTGTCTTTTATGGTCTCAAATTAAATATCGATGAAATATTAGGACATGGTGGTCAATTATTATTAATGGATGCGTGCGTTATTGTTTTCAGTATCCTATTCACCTATTTTATTAGTCGCATAGTAAAAGCAGATACTTCAATAACAACATTATTAGGCGTTGGTACTGGTATCTGTGGTGCAGCCGCTATCGCAGCAATAGCACCAATTATAAAATCAAGAGACAAAGATACAGCTATTAGTGTCGGCATCATTGCATTAGTAGGGACTGTCTTCTCATTAATTTATACATTTATTTATTCAATCATTCATATCTCCCCTGTACATTTTGGTATTTGGTCTGGAACTAGCCTTCATGAAATTGCACAAGTTGTTTTGGCTGGTAATTATGCTGGGGTAGAATCTCTTAAAATAGCTTTATTAGCAAAATTAGGACGTGTATTTTTATTAATTCCAGTTATATTAATATTTATTTTTATTGTGAAATTTAAGAATAAAAATGATAAACAAGCACACCATATTGATTTTCCGTATTTTTTAATTGGATTTATATTAATGGCATTAATCAATACATATATTCCTATCCCTCACGCATTATTAAAAATAATAGAGGTAGTAACTAATATTTTCTTATTAATGGCAATGGTTGCATTAGGATTAAATGTATCATTCAAAGATTTAAAATCAAAAGCTTTAAAACCGTTATTCATAATTATTTTTGTATCTATTTGTTTATCAATTATAAGCTATTTTATTTCTACTTCTTTATTCTAAAAAATACGCCTTTCAAGTATACTTCGATGAACTATTTGTCATCTTAGATTCTTGAAAGGCGTTAATTATTAATTTGATTCTTTTTGTTTGTGTTTGTCTTTATCAACTTGAGGTTGTTTTTTGTCATTCATATGTTTGGCAATTTGTTGATCTACATAGACCCAACCTTTCCAACCAATATGAACCGCGTCACTAATGACATATTTTTCATAATCTTTATCAGTCATATCGTATATTTTACCGCCATTATCAACGACAGTTGAATGAATTTTTTTGTACACTGCTTGGCGTCTATCACTATCGATACCAATATGATCATACCATTTACCATTTGATGGGATACTTACATATTGTACATCTGCGCCAGCTTTATTCATTGTTTGAACAAGTAATTTTAAATCTTGGAACTCTGGAGAATTAACGTTAAATTCATAATCACGATTTATTTTACGTTTATTTTCTTTGATCAGTTTCCAATATGGGTCTCTAATATGATAATCATTAGTTTTGGTATTATTTTTACCAATTACTTCTGCTTTGTCTTTCATTTGGCCCCATGATGCTTTTTCATCAGTTGCAGGTTTAACATGAGATAAAGGTGGTTTAGTGATAGAGAATAATGATTTAATTGCTTCAATCTTAATTAATTGATTTTCTTTAAATGCTGAAATATAGTGACCTGATACATTATGTGGATCTTTAGCAACTTTTCTTAAATACGCTTTGTTATGTACATGCGGGAATTGCAATAAACGTTTGGCATAACGTTGTTTCAATTCAGCAGGCATATTTTTTTGATTAAACATCGTGTTAATTTGATTTTGAGACATACGAGCATCAAAGTTTTGGTTTGTTAATCCATGATTAGTAAACCATTGTGGTGAGATAATAAAAGTTAATTTTTTACCTTTTAAATTATCATACTGAGATGCAAGTTCTACTGCATTAATTAAATCTGTTGACCCACCAGTGCCTAGTAAAAATACTGGTTTATCTGAATTGTGCTTATTTAACGCAATTGCTGGATTAAATGGATCATCTTTACCTAATTCACTTGAACCATAAACTGGATAATATTTATCCGACTTATATAGTTGATTTTGAATGAGCATGCCTTTTAATACTTGATCTGTTAATGAAATTCTATTATTAGCAAGCGTTTTATCATTAATTAGCCCTGTAAATAATTGTGCGGGTAACAGAACAAATATAATAAATATAACGCCGCTAATTAGAATGGGTAAAAAAGGTTTTAATTTCATCGTAGTTCTTCTAATGCTTCCACAATTTTATTTGGTGTAGCCCACTCATCACGATCAAAGTCCATAATAGAAACTTCGATATCTAATTTATTTTGAATTTCTAATAATAAACCTACTGTTTGGAAAGAATCAATAATACCTTCTTCGAAAATTTCTACATCTGGATTTTCTTTTACAATATCGTTTTCTGCAACCTCTGCTAATAAGTCTAATACTTGTTCTCTAAATTCCATAATTAATTACTCCTTTATTAAATAAATTTACCTGAGAAAATTAAAAAGCCGAACGTTACAAAATGGAATGTGATGACAACACTTAACGCGTTAGTCCATTTATTTTGCCAACGTGAAGGATGATTTTTTCTCCATTTTTCATAATAACCATAACCTATAAATAATGCTGCATGGTATAAGCCATAAATAATATAATAAACTTCTAATCCGTGCCAAACTCCCATGATAAAGAAATTAAGGAAGAAAGCCATGTTTGACATAGCCAATTGACTCTTAAACATCTTCTTACGAGACATATAAAATAATGATCTCATATAAATACAGTCTCTAAACCAAAATGATAAAGTCATATGCCATCTATTCCAGAAATCTTTAATATTTTTAGATTGGAAAGGTTTATTAAAGTTTGGTGGTGTTTTAATGCCATATAAATAACTGAGTGCTATAGCAAATAAACTATAACCTGCAAAATCAAAGAATAGATAGAAACTGTATGCATACATATATAACCACATGTGTGTAAATCCATGTAAATTCATTTGCAGTGGGTTAATCGCATATACTTGAATGAAGTAAGCGATAATATATTTATACAAGAAACCTAACATAATCATGTGAATTGCTTTTAACACTAATTCTCTATATTCCCCACCAGTAGGTACCTTTTTATCATCTTTAACAAAACGTTTATATCTATCAATTGGTCCAGATGAGATAGTTGGGAAGAATGAGATAAATTGAATTAATTTGCCAATTTTGATTTCTTTAATTGAACCATCTCTGATTTCCATGATTAGTTGAACACTCTTAAAGGTAACGTATGAAATACCTAAGAAACCAACGAATTCAATTAATTTACTTTCATGGAAATGAATTTGATGCCCACCTAACCATGTACTTTGTAATACTTTAACTAGTGCTAATGGCAATATTGACAGAACCATGATAATCACAAATTTTGAAAAAGTATTATTCTTTTGTCTAGATTTATAATAAAACATGATTAAGCCAACTTGCCAAATAACATATATGATAAAACTGATTAATTGAACACTTAAATACTTTTGACCAAACAAATTATGTTTATCTGATGAAAATATCAGTATAACCATTATTGCTGTCGTAATACCGTTATATATATAGCTTCGCTTACCTAAAAAGCCAAGAATTATAACAGGAATTAGTACAATGAATGAAATTAAGAAGAATGTAAACGTGCCATAAGGTATCATCCGTTAACAACCTCTGCAATCTTCTTACGATCTAGTTTACCATTAGATGTAAGTGGTAATTGCTCCATCCAAACAAACTTTTGAGGAATCATATATTCTGGTAAGCGCGTTTTAAGTTCATCTTTGATGTTCTTTGTCATTTGTCTATCATCTTCTACTTTTTCAGTTGCAACAACAGCTCCTATAAGATGAGTTACTTTGTCATTTTTATAAACAGGAACTACAATAGCTTCTCTAATTAGTTCAGAATCTCGTAATTGTGATTCTATCTCTTCCAATTCCATACGGTAACCATTCAATTTGATTTGGAAGTCTATACGACCTTGAATAAACCATAAACCATCTTCTTCTTTAGCTTTATCTCCTGTGTGATATGTTCTCACTCTATCTTCAAAGTTAAACACGGCAGCTGTTTTTTCTTCATTTTTTAGGTAACCAACACTTACACTTTGACCTTGAATGACTAATTCACATTCATCAGTTGTCGTTAATTTAGTGCCAGGTCTTGAAACACCTACTGGAAGTGGATTATATTGCTTAAGAATCTCTGGCGTAATTTGTATACTAGTCACCGCTACAGTAGCTTCCGTAGGACCATAAGTATTGTATATAACACCATTAGGGAATCTATCAACTAATGCTTTAGCTGTTCTGTGTCCAAGAATTTCTCCACAGAAAAAGAAATGATTTAAACTACCATATTGTTCTTCATTTAATGTTGGTAGTAATAAGCACATTTCAATAAATGATGGCGTAGAAACCCATATATTAATCGGCGTAGCTAATAACATATCATTTAATAGTTTTGGTTTTTTAATCATGTCTTTATCAACAAGATTTAAAGTGCCACCAGAAACTAAACATGGGTAAATTGCCATAACTGATAAATCAAATGAAAATGGCGCTTGGTTCAACCATTCTTTCCCATTACCTAATTGATTCAATGAATTCATCCATTCAGCAAATTCAACAAGACTAGCGTATTCGATCTGAACACCTTTTGGCTCACCTGTAGAACCTGATGTGAAAATAGTATATACAACATCATTATCCTTCATTTGACTATCAAAAATAATTGAGTCTTGTGAATTAACAACATCTTCAATCGTAATCATCTGTACATGTTGATGATCTAATTCACAATCGGTTGTGTTAAAAATATATTCTGGTTGAACTTTATCGATTATCATCTTCACTCGCTCTTCTGGTACAGATGTATCGATAGGCACATAGCCGCAACCTGCTTTAATCGCACCAATCATACCTACAATCATATAAGGTGACATATGACCAAATAAAATCATAGGTTGTTGACTGCCTTGTAATCGATGTGCAAGCTTACTAGAAGCTTCATCTAATTGCTTATATGTTATTTCATCAGTCGTATGTCTAACTGCTACTACATCTGGTTGTTCTTTACTCAATTGACTGAGAATATTAATAATATCTGTCATAGTTTTCTCCCTCATTAAAATTCATTATAAATGAAGTTATTATGTGTATCTCCACTACCATATATTAAATATAAAGCGATAAATATTGCTAAATATAATAAAGTTAAAAGATACGGCTTCATTGCTAGGTAATATTTATTCGTAGGTTCCTTACCTTTAGTTTTCATTGGGCAACTCTCCTAAAATTTACTTATCATAAACCAAAGTTCTTAATCGTCTGTATTCAATGTAAATAATTTTAATATATAATAGCCGTTTTATATTTTTTTACAATTCATTATACTCATGTTTCGAATAAAATTCAAAATTATTTTTAGCATAAAAATTTAAGTTAATTACTCCAAGTTGCGTAAGCTATAAATATAGTATGAGCATATTACTTATTGAATAATATTATTTTAAATCTTACATTGTAATTAAACAATTACAGACGGTATAACAAAATTGTTAGATTGAGCTATTTTAAACATAATAAAAAGCCTATCTATTTAATTAAACTAAATAGATAAGCTTAAATTATAATTAAAACTATGAATTTACTGGGGTAATTGCAGATTTATTATTTAATACTGCTTTAATATTATCCACGCATAATTGAATCATATTATTCCGTGTATTTTCAGATGCACTACCAATGTGTGGAAGAATCACAGCATTAGGCATTTTTAATAGTGGATGATCCATAGCAATTGGTTCTTGTTCTAACACGTCTAAACCGCATGCTAATAACTGTCCTTTGTTTAAAGCATTTACTAAATCTTCTTCATTTACAATGGCACCTCTACCAATATTGATAAATATTGAATCAGATTTCATTTTTTCAAATGCGGATGCATTAAATTTATGTTTGGTTTCATCTGTTAAAGGTGCAGTACATACCACAAAGTCACTTTCTTCAAGTAATTCATCAAATGAAACCCATGTAGCACCCAATTCGTTTTCAGTCGCTTCTTGTCTTGAACGATTATGATATAAAATCTTAGTATTAAAGCCTTTCAAACGTTTAGCAAAAGCCTTACCAATATCTCCCATACCAAAAATACCAACAGTTGAACCATATACGTCTTTACCAGATAATAAATATGGCCCCCAACTTTTCCATTGTCCTTCTTGAATATATTGTTCAGCTTCTACAATGCGACGAGCAGTTGCTAACATAAGTGTAAAACCTAATTCCGCAGTCGTTTCAGTTAAAACTTCTGGTGTATTAGTCACAGTGACACCTTTTTGTTTGGCAACATCAATATCTATATTATCGAAACCAACAGCCATATTGGCTACTACCTTTAAATTTGGTGCTTCATTTAAGCACGTTTCATCAATTTTTTCACTTAAAGTAACAAAACAAGCTGTTGCATCTTTGATAGATAATAAGAATTTTTCTCTAGGCATGGGTATAAATTCTTCATTCCATACTTCGACTTCTGCAATTTCTTCTAACTGTGCTATAAACTTTTGAGGAATTTGACGTGTTACAACAATTTTGTTCAATCTTTGAGCCCCTCTCACCAAGTTAATTTGTTAATTCAACAATTGTTTCATTTAAATCTTTAAAAGAATATGTTGGTGGAATATCTTTTGTCTGAATTTCTTCTAGTGTAGTCACACCTGTTTGAACATGAATAGTATCGATACCAACGTTTATACCAGACATAATATCTGTGTCATACAAGTCTCCAACCATGGCCACTTCTTCTTTATTAAGTTGTAATAGTTCTAAAGATTTATTCATAATTATCGTTTCTGGTTTACCAATAAACTGTGGTTGTACTCCTGTAGATACTGATACCACACTTGTAATTGCACCATTACCTGGTAAGAATCCTCTTTCTTTTGGTATAGAAACATCAGGATTTGTTGAAATAAATGTTGCTCCTTTTCTGACAGCAAGTGTTGCTATAGCAAGCTTTTCATAAGTAACATTTTCATCAAGTCCGATAACAACATAATCAACATTTTCATCATTTTTAACTACTAGACCCGCTTCAGTCAATGCAGAATGTAGACCTTCACCGCCTAACATATAGACAGATGCACCTGGAGATTGTTCAGAAATATAATCTGCTGTTGCTAAAGCTGATGTAACAATTTCATCAGGTGTTGCGTCGATATTCATTTCATGCAATTTATCTGCAACTTGATCTGGCGTCTTGGTAGAATTATTTGTTACATATAGATGTGGAATTTGATGTTCATTTAAATAATCGATAAATTGACTTGCACCATCAATTTCATCAGTTCCTTTATACATCGTCCCATCTAAATCTATTAAATATGCCTTGTATTGCTTCACTATTTGTTCTCTCCTTTGCCAAATGCAGTAATTGGAACATTTTCATTATTTAAAAATTGAATAACTTCATCAATAAATTGTTTGTAGTAAGGTATTGCTTGATCAAATAACGGTTCAATTTCATTAGTATCAAGTTGAATATAGTTATGTGCAAATTGCTTTCTTACATCTACAGTTTTATTAATATTTTCTTGAGTTTCTTTAGAAATAACATTTTCTAATTCTAAAATATCAATCACGTCTTTATAGTTACCAGGATCTCTTAGAATAAATCCATCAATAATCATATTTCCAATATCTACTGATGATTCAATTAACATTTGTGCGATTCTTTCAAAAGCATAATGATTATCTTTGTTTTGATTATAATCTTCTGTTAATTGTCTTAAGTAATTTAGTTTTTCTGAAAGTTTATCTTTATCTACAAAATACATTTCCTAATCACCTCTTATTAACTTTATAATATCATAATTTTGCAGTACACTTCATTTCTCGTTATACTTATGCGTAGTATATTTCGTTTAAAGGGGTTCTACAAATGATTGATATGTATTTATATGATGATGAAGAACAAAGCCAAGTTCAATTTGTTGGATTTGTTGGTGAACATAGTCGATATGACTTAATGCTCGTTCAAACAGACCGACATTATGGTAAAACTTTGGTATTGAATATGCAAACTAATAAATTTGGTATTATTGGATCTGATGATATTGAAGAAGAAGGTTATATCGCTCATATTTTAGGTGTATCTGAAGAAGAAGGCGATGAAATCATTGAATACCTTAATGAAGTGATTCAATAATAATTTTGATATAAATAAAAAGTAAATCTCCCTCCATGTACGTTAATGTATTTGAAGGGAGATTTTTTATATTTGTTATTATAAATTAAAATTGATAAATCACTTTTCAGTATCTTGGATAGTTGGTTGTATTTTGACATCATGTAATTTATCATCTTGATCAATAACGGTTAAGTCTTCTGCTTGTTGTTTCACTTCATTTTCTGATAAATGTTTAACTACAAAATAGGGACATCCAAAATTACAATATTCTAATAAATAATCTTGTATACTAGAGAATCTTTTACTAATTTCTGCTTTTTTATTAGTATCCTTAAAGAAACCTTTTAATCTTAATTGGTCATAACCAAAATCTCCTACTACATAGTCATATTTATCTAAAATATCAGAGTATCTATTTGCGAATATTTCTTCATCGAAACAATCTCTATAATCTTCTATTAATTCAAAATACTGTTGCTCTACTTTTATCATAATTTCACCTAATCTATTTCACGATATATTATATCGCTATTTTAACAACACTATATATTTTCATTTAAATCTTTAAACTATTTAGTAAAAACAAGAACCACTTTATTTATTTTCATAAAAAAGTGGCTCTACAGATTGTATATTATTAACTATTTAATTGCTCTTCACCTTGACGTTGTCTTTCTTTGGCAGCTTCGTTAACTTGTTCATCTGCATGGTAAGAACTACGTACTAACGGTCCAGATTGACAATGTTTGAAGCCTTTATCCATAGCTACTTTTCTCATTTTACCGAATTCTAATGGCGTGTAGTATTTTTCAACTTTTAAATGTTTACGAGATGGTTGTAAATATTGACCAATTGTTAAAATATCTACATCATTGGCACGTAAATCATCCATTGTTTCATAAATTTCTTCCATTGTTTCCCCTAAGCCAACCATTAAACTTGATTTTGTAGGAATATCTGGCTGTAATTCTTTAGAACGACGTAAGAATTCTAATGTTCTATCATAAGTTGCACGAGCACGAACTCTTGGTGTCAAACGACGAACTGTTTCAATATTATGATTTAAGATATCAGGTTTAGAAGCCATTAATGTTTCTAATGCTTCATAATCCCCACCCATGTCTGAAGGTAAAATTTCAATTGTAGTGAATGGGTTTCTTGCTCTAACTTTTCTAACTGTTTCAGCATAAACGTTTGAACCTGCATCACGTAAATCATCACGTGCAACTGCTGTAATAACAACGTGTTTTAAATTCATTAATTCAACTGATTCTGCTACACGTTCTGGTTCATTTAAATCTAATTCATTAGGTAAACCAGTTTTAACTGCACAGAAACGACATGCACGTGTACATACAGCACCTAAAATCATAAATGTAGCTGTACGTCTTTCTCCCCAACACTCATGTATATTTGGACACTTTGCTTCTTCGCAAACAGTGTGTAAATTCTTTTCACGCATCATTTTCTTAAGGCCAGTATAATTCTCGTTCGTGTTCAGCTTAATTTTCAACCAATCCGGTTTTCGTAGTATTTCCTCATTTTTAGTAGCCATAACAACGCATACCCTCCTGTTTAATCTCTCTTTATGTTATTATAACGAAATTAATCATAAATTAAAATCTAATCTACAGTTATTTTAAAATTGTAGTAACTTTTGTTCGAATATATCTCTTAAAAATTCTGGCATTATATATTCTGTTGGAAGCCCTTTTAACATTGGAAAATATCTACCAAACGTGTACATATCAACTGTACCTAATACATATGATTGATTATCTTGAATTTCTTTTCCATTTATAAAGTAGCGACCTTCTGATTCAATAAAACCTATATTATATAATACATATCCTCCAAAGATATCCCCTCGGAATCCAAGTCCCTGTGCATGTTCATGCATGTACTCTTGTTTCTGACTTTTAATAATTACTTTTTTTAATTCTTCACCTGTTAATTTAACTCTAACCACATTAATAGGATGAGGTAACATTTGATGAATATCAAATTCGGTAATTTCGTCAGAATCTAGTCCTTTAACTATTAAACCAGCATTTATAATTGTACAATCTGCATTCGTAAATTCATAGACACTTTCAGCTAATAAATAAGACGTTTTTGTGATAACATCTGTTTTATTTTCTAATTTGATAGGATGGTTGACTACTGGTTTACTCATTAATGCTTTGCCTTCACTATCAAAATCTGTTTCAATATGGGGCAATTGTTCTAATGGATGCAAACAAGCCGTCTTACTAGTTACCTTTTTATCTTCAATATCTAAATTTACTTCACCTAAAAAATGTCCATATTTACCTGCTGCAGCCATTAATACTCCATTATTCATTTCTCCATGTTCAAAATAGTGATGCGTGTGACTTCCAAGTATTAAATCTATTTCAGGTATTTCCTGACATAATTTTTCATCAAAGAACACACCAACATGGCTCATCACTATCAAAATATCATATTGATCTTTATGATCATTAATTTCATCTTTAATAGCTTCTAATGGATCAGTTACTACCCAATCTAATGCTCTATAAAACGGCGTAAATGGAGCTGTAGCAGCAACAAATAAAATTCGTACTCCGTTGATTTCCTTTATATAAGATGAAGACATGTGGTTAGGTAAATGTCCTTCTTCATCAAATAAATTTGCACAAATTACTTTAAATTGAGCATCGGTATATAAATTTTGTAAGGCTTCATGCGAAATAGTCATGCCTTCGTTGTTTCCAATTGTCGCAATATCACATTGCGCCTCATTAAGAAGTTCTATATTCTTTTTACCTAATGTAGCTTGGGTAATCGGTGCTGATAAATCAACATGATCACCTATATCTAAATATAGTGAGGGATGTTGAAGTTGGGAGCGATGATCTGCAATATAAGATTGAATACGTGCATATTCATTAAGATGACTATGAATATCATTTGTATGATAAATAGTTAACTTCACAGTACTTCCCCCTTTTCTATTTGTTTTGATAAGTCTTTACGTAATGTATCGAGTAATAACTTTTATAGTAGATTATGCTATTAACAATTAATTTAAATAATTGATTTGATGATTAAGTAAGCACCTATTAATAACATCACTGTACGTAATAATGTTACCACTGTATCAGACTTGATTGAATGATTTACTTTAACACCTATTTTAGCACCTATATAACTTGAAATAATTAATACTATTGAATAATCCCAAGCAACATGTCCTTGTATAATATGTCCGATTGAACTCATGACACTTGAGAAAAATATCATCATCATACTTGTACCAACAGCAACATGTGGTGGAAATCTAAAAACAATTAACATTAACGGAGTCATTAATGCACCACCACCAATACCAAATAGTCCAGTAAGGATACCTATGAATAAAGTTGCGACAAATGCTATTAAAGGTGGAACACTATAATGATAGGTTTTACCTTCTGCATCAATATAGGTCTTTTCATATTGTGGCTTATTAAAAACTTTAAAAGGTTTAATTTTGTTTCTTACTATTAATAAAATAGCAACCAAAATCATAAATATCCCAAAATAAAGGTTAAATGATTTTAATGTTAAAAACTGACTCAAAAAAGAACCTAATAATGAACCTGGTAATAAACCAAATAAAAAAATAGAGCCATTTTTAATATCTACTTGTTTAGTTTTTAAATAGCCTAAAGAAGATGATAAACCTGTAACAATAAGTATAACCGAAGAAGTACCTATTGCTATTTGAGTAGTAATACCGTGTAAAATATTATGATCTACTCCTAAATAGACAAGTGTAGGAACAATAATGATTCCGCCACCAATACCTACAATTGAACCAATAATAGCAGATAGACCACCAATAATAATTAATAAAATAATTGTCAATAACATACTTGTTTCGCCTCTTAAAATAGTTTTAATTGTTGTGGTGCTAAACCTTCATAGTCAATGTCAAGCATATCTTGATATGTTTTTGCATTTTGTGCGGCATGACCACCTGAATTGTTATTAAAAACAACATAAACCTTTTTAGCTTTTTGTTCTAAAATTTTAACCTTTTGTGCTAAGTCATATAATTCTTGGTCATTATAATTATATAAGTATCTTACATCTCGCCATTCTTGATCTGTCATATCTTTTTTAGTCCAACCATGTACGTTCCTACCATGATATCTTACAAAAGCAATATCGCTAGTTATTCTATTTACTAATGGGATACTTCCATCTTTGACTTGTGGTTCATCAACAACAGCATGAATAATTTGATGTTCAGTCAAAAATGTTAATGTCTCTTCTTTAAATCTTTCATTAAACCAAGATTGATGTCTAAATTCAACACATATAGGAAAATCTTTTAACTGTTGTTTCACATATAAAATATATTTAATGTTTTGACTTGAACAATCGAACCAAGGTGGAAATTGCACCAAAACCATAGCTAATTTTTCATTTTCTTGTAATGGCTTTAACATTTCTTTAAACTTATCAAACAATTCTTGACGTGTTTCTGCAAAATCTCTAAAATCTGCATGCAATGTTAATGCTTGATGAATTTTAACTACAAATTGAAATCGTTTTGGTGTTTCATTTATCCATTTTTGAATATTTCTTTCTGGTTGAATTGCATAATAAGATGCATCTAGTTCAACTATTGGAAAGTGACTTGCATATGTTTTAAGTTTATCGGTTTTTCTCTCTAAATCTTCGTATAACGTATCATGATCTCCCCAACCAGTTAGACCTATATTTATCATTTATATCACCAAACTTATGATACCACAGAATAAATTCGCAATTCACTTTATCAATACGAAATTTACAGATTCTTATTAATTGGTGTACCATAATAAAATTACAATCGAAAATTAAATAGCCTGCGACAATGATGTATGTCTCAGGCTATAATCGGTAGAACAACCTAGCTTAACTTAACGTGTATATGTCACTAGACTTATAAAATCGTAGTGATATTTTATTTTAAGTTCTTTGCTATTAGGTTTATTTGATTAATTATACGATCCATTAATTCTTCTGCTTTTTGTTTTTTAGCTAGACGTGGTGATTGTCCACTCCATATATGAGTTAATTCACTTTCGCCTTGCTGTACTGCAGTTTTACGAATTTGATTTGTCAGTTGATTTTGTATTGGATATTCAGGAATTTCACCTTGATATTGACTCATTTCTTTAACGAATTGATTATTAATACCACGTGCATTTTTACCGCTAAACACATTGGTTACGATGGTATCTGTTTCTTTACTATTTAATATGGCTTCTTTTAGTAAATCATTAGCTCCGCTTTCATTAGAAGTTAAGAAGGCCGTACCCATTTGTGCACCTTGAGCACCTAACATAATACTTGCTAATAGACCTCTTTCATCCATTATACCTCCTGCAGCAACTACAGGTATCGACACGTGATCAACAACTTGAGGTACCAATGACATCGTTCCAATCATTGGCTCTTCACTATCCCCTAAACGTAAAAATGATCCTCGATGTCCTCCCGCTTCACTACCTTGGGCTATAACAATATCCATACCAGCTTTTTCATTTTCTATAGCTTCTTCTACTGTTGTAGCTGTACCAATTAATATTACATTATTTTCTTTTAGTTTCTCGATAATTTGATGATCAGGAATTCCAAAGGTAAAGCTACATACTGGAACTTTATATTCAATAACTTTATTTACAGCATCTTTAAATTTTTGGCTTTCCTCAATATTAACCACAGGTTCTTCTAAATGAAACGCTCTTCTATATGGTTTCAACCATGCATTCATATGTTCAATTTGGTCTGGGTTGACACCTGTGTTTTCTTTAGGTACAAATAGATTCACACCAAATGGTTGTTTTGTTAATGATTTAACTGTTTGAATTTCACTTTCTAACTTTTCAATACTAAAATAACCCGCACCAATCGTTCCTAATCCACCTTTTTCACTAACAGTTGCTACTAAAGATGGGGTCGTACTACCTGCCATACCAGCTTGAATAATAGGATATTGAATCTGTAATGTTCTCGTTAATTGATTATTATTCCACATTTGATTCACCAACTCTTACTAATTATTTTCTATTTCTATTTGGAAATGTTTGTTTCTTTAACTTTTCTTCTTCCTCTTTATCTAACTCATCTTCTATTTCCATACCTAGCAATGTCTCTATTAAATCTTCATGAGATACTATGCCATCAGTACCACCAAATTCATCTAATACTATAGCTAAATGCTTTCTTGATACTGTCATTTTTCTAAGTACCCATTCAGCTTTATTATGTTCATTCACGAATAATGGTTTTGATGAAAATTTTGTGATTGATTCATATTTTTTCTTACTCCATGCTAATAAGTACTTAGAATGGAATACGCCTACAATATCATCTATATCTTCATCATATATTGGATACCTTGTATATGGTTCATTCATTACCGTTTCATATGCCTCATCAAATGACGTAGTTTTGGGAAATGCAACGACATTCACTCTAGGTGTCGTATCAACATCTTTGACCTTTAAGTTTTCGAAATCTAGTACACCTTTGAGTCGATTTTGTTCTGTTTCATTGAATGCACCCTCACGTCCTGCAATCATTAACATTGTTCTTATTTCTTCTTTAGAATACTTACTTTGTTCCTTTTGTCCTTTTGACAATAATTTATTAATACTATCTGTAATAGCATTTAATATTTTAGTTATTGGTTTAAGTATAATAACTAAAATATTAATAACTGGATAAACCAATCTTGATATTTTATCTGGAAATGTTGCTGCGATTGATTTAGGAATAACTTCAGATACCAAAATAATGACAACAGTAATTACAGCAGATGCTATACCCACATTGACGCCAATGTTAATTGCTAAAATCGTTACTAATGTAGGTAAAATGATATTTGCAACATTATTACCTATCAATATAGTAGTAATAAATTCAGTTGGTTTATCTAATAGTCGGGATAATCCCTGTGATTTTTTATCTCCATTTTTGGCTTCAGCTTGAAATTTTGTTCTATTTGCTGCAGTTAATGCAGTTTCACTTCCTGAAAAGAAAAATGATAATAAAATTAAAAATATGATAGCTATAATCATGAAGCATGCTCCCCGTTCATAATAGTTATATAAATATTGAATTATAAATTTATTCCCCTGAACAAACTTTTGTAAACTATTACAATATGCTGCTTTAATTAATATAATATTCAACTTCTGTGAGTAACCATGAATCATAAAAAGTGGACAATAAATAGAGTTTAGTCAATTTATTATCCACTTCTATTTGCTATTTAATTTCATACTAAATTTAAACAAATCATAAATTAGTAACTAAAAAAACACCAAGCTATTATACCTATACGTAAAATAGCTTGATGTTAGTAGAGGAAGTTAGCCGATACTGCCTTCCATTTCGAATTTAATTAATCTATTCATTTCTACCGCATATTCCATTGGTAGTTCTTTAGTGAATGGTTCAATGAATCCCATAACAATCATTTCAGTCGCTTCTTCTTCTGAGATACCACGACTCATTAAGTAGAATAATTGTTCTTCTGAAACTTTAGATACTTTAGCTTCGTGCTCTAATGAAATATTGTCGTTAAATACTTCATTATAAGGGATTGTATCTGAAGTTGATTCATTATCTAAAATTAATGTGTCACATTCAATGTTTGAACGTGCACCTTTAGCTTTACGTCCAAAATGAACAATACCACGATAGATTACTTTACCACCGTTTTTAGATATAGATTTAGAAACAATTGTTGAAGACGTATTTGGTGCTTTATGAATCATTTTAGCTCCAGCGTCTTGTACTTGTCCTTTACCAGCAAATGCGATAGATAATGTACTACCTTTTGCACCTTCACCTAATAATACACAGTTAGGGTATTTCATAGTTAATTTAGAACCTAAGTTACCATCAACCCATTCCATATTACCATTCTCATGAACAAATGTACGTTTAGTAACTAAGTTATAAACATTGTTTGCCCAGTTTTGAATTGTAGTATAACGGACGTGTGCATCTTTATGGACAATAATTTCAACTACAGCTGAGTGTAATGAACTTGTTGTATAAACTGGTGCAGTACAACCTTCAACGTAGTTTACTGAAGCACCTTCATCAGCAATGATTAAAGTACGTTCGAATTGACCCATATTTTCAGAGTTAATACGGAAGTATGCTTGTAATGGTGTATCTAATTTAACGTTTTTAGGAACGTAAATGAATGATCCACCTGACCATACAGCTGAGTTTAACGCCGCAAATTTATTATCTGCAGCTGGAATAACAGAAGCAAAGTATTCACGGAATAAGTCTTCGTTTTCACGTAATGCACTGTCAGTATCTTTGAAGATAATTCCTTTTTCTTCTAATTCTTTTTCCATATTATGGTAAACAACTTCTGATTCATATTGTGCAGAAACACCTGCTAAATATTTTTGCTCAGCTTCAGGAATACCTAATTTATCAAATGTACGTTTGATTTCTTCAGGTACTTCATCCCATGAACGCTCAGTGTGTTCTGATGGTTTTACATAATAAGTAATATCATCAAAGTTTAATTCTGATAAGTCGCCACCCCATTGAGGCATTGGCATTTTATAGAATAATTTTAAAGCTTTCAGACGGAAATCTAACATCCATTCTGGTTCATCTTTCATTTTAGAAATTTCTCTAACTATATTTTCAGTTAGACCTCGTTCTGATCTGAAAATGGAAACATCTTCGTCGTGGAAACCATATTTATAATCCCCAACATCAGGTGCTTTTTTAGCCATTTCAATCACTCCTTATATATATTTAAACGTCATGCGCGAGATTTTTAATTACAAGTATAAAATTGTCATCATATTATAACAATGATTATCGAAAGTAAAAAGCCAACATCATTGATATCTAGTTATTGTTTACCCGTTATGTCATTAAGAAACATAACTATTAATCTTCTGTTGTCCCTTCTGTCTTACCTTCTTTTTCGACTGTTCCTTTTTCGAGTGCTTTCCAAGCTAAAGTGGCACATTTTATTCTTGCAGGGAATTGAGAAACACCTTGTAATGCTTCAATGTCTCCCATTTCTTCAGTAATTTCGTAATCTTCATCTAGCATCATCTTAGTAAATTCTTGACTCATTTGCATAGCTTCAGCTAACGTATGACCTTTTACTGCTTCAGTCATCATAGAAGCACTAGACATAGAAATTGAACAACCTTCGCCTTCAAATTTAGCATCATTTATAACGCCATCTTCTATATCAAATGTAAGTCGAATACGATCACCACAAGTAGGGTTATTCATATCAACAGTCATCGAGCCATTATCTAATACGCCTTTGTTTCTAGGATTTTTATAATGATCCATAATTACAGATCGATAAAGTTGATCTAAATTATTAAAATTCATATGAGAAAAACTCCTTCGTTTGTTTCAATGCATATACTAATTGGTCGATGTCTTGCTTATTATTATAAATATAAAAACTTGCTCTAGCTGTAGAAGAAACGCCTAACCATTTCATTAATGGTTGTGCACAATGATGTCCAGCTCTCACTGCTACACCTTCAGTATCAACTGCTGTTGCTACATCGTGTGGGTGAATGTCTGTTAGATTAAACGTAATGACACCTGCACGTCGATCTTTAGGTGGCCCATAAATATCTAAGCTTTCAATATTAGACATTTGTTCGTAGGCGTATTCTGTTAATTCTTTTTCATGTTGATGAATTGCTTCGAATCCTAATTGTTGAATATAACGAATTGCTTCAGCTAAACCAATTGCTTGTGCAATTAATGGTGTACCAGCTTCAAATTTTGTTGGTAAATCAGCCCAAGTAGCATCATATTTACTTACAAAATCAATCATATCTCCACCAAACTCGACGGGTTCCATATCTTTTAATAAATCACGTTTGCCATATAAAACACCGATACCTGTAGGCCCTAACATTTTATGCCCACTAAAGCTATAAAAGTCAGCGTCAATATCTTGCATATCTAGAGCCATGTGAGGAGCTGCTTGAGCACCATCTACACTAATCACCGCACCATGTTGGTGAGCAATTTCGGCTATGGTTTTTACATCATTGATTGTACCTAGAACGTTAGATACATGGGCAATAGCTACAATTTTAGTTTTGTCGTTAATTGTGGCTTTAATGTCCTCGATATTTAATTCACCTTGTTCTGTCATAGGGATGAATTTTAATGATGCGTTTTTACGTTTAGCTAACTGTTGCCATGGAACAATATTAGCGTGATGTTCCATCTCAGTAACAACAATTTCATCGCCTTCATCGACATTAGCATCACCATAACTATGTGCAACAATATTAATAGAAGCCGTAGTTCCTCTTGTAAAAATGATTTCCTCAAAATATTTAGCATTAATAAAACGTCTAACTGTTTCACGTGCACTTTCATAACCGTCAGTTGCTAATGAACCCAACGTATGAACACCTCTATGAACGTTAGAGTTATAGCGTTTATAGTAATCATCTAACACATTTAAAACTTGTACTGGTGTTTGGCTTGTCGCTGTTGAATCAAGATATGCTAAACGTTTGCCATTAACTTGTTGTTCTAAAATCGGAAAATCTTTGATTATTTCATTAACGTCAAATGAATGTTCGGCCACTTTATTCACGACCCTTCTTTAATTAAAAATCTCTTACTTTAAATCTATTTAGAAACTTTAAGTTCGATAACTTCTCTTAATTGACGTTTTACGTCTTCAATTGGTAATTCTCTTACTACTGGATCTAAGAAACCATGTATAACTAAACGTTCAGCTTCTCTTCTAGAAATACCACGGCTCATTAAATAGTAAAGTTGTTCTGGATCAACACGTCCAACAGATGCTGCGTGACCTGCTTCTACGTCGTCTTCATCGATTAGTAAAATAGGGTTCGCATCTCCACGAGCATTTTCTGATAACATTAATACACGAGACTCTTGGTTAGCAATTGATTTAGTACCACCATGTTTGATATGACCGATACCATTAAATACTGATGATGCATTTTCTTTCATTACACCATGTTTTAAAATATAACCATCTGTTTCTTTACCATATTGAACAATTTTAGAAGTTAAGTTGATTTTTTGATCACCTGTACCGACTACAACTGATTTTAATTCACTTGTAGAACGATCACCTATTAAGTTAGTTGTATTATCAATAATTTGGCTACCTTCGTTCATTAAACCTAATGCCCAATTGATGGCAGCGTCTGCTTCAGTAGTACCTCTTCTAATGATATGTCCAGTGAAACCTTTATCTAAATAATCTACAGAACCATATGTGATATTAGAATTTGCCCCAGCAATTACTTCTGAAACAATATTAATTTGATTTCCTTCACCACTTGCATTAGATAAATAGTTTTCTACATAAGTTACTTCAGCACTTTGTTCAGTGGCAATAATAACATGATTATAAAAACTTGCATTTTCATCGTCATGTAAAACAACATATTGAACTGGATGTTCAACTACGACATTTTTAGGAACGTATACAAATACGCCACCATTCATTAATGCAGTGTGTAATGCTGTAATACGATGTTCATCTACATTTACAGCATCTTTCATATAATATTTTTGTACTAATTCACTATGATTAACAAGTGCTTCTGATAAACCTTCAATGATGACACCATCATTTTTGGCTTGTTCAGAAACTTGTGTGTATGCTAAATCATTATTATGTTGAATAATTAAATTCTCAGTGTTTTCAACATCGATAATTTTTTTAACTGATTCTGGTAATTCTGATAAACTTTGATAAACATTACCTTCTGTGTGATGTTGTTTAAACGTATCAAAGTCCCATTTTCTTAATTTAGTTTTGTCAGGTTTTGGCATTTCTAAAGTTTCTGTTAATTTCAACGCTTCTTTACGTAGTTCAGTCATCCAAGAAGGTTCATTGTGCGCTTTTGAATAATCAACAAGTTGTTCTTCAGAAATGTTCAAAGTTTCAGTTGTCATAACTCTTATCCTCCCACTTGATGAAATAGTATTAATAATTCAATGTTCAGTTTCATCATTTATACGAACATCTCAACGAGCTTTAAATCGATAGATTAATCTCGACTATTCAGTAGCACCAAATTCTTCTTTAACCCATTCATAACCTTCTTCTTCAAGGCGTTTTGCTAATTCTGGTCCACCAGATTTAACAACTTTACCACCATACATAACATGTACTTTGTCAGGTGTGATGTAGTTTAGTAAACGTTGATAGTGCGTAATCATTAATGCACCGAAGTCTTCTCCGCGCATTTGATTGATACCTTTAGACACTACTTTTAAAGCGTCAATATCTAAACCTGAGTCAATTTCATCTAAAATAGCAAATTTAGGTTCTAACATCATTAATTGTAAGATTTCATTACGTTTTTTCTCTCCGCCTGAGAAACCTTCATTTAAGTAACGTTGAGCCATGTCTTGATCAATGTCTAAGAAATCCATTTCTTTATCTAATTTTTTGATGAATTGCATTAAGTTAATTTCTTGACCTTCTTCACGTTTTGCATTAATTGCTGAACGCATGAAATCGGCGTTTGTTACACCAGTGATTTCTGAAGGATATTGCATTGCTAGGAATAATCCAGCTTTTGCTCTTTCATCAACTTCAAGTTCTAAAATATTAACACCATCAAGTAACACTTCACCTTTTGTTACTTCATAGCTTGGATGACCCATAATTGCAGATGATAATGTTGATTTACCTGTACCATTTGGTCCCATAATGGCATGAATTTCCCCAGTATTAATTGTTAAATTAACGCCTTTTAAAATTTCTTTATCTTCAATAGACACGTGTAGGTCTTTAATTTCTAATGTTGATGACATTTATATTCCCTCCATAAAATATAAAGTTTTCTTAACTAGTTTATAATAATTTTAATCTATAGTCAAAAAGCCTTTGGAATTTTTAATCTACTATATTATAACGTACTTACAGGTTAATATAAACTTTTTAAACCGATAAATTAGAGTAATTCTTTTAAAAAAATTATTTTTATCTATAGTTTAATGTTATTTCAAATGATAACGAAAACCGTTAATTTCTCAATAGCCATTTTTTAGACAAATAGTAGATTTATTTAACTTTAAATCAATAATTATGATATGATTCACTTTAACCTTACAGGTTAAGAAAGGAGTCATTAATGAAAAACTTCAAATGGATAAATTTGATTAAAGGATTTGGCATGGGTACAAGTGATTTAGTGCCAGGAGTCAGTGGTGGAACGATTGCACTTTTGCTAGGTATTTATGATGGCTTTATCAGTTCAATAAGTGGTTTATTTTCGAAAAGATTTTGGCCTAGCTTTAAATTTTTATTACCTATTGTAATTGGTATGCTATTAGCTATAGGTATTTTAAGTAATTTATTCAACTACCTTTTAAGTGCGCACGAAGTTCCTACTATGTTCTTTTTTACTGGTTTAATTATTGGCATCATTCCCTACCTTCTTAAAGTGTCACATTTCAAAACAACTTTTAAAACGAAACATTATATTGTCGTTTTAATAGGCATCGCATTACTAGTCATCATGACCTTATTAAATAGTGGAGACAAACACGCAGGAGAGACATTATCTTTAAATACTAGTCTTATTATTAAATATTATATTGCAGGTATATGTGCTTCTAGTGCAATGCTTCTTCCAGGTATATCAGGGTCATTTATGTTACTTATTTTCGGAGCATACGGGACGGTTATGTTTGCTATATCAGAACTAGTAAAATTTAATTTCGATGCTTTACCAATACTTTTAATAGTAGGTTTAGGTATATTGTCTGGATTTTTAATTTCTAGTAAACTCATCCAGTATTTATTACATCATCATACAACCGTAACATTCGCATTAATAATTGGATTTGTTATCGGATCAATTTATGCTGTATTTCCTGGAATACCAACATCATTGGTAACATGGATAATCTCTATACTAACGTTAATTATAGGTTTTATCGTTAGTTACATTCTTGGTCAGATAACTGCTAAAAACGAAGAAAGTATATAGGCAAAAAAGTATTAAAACAAAAAAGGCTCTCAAACACATCATGTGTAAGAGAGCCTTAATATTATCTATTTATCTTCTTTATTACCTTTAACTTTATCAATAACGTTGTTAACTGTTTCTTTCACTTTACCAGAAGCTTTATCTTCTTTACCTTCTTTTTCAAGGTTTTCATTGTCAGTAACGTTACCTACAGTTTCTTTTACATTACCTTTTGCTTGTTCGAATTTATCTTCAGCCATTTTGAATTCCTCCTTGAAATATTTATCAATTGTTATGATTATTAAATACCACGACCTATAAAAATTAAACATACTTTTATTTTTTATCAACTTATTATATGAGTATATTAAATATATAGTTATGTTACGCTATTGGCGAGGAGGTATCTGTAGTGTTTTCTATTTTCATTTATGGTATTAGTGTTATTTTAATTTTGATCGCTATTATTTTAATTATTAGAGCCCAACTATCTCGCCACTCCAAAAACAAAAGTACATTCGTACCTTCTATTTTATTATTAATTGCTTCATTAATTCTGCTTATCAATGGCTTAATGCGTTTATAGTAAATAAGAGTTTAGGTCTATCTTTAAATTCTTATTCACACAAAAATCCTCAAGTCAAAGTGACTTGAGGATTTATTATTATGCTAATTATTTTGCTGGTACAACCGCACCATCGTACTCTTTATTAATGTAATCTCTAATTTCTTTAGATTGTAATACTTCCATTAAAGCTTTGATTTTCTTATCGTCTTTATGTCCATCTTTAACTGCAATTAAGTTAGCATATGGATTGTCTTTTGCTTTTTCATATGCGATTGAATCCTTTTTAGGATTTAATTTTTGATCAAGTGCATAGTTTGAATTGATGATAACAGCGTCAGCATCTTGTTTTTGATAAATTTTAGGTAAAAATTCTGCTGATTGTTTGTTATTAAATTTAATATCTTTTTTATTTTCAGTTATGTCACTAAATTTAGCATCTTCAATTTTAACGCCTTTTTTAATTTTGATTAAACCTTCATCTACGAAGAATTTTAAGAAACGTCCTTGTTCTGCTGGGTTGTTAGAAACGTAAACTGTTGCCCCTTTTGGTAAATCTTTTAAGCTTTTATATTTTTTAGAATAAACAGCCATTGGTTCTAACTCAACGTTACCTGCTGATTCAATTTTATAGCCTTTTTCTTTACTTTCAGTTTTAAGGTAAGGCGTGTGTTGGAAGAAGTTGGCATCTAATTCGCCTTTATCTAATAATTTGTTTGGAGTTGTATAATCGTTAATTGTTTTGATATCTAATTTATACCCTTTTTTCTCTAATAATGGTTTAGCTTTTTCTAGAATCTCAGCATGTGGTGCTGGTGAAGCTCCAACTTTAATTGTTTTATCGCTTCCTTTTCCACCACAAGCTGCAAGTGCTACAGTCAACGTTAATAATAATAAAATACCTAAGATTTTCTTCATTGATTTCTCCCCTTTTTTAGCGTTTATCTATTTTATTTGTAATCCAATCACCAATAAATTGAATGATGAATACAATAATTAAAATGAATACTGTTGAAACTAAGATGACATCATTTTGATTTCGAGTAAAACCAGTTAAATAAGCTAAGTTACCTAAACCTCCTGCGCCAATTACACCTGCAATTGCAGTAGATCCTACTAAAGCAATCGCTGTGACAGTAAGTCCAGATACTAATGCTGGCATCGCTTCTGGAAGTAATACCTTTCTAACCACAGTCCAAGTATTTGCCCCCATTGACCAAGCCGCTTCAATAACCCCTTTGTCTATTTCTTTGAAAGCTATTTCTACTAATCTTGCATAGAATGGTGCTGAACCAATTATTAATGCAGGTAATGCACCCGTTGGTCCACTAATAGTTCCTAGTACTACACTTGTAAATGGTATTAATAACAAGATTAAGATGATAAATGGAATTGCTCTAAATAAGTTCACTATGAATGAAACAATTGAATAAAAGACTCTTGCTGTTTTAGATTCGCTCTTAGCTGATAAAAATAGTAATACACCTAAAATTAATCCAAAAATAAATGCGAAAATAGTTGATACTACAGTCATATAAAGTGTTTCAACTATGGCTTGCCAAACATCTGGCCATTGCACATTAGGCATTGTGACCATTTCTTTTAAAATATCACTAAATGAATTATCCATGTCTTAACACCTCCACATTTACATGTTGTTCACCAAGATTAGATTTAAAATCTTCGAAATTTTCAGAACTTATATGCGGTATGTGGACGACTAAGAAACCTAAAGTACCATTTCTTGTGTTTTTGATATCAGCTTCTAAAATATTCAAATCTACATTATGTTTTTTAGTAATATATGAAACAATCGGTTGTGTTGTATTCTCGCCATTGAAGTTCAATCTAACTATGTAAGAATCTTCACTAAGTGGTTCTAAATCATCCAATGATTCTTCAAAATCATCGTTTAAATCATCTTTAACAAAACGTTTAGTAACTTCATGTTGTGGGTTTTCAAACACTTGACTTACTTGGCCTTGCTCGATAACACGTCCGTTTTCCATTACTGCAACTTCATCACAAATACGTCGTATTACATGCATTTCATGTGTGATTAAGACGATAGTTAAATTTTGTCGTTCTCGTATTTTTAATAATAAATCAAGTATCTCATCTGTTGTTTGAGGGTCCAATGCACTTGTAGCCTCATCACAAAGTAAAACAGTTGGATCGTTTGCTAATGCTCTAGCGATACCTACTCTTTGCTTTTGACCTCCAGATAATTCAGAAGGATATGCATTTTCTCGGCCTTTTAAACCTACAAGTTCAATAAGTTCGTTAGCCTTCCTTTTTGCTTCGCCTTTTGAAACGCCAGCAATTTCTAAAGGAAATGTGATATTTTTTAGTACGGTTCTTGACCATAATAAATTAAAGTGTTGGAAAATCATGCTCACTTTTTGACGCTTTTTACGTAAATCTGATTTAGTTAATTTACTAATACTGTCGCCATCGATAATAACATCACCTGAGGTTGGAGTTTCTAAATTATTAAACATTCTAATCAATGTACTTTTTCCTGCTCCAGAAAAACCGACAACGCCAAATATCGAACCAGATTCAATATTTAAATCAACGTGATCTACAGCAAGTACGTCTTTGTTTTTCGTATGATATTGTTTAACTAATTGTTTTAACTCAATCACGTTAATGCCTCCTTGTTTAACTTCTACCAATTAAAAAATGCTTTCTCTAAACTTTAAGGTGTTAGAGAAAGCATTGAAAAATATCTTTCCCTCATCTTCTAAAGTTTGACTTTATGTGAATTGGCACCATTTCTATATTAGACGGTTGCCGGGCTTCGTAGGGCACATCCCTCCACCTCTCTCGATAAGAGTGTAAGCATTATTTAATTTGATTTAATCCTACCATCCAGGTAGAAATTCGTCAATCATTATTTTAAATTTTCTAACAAATAAGGAACTGATCTAAAAGCATATATTCTTTTCGATTCTTTATCCTTATTCATTAACATTAATACTGGTACTGACATAATTTGGTGGTCTTCACTAAATTTCGGATGAAAATTCAAATCGATTTTTTTAACTGGAAGATTTAATATTTCATTAGCGATATCCAGAATTCTTTCTGATACTTTACAAGTTCCACAAGTTGGAGTATACCCAAATATCAAATGTTTTTCCTCACCAAAATTTTCAGTTACATCATCTACTTCTATTGTTTTATTCATTTACTAAAACTAACCTTTCAGTTTTTAAATTAGACATGAGGGGCTTTTCTTTTTTACAGTTAAAACCATGTTTAGTAAGTACATTTGCTAAATAATTTTTAGGACAATTAGCTACTTCACAATAGGTTTTATCTACAAATATATGTTCACACTCACTCAAGTATCGCTTAAACCATTTTCTAATACGATCACCTTCATCATCGGAATCGGCTAAAACGAAAACTTGCTTGCCATAAAGTGACTCTATCATATCATCAATTTTATCAATACTCATAGTACCATGCGTACAAATAATGTTAACTGGTTCTGCAATGACTTGTTGTAATCTTTTCTTATCTGATTTACCTTCAACAATAATTACCTTATTCACAATAGTCATAATGATTCACCCTTTGAAAAATCAATAATTAGCTATCACTATATATTTCCACTGTAGTGTTATTTATCAAACATATATCATTAAACTTTAATTTCTCTTAATATTTTCCTTACATAATTAAAACTAACTTTATGTATTACTGTGTTATTAGTTTTTAATTAAGTAACACTTTTACTTTATTTCAAGTTTTAATTTATAGGCATAGATACCAATCATTATTGGGTAGCACTAGTTTTCTCTAGTGCATAAGTGCTTCTAAAATCTAAAGATTTTTCTTTTTTCGGTTCGCACTAGCTTTTGCTAGTGCATAAGTTCCACTAATCTAATTGAAAATTAGAAGTGGAATGCGGGTCGCCCTAGCTTTTGCTAGTGCATAAGTGCTTCTAAAATCTAAAGATTTTTCTTTTTTCGGTTCGCACTAGCTTTTGCTAGTGCATAAGTTCCACTAATCTAATTGAAAATTAGAAGTGGAACTAAAAAAACTCCTTGATACGAGATCGAGGAGTTCATTGTTATTATTCACCAATCATTTCTGAGTATTGGTCTGCTGATAATAATTCATCAAGTTGACTTTCGTCGCTGATTTCAACTTTAACCATCCATGCTTTTTCGTATGGTGATTCATTTACAAATTCAGGACTGTCTTCTAATTCTTCATTTACTTCTAATACTTTACCATTAATTGGAGCGTATAATTCAGATACAGTTTTTACAGATTCAACACTACCGAAAGTGTCGCCTTCATTTAATTCATCATCAGTTTCAGGTAATTCAACGAATACGATATCGCCTAATTCGTTTTGTGCATATTCAGTAATACCGATTGTTGCAACGTTTCCTTCAACTTTAACCCATTCATGTTCTTTAGAGTATTTAAATTCGTTTGGTACTGCCACGATAAATCCCCTCCTAATTTTTAAGTACATTTTAATGATGCCATACCCACTATTATCAATCAACTATTATATAAAAATTTTAAACCTTTTAAAATTCGGCTTTAAATATGTAATTAATATTTTTTAGTCTTTGATAATTATGGATGTTCACTTTCTATAAACTTCAAAAAAGTGTTACAACCAAGTGTTTTTATATTCTTCTTCTTTAAAACCTAATGTGATTTTATTTCCAGATATAGCTAATGGACGTTTAACTAACATACCGTCTGATGAAAGTAATTCAAAACGTTCATCATCTGTTAGGTCGTCTAATTTATTTTTTAAATCTAATTCACGGTATTTAGCACCATGTGTATTAAATAATTTTTTAGTATCAACACCTGTTTTTTCAACAATTTCTTTAAACTCGTTTTTTGTAGGTGTATGTTGAACGATATCGATTGGTTCATAACTAACACCATACTCATCTAAGAATTTTGCTGCTTTTTTACAAGTAGTACAATTTGCATATTGATAAAATTTAATCATAGAGTTTTGCCTCCTTTATCTCTTATCACAAATATATCATGTTATTTTATAAAACGCTCTACTTTTTAAGCTTATTTTTTTATTTAAGAAATTTCATCCGTTATAATAAATTTACTAATTAAATGAAAAGGGGCTTTTGTAATGGAAAGTATTAATACTACAGAACAATTTAATAACACAGTTCAAAATGACAAACCTGTCATCGTTAAATTCGAAGCTGGTTGGTGTCCAGATTGTAAAGCTATGGATATGTGGATTGACCCAATCGTCGAAAAATTTAAAGATTATGATTGGTATACAGTTAACCGTGATGAATTAGAAGACGTTACTGCTGAAAATGACGTAATGGGAATTCCAAGTATTTTAGTATTTAAAAATGGTGATAAATTAGCACATTTACATTCAGCTAATGCTAAATCACCAGAACAAGTTGAATCATTTTTAGACGAAACATTTAGCAAATAATATTAAAAGGTCGAGATACAAGTAAAGAAATTTGAGTACCATTCAATGGCTTATTTCTTATTTGTTACCTCGACCTTATTTAATATCTTTCATTTTGTGATTAATTATTTAGTATTCTGAGATAAGATGTCTATTCTTACGTTTGGCTTTTGTCATTGGCTCTTCTAAATCAGTTAAATATAAGAAACCTGCTAAAATTTCATCATCTTCAATGTTTAAAGCTTTTCGTATTTTAGGTTCAAAAATATATGCTGGAGATTTCCAACATGAACCTATACCTGCTTCATATAATAACAACATTAAATTTTGCGCGAATGCGCCAAATGCAAAGTAATTTTCTCTATTTTGACGTTGTCTTGGATCAGCTTTTAAAACTAATACTAACATGCCACCTAGTTTAGTAACTTTATCATAATGATCTGCTCGCTTTTCAGGACTATCTGGAAAAGCAAATCGTGTAATATCTTCGCTCATATTTCCTAATCTATCTTTAGCAACATGGACAACTCTCCATGGTTCTCTCATGCCATGGTTAGGAGCATCTGTAGCTTTTTCAATAGCTTCATATAAAGCTTTATCATCAATTGTCATATCGTGCTTAAACTTTTTAACACTTCTTCTATTCGAGATTGCTTCTTGTAGTTCCAATCCTATCGCTCCCTTTATTATTCGTTGATAATCTTTATCAATTATAAGACACAATCTACTATTGTTCAAACCTTCTAATCATTTCTCATAAAAGTCAATTTGCTTTTTTAATTCTTCGACATGAATTTGACCAGGTGCTTGGGGTTCACCTAAACATCCATAAGATACTACACCACCAAAAACACTTTGTGCCGTGCGACTAATGACCCCTATTTTAGACATCGAAATTCCAATCACTTTTTGATTTAATGAATTAGCTGATTCATTCATTGCTTCTAATAAATGCAATACATCTTTTATATCATGGGGCATAACTGCTAGCTTTATATAATTCGAGTTAAATTGACTCATTTTATAATAAGTGAATTTCATTTCTTCAAACGTAGGTGTTTCATCAAAATTGTGATGTGATAATACTACTTCTAATCCTTTTTGTTGAGCTAAATTGATTAAATTTAAATAATCATCTTTATTCTTTTGCTCATCCCATTCAATATCTAACATATTATATCCGTCTGTATTAATTAGATGTTCCATCACATTCATATATTCGGATTCATTCACATTACGTTTACCACCTTGAGAAGCAGATCGAAATGTAATTAAAATTTTAAAATCAAACGTTAACTGATTTAATTCTTCAATGACTTGATTGAGTCTATCTAATTTATCCCACTGATCTACTCTAAGCTCTATAATATCAATACTATCTTGATAGAACTCTATGTCTTTAAATAAATCATCTGCTATCGTGTTTTCAGGTGCAATCGTAACAGCTATATTTACATTTGACATACTATCCCTCTTTCCTGTCTCTATTTAAACTATATACGTGTATATTTTCTTTTATTTTAAACTAAAATATACATTACTACCAATCGCCTTTATTGAATCAATAGCCAAAAAATTATTATGAATGATTGAACTAAAAATTTACGGGTACACTTTATATATATGATTAATTAGGAGGTAATAATTATGGCAGTTCAATATGAAACTAAAGCGACAAACGTAGGTGGACGTAAAGGACACGTTCAAACTGACGATAAAGCAATCAATGTAGATGTATTACCACCACAACAAGCGGACGGAAATGCTACTAATCCTGAACAATTATTCGCAGCAGGATATGCTTCATGTTTTAATGGTGCATTTGATTTAATTTTAAAACAAAACAAAGTTAGAGATGCTGAACCAGAAGTAACTTTAACAGTACGTCTTGAAGATGATCCAGACGCTGAAAGTCCAAAATTAAGCGTAGATATCGATGCTAAAGTGAAAAATGTATTATCTCAAGAAGACGCTGAAAAATATTTACAAGATGCACATGACTTCTGTCCATACTCTAAAGCAACTAGAGGAAACATTGATGTTAAATTAAATGTTGAAGTTGTTGACTAAGTTATAAATACAATATTATATATTTATATGACCCATTCTCTATTGAATGGGTCTCTTTTTTTGTTCACATAATTACCTCATATTTCCGACCTTTAAAATCGAGTTTCTGTTATAATGTATATGAAGAGTTATTATATACATACAATTAAATATATATTTTAACTATTTTTTCAAAAACGTTTTTGCTTATTCTTAAATAATCATTGATTATTTTTATTAAATATTTTAATATGTATTTACCCAGCAACGACACACATTTAATGATTTGAATTAGGAGGTCACTATGAACAACATCCGTTTATTAACTCTAGATGATTTAGAAATTTACAAATCACTATTATCAGGGGAACATCATACTTATTCGTGGGATCGTTATTATTTAGACCACGTTTCTGATGACATTTTGACAAAACTTTTATCTTCCGAATTCCCTTTCATCAATGTATATGGTGCCTTTGAAAATGACGTTCTAGTAGCTACTGCAACCTTAAGTCAAATGAGACAAGTAGGTAAACAACATAAAGCTGTCATCAACAATAACTTTGTTAAAGATAATGATGAAGTGATAAATCGTGAATTAATCAATTATATTATTGAAATTGCTAGCCAGAAAGATTTAGAAACCATTCTCACTTCTGTCACTTCAAATAATATTAGTGCAAAAGTATTCTTCACTTCTCTAGGTTTTGAAAATCTAGGTTTCGAGAAAAATGCTACTAAAATCGGTGAAGATTATTTTGATGAACATTGGTTAACTTATAATTTAAAAAATTAAGTTATTATCATATTTAAGTTAGACAAAAAATGGATTAAGATTACATCCAAAGTAATTTTATATATTTCATTAACATCTGACCTCTAATTCAATTTAACGATAAAGCTAATATAATGATAAAAGCTCAACCTTGTATTTATAGCAAGGTTGAGCTTTCTTTTACATAGGGTCAATTAATTCTATGAAAGTAAATTTCCCTTTGTCGTAACTAAATTTTAGTATATTACAATTTCCAATATTAAATGTACTACCCTCTTCATAGCCTAAGCAGTATCTAATAAATAAACCAATTGTACTTCCATGGCTTACAGCTAGTGTTGTATGACGACTATAATTTTCCATAATATCAGTTAATGTTTCTACCATTCTATTTTCTACATCTTCACGTGATTCTCCCCCAAAAGGTACAACATAATCACCGTAAAGCGTTTTAGGTTGTTTAATTTGTTTAAGTAATTCAATACTTTCGCCTTCAAACAAACCAAAACGCCACTCTTTTAATCCTTTTGAGCGAATATATCTATTTTGATGGTTTGGTACTGCATTTTCTAGAGTATCACACGCTCTTTCTTGAGAAGAAGAAAACAAACTATCAAATTCAATTTGATTATGTTCAAAATATCGAGCTGCAGCTTTTGCTTGTTCTACACCTAATAATGTTAAAGGCGAATCACTAGCGCCCTGAATTTTGCCTTTTAAATTAAAAACTGTTTGTCCGTGTCTCATTAAATATAAAGTTTTTGCCATATTTCCACCTCTATTACTTATATAAAGCTCATAACTAACATTAAATCATTAGACATAGTAATAGTAAATCAACAAATCAATGAAAAATAATATAAACAGATGATTAATATATTGTCTTAGTGGGTATAACTTAACACTAAGTTTACATTTGTTAAAGGAGTGTTAATCAATATGGAATCTCATGATCACAGTTATGTGAATCCGAATAATGTAACACTTGAATGGGAATGCTTTGTTGTAAGTAAAAGCGATATGTTATTAGATGGCGTACCAAATGAGTTAATCAATACTTGGTTAGACAAAGATATTATAAAGCCATTTAGTGTTAAAAATAATGATATTAATTTTAGAACAAAAGATGTATGGTATGCGTTGAATCAACAAAATTGGTACTAACTAAGTTAGTTGATATAAACTAATGGCTCTATTGGCACTTTCAATGAGTTGAGAATCATCATAATTCGATAAAACATAAGTACGAATTACAAACTTATTCTTTTCATTTTTTGGGAATTTATGATCTTTATTGATGTAATTAGCTAAATTTCCAAACGGTGTATCGTCATTTATAAAACCTATTATAAAATCATAAAATGTCATCACAATATTCCCCTTATATTTTATCTTTATTTAAGTTGTAATTAATCTTATCAGAAAACTCGAGATTGTAAATGTGCAAAGTGTAAATTTTGCACATTTTTATTGTATTTTTTTAAATTTATTCACAATTTTATTTACTTATTCAAAAAAATGGGATGTTCGCTTAAAATGTCGTTTCTTTTTATTCACAATTTATAGCTATATACTTCTATTTAATTATTTACCAAGTGATAATAAATGATATGATATACATAAGGATTTTTTTACTAAAGAAGCATTTTCCAGAGGTGAATCACCTATGAAATTATATTTTCTACACGTAATTAATATTTTATTAACGATATTGTTTGTAATTTTTAATATCGTCATTACAAATAACACCAACCTAGATGACACCTTATGGTTAGTGCCCGGATTAATAGTATGTGGTTTGATTATTATTATAAGCTTATTTATAGCTATTTCTAATAAGGATTTATTAAGTGAAATTCTCTTTTTTATTAATATCATTCTTACCCTATATTACATTTATCCAATTTTTTACGATTTTCTTTAAAAGATGGGAGGTTAAAAAATGAGCTTACATTTCACTATTCTTTTTTGGTTATCAATTATATTTTTAATTGCAGGTACAATCGTTCTTGTTACTATGCTTAAAACTAAAAAAGAATCTAAAAAAGAATCTTATCTTGGCTTCACAATTGTATTCTTTATATTTGGTTTAGCCATGTTAATTTATACATTAATATTCGGTTTGTAACACATCACAAATACGTTCAGTTGCTTTAGTAGCTGAACGTTTTATTTTAATACTTATATTTATGCTTCTTACATTATTTAAAGGAGTTTTTGATAATTGCGTAAAATTTTATTATACATATTAATAACTATTATGTTCTTTATGATAAGTACTTGTATATTCCCTCCCAACCATTTAAACGCAGAGTCACAGGAACATACATATTCAGCATCTAATAAAGATTTCCAATTACAACCTGGAGATATCATTATTACGAAAGGACCAGTTTTATATGGTTTTTTTGGTCATTCTAGTATTGCCATTGATCATAATACTGTTTTACAAATTGAAGGACCTGGTGATAAACCAATCACAGAATCATTTGAATCATTCAAATCACGATTTGGAGAAGGCCAAGATGACTGGATTAAAATTTATCGCTGCGTAAAACCAGGAGCTGGTAAAAAGGCCGCACAGTGGACAAAAGAAAACTATGAAAATACAGACAATAGATATTTAGTGACTTTAAACTTAAAAAGTAAACGATTTACATACTGTACTAAAATTATCTACCAAGCATATAAGGAAGGCGTAAGCAACAATGCTGTAAGCGACCATGGATTATATATTATTTCACCTTATGCATTGAAAGATAATTTCACAAATGAATACCGTTTAAAACTTATCAAAACTTATTAAACGCCCTACTTCATATAAGTCATATTTAATATGAATAGTAAGGCGTTTTTTAAATTTAATTATACTTCTTTAAAATAATTGATGTACTGATCGTTCTTATCTAATAGATCAAGGTAACTAATCGCATTAAACGGAATGATTCTTGTGCTATTTTTCATAGGATAAATAATAACTTCGTGTTCATAATCAACATAGATATCACTTTCTAAAATAATACGTTTATTCCCAAAAATTACCCCTACTGCTTTAAAACCATCGTCATTTAAATATTTTCTTAATAATTCTTTATCCATATCATTACATCCCTTTAATTACATTTTACCAAAGTAATGTTAAGGAATTGTTAATTTGTAATATTTAAAGTGATTTTCTACTTTTTATTTATACTCATCTTTTCAATCTAACCAAAACTTTTCATTTATTACTTATAATATTTTAAATTAATATACTAAATAAAAGGGAAATGCTTGTTGATAGTATTAATAAATTGATATGATTTATAGATAAAAAAACTTTTAGGAGAATATATGAAAAAGCATACAAGTCTGTATACAAAATTATATTATTTTTCAATTCTATTAATTGTTATCGCCATCATCATTGTGGCTTTAATTTTTTATAATATAAGAAAAAATATGAATCATTCAAATGACCGATATAATAATTTTCAAGAACTTAAAACAAATACCAAAGAAAATAAAGATTGGCGTGTTATTACAAAAAATCGTAATCACCATGATATTTTAGTAACAGCAATTCATGGCGGAGGTATTGAACCTGGCACGACTGAACTTGCTCGCCGTATTTCAAATATTGGAAAATATGATTTTTACACTTTTGAAGGTTTACGCTCCAAAAACAATGATCAACTTCACATTACATCTACCAATTACGATGAACCAAAGTTGCGTAATATGCTTAAAACAACGAAAAAAACTATTTCAATTCATGGTTTTTCAGGTGATGATCCTATTGTCTTTGTCGGAGGTAAAGATAAAAAAATGTCAAAATCAATTGCTAAATCGCTACGTCGAAAAGGCTTTTCCGTTAAAGAAAGCCCAACAGAAATTGATGCTAAATCATCAAAAAACTTTGTTAATGATAACGAAAGCGACTCAGGGGTGCAGTTGGAACTAACTACGCGATTGAGAAAACAATTTTTTAAAGGACGCCAATTTAATCAAAAAATCCGCTCAAATCCAGATAATTATACGAAAACATTCTATAAATTTGCTAAAGCTGTACAAGAAGGTGTGAAAAATACTCAAAAGTCATAGTTTTGTCAGTAATTACTCTAATAAATTGTTTTGCAATTTAAAAATAAAGGGTAATACATATGTAATGTGAATTAGGGAGGAAAGTAAGATGGACGAATTAACTAAAGAACAAAAATATACCGTTGCTAAATTTTACAAATTATATATGGAAAGATCTAATGAAGGTCAATCAGAACAAGAAGCGAATGATTTCAAAGATTCTGTTACTACACAAGATGACTATTTTTGTGATCGTGAGTACGATGACTTTTTAGAAAATTTGAAAGTACTGATTAATAATGATTATATTAACGGTGATATTGAAGATGACAAAGTTAATCATATTAAATTAACTACTAAAGCATTTACAGAAATTGAAAAAAGCTTTGGTTAGAAATGATGAGCAATACCTTAAAACATTCCCCTTATATAGGCATGAATGTATTTAGCGCTTGGGAGGATTATTAATTATGGAAGATTGGAAAATCAATAATCATTCAAATCGTCACTTTGCTATACAACGTAATGCTAATGAAATTTCAATAGTTGAACCACAAAAAAATGGAAGTTTTAAAATACTAGCTGAACTAGACATTCAAAATAATAATTCAGAAGTATTCGATGATGATTTATATATTTCTTTTGATGCAAATAATAAAGAATTAAATATCTTTGATAGATTATAACTTTTCAAAACCTTATGCTACTATAGATTGTCATTTAAAATACTTGATATAGCGAATTATAAAGTATTTCAGCATTAAATGTTTTAAACTATTATATTTTTCATAACCAAAATTCTTGTTTATTTATTTTTCTTTCAACTATAAAAATAATTTAACTTAAACTTTAATTTTCATTTGCTAATTATCAATATAATAAAGTGGTAAAAAACTTAACTTTGTGGTACTCTGAATTTGTTAAACTTTGTGAGTGTTTAACATTACTTCTTGTTAGCGTCAACTTAACTTTAATTTTCGTCATTATTAAAGTTAATGTTGGCGCTTTTTTAATATCCCCTCTTTTTACTTTTAACTACTTTTCTTTTTAAATTACTTTTACTTATTAATATTAATAAAAATATTCACAATTTTTAAAAAGAAATAGATGTAAAATAACATTTATATGTAGTAAACTTAAGATAATGACATATCTTAGGAGAGATAGAATGAAAAAAGTATTTTGGTTGATCTTATCTAGCTTTTTAGTTTTAGGTGCTTGTAGTCATAGTAGTAACGATTCAAAACAAAATGACAGTAAATCAACGCAAAAAGATTCTAAGAGTAATGACAATAAAACTGTCAAAAAAGTAAAAAATAGTGCTAAAAAGAAAGACAATCCTAAGTCACAAGATGACAAAGGAAATAAAGAACGTGTTGACGGCGACAAAGCCAATAAGTAATAAATAATGATTAACAGCTTAGATGTTTCTTACATTTAAGCTGTTTTTTCAAACAGTTAAGCAATGTTCAACAAAATTTCGCTCAATTATATTAAACTCTATTTAATATCAAATTTGCAAACTGATAGATAGACAATTGATATTTTGCGTTAACCATATTGCAACATCTTATTGATAACATTTTTATTTATATACATATCAAATGAAAGGATGTGTGAAACATGAAAAACACAAAATTTAACGAAGAAGAATTAGAAACAATCAAACAATTTTATAATTCAAGAAGACGTTCTGTTTGTTGTTCAAACCCAAAACTAACATTCTTAGAAGATATCGTTCATATTCCAACAGCTGGAAATGAAACAAACGATCTTGAAGGTTTTGCTACTGTTTGTGAGAACTGTGGTCAAACTAAAGTGTTTAATTTAAATGTAATGCAAAACGCAAAATTTTAGTATCAATGTCTATTAGACAGTATTAATTTTTGATAGATTTATGTTTTATATACTAAATATTATATTGATATTGCACTTACGGATTCATATTGAATCTGTAAGTGCTTTTTTTATGTATAAAATATTTAGAAATCTGTTTCTTATCTATCTCATTTATCAAAATAAACTAAATTTAAGCATAAAAAAAAGCAACCATTAAGGTTGCTTTGAAAATGTTATTACATTTTTACGACATTAGCTGCTTGTTCTCCACGATCGCCTTCAACGATGTCGAATTCAACTTTTTGTCCTTCTTCTAATGATTTGTATCCTTCTTCAGCGATTGCTGAGAAATGTACGAATACGTCGCTTCCATCTTCTCTTTCGATGAAACCAAAACCTTTTTCTGAATTAAACCATTTAACTGTACCGTTATTCATATCGAATACCTCCGCGTGCTTTTGCACATAATATTTGTAACAAATCCATAAATCAAAGGGAGAATATTCTTAATAATAACTCGCAATTAACTTCACGTACTTGATTACTTAAATACTACTATACGCTATATTTGAGAAAAGTAAACCCTTTTAGCCAAATTCTTTCAAATTTATTATAATTAACAAAATAAAATTTTCAACTTTTATTGAAATCACCTTTAAAATATCTATTAAATGTAATTATCATAAAAATATACATTATAAATATAGATTAATTGTCTTGAATCCTATACCAATTCATAGCATTTTTATAAAATATCTTTTCACATTCTGTCTCATCAAAATGTTGTTCTATTATTTTAATATCGTCTTTAGTAAATCTTTGAGGCGCTCTTGTAGATGGTAAGTCAGTACCAAACATCAAAGCATTAGGATTTAGTTGATATATTTCTTTCAATGTTTTTGCAATATCTAAATTGCCTCTACTAAACCCTGTAGCTTTAACTCGAACATTTCTATCTACTAATTCTAATAAATCAGATAATCCTTCTTGCGATAAACCTAAATGATCAATAGATACTGCAGGTAATTTTTTAATTGTAGTTGAGATTTCAGGTAAATTTTTCGAATCTATATATAATTCAGTATGCCATCCAACTACTTCATATACTCTTTTAGCCAAATATTCTAGTTTAGATAAATCTTCAGAACCACCACGTTTTACATTGAACCTTAAACCTCTGACGCCACAGTTATTCAACATTATTAATTCATCATCTTTTACAGTATAAGGAAGTTGTGTAACACCTACAAACTTACCATCTAATTTGTCTAGAGCATCAATTAAATAGTTTTGATCATATCCTTGAAATGACCCAGACACAATCGCACCACCTAATATATCTAATTCTTTTACATCTTTTTGATAATCCTCAATACCGTATGATGGTGGTAAGTAACCATTATTTTCTTTTATTTCAAAATCATAGTTGATAATATGCAAATGCGAATCAAACATTTTCATATCAATGTCCCCTTTGTTTAATGATTATTGTTATAAATATTTTCAAATTCATTTTAACTTTTTCTAATGTTAATACCAATATGCAATAGATATAATGTTTTTTTAACATAACTATTGGTTACTTTTCTGATAAAGTTTTACCACCTGTCATTGTTAGCAATAAAATAGCAATAGCTATAATTGTTGCTGCAAAACCAAGTTCATGCACTGCTGTAGTTAAATCAGAACCTTTAAATAATATTCCAATCAGTGTTGAAGAAACAATTGCACCTAAATATCCTGCAGTTCTTAATAAACCAGAAGACATTCCTATCATTGATTTTGGAGTTTGATGATATAGCGCATTTTGATTTGCAAGATTTAATAATCCTTGTGGCAATCCAAATATGGCTGATAAGACGATTAAATAATAAATTGATGTGTCACTTGAAATCATTTGAAATCCTATCATTGTGATTAAAGCACCAATTGTTCCAATATATAACTTAGTTCTTATATTTAATCGTGGGCCCATTAACTGAGCAGAAAAGATACCCACAATAAACTGTGGTAACATCATCATTCCTGAATGCATGGGTGATAAACCTTTCACCTCTTCTAACCACTGCACATAACCATATAGCACACTGTAAGAAATAAGCATTGATAAAAAAGTACGTAGATACGTATTATTCATCGATATATTATGACTCAAAATTTTCAAATCTATAAATGGTTTAGCCGATTTTAATTCATAAAAAATAAATGCGATTAAACTTATAAACCCAATTAAAAATAAATACCAATATGATGGTTTGGCTTCTATAAAGAAAATCATCCAAGAACTTAAACTTATCGAGAATAATATAATTCCTACAAAATCAACTCGTTGTTTTAATAACTGTAATTTATCTTTAGTGGCTTCTTAGGAAAATATAAATAACCAAAAGTAAATGCCAAGATAGACATTGGTAAATTAACTATAAAAATGGATTGCCACCCACCACTAGCGACTAAAATCCCTCCTAAAGTCGGCCCAATAACTGCAATAACTTGATTGCTAATAGATAGAATTGTCAATATTTTACTCGGACTGTCTTCACCTGTACGTTCAGCTTCATAATTAATTAAATACATTGCTGAAGGGTATCCGGCACATGTCCCAATACCTATTAAAAATCTGGCTAAAATTAATCCATAAAACGATGGTGTCACTAACGCAATCATACTAGCCAATCCAACTAAACTCGTAGCAAATAAAAATAATCCTCTTGGACCAAAAATATCAATTAACTTTCCTATTACCGGTTGACCGATACTTGTAGCCAAATATAAAGACGACACAAGCCAAGCAGTTTGATAAAAAGGCACACCAAATGCTTGAGCAATTGGGACAAGCGCTACAGCCAACATTGAAGAATTAATTGGATTTAAAATCGAACCTAAAATCATAGGCGTATATAATTTTTTATTAAAAGTATTGCTAATAGCTTTTTTCGACATAAATGTCACCCTTGACTATTCTATTGTTTTTGCCAATCTGCAATTGTTAATACATCTCCATATCTAGTTAAAATGTGATTTGTTAAAAATTCGTGCGTCTCAGAGGATCTATCAGCCATTGCATCTTGTAAAAATGTTAATTTAAAATCTTTATCAAATGCCTCTACTCCTGTTGATAGTACAACGCCGCTTGTGGCTATACCTGATAAAACTAAGTGATCAATTTGTAAACTTCTTAACAATACTTCTAAATTACTCCCAGTAAATGCGCTAATTCGTTGTTTAGTAACTAATAAGTCATCATCATCCATATGAAGCTCATCTATGATTTGAGTCGATTTATCCTTAACTGTCATTGGTTGTCCACTTTCTTTGATTCTACTAAACATCTTGTTATTAGATGAAATTTCCATAAAATTTTTCGAAAAAGCAACTCTTACAAAGATAATGGGTAGTTCCATTTGTCTAGCTGTAGTAATTGCTGCATTTGTTTTATCAATTAAATCTTTTGTATCAGATAATGAGCTAATAATCCCATTTTGCATATCCATTACTAATAACGCTTTATTATCATTCATATTTATACCTACTTCCAATTTAGTTTTTTACATTCAAAAATCGTACCACATCAAGGTTCTTATTCATAATGATTGGTTTATCAATACTTCATTGGATAAAGTTTACAATTTTTATTTAATAATCTTTAACCGCAAGAATAAAGTTAAAATCATGCTAAACTATATTTTATTTTGAATTTTTAGTTGTATGACAATTTGTTTTGAAAATAACTTTTATAAATTTCATTTTAATTATCATTATTGATAACATAATATGATTACTCATTAGCCTGGCACCACAGTATTATTAATATATATGTAAATTACATTTAAAGGAGATATGTTTAATGGAAGAAAACTTTAATGAGGAACAACAAAGGAAACAATGGGAGCAATTTCAAGAATTTCAAAGACAACAAGCCAAACAAGAACAAGCAAAATCTAATCAATCTAATACTAAGAAATGGTGGCTTTGGGGCTGTAGCGGCTGTTTAGTGTTTTTTATCTTATTTATTATTGGCATTATAGCCCTATCCATGATTTTTAATGGTGGTATCAAAGATAATTTCAAAAGTTATTCTAATGGTACTAAAAACTATAAAATCGGAGATACGATCAAAAATGGAGATTTAGAAGTAAAAGTTAAATCTGTTGAAAATACAACATCAGTTGGCCCGTCTATCGCACCTACAAATGCTAAAGACACTTATGTCGTAGCAGACGTTTCTGTAAAAAATAAAGGCAACAAATCATTAACTATCGACACCCAAATGTTTAAACTTAAATCTGGTAATAAATCATTTGATGCCGATGCTACTGGATCTCTATCTGCTAACCAAAGTGATGATGGCAGTGTTACAAACTCATTCTTTTTAGAACAAATTAATCCCGATAGTACTGCAGAAGGAAAAATTGTATTCGATGTTTCTGAAAAAGTAGCAAATACTAAAGATAAAAAATTAGAAATTACATCAAGCTTGTTTAGCGTAAAAAGTATTACTATAGATTTATCTGATGCTAAAACTTCTAATAAAGATGATGACGAATCAGATAGTGATGATAGTGAATCCTCTACTGACACAAGTTCAAGTGGTTCAACAACACCATCTAATAATGAAAGTACATCTTCTTCAAGTTCAAATGCATCAAATAATTCGAGCCATAGTACTAATAGTAATGGTAATAGTAGTTCAAGTAACAATTCTAGCAATGATTCACAAGCTGAAAAAGCAGACAAATCACCAACTACTACACCAAAAGAAAGTGAACCACAAGAAACGAAGCCAGAAGTAACTAACAATGATAATGCCGCTAAACCAGCTGAAAGTACATCATCAAGTAGCACATCTTCAAATTCATCAAGTGATAGCAGTAATGCAGAAAAATAGAAATTAGATATATATAAAGAAGGAAAGTTTAATATCCGCTTTCCTTCTTTTTTTATTTATATAATCTCATTTTTTAGTTGCTCTTAATAACTTACAAATAAAATTATTTATAACTTCATCAAATCACTTATAAATTCATCTTTAACTTCATATACTGTTGGTCTTTGCTTAACTTTATGTAATTTATCTTCATGTTTCTTGATAATACTATCTAATTTCTTTCGTCCAAAGGGCAAGAATTCAACTAATTCTCGAAGACTAATTCTTGTATATTCATTACCAAATACTTTATCTTGGAGCAATATAAACAACACATTTTTTTCATGCTCTTTCAAGTTTAAATTCTCTAGTCTTCCATACAACGTTTCAATCATCGCAATATTTTCTTTAAATTGTTCAATTGCAGTTTTTTGACCCTCAATGATTAAATCCAACATGACATCTATAAAGTAAGTCATTTCTCCTTTATTAAGAAAATGAGAAGTACTAGCAAATGCTTTATCGTATTTATTTTTATTTCTATTCACAGCATAAGAAAAAGTTAATGCAGTAACATGTTCTAAATTATCTTTCAAAAGTTTTGCTATAATATAACGTCCTAATCTTCCATTACCATCATAAAAAGGATGTAAATACTCAAACATAAAATGACTAGCTACTATTTTCAGAAGTATTGGTGCTTCATAGTGACTAATAAAATTTAACATTTTATTTAAAAAATCAACAATTTCATATTCAGAATACTCATTTCTATGTACCCATTTTTCTTTAGAAGTATCACGAACGCCTACACCTTGTTTTCTAAACATTAAACCATCTGGTAAATCTTCATCTGCTATTTCGTTAGATAACAATAAATCATAAGCCTTTCTAAAATCAGATATTTCATTTAATGTAAAATCTTCATCACTAAGTAATAAACTATATTGATAAACTAATCCGCTAAATCTTTTATTACTTTTTAAGTTATTATTATTTAACGCATCTGCTAATTCTTTTTTAGTACTCCTTACATTTTCTTTTTCATTTGTACTTTGCATTTCGTTAATTAGTAACTTTTTTAGATATGATGTTGTAGCGACTATTGGTTGGCTGTTAATCAATTTATTAATTTCACTTGAATTGATTAATATTTTTTCCGCTTTAATAATTATGGTTTTAGTTGGACAAAAAAATAAAGGGAACATCATACTTTTAATTTGTATCTGCTTTCTAATTGGATTTATTTCAATATCTGTGACATAAGTCGTGAAATTATTTAATCGTTGTTGGTACTCTTTTTCAAAGTTTTGTTCATCACTCATGTGAAAAATTGTTTTTAACGTTTTATAAGCCATCTATAAAATCACCTCTTATTCTCCTTTTCTTCCATTTTGGCGTTTAAGCATATTTAATATGAATTATTATACTATAAAATTATTAAATTAAGGAATTAAAAATAGACCTAATATTTTAGTGTTAATGCTTCTTATTATTACATAATTCAAAATAACTAATGATACTATATCTTTGATGTGATGCAGAAATATTTTATTGAATGTATTAGTGATATAGTGATACAAATAATTTATAGTTTATTTTAAATAATGACCATTGCGTTTTGCTTAATTTAATTGACTATAATATAACTTTTAGGGTACATAGTATAATAATTAAATAAATTTTGCATTTTTAAGGGGGAGATCATTTGAATAAAATTGCATTTATTACTGATAGTTCATCTGGTATCGGTTTACATGAGTATTCAGATGTCTACGTAGTACCTATGGGAACAAGAATTAATAATAAAGATTATACAGATATGGTTGATATCAACTCACAAGAATTTTTTGAATTATTAAAGCAATATGAAAATGGAGCAACTACATTTCAACCTACACCACAATCATTTATAGATACTTATCAAAAAGTCATCGATGATGGTTATACTCACGTTATAGCTATTCATGCAACGAGTGCATTAACTGGAGCGTGTGAACAATCAAAATCTGTAAGTCGTGATTTTGATATTGAATCAACTATTATAGATTCTATGACTGGAGATTACCCGCTCCGAAGAATGGTTGAAGAAGGTATCAAAGCCAAAAATAATAATGAAAGTTATCAAGCCATTATTGATAAAGTGAACGATTTACAAAACGCTTCCACTTTAATTTTTTATCCTAAAAATTTAAATCAAGTTAAAAATAGTGGTCGTTTAAGTCGTTCAAAAGCACTTATTGCGGGAATTCTCAATATACAAATTATTATTGAATTTCAAAAAGGAAAAATTGTATTAGCCGATAAATTACGTACTAAAAAGAAAGCCTTTCATTATTTAATTAATAAGCTAAAAGATGAAATTACAAGAGATAATCCATCAAAAGTTGGTGTTTCATACACAGGAGAACATGAAACTGCTGATTCAATTATCAATTTTTTAAAAGAGAAATTTCCAAATAAAATTATAGAAAAAAATCCACTTATAAATGTTGGAGCAGTTCATACAGGATATGGCACAGTTGCAATAGGATGGATCAATGTATAAAATTTAAAGACACTCTAATAAAGGGTGTCTTTTTATGTGTTGAGGCATATCTGTGATAACAATAACTAAAAGCCCATGACCACGAGGGTTGCAGGCTTACAATGCAGAAAAATGAATTCCAATAAAATATTTATGATTATCTTTTACAATAACTTTTATAACAAAACGTATATACTGTATTGCATAATGTATCCAATTAGATGTTAATTATCGTTCTTTTTCTTAAATAATTTCTTAACATCATCAAATAATGAACTACTACCTAACCAATTTGAAACAGTTTCCATTGTAAAATTTATGATCTTACCTAATAATTCCATATGTTCGTCCTCCATACATATTTAATTAGATAACTTAAGATGTAAAATAGGATAATCTCTTCCTTGTCCATCCTGTTCAGATTCATCATATTTTATAAATCCATTCTTCTTATAAAATTGAATAGCATTTTCATTATCTTTGTTCACATCAACGAATTGTATTTTCTTGTCTTTAATAAGCGTCTGTACAATTTGTGTACCATAACCTTTATTAAAATATTGAGGGTCTATAAATAACATTTCTAAATTTTGATCATTCGTTCCCGAAAAACCTATCAATTCAATGTCATCCCACCACAAATATCCTTCTACATATTTAAAGTAAGTTGGAATTTCATGTTTTAATGCTATTCTATCTTCATCTTTAAGAAAATCATGTGTTTCTATTACTGATCTTTCCCAAATTTCTAAAGCCTTGTCATAATCTTTTTCATTTAATTTAGTTTTCTTTAATATCATAATATTCTCCTAAGTTAACTCAATCAAAATCATCAGCCATTAAAAATAAATATGCAATAACACCGATAGGAACTCCTAATATGGGTGTAGTAAATATACTTCCTAAAAATATGAATAAAGCTAAAAATATTATATCTTCAATATTCCACTTTTTGTTTAATAAATAGTTCCATATTTGTTTTAAGATCATATGATATAGTCCTTTCAAAAAATTCTATTACAGAATAACAAAAGCTATGACTAATAAAATGATAGAGATAATTAACGTTATAGTTCCTATAGGTGAATACTTATTTACCATTTTTTCGTATTCATGATCCGAGGCATTTATTTTCTTCAAATTTCTTATTTTAATCAAAAGGTAAAACGTTTCAAATAACGAAATAATCAGTAATATAGATAGTAAAATAGTCATATAATTCTCCTTTTTCACCTACTATACATATATCATATTTTAATGTTTTGTAAACATAACCACTAAGTTTAAAAGCAATCATTTTTTAATATACTTTTAATTATAGGTATATTTTTTACAATAACAAAACATTATAGCTAACAATAATTTTTAGTTAATATTAATAATTAAAATTTAAATGTATTATTAAATTAAATTGTATATTAAGGAGCCAAATCGAAATGAAATTCAAATTATTAGGAACGGCAATATTATCATCAGCGTTAGTTTTAACTGCATGTGGTCAAAGTGAAGACCATTCTAAAAAGGACGATAACAAAAAATCTGAAAGTAAATCAGATAAAAAATCAAACGATCCAAAGAAAAATAAAGATAAAAAGTCAGATGATAATAAAAAGAAAGACAACAACAAAGATAAGAAGCAATCAAGTGACGATAATCAACAAAATGAGCAGTCTAATGAACAAAATAACGAACAACAAACACAACAAAATAATACACAGAACAATTCAAATCAAAACAACCAACAAGCTCAACAGTCTCAACAAACCCAACAACAACCTGCTCAAAATCAACAAGCAAATTCTCAACAGAAAAATAATCAACAGCCAAACAATAACAACTCTACTCAAGCTCAATCTCAAAATAAGTATATGAACTTGCCAAATCAAGAATGGAGAAATAATACTGGAGGCGGATTATCTTCAGGAGAAATTCAAACACGCAATGAAATTTTAAAAGGTACATATGAAGGTGAAGATGCCCAACAAAAACTTGATGCAATAAATTATTACGAAAAGAAATATGGCAATTAATTTTTACAGGTAATACACATTTTTCTATTTGTTTTAATTATCATAAAAAACAAAAGAAATATCTTTAATATTTTGGTGATTAGCAAGTTACTCTTAATGGTAATAATTTACATAATATTATTGTTAACAAATATACTTTCTTAGTTTTATTAGTTAACAACAAGTTGAAATATTATTAAAAATGGTAAATGATTCTATACAAGAAAATTGTCTAGTTTTTTGAGAACATATATATTAACTCTGCTACAAAAATTATAATTAATGTAATGAGTTAATGGATTGTAATAAGACACTCTAAAATGGGTGTCTTTTTTTGTGTTGTGGCACATCTGTGGCAACAAAAACAAAAAACCCACAACCACATGGGTTGCAGGCTCGATAATGGAGACGGCGGGATTTGAACCCGCGTCCAGAGGTCCTGATACAAATTTTTCTACGTGTGTAGTTTATCATTGAGTTTCGCATAATGAGAGGTGATAAACAACCAACATTATGCTAGTTTGATTAAGTTTCATCTAAACAGACTTCAAACGGCAGTGTTTAGCATATCCTATTAAGGTTGAATCGCGTTAACAGCACATAGGAAATGCTGTTAGGCGATGCAGAGTGCTATTACGCAGCTACTGCGAAATTATTGTTTGATTTGCCAGTTATTATAAACTGAGTGTGTTAGTGACGGAGACAACCCTCCGACACGCTTAATAAGCTCTGGGTACCCCTGTCGAATCCATAAACGTCCCCGTAATAAAAAGTGTACTTTGTAGAATTTAAACACATCCTTCAGTCCATAACATCTCGACCTCAAACAACATCAAGTCATTCAAGTCGCGAACCAAATTTATGAACTAAAATCAATGCGCTTTTCTAACAAAGCACTTATTAATATATCAAATGTAGCCCGTGTAAGCAATAGTATTGCTTAATAACGGGCTTTTACAGCTCGATCCATATCACGTTTAACTGCTTTTTCTTTTAAAGCTTGTCGTTTATCATATTTTTTCTTACCGCGAGCAATGCCTAGTAATACTTTACATTGACCATGCTTCAAATATAATTTTAACGGAATGATAGAATAACCAATTTCACGTGTACGGTCACCTAATTTTAAAATTTCACGTTTATGCAATAGCAACTTACGAGAACGTAATGGATCATGATTGAAACGGTTACCTTCTTCATAAGGTGCAATATGCATATTATTTAAATAGATTTCGCCACGTTTAACTTGAGCATAGCTATCTTTTAAATTGGCACTACCTCTACGTATAGATTTAATTTCTGTACCTTGTAACACAATACCCGCTTCAATCGTATCTTCAATATTATAATCATGTCTTGCTTTGCGATTTTCAGCTAGTGTGCCCGGTGATTTTTTCTTAGCCATTCTGTCTCACCTCTTTGCTGCTTATTTTTTCTTTTTACGTGATTTTTTCTTTACACTTTTGTCTTTGTAAAATGGTTTATGCTTTGTATTTCCTTTTTTATCTTGTTGACGCGCATTTTTACCTTTACGTTGTTTACGTTTATTCTTACCGTTACCTTTATCATCAGTTTTTGATTTATCTAATGATTTACCACGTGTCTTCGCTTGGATTGTTTTACCACGTGCTGGTCTTTGACTTCTATCATTTTTAGGTAATGGCATACCAACGATTTGGAAATCAATCATGCGTTCATCTACATCAACATGAGTGACTTTTACTTTAACAGCATCACCAATACGGAATACTTTAGCTTGACGTTCACCAATTAAAGCCATTTGTCGTTCATCAAAACGATAATAATCATCTGTCATATTAGACATATGAACCATACCTTCAATCGTGTTTGGTAATTCTACAAACATGCCGAAGTTAGCTACTGAACTAATGATACCCTCAAATTCTTCACCAATATGTTGTACCATGTATTCAGATTTTTTCAGATCATCTGTATCACGTTCTGCTTCGATAGCACGACGTTCACGTTGAGACGTATGCTCTGCAAGTTCTGGAAGTTTATCTTCCCATTTGCGTTGTTCTTTCTTATCCATTGAATGTTCAATTAGATACTTACGAATTAAACGGTGAACAGTTAAATCCGGATAACGACGAATTGGTGATGTGAAATGAGTATAGTACTCTGCTGATAAACCAAAGTGACCTAAGTTCACATCATCATAATGTGCTTGTTGCATAGAACGAAGCATCATTGTAGAAATAACCATTTGTTCTGGACGACCTTCAACTTCTTCTTGAATACTTTGAAGCGTTGTTGGATGGATGTCTTCTCCAGTACCTTTAATCATAATGCCAAAGTTCGTAATAAAGTCAAAGAACTGTCTTAATCGGTCTGATTTAGGTTGTTCATGGACACGATATATAAATGGTACTTCCAACTTGTTAAAGTGCTCAGCAACTGTTTCATTAGCTGCTAACATGAATGATTCTATTAGTCGTTCACCTTCACCACGTTCACGAATTTGAACGTCAGTTGGAATACCTTCATTATTAACTAAAACTTTGGCTTCGCTAATATCAAAGTCTATTTCTCCACGACGTCTACGCATATTTACTAAACGGTTAGATAAATCTTGAGCTAAATCTAACATTTCAGTAATTTCACTGTACTGACGACGTACATCTGGATTTTGATCAGTGATGATTTGATTGACCGCATCATAAGTCATTCTGTAATTAGAATGGATAACACTGTCGAAAATTTCATGATTGACTACTTCACCACGAGCGTTGATTTCCATACGACAACTTAGCGTTAAACGATCAACTTCTGGATTTAAAGAACAAATACCGTTACTTAATCTATGCGGTATCATTGGAATGACTCTGTCTACTAAGTACACACTTGTTGCTCTGTCATATGCTTCTTTATCTAATGCAGAATCTTCCGTCACATAATAACTGACATCTGCAATACTTACAGTAAGTTCAGTATTACCGTTTTTTAACTTTTTAACACTGATAGCATCGTCTAAATCTTTAGCATCTGCACCATCAATTGTAATAGTTAATTCATCTCTTAAATCATGACGACCTTCTATTTCTGAAGGTTTAATTTCTTCTGGAACATTTTCAGCTTCTTTAAGTACATTGTCAGGAAATTCTATTTCTATACCATGTTGATAAATGATTGATAGAATATCTACACCTGGATCATTTTTATGACCTAAGATAGCTGAAATATGTCCTTCTGGATTATCTGTACCATCTGCATATTTTGTAATTTGGACTAATACTTTATGTCCATCTACTGCTCCTAAACTTTGACCTTTAGGAATAAAAATATCTTGCATGATACGTTTATCATCTGGAATCACAAAACCAAAATGTTTCGCTTCACTATAAGTTCCTACGACTTGAGTGACAGAATGTTTTTCAATAGATTTTACTTCACCTTCTGTTTTACCTTTAAAGTCGCCTCTACCTTTATGAACTTCTACGATAACTGTATCGCCATCTAATGCTCTATTAATTTTTGTTGGTGGAATAAAGATGTCATCTACACCTTCTTCTTCCGGTCTAAGAAAAGCAAATCCTTTTTTATTCTGGCTTAATGTTCCTCTTACCAATTTTGAATTTGTTTTATTAGATTGCTTTCTTTGATATCTATCTGTCTTAGTACGTTCTATTAAACCAGTTTGCTCTAGTTCAACAAGCACCTTTATTAAATCTCTGAATGAGTCGGCACTATTTAAACCTAATGCATCTTGAAAATCTGATACTGACATGGGTTCATAATCAGGTTGTTTAATCATTTCTTCGATGGATTGTTTTAAATTCATTATGCCCCTCCTTTCTATCTATCTTGTTTATTTTTTATTCTGACCAATCTAATGATTCTAAAAAATCGTATATATCTTCAAAGACTTGTTCTTTTTCTTTATCAATCGTAATCACATGTCCTGAATTCGCATACCATTTGATATCTTTATCATCAGATTCTACAGTTTCATATATATAATTTGCTGACTGAGGATCAATCATTTTATCTTGTTCTGCTTGGACAACAAATATTGGGTCCATCACTTCATCAACTTGATTTTTGACACCTTTCATCGTAGCACTTAATTCTTCAAGTGTTTCTGTAGGATGAAAATGTTCCATTTCATAATCAATCGTTGCTTGGTCTTTACCCTCATATTTCTTAAAATTTCTAGCGTATTCTAAAAATCCTTCATAAATCGTGCTTGATGATTTATCATCCATTGGCGCACACATTGTTATAATACCCTTAACATCTCTGTTTAAGCTTAATTTTAATGCAAAAACACCACCTAATGATAAACCAGCAACTGCTATTTCGTCATATCCTTGGTCTACTAAATATTCATATCCATCTAAAACATCTTTAAACCATACATAAGGACTCGATTTCAAAATTTCTTCTGGTGGCGCAGCATGTCCTTCATATTGTGGCGCATAAGACGTATAGCCTTTTTTCTGTAAGAAACGACCTAATTGTCTTACATCTGAAGAATTACCAGTAAAACCATGTAATAACAATACTGCACGTTTACCTTCTTCAAAAAAGAAAGGCTTAGGTAGTTTGATTTGCATTATGTTCATCCCTCTTCCAAAAATTTATAAGATTTATTTAAATATGAGTTTTAAATTACATTAAGTATTATTTTGAACTCTAAGTGTATTATTTGAACTTCATTGCTTTTTATATCATTTATTTTGCAAGTATAATTATAAATAAAAAAGCCCGACATGAACATCGTCGGACCTTATATACCAAGATAACTTATGCCAATCATAAGTAAAAAGAATATTACAGATAAAATTATTGTTAATCTATGCAAGAATAAATCGACGCCACGTTGTTTTTGTTTACCAAATAACTGTTCTGCGCCGCCACTGATAGCACCTGAAAGTCCATTACTTTTTCCTTCTTGGAGTAATACAACAGTCACTAATGCAATACAATCTATTATTAATAACACGATGAAAAATGTATGCATAAAAATTGTCCTCCATTCATTATATACGAAACGAATTATAACACATCTTCGTATTAATTATCAATCTTCTATCGATTGAATGTACTTTTGCGTTTAATTGAAACGATTAACATATAAGTAGCTAAAATAAGTGACCCAATTACTACAATTAAAATTGGAAATGCAGCAATGACATTTTTAGCTTCTAATATACCTTGTACGACCATATAGAGGTTAACAAGAGTGAAAAATGCATTAGAAATATAAACAGCAAACATAAACCACCATAAATAAGGATGGCGATTCCAATAAGCAATAACGCCTGCTAAATATGCTAATAAATACATAATACCATCAAATCTAAAACTATTTAATACTTGATTCACAGAGTGTGTTGTTGTCTTCTGACCTGCTAATGATAATAGTGATTTCACAGTCGTTGTATCTAACACGAAAAAGTTATGAATGATTAACAGGATAAAAAATATAAGTGAACTGATAGCAATTACATTACCTGTAACAACTTCTCGTCTCGTAGTTTCAGCCATTTTAGTTCTCCTTTTGAAATTGAATACTTCTATTATTATACCAGTTTCAATGTATAAGTTAAATCATGCTAATTTAAATGACATTCTAATATTAAATGTATTTTTAAATATAAAAAACCCGTTACAGCCTCAACTCTGTAACGGGTTATCATCTAGGATGCGCTTCCTAGATATTTAGCGTGAACTTTATTGCGTGAACTCAACATTTAAGTCAAACTTATTTGTCTAAATTGTAGAATGATTTGATTCCATCAAATTTAGCTGTTTCATATAATTCATCTTCAATACGTAATAATTGATTGTATTTAGCAATACGGTCAGTTCTTGATAATGAACCAGTTTTGATTTGACCAGCATTAGTTGCTACAGCAATATCAGAGATTGTAGTATCTTCTGTTTCACCTGAACGGTGAGAAACTACTGCAGTGTAACCAGCTTTTTGAGCCATTTCGATAGCATCAAATGTTTCAGTTAATGTACCGATTTGGTTAACTTTAATTAAGATTGAGTTACCGATACCTTGTTCGATACCTTTATTTAGAATTTCAGTGTTAGTTACGAATAAATCGTCACCTACTAATTGTACTTTATCGCCGATACGATCTGTAAGTTGTTTCCAACCGTCCCAGTCGTTTTCATCCATACCATCTTCAATTGTGATGATTGGATATTTGTTAATTAATTGTTCTAAGTAGTCAACTTGTTCAGCTGCACTACGCTTAGCACCATGTTCACCTTCGAATTTAGTGTAGTCATATACGCCATCTTCGTAGAATTCTGATGAAGCACAGTCAAATCCTAAGAATACTTCTTCGCCTGGTTTATATCCAGCAGCTTCAATAGCTTGAATGATAGTTTCTACAGCATCTTCTGTACCTTCAAATTTAGGAGCGAAACCACCTTCGTCACCTACTGCAGTTTCTAATCCACGTTTACTTAAAATTGATTTTAAGTTGTGGAAGATTTCAGCGCCCCAACGTAATGATTCTTTAAATGATTCAGCACCTACTGGTAAAATCATGAATTCTTGGAATGCGATTGGTGCATCTGAGTGTGAACCACCATTAACGATGTTCATCATAGGTACTGGTAATTGTTTACCATTAAATCCGCCTAAATATTTGTATAAAGGTTGACCTAATAAGTCAGCAGCTGCTCTAGCTACAGCGATTGATACACCTAAAATAGCGTTAGCACCTAATTTACCTTTATTTGAAGTACCGTCTAATTGAATCATCATTTTGTCGATAGATACTTGATCTAATACTGAAAATTCACCTTCAACGATTTCTGGTGCGATAATTTCATTTACGTTTTCAACAGCTTTAGTAACACCTTTACCTAAGTAACGTGATTTATCACCGTCACGTAATTCTACTGCTTCGTGTTCACCTGTAGAAGCACCTGATGGTACTAATGCACGGCCGAAAGCGCCACTTTCAGTTAATACTTCTACCTCAACTGTTGGGTTACCACGTGAGTCTAAGACTTCGCGAGCGTAAACATCTGTAATAATTGGCATGTTTAATTTCTCCTTTAAATATATGATTTAAAGCTATTATAGCTTTATTTATTTGATTAATAAAATAATAATACATGTCGTTAATGAAAAGTTAACAAATAAGGAGTGTTTTCCCCTTATTTGTAACAACTTTCCTAACATTAATGATTAATTAAAGATTCTCCAGTCATATCTTCTGGTTGTTGAACATTTAATAAATCTAATAATGTTGGAGCTAAATCTCCTAAACGTCCTGTTTCTCTTAATGTTACGCCTTCTTTAGTAACAATAACTGGAACTGGGTTAGTTGTATGAGTTGTCATAGGTTGATCATCATCTGTTAGGACTTGGTCAGAGTTGCCATGGTCTGCAGTGATAATCGCATGACCACCCATATCGATAATTTTATCTACAACTTCACCTAAACATTCGTCAACTGCTTCAATCGCTTTGATTGTTGGTTCTAACATACCACTGTGACCAACCATATCAGGATTAGCAAAGTTTAATAAGATTAAATCTAAATCACCTTTGTCTAATTCTTCTAATAAAGCATCTTTGACTTCATATGCACTCATTTCTGGTTTCAAGTCATAAGTTGCAACTTTAGGTGAATCAATTAGTCGTCTACGTTCACCTTCGAATTCAGCATTACGACCCCCACTCATGAAATAAGTAACATGTGGGAATTTTTCAGTTTCAGCTATACGTAATTGTTTAAGATTATTATCTTGAGCTACTTCACCGATAGTATTTTTAAGGTCTACTTTTTCAAATACAACTTCTGCATCAACGTCATCATTGTATTTTGTGAATGTAGCATAGAATAAATCATTCACACGTTCTACTTTGAAACCTTCGAATGCTTTATTAGTGAATATTTCAGATAGTTGAGCTGCTCTATCAGGACGGAAGTTATAGAAAATAACTGCATCTCCGTCATTAACACCTTCATTTTGTCCTTCAACGATAAATGGCTCAACAAATTCGTCAGTTAAGTCTTTAGCATAGTTCGCTTCTACACCTTCTTTAGCTGTAGAGAACGTTGGACCTTCAAAATTACGAATGGCATTATAAGCTTTTTGCTCACGATCCCAACGTTTGTCACGGTCCATTGCATAATAACGACCTGAAACAGAAGCGAATTGACCAACACCTAACTCTTTAAATTTAGCTTCAGCGTCTTCGATATATTTAATTGCAGATTTTTGATCAACGTCACGTCCATCTAAAAATGCATGTACATATACTTTTTCAAGACCTTGTTTTTTAGCTAATTCTAAAATAGCGAACAAGTGTTGATAATGACTGTGAACACCGCCATCAGAAAGTAAACCAAAAACATGTAATGCTGAGTTATTATCTTTAACATGTTTAACTGCATTGTTTAACACATCATTTTCAAAGAAATCTCCATCTTCGATTGATTTGTTAATACGAGTTAAACTTTGATAAACAACACGTCCAGCACCGATGTTCATATGACCTACTTCTGAGTTACCCATTTGGCCTTCAGGAAGACCTACATCTAAACCACTAGCTTCGATTTGTGTAGTTGGATATTTACTATAATAACGATCGAAATTAGGTTTATTAGCTAATTTCACAGCGTTACCGTGTTCACTTTCACGATTTGCAAAACCATCTAAAATGATTAGGGCAGTTGGTTGTTTTGCCATAATTATTTTGCACCTTCTAACAATTGTTCAAAATCTTCTACTTTTAATGAAGCGCCGCCTACTAATGCGCCATCGATGTCTGATTGAGCCATGTATTCTTTAATGTTGTTAGGTTTAACACTACCACCATATTGAATACGAGTTGCATCAGCTACATCTTGACTTGAAACGTCTGCAAGTGTTTTACGTACGTGTGCACACATTTCATTAGCATCTTCAGATGTAGATGATTTTCCTGTACCGATAGCCCAAATTGGTTCATATGCGATAACAACTTGTTTAAGTTGTTCGTCTGATAAACCTTCAACAGCTTTCTTAACTTGGTTACCTACAACTTCATTTGCTTTTCCACTTTCACGTTCTTCATCTGATTCACCAACACAAATGATTGGTGTCATACCATGATTGAAGATAGCATGTGCTTTTTTGTTAACTTCTTCGTCAGTTTCGTGGAATAAATCACGACGTTCAGAGTGTCCGATAACAACATATTTTACGCCTAAATCAGCTAATGCTACAGGAGATGTTTCACCTGTGAAAGCACCATTATCTTCAAAATATGCATTTTGAGCACCGATTTGTAAGCCTTTAGCTTTACCATCTTTCACTGCTGTAATTAATGCGTCTAATTGGATTGTTGGTGCACAAATTACTGATTCAACTTCTTTTGGATCAGGTAATGTTGATAATTCGTTAACGAAATCTTTAGCTTCTTGAACTGTTTTGTTCATTTTCCAGTTACCTGCGATAATTGGTGTTCTCATTCATTACACTCCTTAATAATTTAATGTTTATTAAAATTCTTAAAATGTCTTTCGTGTTTTATTTTCCCAAATATATTCGAGAAAAACACAGAGTTACATTTATATTATTTATCATTGATTGCTTTAATACCTGGTAATTCTTTACCTTCTAGGTATTCTAATGATGCACCGCCACCTGTAGAGATGTGAGAGAAGTCATCTTCGAATCCAAGTGAGATTGCTGCAGCTGCAGAATCACCACCACCGATAATTGTTACAGCATCTTGTAAGTTAGCGATTGATTTACATACACCAATAGTACCTTTAGCAAAATTACTAAATTCGAATACACCCATAGGTCCATTCCATACTACTGTATGCGCACCTTGTAATTCTTTGTTGAATAATTCAACTGTTTTAGGACCAATATCCATTGATTCTTGATCTTTTGGAATTTCATCAATTGATACTTCAGTAATTTCTGCATCATTTGAAAATTCTTTAGCTACTTTAGCATCAATAGGTAATACGATTTGGTCTCCATTGCTTTCTAATAATTCTTTAGCAAAGTCAATTTTATCTTCTTCTAATAGAGATAAACCAATTTCTTTACCTTGTGCTTTAAGGAAAGTATAAGCCATTCCACCACCGATAAGAATTTTATCAGCAATATTTAATAAGTTTTTGATTACACCAATTTTATCAGATACTTTAGCACCACCAAGGATTGCTACTACTGGTTTGTGTGGATCATTAACTACGCCACCGATGAATTTAATTTCTTTTTCCATTAAGAAACCTGCTGCAGTTTCTAAATGAGTAGAAATACCTACGTTAGAAGCATGTTCACGGTGAGCAGTACCGAAAGCATCATTGACAAATACGTCACCTAATGAAGCCCAATATTTACCTAATTCTGGGTCATTTTTAGATTCTTTTTTACCATCTAAATCTTCAAAACGAGTGTTTTGTACTAATAAAACATCGCCAGCTTTTAAATCTTTAATTGAAGATTCTAATTTTTCTCCACGAGTTTCAGGTACGAATACTACGTCTTTGTTTAATTTTTTAGATAAATCATCAGCAACAGGTTTTAAAGTTAATGATTCTTTGTCACTTTCTTCTTTCACTTTACCTAAGTGTGAAAATAATACTACTTTACCACCTTGTTCGATGATGTATTTGATTGTTGGTAATGCTTGAACAATACGGTTGTCGTTTGTAATTTCACCATCTTTTAAAGGTACGTTAAAGTCAGCACGAACTAATACCGTTTTGTCTTTAAGTTCTAAATCAGAAACTATTTTTTTAGCCATTTTCATTTCCTCCTTTAATTAGGAAAACATATATTAAAAAATAAGCGGAGAAGCGTTTGTGCTCCCCGCTTACTCATAAGCTTTATTATAAATTTTAACAGTTAAGAGCACTAGTTAAATTAACTATGCTTTAATTATTTAGATAACTCAGCTAATTTGTTTAAAGTACGTACTAATTGAGAAGTGTAAGACATTTCATTGTCATACCAAGCAGCTACTTTAACTAATTGACGATCGCCAACTGACATTACACGAGTTTGAGTTGCATCGAATAATGAACCGTAAGTCATACCTACAACGTCAGAAGAAACGATTTCATCTTCAGTGTAACCGAATGATTCGTCAGAAGCTTGTTTCATAGCTTTGTTAACGTCTTCTACTGATACGTCTTTTTCTAATACTACTGTTAATTCAGTTAATGAACCAGTTGCAACTGGAACACGTTGTGCACCACCGTCTAATTTTCCGTCGATTTCAGGAATAACTTTACCGATTGCTTTTGCAGCACCAGTTGAGTTAGGGATGATGTTTTCTGCTGCAGCACGAGCACGACGTTTGTCGCCTTTTCTGTGTGGAGCATCTTGTGTATTTTGGTCACCAGTGTATGCGTGGATAGTTGTCATTAAACCTTCAACTAAACCAAATTCATCATTTAATACTTTAGCTACTGGAGCTAATGAGTTTGTAGTACATGAAGCACCAGAAACTACTGTTTCAGAACCGTCTAATTCTTGGTGGTTAGTGTTGTAAACGATTGTTTTTAAATCGCCTGTAGCTGGAGCTGAGATTAATACTTTTTTAGCACCTGCGTCAACGTGAGCTTGTGCTTTATCTTTATCAGTATAGAAACCAGTACATTCTAATACCACGTCGATATCTAAGTCTTTCCAAGGTAATTTGCTTGCATCTGGTTCGTCGAATGATTTAACTTCTTTACCGTTAACGCGGAATCCACCGTCGATAACTTCTACTTCACCAGTGAAGCGTCCTTGCATAGTATCATATTTTAATAAATGAGCTAACATATCGTCATCAGTTAAGTCGTTTACTGCTACTACTTCTAAACCTTCAACGTCTTGAATTCTTCTAAATGCTAAACGACCAATTCTTCCAAAACCATTAATTGCTACTTTTACTGCCATTATAATGGCCTCCTTTAAAATGATATTTAAAAAGCTTTGAACTTTTTATTCCTAATTTAATATTACTTTCGCCGCAGCTTCGTCAGTGATTAACACTGTATTCTCAGGTGCAATTGAAAGATAAGCTTTAATTGCTTCTCCTTTAGATTGACCACCTGCTACTGCAAATATAAAGTCTTTGGACTCAAGATCTTCTAATTGTAATCCAATCGTTTTCACTTTATGGACTACATTGCCTTGAGCATCAAAATAATATCCAAATGCTTCACCTACGGCGTGGTGATGTTGAAGTTTTTCTATCACATCTGTATGTGATTGTCGTCGATACGCCATCTTCAGCGCATCACCGATACCGTGTATGGTTACATTTGCTTGTTTTATTTTATCGAGTGTGTGACTAACTGAAGGTTCTAACATTAATGTATTATATGTAGATTCGCTTACGTTATCTGGTACATACAATGTTGTGTAGTAACCACCTGCTTGTTGCGCCATGCTTGATGCGATAGTGTTTGCTTGATAAACCATGTTCTCACCAAGTCCGCCTCTAGCAGGTACAAAGAATACATTAAATGGTAATAAATGAATGGATTCACTTACATAAGCCATTGTAGAACCACCTGTTACAGAAACAATTGCATCTTCATACAATATGCTTTCTAATAACTGACCAGCTTGTCTACCCATTTCTCTCTTAACTGTTTGTTTCTCGTCAGAATCACCAGGGACAACATGTACTTCTTTTATGTTGTACTTTTCTTTAATAGCTATTGCCATTTTATGGTCATCTGAATAGTGGTTGAAGTAGTCATTCAATTGTTTAATTACTTCTTTACCCTTTTCAGTGATTTCCATACCTGTTGATTTAACATTGATTAGTTCTTGTTTTTTTAATAAATCTGTTTCAGAACGTAGAACTCTTTCCGTCAAATCCATATGTTCACTTAAGCTGCGTCGTCCAACTGGCTCATTTTGAGAAATAGTAGTTAAGATTGAAAAACGACGATACATCTTTTCGACCAAATCTGGAATAAGTTGTTGTTGAGTTTCGATCAAATCTTTCACTACTCGTTCCTCCTCAATATATTTCTAAAGGATGAGTCAATTTTGTTGAATCATAGAGGATTGACGTTTAAAGTCCCACGTGGGACAAAATCTAACCTCTTTACAATTGCAATAGTACTATTATGCGAATTAAAATGCAAGTAAATCCGCTCAAAATTTTCCAAATATTGTGTAAAGCGATTTCATTCGTTGTACCTACAGTTACGTGAATTTAATCACTTGGTTACAATAATTTATCCTTTTTTGAAAGTTTGTTATGTCATTCAGTGGATTTACTTTAATAAACAATATATTTATAATATTACCCTTTATATTGTGTACTAACCATTCGGTGATATTCTACGATATTCGACATTCATTTCTATTTCTAACACTTTAATTTATAATCTAATTAAATCAATTTCTAAACTAGGAAGAAGGCTTGTTCCATAATGAACAATAATGAAGAAAATAATGTTGAGGTCATCGATCCAACTGACCCTCGTTATAAAGATGAAGAACATTTTCATCAAAATATACAAGATGACTCTAAAAAAAGATATCAAACATATTCATATGGATGTACACACACAGGTTGTGGTTGCACAATGGGGTGTGGTACTTTAATGTTTATTTCTTTCATTATTACAATGATAATTTATTGGCTATTTTAATAAGTTCGGTAATTTTCATAATAGTATTTGTTAATAGAAAAAACCGATTAAGTCATAGAGTTGTTTACATATAGTAAATGCTCTACATACTTAATCAGCTTTTTATTTAATCGTCTGATTCACTTTTAGATGAACTGCTTTGACTTTGTGAACTTTGAGAATTACTAGATTGTTGTGTGTTACTACGTTGCGTATTATTGCTTGAATTATTACTCTGTGATGATTGTTGTGTGCTAGGTTTAGCTTGAGTACTTTGTTTCTCCTGAGTACTTGGCTTTTCTTGGGTACTTGGTTTTTCCTGAGTACTTGGCTTTTCTTCAGTACTTTGTTTCTCTTGCGTACTTGGCTTCTCTTCTGTACTTTGTTTTTCTTGTGTGCTTTGTTTTTCTTTTGTTTTATTATCTACTTTTGATTTTTGTTGTGTTTTTTGCTGTTGCGTTCTTTGTTGAGTTGAAGGTTGTTGTGTTGTTTGTTGACGTGTATTTTGTTGAGTTTGCTGAGTTTGTTGAGTCTGTTGTTGAGTATTTTGATATTCTTTAGACTTATCGTCAGAAGATTTTTCTTTTTTATCTTTATCGTCTTTGTCTTTTTTGTCTTTTTTATCTTTCTGCTCTTGCTTTGTCTCGTTATTAAGGCGCTCATTTGCTTTTTTAGAATGATCTACAAATGAAAATATAGCAAATGCTAGTCCAAATAATAGTAATAAAACAATAATAATACTTATTATTTTAGCGATTCCGCTCATACCTTTTTTGCCTCGATTTTCATAATCATTAAAATCTTGCTTTGACATATTCTCCCTCACTTTAAACATGGAATATTCTATAATATTAAATAAATCTTTATCTTAAGTTGATGAATTGATTCAATCGTTAAAAACATAAGTTAAAATGTTCATTAAGTTTAGCAAATAAATTTATACTTAAACTTATCTTACTTATGATAACATCATAATGTATAAGAAACATCAATTTTAACCATTTTAATATAAATTTAATAAGAACGGTTTGTGATAATAATGAAGAAAATACTTGATGATTCACTGGAATTTGATAAAGAAGAAAAACAAAAAATAACATTAAAAAAGATGCTCATATCAAATGATAATAATCAAAATCATGTTCCTAAACTACGTGAAAGCTTTTTTTATATCATTATCCTGTTGCTATTATTTAGCTTTATATGGATTTTTAATTAGTAATTTCAAAATGTCTTTTTATATTGCATAATATATTTTTCGTTTTTAAGTTAATTTCTGTAAAAAGATGTAATTATCATTTAGAATAGGATTGAAGGTAAAAAAAGACCCATACGCTGCTCGCATGGGCCACTACTAAAGGGAGTCAAAATTTACCTTCGCTAGTATATTATGGGGTATACTCATACTAATTAAGAGATGTTTAATTAATTTCCGAAGGTACAAATTTATTATAACTTAACACAAAAATTTTTAAATACGATTATAAAAAAGTCTTTGACATATTGTTGGCTAAAAAATGGATAAATTTTGAATAACTAGAATCACTACTAAGTAATTTATGAATTACAATTTTCAAGTTGAGGTGAAATAATGAAAAATTATTTAATAACTGGTGGAACGGGTATGGTTGGTTCGCATTTAGTAAACGAAATTAAAAAGTCAAATGCCCATATAACAATTTTAACTAGACATGATGAACAATCTAACGATACTAAAGTTTCATATGTAAATTGGGCTAAAGAAGGTTGGGAAAATAACGTTCCAGATATAGATATTGTCATTAACTTAGCAGGCGCTACACTTAATAAACGATGGACTGAAGATTATAAACAGACTTTGATGTTAAGTAGAATTCAATCTACTCAAGCACTAGTTGATTTGTTTAAAGAAAGAACACATAAACCAGAAGTATTATTTAATGCAAGTGCAATGGGTTATTACCCTCCTGACTATCATCATAGTTATACTGAATTATTTAAAACGCTACCTTTCGACTTTTTATCAGATATCGTCTATCAATGGGAAAGATTTGCTCAACAATTTGAATCCTTTGGAACTAGAGTTGTATTAGGTCGATTTGGTATGATTTTATCTAATGATGGTGGCGCACTTCAAACTATGAAATTACCCTATCAATTCTATGTAGGCGGTAAACTTGGTTCTGGATATCAATGGTATTCTTGGATTCATATCGATGATTTAACACGTGCTATTCTATTTACTATTGGTAATGAAAAAGCATATGGACCATTTAATTTAACTGCCCCTATTCCTGAACGTCAAAATCTATTTGGCTATACATTAGGTCGAGCTATGCACAAACCTCATGAAACATGGGTGCCAAGTTTTGCTATGAGATTAGTTTTAGGTGAAATGTCAACTGTAGTATTAGATACACAAAAGGTATTACCAAATAAACTACAAGCACTAGGTTTTAATTTCATGTATAATAATCTTAAAAGTGCACTTGATGATTTAGTTAGTAAATAAGATAAGAGGTACATCTATGAAGAACTCTCAAAACAATCGATTAACATATATTTTACTCATTATAGCAGGCGTTATTTGTTTAATTAACGGCGTACTTGCGTTTGACCATTCGATTATTATGATATCACTCTCTTTACTTTTTATGATTATAGGTATAGGTGTTTTATATTTTTCAATTCGTGGATTGAAAAATGAAATAAAGAAACCCAACAACAAAGCACGTTATAATAAATAAAATTGACACTCAATCAAAGTCGCACTTTGATTGAGTATTTTTTAATTAAAAAAGGTGTCAGAACAATTGAATTTGTCCTGACACCTTTTAGAATATCATTTGTTAAAAAGTTATTGTGTAATGAATTATTGTTTACCTTCTGGTTCCATTACTTCATCAACTAAACCATATTCTTTAGCTTCTTCTGCAGTTAAGAAGTTATCACGATCTGTATCTTGTTGAATTTTTTCAATAGATTGACCAGTTCTTTCAGCTAAAATACGGTTTAATTTTTCACGTGTTTTTAAGATATGGTTAGCAGCGATTTCAATTTCAGTTGCTTGACCTTGTGCGCCACCTAATGGTTGGTGAATCATTACTTCAGCGTTAGGTAAAGCAAAACGTTTACCTTTAGCACCTGCAGCTAATAGGAATGAACCCATTGAAGCAGCCATACCAATACAAATAGTTTGTACATCTGGTTTGATGTGTTGGATTGTATCATAAATCGCAAAACCAGCTGTTACACTACCACCTGGTGAATTGATATATAAGTAAATATCTTTCTCTGAGTCTTGTGCTTGTAAGAATAATAATTGTGACACGATAGAGTTTGCTACATTATCATCAATTTGTGATCCTAACATAATAATTCGGTCTTTTAATAAACGTGAATAAATATCATACGCACGTTCACCGCGGTTTGTTGTTTCAATAACTGTAGGAATTAAATTCATTTATATTTCCTCCTTGTAATAACTGTTAATCCTAATTTTAAACTAAAAGTCAAAAATGGTCAAAAATAAAGCTCTTTAGCTTAGTTTGTTCATTGACGTTAAGTTAAATACTTTTGTACACTAGAAATAACTATTTTTGATTGTACTTATTTTAATTGATTTAGTACAGAAATAAGCTTTATATCTTTACCCCTCGTAGTGTAATGGATAACACATAAGATTCCGGTTCTTAGAATAGGGGTTCGATTCCCTTCGAGGGGGCTAATAACGAAAAATTAAACACTTTTTGAAAATAAGAATCCTATAATGACGGGGTTCTTATTATTTTGTCGTCTAATAACACACTATATAAAACAGATTTTTAGGGACTTTTTAGGGACCCAAGTTCCAAATAAAAAAACCACACCCAAAAAGGGTATGGTTAAAATAAATTAAACAGAAGATCTATTGTGAGAGATGGAGTATTGAAACTCCAAAAATAATTATAACACATTGAGAATAAAAAAACATTTATAATTTAACTAGAAATAGAATATAGTAATCTAAAATTAATATATATAATTGAATATAAAAAAGAGCAGTCCCTTGGACTGCATCTTTAAACGAACAGAATTTTATGAGAACACTTTAAAGTCGAACACTACAATTACATTGGAATGTTCAAATATTAATATACACGATATTTTTACTTTTGACAATACATTATAAAAATACTGTTTTTGGTAAATAATTCGTAAAATAAAATACTCGCACCTTAAAGGCTACGAGTATTTCGCAAATTTTGCATTACTAAAATGCATGGAAAATAACACTCAGTGACATGCTTGAGTTTTACAAAGGGATTATCGTAAGGCTAAGTTCTTTGCATGTAAAAAAATAATAACATAAAAAAAGAGATAATTAAAACAATTATCTCTTTAATGCAAAGTATATGAGGTTATACATGCATATTATATAATACAACAATTAATAATATAATGCAAAAAACAACACGAAGTATATTAGTTGGTTGTTTATACAGTTATATATTCTAAAGAAAACACTATTCCAATATATCGCACAATATTTTTTATGTACACATTAAATTTGTGTATAAAAAATAAGGCGGTCTATTGACCACCTTAAATGCAAATTGAAATAATCCCTACACTCATTATAGCTTATTTTTGAATAAGTACAATAAAAAAGGTAGCCTTTCGGGCTACCCAGCATAAAGAAAAGATAATAATCGTTTAAAATGGTGATTTTATGCGTGTGGATAATTGGGGAATTATACCACAAATTAAATGTATCACTTATTTAACAGTGAAGAAACCCTAAATTGTCTTTTTTTCGATTAAATTCAAAAAAAACCACATTCATTTAGAATGTGGCAATAGAATATAGTACCGTCATAAAGACGTTATCGTTATTAGTTATATTATAGCATATTACTGATTAATTTCCTCTATTTTAATTTGATATTCGTATAGCTTTTCAGTAGTGTTTAAGGTTAAATTATCTACATCACGTTTGCCTTGTCTTAATTGTGATAGTACATATTGTGATACACCAGTAGCTTTATATATTTTATATCCTGTTATATCACTTTCAATCAATTCAATTATTTTTTTCTTGTATTCTGACAAGTTCTTCACCTTCATATCTATACCCTAATTTTTTCATATGTTGGATTCTTGCAAACTTAATTATCTCGGGCAATAATAAAATAAATATTAAAAGCATTACTTTAAAAATGATATTCATTTGAATTCATCACCTATCTGTAATATAATAACCATGAAAAGAGGTAGGGGCTTTTGCCCCTGTTGGATTAATCATTTTTCTGATTATCTTTCTTGGCTTTAAGATAATCTAGATGCCATTTTCTTAGTTGTTTTATAATTGCTGGTGTTCTTTGTACTGTAGCAAGTACGATGAGCATCAGCATTTTTATGATGTCGTCCAAATCAACCACCTCCTCTCATGGTGGTTTGTAAGTCATTAACTAACTTACAAATACAATTATACTGCACAGTTGTTTACGTTACAAGTGTTTTATTTAAATTTTTACATAAAAAAATAGGGCAGTCGCTAGGACTACCCTTGATTGAAAGGAAAAGTGCGTATTTTTATTGGAGTTCTTTGTGATTATATTAATCAAAACTCTTCGTTTATGTTACCATATCATTTCCACTTAATGGAACCCCAATACTTCTCATTTTTAATTTTTTCTTGTTTGTCTGTTATTTTACATAACGCACAATAGAAATATCCTGATGATGGATTAGTAGGATATTTGAATTTCGCCCACCAATAACCGTCTTTTTTAGTAATACTCACAAAGTCTACCCATTGATTGGATAACAACCAATCAGAACTAGGTACGACAGAACCTTTCAAGCTTGGACTACGTCTTACTTTGATTGTTGTATTAGTAGTAAATCTACCTTTCCAATTCCATGTGATCTGTTTTTCTTTCTTTTTCTCTTTCGATTTCTTGAGTAATTTAGATTCTGTTTTCTTTTTACTAAATTTAGGACGTATAAACCACATTTGCGTGTCGTATTCGTGTTTACGACGTGTGACCGTTTCCCAACCGGTTCCATTATTGATTGGTCCACTTGTCCAACCACCACCGAGCCAGTTTTGTTCAAGTACAACGATGTAATCAAGTGTTGCTTCAACGACCCAAGCAACGTGACCCCAACCATTGCCCATTTGTTCTCCCCAAACGACTAAATCGCCTGGTTTAGCTAAAAAGCTAGGTGTATTTTTGAATACTGTAGCCTCATTTTTAAACTTATCTTTATTATAAACATTAAAAGGAATGTCTTTCGCACCATTACCTTTAAGTCCATGACCAAATAATTTATCCCAACCTACATTTGCGTAATCGACACATTGAAAAGCTGCGTATAAATCATAATCATATTGTTTACCTACTGTAGATTTTAACCATTTTACGAATTCATCACGTGTAAATGATGTCGCACCTTTTTCTACTTTCACTGGTGTAGCTTTAACCTCTACATTTTGTTTGTAGTATTTAGCGACTAACTTATCAAGATTTGATGTATTTCTGCCATAACCAGACGCTTCTAATGCGTTTCCTGGATCTTGTTTATCTGCTTGAATATCTTGATGTCCTGGCATTCTAGTTTTGTAATCAATATGCCAATACTCTGCAAGATATGCTAATACTCTAGCACCATTGTCTAACGCTTTTCTACTACGTTCTCTATCACTGAAATAACATATTTCAACACCTATCGCTACATCGTTAGCGTCTTTGTTGTACCAAAGGTTGTCTGTAGGCGCATCATAAAGCACATGCCAAGCTTTCTCTGTTGTCGGTATACAAATGATACATTCTTTATCATCAACGAATATATGCGCACTAGCTACACTGTTCCAAGGTATATTATAATTATTCTCATAGTAAGTCACATTTGATTGTGCAGTTGTGTTGATATTACCTGTATCATGCGCAACGATGAACTGTGGTTTACCACCGTCCATTTTTTCACCATAACGTCGCGTGCCTTTAGTTAATAATTGGTATCTTACTTTAACACCTTTCCAATTTTCTGTAGCCATTGTTAACACTCCTATTTTAAATTATTTTCTTTTAAGTACTCTTCTTGTGCCTTTGAATGTGAGCGAATCACATAAGTGTTTTTATAGACACCGTATACCGCAATTACAAAAGGCACTATTGACGTAGCGAAATTTTGCCATGCGTCTAACTTTTCGGGCATTAAAAAAGGAACTTCTATACCACTCGCTTTTAATGCAAGGTATAAAGCACCTAACATACCACCAAATAAGCCAATATATTGTTTTAATTTATCTGAAGTCATTTGATTATCTCCTTTTGAGTAAAATAAAAAGCCGACGCGATGCGACGACTTTACTTAAATAATATTGGTGCGAGGCCAACTGCTGCAGTGAGTAAACTAAACACACCACCTACAATTGCAGTTGCTATACCTACATTGAATGATTGCTTTTTACTTATAATCTGACCAAAACTTTCTAACTGATCATCATGACCTTTAACTTTGTATTTTAAATCGTTTACTTCTGAAACAAAACCTGTCATTTTATCACTTATTTTTTCTAAATGACTTTCTTGTTTCTTTTGCGATTCATAGGTTTGTTCTTGTATTAACGTTTGCTTATCCACTTTATTATTCAAACTATTAATTGCCTCTGTTTGTTTTTTATCATTCTCATTAATTCGTTCATAAATCTTACCTGTACTACGTTCCCACTCATGGCGCAATACATATTTTTCATCGTTTTCGGACAACGCCAATCACTCCAAGCACAGCAATCATAATGTTAAGCACTGCAAGTGTGGAAAATTGCAGTGCTGTCAGCCAATTAATAGCGTGGAATATACTTGCTGATGTCATTAAAAAGTAAAACAAACCATTTCCTGCACCGCCAATCAAAATTAAATAATTGAATGTATTATTAATTTGATGTTTAGGTAAGAAAAAAGGAGCGATAATTAGCATTAAGCTAAAAACCATACCTAAAACGCCCCATATCCATATAGGCATAATATCGTGAAGCGCTATATAGAATTGTGAGTCATCTAGTACGTCTTCTTGTTCTTTTGTCCAAAAGAAACCTCTTTCGAACATGAGTAGTCCAACACCCATATAAAGAATAACTTTATGGATATAATCAAAGTATGTTTTTTTCATAAATTCACTCCTATTCTGTGTCAGTATAAGTAATGTCAACAATTTGTTTAGCTACTTTAATAGTTAACAATTCTTTTGCGATACCAAATTCATAATTTAATTCATTCAAACTGTTAAGACGTTGAGCGAGCTTTTCCGCTTTCTCTTGTTCGTCAATCTTATATGCTGCAGATGTGTTAGTGCTTGGGAAGAATTGTCCACGATAATCAATACTAAGTGCATTCTCTACACCTTCACTGTCTACTTGTACCAAAATATAATTTTCTTTTTTGTTTACTACTTCATTTGCCATAACTGATTCCTCCTAAATTTGTGTATAAAAATAGTGCTAAGGATTACTCTTCCTCAGCACTTTTATTTGTTTGATTTTGTTCTTGTATGATTGCTTTAAGCATTGCATTCTCTTTTGTTAGGTTTGCTACTTCCTGCGTAAGATAATTAATTGTAAGTTGTGGATTAGCTTGTAATCCTTGATTTTTATTTTCCATTGATTTGTTCCTCCAAGTTTTGTAATTTTTCATTTAACTGTTGTATAGCTTTTATTGAATAAGATAGCATTTCATTAGTGTTAATACCATTTCCTATAATAAATTCTTCAGGTGTATTATAGCCATCACCTATAACTGGTCCATGATGAGTTGTTTTATCTAAGTCTTCTTTATATTTATAGCTATATAAATCGAGGTTATTCACAATAATACTCAATGCATCGAAATGCCAATATTCTATGTCTTCTTTATATTCAACTCTTGACGCTTTTATAAAATCACTTGCTTCAATAGGTCTGTACCCAATATTACCTCCGTTATATAACAAATTATTTGTTACTCTTAATTTATCAGTCGAAACACCAATATAGAGATTACCACTTAAAGTTCTGATTGACCCCGCACGTATCTCGTTTGCGGCAAGTCCCTGATAGTTTGGGTTACCATTGTTATAACCTGAACGATCAGTTATACGTAGTTCTCCGCCATTATTTACTAGACCATATAAATTTGTGTTTTTAGCCCACCAATCACCTAAGAAATTACGTGCATAAAAATCACCAGTACCGATGTTACCGTCTTTATCAGTAGCATATACATAGTTAGATTTTGGTGACTTATCAAAACGTATACCCGAACCGAAGTCATAAGGACTGTTATTCCTATCTGTAATCAAACCATAAGATAGAACACCATCAGTATCTGCACCAGTATCATTGTTTTTAACCCAAAATCTAAATTCATTTGTACCAATACGATTATCTTTCATAGGTCTGATATAAACTGAACTTGTTTGACTTTCTATGTTAACGGTTAAATTGGAATCTAAAATAACACGACTTTTATCACTTGCTAATGCAACTGCACCGTATGTTGAATGTAATGTCACACCACGAGACGTTTCATTGTATCGTTGCGAATGGAACTCTAAAGTACCAGCTGTTTCATCTCCTGCACCTGCAAGCATAGTAGAAAGGCCTTTTTCCGTTAAATACAAGTTATAGCCTGTAGTGGTATTAGATACTTGTATAGTTCCTTTATTCATACCTAATTTCAGTTTTGCAGTATCTGTGATGTTTGCCCACGTACGAGTGAATGAACCATAAGATAATATAGAAGTATTACGAATATCTATATATTCAGAGTTGTTTCCACCTCGAATACCTAAATTATTTACATTGATATCTAATCCTTCTTTAGATAGGTTTAATCGGTTTACAACTTCATCTTTACCAACTTTATTATTTAAAGTTTGAGTAACCAAATTAAAGTCTTTATTAACTGTGATGTCGACTTTATCGCCTTTCAGATTAATACCGTTTGGACCAATAGAACTTGACTGGATATTACCGTTATCATCATAAGAAAGTGAGATACCTGTGGTTGTATTATTAATAATTTGTGAAACAACACTATTTAAAGTTTTACTACTTTCATCAAATACATCTTTAGAAACACGTTGAGATATTTGTTCACTTTCAGTTAAGGTTTCAGCTTTAGTAGTCGATAGTCTTTTAGTCGTCTCGTTGTCATACTCTTCTTTTGTGACTCTATCTAAAATTTGATCACTTAATTGTTGTCTTTCTGTTTCTGACGTATCTAAACGTTCTACAATACCTTCTTGGTCTGTTTCATACTCAACACTTCTAACATAAGACTTTAACTGTTCTTCTGTATCTTCACGTGAAGCTTGAACGGCTTTTTCTATAACATCTGGTGTGCCGACCATATTGTTATTTTCATCAATAGTTAACCCAAATTTAGCAGCCACTTTATTCAATGCGTCATTAAACTTCTCATCAGTATATTGGGATTGAAGTAACTGCAATCGTTTATCTGCCGAAACTTGAGCGTCACGCATAGCTTTATATAAATCTTGTAATTTTTGTCTATAGGAACTAAATTGACTTTGAACATCTATTAAAGCACCAATAGTAGCAGTATCTGGAGTCATAGCGTTTAAATCACTTTGAATACTTAGATAGATTTCATCAATATTATTAATTTCAGTTTGAAGTTTGTTTTTAAGATCTGTATCAACCAAGTATTCACTGTTTAATACTTCGTTTGTATCATTCAATATCTTACTATGTTGAATTGAAAGGTTGGCAAATGTGTTTTGTAATTCACTTAGTAGAGCTTTCTCTCTCGTAATACCTCCGATTTTCTCAACGTCATCAACAGTTTCATTTAACCATTCTCCATTCCAGTATCTTCTTAATACTGCAACATTAGGATTGCTCGTATCATACCAAAGCATATCGTTAACCGGATTTTCTGGTGGCGTATCTTGTTTAATTATCTTACGTTCAAAGTATTCTAATTGGCCTGCAACTACATCATTAACAATTGTATTCATATTCGTTACGTTATCATTCAATTTCTTACTTATATCGGCAAGTTTTTTATTGAATATATCTCGTAAACTACTTTCTTCATATTCAACCACATTCCCGAATTTATAACTACTTTCATCTTGAAGTAAATCATAATCAACACCAATGACTTCTGCTTCAATATAAAGTGGTGGTCTGAAATCTCTATCTTTAATACGCACAGTGTCGTGTAGCGAAACGACCATTTCAGGATAATGTTTATGAATGTCTGTGGAAGTAATTTCATAACTGATTGCCGATTTATTACGTTTATTTAATTCTGTTTTAGCGAGTGTGGTTAAACGCTCATCAGTCATATTACTATCGTCTGATTCAGGCTCATATACACTCCATAAATAACGCCCAGGCAATCCAAACTGTGCCTGAGCGTCATCATCTATAACTATTTTTTCTAATCGTTGTCCAGTGTCGTTTTCAGGACCAATCGCATATAATGCAGTCCGTACTTCTGACATATCAACGGTACGTGTCATTCCTGTTAAGTCTTTACCTTTAGTGATTTCTTTGCCTTTAAATAAGTTCTTTGGTTGCTTAAGTGATACATATCTATGCTCAACTGTATGTGAACCGAGTTCAATATAATAATCTGCTACCATATTATACGTTGTGCATAACATGTTGATAACTTCATACGGTGTTGAATAAGATGTCCATGATGTTGTTCTCATACCACCATGTTCAGTGTCATCTGACATTTCCCAACCAGTATTACGCAGCGTCTCATTCAAGGCTTGAGACGTGCTATACGAACTATATTTTCCGGGTTTAATTGGACGTGATTTGTCGATATCTTCTAAATATGATGCATTACTTTCTACATCAGTCGTTCCGTCAAAGTTATCTACCACATGAGAAATGATGAACTCACGATAAACACCATTATTATTTTGTACAATAATACGATTACGTTCACGCAAATGTTCAGCACGATCATTTAACATTGTGAAATCGAATGTTTCTGATTTTTCTTCGGCGTTGGTACTCATCACTGCATTTAATAATGCGCCGTCATCACGACTAATATAATCAATGATTTTGTCATTGAAATCTAAAATATGAATGCCTGTATGTTTCATTTTGTCACCTCCTTATAAATATCTATCTTGCCAATAAACGGTAGTATCAAAAGTTTTTTCTGGATAGATGATACATTCGTTATAACCACTATTGATATTAAAAAAATCACTACCAAACGTTTTTAAATCAAGTGATGGCTCTTCATTAATCGTCACAGTTTTATCTTGTGTATTAATGTTAATCACATCACCTTTTTTAATTATCATGTCACGTGCTTTAGGCGGTTTAGGTAACTTCTCATGAGTGTAACTACCTAAAATATATGTTGGCATATGATAATTCGTACCGTTTTTTGCAGTATAAACACTTACGGCCGCGATAGGACGTTGATAAAATTTACCACTGTCTTCCCATTGTTTCTCATTTACATCAACTGGAATAACACGTTTAGGGTATTCGAGCTCTTTATATTTCCATGTTTTGATTTTAAAGGTTGTACCTGCACGTTCTAATCGCATGTATATGACAATGTCATCCCATTTATAAAACATAGGTGAGTTCGTATATTCGTAAATCTTTTTCTGTTGACCTAACTGATCAAATAATGTAATTACAATACCACCAATCGCTTGGCTTGCTCTAGCATTTCGGTAGCCGATACTTGCAATTAAGCGATTATCTGTATCGTATAAGTATTGAGCAAAATGTGTAGAACCTTTATTCTTTTGATTCGCATGAATTTTACAAGTAGAAACAAAATCTTGTGCAGACTTACCAAAGCTATGCTTATACTCTGCGCCATTCCAACCTGATGTAGCCGTAATTGTTTCTTGTTTCAACATAAACGAATCATTCGAACTGCTTAACATCATTCCACCACCAGTTGTCCCACCAGTATAACCATCTATATTAGTGCTTGCTGTTTGCTTAGTCCAACCTGTAAAATTACGCATTTCATTATCCCAAAGTGTCGGTGTATAGTCCTCTACTGGTTTATCTAAATCATCATCGCCAATCATGAAATAATCTTCATCGTTTTTAGTGATCATATAATAACTTGCGTTTTGTAATGCAGTAGCTTGTACAATAACTGGACTATCTGCTGTCCCTGTGCTTACCACACTAACTTGGTCAGAAATTGCCGTGTTCTTTGTACCTTCAACTGCATATTTGTAAGGGTCTGCTAATACAACGTTAACCTTGAATGACCAAAAACCAATACGGTCTTTGTCTAATTCGATGGGTCCTTCTATATATGCATTCCAATACCAATCTTGAGATGTGAACTGTAACTTAACTGGTTCATCATAATTGAAAAATCGTACGACTTCATTTAATACATCGTCTAACTTTTTCATACCGCCATGTGATAAATAATCATTACGTATGATAAGAGGTAATTCAAAACGATATTCTTTTAAATTTCTACTTTTTACAATGCTTCCTGGTCTCCCAGCTATTTCTTCACTTTCAATAGCAAAATTAAAAGAGGGTATTTCAAACCCTCTTTCGACAATCAACCATGGAAGTGTTTTATCATTTACTTTTATTGTATCAAGCATTATCTAACCTCCCACTGGTTTAAAATTTGCTTTTCTTGATTTCTGTCTTTCGTATTTATCTATACCTTTAAAAATTTGTTTTTCGTTTGCAAACTGATCAATGACAGGTTCAAAATCTTTATCTGCAATGTCTTGATTGCTACGTGCAAGTTGCATCAATAATGAAATCTGTTGTTGTTGTCCCTCAATCATTTTAAGCAACAATTCAGTATCGTTGTTATTAGTTGATACACTCTTACTACTGAATGCACTTGGTCGTTTATTACCTTTTGATTTAGAACCTTGAATGTCTTTAGCAGCAAGTGCTAGTAATTTTATAGCGTCAGTACGACGGTTTGGATCAGTTGGTATTACCCACTCTGGGTATCCACCTTCTGCGATGTTATACCAACCTGCATTTTTGATTAAGCCTCCTGTAGCAAATCTACGATGTCCACTAGGCCCCCAACCTGAACGTCCGTAAGGTAAATCTCTACGCCAATTTGAGTTATTGAAGAATGCTAATAATTGATCGTAACCATTTTTAATATTTTTATGACCTCTTACTGCATAACTTCTGAATGTACTAGGCACATATTGAAGTAATCCTTGTGCAGGTGTACCACGTAAGTTGTTTATATCACCAATATTACCTTGAGTAACACCTGCATTACCATTTGACTCACGTTGAATTTGAGCGATGATACCATTCAATTCTCTTCCTGAAAGGTTTACTTTCATGCGTTTAGCGGCACGTCGAATATCACCTCTCCATTTGGAAGCAGCCTTATTTTGACCTCCACCGCCGCCACCATTATGTTTTTTCAACCAACTTGTAGGGTCAAATGCTACACCGTTTCGTTGCATTTCATAGTGTAAATGAAGTCCAGTGGAACTACCTGCACCTGCTCCATCTTCGCCAGGATTACCACCAGAAATACCCAAATAGGTACCTGGTCGCACTTTTTTAGTTCCATTAAACGCTAGTTTATGTAGATGTCCATAAATAGATTTTAAACTACCGTTCGTTATTTCTACGTGGTTTCCAAAACCACCACTCCAACCTCTAAAGGTTTTAGCTGTACCTGACATCGTTGAGTAGACTTTGTCATGTTTATAGTTAATATCTAAACCGTGATGCGGTCGAGGGAATGGATATCCAGCTTTTGCGGCTTCAGCAGCAGTTCTTGCAAATCCAAAGTTGATACCTTTGGATAAGTCAATGTAACCACCGTCACCACCACCACTATCTTCTAGCCATTCTCCAATTTTTTTAGTAGCAGCTTCTTTAAGTTTTTTAAACATACCAGTCATCATATTGTATGGTAGTTCGGCGGTCTTACTTATACCGAAACTATCCTTACTAATACCAAAACCTTGAAGGACTTTATTAAGTAATTTTCCTGGATGTTCAATGTAGTCCAACACATCACCAACAGATTTTTTAAGCCAGTCTTTACCTTTACCTGCAGTTTCTAGTGTTTTATCTACAATAGCTTTCCCACTTTTTACAACCTTACCTGTGATAGCACTGGCTTGTTTACCAACGTTACCCGCAGTTTTTTTAGCATTCCCTATAACATCACCAACTACATTTTCTCCGTGCTTGTGTTTTTTAGGCTTCTTGCCTCCACCAAGCAAATTGAAACCTGTACCATTTGCAAAACGCGGTAATGTTCCAGTTGAGAATTGAGGATTATTTTTTAATATAGAGTGTGTCTGTTTACCATTTAATACTGAACTACCTTTAGGTAAATAAGTTGTAGTATCTCGATTAGGTGTGATTGCAGTTTTTCCATTAGGATAACGAATCATTTCATGACGGAAACCACCTGGACCATTTCCACGTCCTTTGTCTCCAACAGTAGCAAGAGTATCTCTGTTTATTTTCCCGTTAGTTACAACATTTTGTGTATGAATTGAAGTCGTACCAGTGTGTAACTTGATATAAGGTAATTTATCCATACTCAATTTACCGGCTACCCAGTTAACACCTTTGATTAATTTATTTAATCCGCCTTTAACTCCACTGACCATACCACCGATATGACCTTTGATTCTACCAATCAATGTTTTTAATCCACTGGCCATATTTCTAAATGTATTTCTAACACTGCTCCATAAACTTTTTGCAAGACCAGTAACAGAGTTTTTTATACCTTTCCATTTAGAAATCGTATCACTTTTCACTCTACTGAATGTGCTACTTGTACCGCTTTTTAAACGGTTCCATGTATTTTTTACGCCACTCCAAAGATTTTTAGCGTAATTCACCACAGAATTTTTGATATTTTTCCAAGTCTTAGTAAGCCAGCCACGTAGTTTACCAAAGATTGCTTTAGTGATATTCCATGTTGATGTAAAGTTGCGTTTAACTCCGTTATATAAACTTTTAGCAAAACTAATCACTTTGTTTTTAATATAACTCCATACTTTAACAGAGAAATTTTTAATATTATTAAATACACGTTTCACAAAGTTCCATGTACCTGTAAACGCAAGTTTTACACCATTATAAAGACCTTTAGCTAAAGCAATAACCTTATTCTTAATATAAGTCCATACTTTGACTGTAAAGTTTCGAATACCAGTAAATATCTTTTTAACTATACCTGATAAACTTATAAAAGCTCTTTTTACTCCTGCACCTAAAGCTTTTGCTAATGCAACGACTTTATTCTTAATGTAATTCCACGCTGCTATAATCCAACTTCTTAAAGCGCCAATGATTTTACGAACACCATTTGAAAGTGCTCGAATTGCTCCAATCACACTGTTTTTTATAACATTCCATACACGTATAGAAACGCTTTTTATAACGTTCCAAACGCTTGTAACAAATGCTTTTAAACCACCAATAATGGCTTTTGCTCTTGCAATGAAAGCACGAATGATAGCCAATACACTGTTCTTAATAGAGTTCCATATTGCTATCGAAACAGTTTTAATTGCATTCCATACCGCAGTAATTACGGCTTTCCACATTGCAAAGGACGCTTTCATCATAGTAAACCAAACTCTAATAATCGCCATTACACCATTTTTTATGGCATTCCAAATAGCAATTGATACATACTTAATACCATTCCACACTGCAGTAATGACTGTCTTCCACATGCCGAAATAAATTTTAACGGCAGTAAGCCAACCTTGAATTATTAACATAACCGCAGTCTTGATACTAGTCCATGCAAGCACTGCACCTATTTTAATCGCATTCCATACTGCAGTGATAACTAGTTTTAATGATTGAATTGGATGTAGTACGGCCATTTTAATAGCATTCCATGCTAATGTGGCTGATGTTTTCATTAATCCCCATATAACCATTGATGCCGTTTTTATACCGTTCCAAATACCGATGATGTAAGGTTTAAGGAATCCAAACACAGATATAGCAGTATTTTTTATGGCATTCCAAGCAGAGATAACAAAATTACGGAAAGTTTCATTATTTTTCCATAGATATATAATACCTGCAACTAAAGCACTAATAGCAGTAATAACTATACCGATTGGACCTGTCATAAACCTAATAGCTAGACCCAAACCTCGAGTAGTTAACGCTGCCATTTTTGTAGCAATAGAATATTTACCTGTCATTATGGTTGCTAATGAAGTGTTTCTAGCATTTAATATTTGTGCTAATGCAAGAGCTCGTGTAACACCTGTCCAAATAGCCATCGAAGTTTTAGTTACATTTACTATAGCATTATATGCACCTGTTACTAACGAGGCACCACCAACTACTGTTCTATATACTCCCCACATTGGAAGAATTGCAGCCAGTGAACCACCCACTGCTGTTAAGATACCTGTCATTAGTCCCATTGTGTTATTAGCCGTAGCACCTTTAGCGACAAAGCCTGTCAATGCAGTAGTTATTCTTAACATTATTGCACCAACTGGTGCCATACCTTTAATTAATCCTACAATAATGGATCCAATATTCTTAAGTAATTGCCATACAATAGGTCCGTTCGTCTCTAAGTATTTTAAGAAGTTTTTAAAACCTTCTGTGTTTTTTAAGTTCGCTGCCCAATCTTTAAACGATTGTGTCACACCTTGCATGCCTACTAGCACATTATGTGAATGACCACTAAAAGCACTAAATAAACTGATAATCCCACTAAACACATTACCAAAAATTTGACCAACAATTGGCAAGTTCGTTTTAGTGTATTGAATGAATTGAGCTATACCTTTATCTGTACTTGTGCTATTTGCCCAAGTATTAAATTTATTAGCTAGACTTTCAATACCTTTACCTGTCCATGTAAATAATGGCCCAAACTGTGTAAACATGTGGGTGATACCGTCTCCAACTTTCATTGCTGCATTTAATAAGTTTTGGAATATCGGCGGACCTATATTATTAATGAGTTTGAATGCATTGTTTGCATTATTAGATGAGTTAACCCAATCACGCATTCTAGCAGATGCTTGAGCTATTTGACTTGTGGTTTTTGAAATGAATGGTGTAAGTCTTGTTAACGCAATCTTAGCGATATTAATACCATTAGCCATAGTATTAAAGATATCTGCTTGATTAGCTTGCACTAAACCTTTCCATTGATTTTGCAAACTATTTAAAACTGACTGGTAATTTCTAACTTCTGCAGTTGCTCTCAATTCACCATCTTCAAGCATTTTCAACGCAGTTGTAGCCTGGCCACTAAATGCAGTTATTGCACCTAGCGCAACACCATAAGCACCACCAAGCCCAATAGCACCACCTGCAGCAGCAGTTGCAGCGCCACCAATACCAGACAACGCACTTACAGCACTTCCCGCTATTGGAATGATGGTACTAATATTTGATATTAAACCACCAAAGCCTATACCATTCACAACATAACCGACGTTTCTAAAGCTATTACCTATTTTATTTATTTTAGCGTTGACTTCTTCCCAACGTTGACCCATAGCTGTTAATGCAGGTCCCATGCCAAAGAACTTTGTTTGTTCTCTATGAAATTCTCGCATTTCTGATGTTGTTTCATCTATTCTATCTTGTAGAACGTTGTAAGCCAATGCTTGTTGATAAACTTCTTTTTCAGCTCTGTCTAATTTCGCGGGTAGTTGACCAACTTCACGATTTAAACTAGCATAAGATTGTTCTGCTGCGTTTGCTTCTTTCTTAGCCGTATCCATTGCAGATTTTGCACTTGCCATCGCTTGTTGATTTGCTTTACTAAAATTTTGTAATTCATTCTTAGCGTTGGCCGTTGCTATTTTAGACTCATTTAAATCACGTTTAGCACTATCTACAGATTTTGAAAGACTTACATATTGTGTTTTAGCTTTAGTTAACTGATTGCCTAATGCCGTTAGCTCTTGTTTGCTTGCTTTACCTGACTTACTTAATTCATTGAATTCATTTTGCAAATTGTCGACAGAGCTTTTAGCATTTTTCATTTTGGCACTTAATGCTGTAACAGTATTTTGCATTTCTTTCTGTGATACTTGAGCAGACTGAACATTTGCTTTATGTTCTTTCAACTCATTGTTCAACTTGTCATAAGAATCAGCTAGAGTATCATAACTTTTTTTAGCTTTTTGAGCGTTACGTGCCGATTCTTCAAGTTTATCTGACATGGTTTCTTGTGCACGTCTTAACTGATCTAACTTCTTCTGTGCTTGTTCACTCGCTCTACCTTGTTGAGTAAGTGTTTTGTTAAGTCCTTCAATTTCAGTTTCGTATTTTTCTACTGATTTTTCGGCTTTATCGAAACTTGAAAGGTTCTTTTTCATTTCTGCATCAGTAGTTTGTAACTTACGCTTTAAATTGGCCATACCGCGATCAATATCTGATGTATCTAGGCCTAAATCAATCGTAAAACCTTTAATTTCATCTGCCATTCAACTCACTCTCCTTTCTTTAGAAATAAAAAAAGAGAGCCTAGCTTGAAGCTCTAGGGTCTTTACCTGTTATAGCTCCAATTAGGCTCTCGTTTTTACCAACTTTCTTCGTTTTAGATTTCTTCTTATTATTCATAATGCGAAGTAACTGATAAATATCTGTGTTGTCAATCTCAGGCATTTTCCAACCATTTTCCATCAACTCTTTATAAAGCGTATCAAGATATTCTGATTGTTTTTCATAAGTGAAATCTTCGGGCTTTAAACGAGAGTCATCTATTTCGTTGTCTTTCCCTCGTCACCTAAGATACCGCCTAATTGTTCCATTGCAACCGTGATAACTTCACGTGCATCAATTCCATCTTCAAACTCTTCTGCAGTGAATTGACCATCATATAAGTCATTTGCAATAAAGCTATATAATTTGTCTAGTAAGTTATCGTCAAATTCGCCGCCATCTTGTTCTAATTTTTGGAATTCTTTACCTAAGTTGAAACCTTTACGTGCAACACTACCTTTAATAAAAGCAGGTGCATGATATTTTTTTACTTCTCCATTTTCATCGTATAATTCAATAAATTTTTTAACTGCCATAATTTATATTCTCCTTTTCATCGGGTTTTCTTTTAGACCGAATAATTAGTTTTTATTTTTGTATACAAAAATAGACGACCGAAGTCGTCTATAAATCAATTATGCTGTTGGTTCAGTTGCTTCTGCATCTGTAGTAGATTCACTTGCAGTACTATCAGAAGATGTTGATGTACTTAAAGGTTCAGCTGTTGTTTGAACCGTATCAAACGTTTTACCGAATATTGAATTAAAAATCGTGTCACGACCTTCAGTTTTGCCTTGGTCATCGTAAGCCATAACCACTGCTAACTCTTCATCGAATCCATCAACTTTACGTTCCATGAATTGACCTTCGATTTCATCTGAACCGAATTCAACACCATCTTCTTTAGTTTGTCCTTCTTTGTTTGGTCGTGTGAATACACCTTTTGATAATCCAAACCACTCTTGAGAGCCATCTTCCATTGTACGTGGGATAGCTACGGCTGTATAAGTAATACCAGTTGATTTACCAAAGCCATAAACTGATTTATTTGTTTCGTGTTCAATTAATCCTAATAAGTCTTTTTGAACATCAATTGGTAACTTATGGAAAGTTAAAGATAATTGTGTTTCACCTGCTGATTTTGCAATTTCAGCAACCTTGTTAGAACCATAAGCTTTTTCTAATTCTTCACCAAATTCAATAGAAAGCTCTTGAACATAATCAACTTCTTTAATACCTGAAGTTTTAACTGTTCCATCACTTTCTTCTTGTAATACTGCATAGTACATTTTTCCTAAACCTGTAGCGGCATTATATCTACCCATTTAAATATCCTCCTTAAATTTTTGCATTAAAACAGCCCTTCGTTTCTCACGAAAGGCTAATCAATTAAATATTTTTATCTATATGTCTTAAACCATCTATCGTATAAGGATTTCCACGGTAGCGTCGTGCATCCATATACAGTTTTAAATCTGTGTCATATTCATCAGTTCCATCCACTTGTTTAAATCCTATTGACCATAAGGTTTGACGGATCTCTTCTTGTAGAAGTTTAACCATATCATAATTAGGACCACGAACATCAATTTGATATAGATATTCGGTTGTTAAATTAGTATCACTTGCGTAGGTTTCGGGTTGTGGGGTGACAAGAGGGTCAATCAATATATAATGATTCGACCTATCTGCCGTCTCGTCATATGTGTAAGCTCGAATTCGACCTGTACAATGTTGAGCAATTGTTGCGTTGTTCAATAGATATTTTTTTAAAGTTTTCAACATATCAAACATTTACAAGTCTCCTTCCAATGATTGCTTTATAATTTCTCTGAATGGTCGTTCAGTCATAAACATTGTTCTAGCAATTGCACCTTTACCTCTTGGGTTTGGGTTTTTAATTGTTCCCCATTCGTTTAAATGTATAATCGCATAGCGGTTCATTGAACCATGCCAGTGAACTTTAACCATTCTTGTTTTCCCGTGAACATAATAAGGGTCAGTAACTGAAACTTCATGAATACTTGCACCTGTATCACGGAACACTTCAAAATTCGTTTTCAACACATTTACAAAGTATTTAGAACCTTTGTTCAATGCTTTATCTTGAGCTTTAAGCATTTGGGCTTCTCCGTACTTTTCGCCAATCTGCCTAAGCATTTGGTGAACACCTTTAACGTCTACGCTCATTCTGAAATCTTCCCAATAATCTTAATGTTCCTATGGTTATCTGTATCATCAAAGACTTGTTGAATATTGTATTTTTTATTCCTATATTGCGGTAGTTGAATTTCAAAATACATATCATCAGTAATTTCTATATTAATAGGATGATACGTAACCATAGTTAAACTAGCTTGATTGTTCGTCATGTCCAAATCTTTCTGTGATGGTTGATAAACATTAGCAAAACACTTAAAAACGACCTCTTCCACAGTTTCACCAGGAAAAAAGTCGTCTGTCGGTGTTGCTTTATAAAATGCAACTGGCGTTCTCATGTCGCCACCAGTCACAAATTCATTACGTTGTAGTGCCATCATCTGACACCTCCATGTTCATGATTTGAAATTGAACAATACTAGATAAAAAATTATTGTGGAATTCCTCTAGTTTATCGTTGAATACATATCTTGTACGTTCATAAACTAATTCACGACCTAATGAGGATTGTTCCATATCGAAGTCCCCACATTTTGCTTTAATATCTTCATAAGACATCCCTAAATCGTTTTTAATACGATCATCTTCGATATCATAAAAAATTCTATTACGATTTTTGAATTCTTCCACATGCGTATCAGTAATCATTTAAATCACTTCGATTCTCTAACTCGTTCTAAGAAAGGTCCTTTAAAACCATTCGCAGACAAAGTTTTTTCAACTTCATCTGCACGTTTCACTGTCATTTCTACTTTGTCTCCTGCTTTAAGAGACTTTGCTAATTGCTTATCGTTGTAGTTTTTTAACACTTTATAATTGGCCATTATATACACCTCCTATGCTGTCGGCTCAGTTGCTGCAGCGTCAGTTGATGTAGGCGCGCCGAATGAACTGAAATCAACATCATATACAAATGAAGTTTTGTTATCATCGGGTTCTGCATATAAGAACTGTTTCGCCGTATACAAGTCCATATCTTCTAATGCTAATGTTTGGTCGAACTCACGAACGATTACTTCACTACCAGCATAGAAGTTATAACGTGTTTTATCGAATGCTACTGCTTTACCTTGAGGTACAAATTCAGATTGCTCGAACGTCACGTTAAATGGTACCGGACTTACAAATTGGCCATTGTGTAATTGCATGAATGCAATACCAGTGTAGATATAGTCTGCAGGGTTTAACGCAATAACAACGTTATTTAATACGCTAGCACCTTTAGAACGTTTAACATTACCGTCTTTATCATAGTATTCTTTAATTGATAAGTTTTTGATAATGTTACCAATTTCTTTAATTGATGTTTCTGCATCAGCTAATGTTAATGTTCCTGCAGAAGTTTTTTCTGATACCGCACCGTTTGTACGATTAATTTCATTCATTAATCCTACTGGTTGGTTTTTAGCAGCACCTAAACCTTGAATAGCAGTTTTTTCAATTGCTACTGCGAAAGCTTCTTTGATTTGTGCACGTACATAACGGTCAACCCATTGCACACCTGCATCTTTTAAATCTTTTGGTACTACAACAAATGCAGTTGCTTTACCTAATGTAACGTCTTGTTCAAAGAATGAATCCTCTAATTGACCTTTAATTTCTGAGAACACTGGACCCCAAACAACTTGACCTTCTGGTACTGAACGAATCACACGTGCACGTAATCCAGTACGTTGAATTGTGATATGTTTCAATAATGGGTGTTCAGTTTCAATATCTTTGAAGATACGGTCAATAACCGTTTCAGGTAATAATTCGCCATCTTTCCAGTTAGTATCAGTGTTGACATGGTCTTCTGAAACTAATGCGTTGTAGAATTTCTTTTCTTCGTTAGTTAAACGGTTCACATTACGCGCATTTAATACCGCATTGTCACCTTGTTCTTGTTTCATGTCTTTACGAATCGCATTTGCTAATTCTTCAGAATAAGCATTCATATATTCTGTGTATTTTTCTTTCACTTCTTCATCAGAAGCTTTAGAACTCATATTCGAAAACTCTTTTAAAAGCTTTTGAGAGTTTTGAAACTCTTGTTTGTTTTCTAGATCAATTGCCATAATTAAATTCTCCTTTATTATTTAATATTCATATTGAATAAACGTGCAAAACTGTTTTCTGCAGGTTTACTTTCCGTTTGTTTTTCAGTTTCTTCCGAACCTTTGTTATTACCTTTTTTAACTTCTGCTAAAATTTCTTCAAGTTTATCCATTACATCTTCAGCTGTGATGTCACTTGTTTCTTTTGGTTGTTGATTAGGATCTTCGTTATGGTATCTAGCCATGAATTTGTCACCTCCCAAGATTGTTGATGTGGTTGCAGCTGCAACTCTTGAGTTCTCAGTAATATTGTCGATTAAACCTAATTTTTTAGCCTCTTTAGCAGTTAGCCATGTTTCTTCATCCATATAGTCTTGAAGAATCGCATGGTCTATGTCAGGGTTTTTATCGACATAACTGTTAAATACAACACTGTTAATGCGTTCTAAATCTTCCGCTTGCTTTTTAAAACTTCTTGAATCACCTTCACCAATCGTCCAAGCATTATGTACCATTAACATGGCGTTACCCGGCATATTAATGGTGTCGCCTGCCATTGCAATCACAGAAGCAATACTTGCAGCAAGGCCATCAACATTAACTGTGATGTGAGCATCAAAACGTTTTAACATGTTGTAAATCGTTACACCACTGAAAACATCGCCACCATTACTATTAATATTCACAATGACTTCATCAACATCTCCCATAGCTTTTAATTGATCACGCACATATTGTGGACTAATTGTCATACCTTCAATTGTTGCGCTATCAATCAATCCGTAGATGTCGATTTCGTTATTCGCCATTTATATCACCTCCTTCATTACCTGTAGATTCTTCATCTACAGTTTGATAGTTTTTAGTGATAATAAACTTCTGCATATCTTCACTTCCGATAGGCTCAAAACCTGTAAGCACTCGAATTTCATCTCTATTGAAAGAACCACTTGCAATGAGTTTGTCTACTGCTTCACTCACTTCAAGTGGTCCTTTTTGGTCGATACTTATAGCTTTAATTCTTTTACCTTCTTTATATCCTCGTTCGCTAAACAATTTAGCATTCAATTCATCGGTTATTTTTTCAATAATCGGTTTGATACAGAACTTCATATAATTATCAGTCATTGCTTCTATATCTGCCGTATCTCCATTAATCAATCCAACTGGTATTCCTAAGTTTCTAGCAACATAACTTAGTAACTGGTTAGGTACTTTAGCCATATCATCGATTTGTGATGTGTTTTTTGTATTACTAGATGTATGTTCTTCATACTTATAACCTTTTTGAACTGGAACAATAGCTATGTCATTATTTTCAAATGCTTTATATGCATTATTAATAAATCTCTGCATGTCCTCGTTGCTTGCATTGGTTAATGGTGTATTAGCCTCCATTCCTAAGGTAGCTCTAATTTGGTTACTCATTAAATTAGACTTAATCATTCGACCAAAGATATCACCATAATCATTAAACAAGCCATATAACATATTTATAATTGCTTCATTGTTGTATTCAAGGTATATCACTTCACTCATTCTAAATGAACGTTCAAACTCGAACTCACGTACTATGACGTGGTCAAATATATCATCATAGAGTGCGTATTCCTCTCTCACAAAGTCATCTGCAATAACTAAATCCTTTGAATCAGTAACAACAATTAACACTTCATTATCATAAATCAACTTTCGTATTACCTTTTGCCAAAATGTTGCAGCACTTTCATCAGTATTTGGCCTAACATTCAATTTATAGTGCGTTGTCGAAGATGTATCTTTACTTTCACTATCAATAATTTCAAATTTAGTTTGACTAATTGTTCTAGCTATATGATTTATACACGTATCTAATGCCCACTTTTTTATGTAAGCTTTGTGTGACGTCTCATGTAACAATTCAAAATCATAACTAAATTCGATTGCTTCATTCCTGCCCATAATTCTGTCGAATATACTCAAAATCCCACCTCCTAAAAGCTAATATCTGCCATGATAAACGGTTGATCATACTCTAATATCTCATCTGCACGATAAAGTGCGTGTAACATGGCATGGAAACCATCAGTTTTACGTCTAACTTCATCTTTTTTGATATATTTCTTACTACCATCTGGCTGCATTTTGACTGCCACATTGTTTGTGAACCATCTCATCAATGGATTGTCCCCAAAGGTAATTTGTTTCTTAGCAAACATGGTGTCAATTCTAGGTGCGAGCAAACCATGTATAGCAGTTGGATTTTTAATCACTTCTAATGGAATCCCTGCCTCTTCAAATGGTCGTCTAACAATATCTGTTCTGAAGTTATCTGATATGACTTTCGTTAAATTGTATTTACTTTGTTGTTGTAAAAACCAATTAACAATGTATGAAATATCAATGACGTCATCATCAACGATTGTTAATAAACCATCATCTGCCCATTGCTCAATCGGAGGCTCAAGATGTGTTGTTTCTAAAAATTCACGTCTGATAAACGAATGTGTTAACCAGTAATACTCGCCATTATCTCTAAACAATAAGCCCACACTGGCAAAATCTCGAACTAACGCGTAGTCGAGACCTCCAATGCAGGCTTTATTTTCGAGATTAGGTAAAGGTTTATTCGTAGCTTTGATTTCTTCCCATGGCGCAACAACTTTTTCTTCATCGACTTCAGGTAAGTTCATACGTTTTGTCATGAATTCTGGTTTATTTGAGCGATTGATATGCAAAACATTATATTCTTCTTTAATTTTTCTTTTTAAATTCTTTGCATATCCTGTTAATGGTGGGTGTAGCATTGGGTTAGCTTTTTCCCACATCGTTTCATCATCAACTTCTTTAGGATCATCAAGTTTACAATAAAATGGGAAAATCCTATCTTCCGTATTCTTGCCTTCCAACACTTCTAAGATTCTATCTTTCATGTCATCCATAAAGCCTTCACGGACAAAACCGTCAGTTGAAATGTAAAACGTTCTGTCATGCGGCACTTTTCCTAAACCACCACGTTTGACGTTTACCATATCCGCTGTTTCATAAATAGCAATCTCATCAAAGATTACACAACCTTCACGACCACCATCTTTAGTTTTCGTATTTGAAGTATTGTATTTGATTATCGATTGAGTAGCCCTATTTTTAATTTCTGTTTTACTGACTTCATAAGGTGCTTTCGGTCTTTCTGCTACTTTATTTCGTTTATGTTCAAGCAAAGTATCATATATTTCATTAAACGATGTTTTCGCTTGGTCCTCACTGTTTGCAACAATTGAAATGTCATATTTCTTAATACCATGTATTGGTGTAGTGAAGAAATCACTAATTGCGCTTATGAAACCATTTTTACCTGCACCACGCCCCATGAATAAAGCGAATTCTGTGAAATATGGAGTGTTTAACTCTTCATCCATTAAGAATAAAAAAGCAATGATGAATTTCTGAAACGGTTGTACTGGAAAGTACCATTTATTGATAAATTTGGTGCACTTATCTATCTTTTCATCATCAAAGGAGATGTTATCTTTCACTAAAACATGATTTTCTAAATAGTTAATTAGATCAATACGTTCTTGATTTAAAATGATTTTACCGTCACGCCATTGTTGAATGTACTCATCTACATATTTGTTATAAATCATACATAATCATCTACTGGTTCATCAGTTTCAACTGGTTTAGCATCTTTAGGTAATAAATCGGTTAATTGTTTCATCACACGTTGATAAGATTGGTCACGCGTATTGTACAAACGAGCAATTGGTCGTTCACGCTCATAGGCAGGTACATTTTGAGATTGTTGGAACATATCATATTCGCCATTCTCTTGTATATCTTCCCACATATAGTTGAGCATCACTCGCATACGTGCTGCTTGAATGATAAGACCTTGAACTACATTCTGTTTTTCTTGTGGGATATCTTTGAAGATGGCATGTAACCTTTTTTCTTCTTTATCGACTAACTTTTCACGCTCTTTGCGTTGTTTTGCAGTTAATTGCATTTAATTCACTCCTTTCTACTTTATTGGGCGGGGTTAGGGTTACATATGAAAGAATTATGAAAACTTGAGAAGTCGAGCCCTCACGCCGTTCTCCCTATCGGGAAATAATCGGGAAATGATTTTACCCGGGGTGTGTTCTTTTACCATTTTTCATCTCGCCACTTTTGTTCTTTTGGTTTAAATTGATTTCCACCATATTGAAATCGAGTGTGTCTTTTATTATGACAAGCTTTACAAAGTGTTCTAAGATTATCTGGTTCAAGTTTCAAATCTGGTCTGTCTTGTAACTCTTGAATGTGATCTATTTCTAATCCAGTTGTTGTGACCTTACCTTCCTCACGACACCAACTGCATTCATAGTTATCGCGCTTTAAAACTTGTTGTCTAACATCTTCCCAAGATTTACTATTGTAGAATCGTTTACGTTCTTTGTATTCATTGTAATCTTCCATAGTTAAACCTCTTATATAACAAAGAAAGACACACCACTATGTGATGTGCCTCATGTATTCGTATCGTATGACTCTAGTATAATGTTATTGATATGACTAATGCACACATGGTTCGATTAGTTCGATGTGTTCGATTGGTTCGATTAATCATATGTGGTACGCACTTTTAGTGTACCTCTTAATCATATAAGGATACTACCTTTTGTAGAACCCTTTAATCATAGTAACCTTGTTGTGCATCCATGTATACATTGACTATCTCATTAACACATCCATAGAATGTAGACTTACTCTTTATCTCCATAAGCTCCATGATAGTCTTGTGCTTGATGCCTATCTTAATTAATTGAAGTATGTGATAGTTCATCTCATTAGTTACATACTCCTCATACTTATCTATGAACTGTAGTTTATTGAGTAGCTTAACATTACGTCGATACTCTCTATTTCTATCTAACACTTTGACTAATACTTTATCACCTGTTCCACCTTTAGCTTTAGGCATTACTGCTTCTATACCATATTGTGCAGTAGATGTACTGTCTGCATCATATACCTGTGCTTCAATAATATTACGCATCCACTTATAATTGTCTATCATGTTTCTTACTTCGTCACGTGTATACATGTACTACCTCCGTTACCTACATTTAGTACCAGGTACTAATAATAGTATAAATTATAAAGGTACTAGAGTAAATTAGTACCTTTACCTTAAATATATATATAATTAATTTTAAACTCTTTGCATTCTTCCATAGCAATCCTTTTTCAGTTTGACAAAAGAATTGTTATCCATTTGATTTTGTACATACACTGAACGCCCATGTAATTGTCTTACTTTATATAGCCATGGTTTCTTTAGAGTATTTCGTGTGTCGTTACTTTTATCGTTTTTATTAGCAATTTCTAAATTTTTTAAAGATTTATACTCAGCATATTGAGTACGGCTCATACCTTTAGGTACGTTAAACACTTCTTCTTCAGTCCAATTATCCCTTATTCTGTTACTAACAATACCATGATCTAAAGCATTATCTTGCATCTTTTGTAGTTCCAAGTTAGTTAGCTCTCTTTTTTCATTTTTAACTTTAATGGTAGTCTTTAACATTTAAAACATCTCCAGATTGTTTGTATAGTGTTTTTCATTTTATATCAAATCATGGTATTGAGCTACCCTACTTTTTAAAAAATTATTAATTTTTATTAAACTTGTTAGCTACCTTTTCCATTTCCTCTTGTAACTCTCTAATCCCTTCTTCACCATTATCTTTAACAAAACGAGTAAATAAGTATACGTTAGTGTATCTCAAACCGTTGTTTTCATTACGTAACATACCATTATTTCCAACAAGGAATAATATAATAACTGCAAGTATGATTGATATGATTATCCACATTAGTTACTCACCTCAGCGTTTAAATGGATATGATCATGTTGGTTAAAGTCTTGTGGTGGTTTATCAACTTCATCTTCTCTATATCTGTAGTGTTCAATTACTGCATTAGTAACGTACTTACCTAGCTCATACATTGCTAATGTGAATAGTAATTTTAAAATATGTTTAATCATTGTCTGCCTCCTCATATTTTTTCAACGCCTCTTCCTTACTCTCTGCCTCAACCACCGTAAATGTTTGATTATCTCTCGACTGTGTAACGTGGTTGTGTTTGCGTCCTGTTGAATCTGTGAATGTTGTGATTAGGTATTGTGTCATTAATGTTCAACCACTGGATAATGAACGTCTTTAATTTTTAATGAGCAAACACTGTAATAAAAGTCACCATTACCTGCATCCGCATAACATTCACCTTGTGCAATCGGATTTTGATTATGATACAGAACTACAGTAGCAAGACTTTCACTTTCTTCATATGGATAATCCTCAATTTGAGGACGTGTAATTTCGTCTTCTATTTTCACGTTAGTAATAACTGCGTCTAGCTTTACATTCGTCCATGTTCCCCCAGCGTGTGCACAGCAGTCTTGTTCACTTTCAACTATTTCAATTACTGTTCCATCATCTAGCGTTAATGTTTCATCGGTCCAAGCAGTTACTTTTTTATATAATATTTGTTCTTTTATTTCTTAAAAGCTTTTGTAATTAATACCATACATTCCCACTCACTCCTTAAAATGTTTATCTAATTCTTTATTAACATGGGATATTACTCTTGATTGATTCATTTCTTTACGTTGTTCTTCCATTCTCTTATAAGCCATAGCTTCAAATTCACGGCGTTCTTTATTTACTTTATCTCTGAATTCTTCATACTCTTTTTTATTTTTGTTATATAACGCTAGAGCTACAATAATTGTTAATACATACAACACAGCGAATACACCTATCGCTAATAAACCTAATAAGAATAAGTCGTTCACTTCCCCAACACCTCCCGAATTTTAGTCAGAATATCTTTATCTTTCGATGTCTTCTGATTTGATGAAGCTCCCGTCTTTTGACATGACTCCTGTTCTGTCTTTAATCTCTCCATAAGCTTGTTCTAAACACTCCCGTAACGTCATATTATTTTGTTGGGCCAAAATCACTAAAGTAACAACAACGTCTCCTATACCGTCTCTGAGAGCGTCTGTGTTGTCTCTGCATAGTGCAGCAGCAACCTCACCCATTTCTTCGCTTGATTTAGCATACTGTGTAAAGCTATTACCTTTATCAAGTCCTTTATCGATACTCCACTCTTCTACTGCTTTTACTAATTGATCTAATTGATTAGTCATTATCGTTGTCCTCCGAATTGATTATTTTGATTCATTCCATTTCGAATTAGGTTTAATTAATTGATTAATGTGCAGATCATCATTCAACGAACGTATCTCATCACCTGTATCATAAAAGACATTGGCTAAATATCTGCCGAAAGCATCATCTTTATACGTCTGAACATATATTTTCTTATTCTCTACACATTGCTTAGTAAAGTTAGTAGCTTTACTATAATTTTCTTGACCTCTCTCTGGCGTATCAACATTGAGTAACCTGACACGCCTTTTAGCAAATGTTTCAAACCCTAAATCTAAATCAATGTCTAACGTGTCCCCGTCAACAACATTGGTACATGTTGCTTTAAATGTGTATAGTTGTTTTTTGATGTTCATCTCATACACTCCCTATTACTTTTAATGTGTTCTTCTAATACTTTCATCGTGACTTTACTTCCAGCCACCTTAACCACAAAACCTTGTACGCCTTTTTTACGCAATTCACTTTGTATCTGAGTTGGTGTCTTGCCTGCTGTATCGTATTTATAACGTTGGTTGATCGTTGATGAGAGTTCTAATGTGTTAGTTGTCATTGTGCTGCCTCTTTGTAATCAGTTACCCACATGAACATTAATCCATCTTCAACGTGGTTTCTATTACATTTCCTTGATACATTCGTTCTATCTAAATTCATATGCTTACTAGCCTCTCTAGTGCTTGAATACTCTTCAACAATGTTGTTATTAGAATCGATTAGATATACCGCTTTAGAACAACCTTTATTTATTCTGTACAATCTATATTTCTTGAATGACGTTGCAAATAAATTATCTGCGGTGATGTCGTTGTAAATTCTATTTTTAGGATACGCGTGCATACCATTCTGAATACCTGCAATAAAAGTTTTAAATACTATGTCGCTAGCTCGATGATGTTTATTTTTGTAAATGATGTTCAATGAACCTTTGTTGTTATTAGCAAATTTAAATTGTCCGTCTAATGTCTTAAATCTACCTAGATTACTTACATACAATTGATAATGTTCATTGAACTTCCAAACTTCATCACTTACTTTTATAAGCTCATTGATTTCTTGTTTCTTTTTTATACGTGGTAGTTTGTCTGTAAAGAAACAATTTAGTTTATAGTTAAACTGACCTTTGTGTTTCTGTTGGTATATTGTCATTTCTGGAATACCAGTAATATAACTTAAATGCTTAACAGTTGTTTTAGTGATAGTATGTACAAATGGTTCATACATATAGATCATGATTAATCACTCCATTTTTTCAAGTAATCTTCCTGCATAGTCATACGCTTTTTTGATATCTTCTTTTTCATTGTCTTTTCTGCCACTACGCACAGGGTATTTAATCATATTGCCCTTCATATAGCCTTTGAATTCTTCAAATGAAAGTTGTTGATATAAGAATTCAATCACGTCTATCCCGTCACTACCTTGATAATGTTTCGGTGTTCTATTAGATACGCCCACTACTTCATCTAGCTTTTGTGTAAACGGTAAGTCTACCACAACAAAATCATCATTATCAGTTAGTCTGTAGGTTTGTCCATTATGCATAATCAAGTCGGTAAAATCCTCACCAGTCACTAAATTTTTGCAACGTTGAGTATACTTACCATATTGCGACTGTCCATTATCTCCTATAAATTGCACCCAATCTCCAGCATTTAAATCTTTTATCCTCATCTCTCTATCCCCTTTGCACTCTGCCGTATGAATCAGTTTTGATTGTTGCGATTAAATTATTTCTTTCTAGATTTCTAAAATAACTACTATCAACTCTGTTCTTTTTCAATAATTCCAATGAACGTTTGGCTCTAGCTAATCTTTCTTCTCTACGTTTACGTTTTAATTCTTTTTCGTGTCTCATCTCTGCTCTTTGGATTTCGTACAATTGCTTTGAATTCAACCCATCGCCTTTATAGAATTCTGGAACTTGTTCAATCATCTTAATTAACCACCTTTAAATTTATTTTTTTGCCACTAATTAACAATTCTTTACTACCTGTTTCAACTAATTCATTTATTTCTTTCTTAGTTAAAATCAATTCTGGGATTTGTTTGTAACCATTAGATTTATTTATTTCGACTTGTTCGAATAAATCGTCAAACTCTACTTTCAAATAATTTTGTATATTTCGTCTTACATTATCCGAGATATATCTTTCTCCGTTTACTAATCTAGATAGATAGGTTTGATCAATGTATATTTCACTTGCGAACTGTGTATATGTCATATTTCTTTCATTTAAAATCCTATCTAATTCTTCTCGCTTTATTGCACATTTGATTACTTTCATTTACTCCACTCCTAAAATTCTTCTATAGATACCCCAGTTACTCTGTGATAGCCCTGAAATACATCTGACGGACTATCTTTTATATCTTTGATTAATTGTTCTTTATTATTTGTTTCTTCTTGTATAATCACCTTGATTGTGACTTCCGCGTTTACTGTTTCTTCTGGCATTTAATCCACTTCCTTTATGACCATGACGATTTTCGATTCTTCGGCATACATCTTGTAACTATCTATATGCACTACTTGATTATCGTCTTGCCACACATGTTTATTTGCAGCGTCTAATACTGTCTTAATCAAATTATCTACATCTGGCTTAGTACGTTTATATGTGCCTATTGCAATTAACTTTCGTTTCTTGGACCAACTTTTCGGTGGTTCAAAATAAAAGTACAACGACACTTTCAAATTCTTATCTGTTAATAATTTCGGCATTTGTCCCTGTATATACGTCTTGTGCTTTGTGTATGATGTTGGCATATAAGTTTGAACAAATTTACCTGCATTACGAAACCTTGGGCGAGGTGATCCAATAGGTGCTTTATATGTTTCATTAAATTTAATTTCTATTTCCATGTGCCACCTCTACAAAAATTCAAATAAGTTTGCTTGTAACCCTAGTTCTTTTTCGTATCTGAGGTCATACACGCCCTTAAATCGTTTTAGCTCACTATCTGTCATGATTTTCTTTTCGTCGCTAAAATGAGCTCCTGTGAGCGAATAAACCTCATTTGTATCATCTTCATACTTGATGACTTTAATATCTTCCGTGCCATCTTCTCTATATAGGTAGTACCTTTCGATAATTCCCATCTTTATCTCTCCATTTCGTCTCGTTCATGATTAACTCCTGGACGTCTTCGTACTGATTAAATGGTGTTATTGTGCCAGCTTTTAACAATCTATCTAACGCCCAACCAACCTCTAATAGTGTTTTAGCGATGAGTGAGTCGTTTTGATAATCTTCTCGATACATAATGCCTAGTAATTTTTGATATTCGTATACTTTCATCCAATAAACCTCTGCGTTTTTTTATAAAATTCTATATGTGCCACGCCAGTTTCTCCGTCTTTATTTTTCGATATGATAAACTCAATATCAGACTTACCAGTATCCACATCAACTTGATCTTTATCGTAATAATCATCACGATAAAGAAAGAAAATCATGTTAGCGTCTTGTTCAATACCGCCTGCCTCTCGTAAATCAGACATCATAGGGCGTTTATCATTACGAGATTCAACACCACGACTTAACTGCGATAATGCGATGATGATACAACCTGTTTCTTTTGCGATGATTTTTAAATCACGAGATATCTTTTCGACTTCTAACCTTCTATCTCTTTGAGGTACGTCTGATTGCATAAGTGTTAGGTAATCAATAAAGATGACATGAGGTTTATCTGACTTTTGAGACGCTACTTCCCTAACGTCTTGTGGTGTCATTTGTGCTTGGTCTTCAATCTTTAATGACTTGCACTTCTTGATTTGGTCAATTGCTTTCATAACATTTGAAACTTCATTGTCATCAAGTCCATTACCTTGTTTAATTTTGGTAAGTGGTATGTTTGTAATAGACGCTACTAATCTCTCGACAATGTTGTTGCCACCTGTCTCTAAACTGAAAAACGTTGTTGGATAACCTCGTCTTGCAATATTCCACATCATTGTTAAAGCAAGTGCCGTTTTACCTAACGACGGTCTAGCACCTAACACATTGAGTTGACCTGGTTCAAAACCAATAATTTTATTGTCTATAGATGAAACCCCTGTTTTAATAAATTGTTTCGGTTCATCAGATAATATGTTTTCGACAACCTCAGCTAAAAAACTATCAGTAGCGTCAGCTTTTTTAATCGTCATGCCCTTTAATTTTTCTAATTCCTCGACCAAATAATTAAAATTATTCTTAGTTGGCATTGATTGATACTCTGAGACTTTCTCACGAGCCTGTGACAAGACGTATTCTTGTAATAGGTTCAATTGGTCATCCATAAAAAATACCTTGTCAGTTCCCTCTGAGTTGTATATTCGACCTAGTCTCTCAGTAGATATAAATTCGTTGTCATCACGACTTTTAAAATAAATTTGATTAACATCAACTTTGCCTTGTTCGAGTACATATTCCAGAAACCCTTTTAACTTCTTGTCAGTAAACATCTCTGGTTTTAATCTGAATTTGCCTAGTAACTCTGGGTTACGCATAAGATTAGAAATTATCGACTCTTCGGTGTTCAATACATCAATAGTCATCATCTAACCCCCAATCTTCTTTCATCTTTTGCCATTGTTCTCTTAACTGTTGTCGGTTCTTTCTGAATTCTTTATCATGCTGCATTCTATATTTATCAGTTTGTTCTTCTGGTATCACTGCACTTTCCATTTCTGGTGGTTTACGATCAATAATTTGTGCAATTGTAGGTTTATAACGGCTTTCCCTAATGTATTTCTTAGTTTTGTGTAAGGTTCTGTCGTAGTCGCCATAATTCATGATTTGTTCTAACCACAAGTCAAACTTGGTATCATTAAACTTCATATCGTAGACATTATTAACTAGCTCTATGATTTCGAATGCTTCAGCCTTAGTCATTGGCATAATGTCTAACCTCCTAATATTTCTTGTTTCTTCCTAGCTAAGTAATCATCTTCTTTAGGTTGTTTAGGTGTAACCTTAGCTATTGCTTTTTCTTTAGTATCGACACCGTCTTTATTCCAGTTCTCTAATACTTTGATAAGGTAGTTAATACCTTTGTTGTTTTCTTTACAGTAATCAGTAGCTACAGTAACGATGTCTAGTTTGTTATCTTTAAAGTCATTTATAGTCTCTTCTAGTTGTTGTGCTTTTAATGGACTTTGTATAATTTCTAAATTATTACTAATGTATTGAAATACATGTGACACGACGTCCTTGTCTCTCTCTGAAGAAGTCTCTGTGTAGTCTCTGGTATTGGTCGGGTCATTTTGACCCATTCCATCGTGCCAATTTGACCTCATCGTCGGGTCATTTTGTCCCGATGGTCGTTCCACTAGTTTGTTTAACGTTTCATAATTAACTGAATACCATTTTGTACGGTCAAAGCCAGCTTTGTTATAGTTGCCAACATGTAATAAATTTTGTTTTTCTAAACTTCCAAATGTACGCTTGATAGTCCTTTCACTCCAAAACGTAAATTGCTTTTGCCATTCAGGGTAAGAATTGTAAATCCATTTTTTACCATTATGATGGTGCTTGCTGGTATTTAACCAGTAATGAATTTGTTGTAATATGATTGCCTCGTTAAGTCCTATCTCAGTTGCTAACTTAGGCAGTACGAGTATTGGATAATCGTCAATCAACAAGTTGTTCATCCACTCAACTCCTTTTTGATATAATATTTTTGAGGTGTTAAAAAATGAATTGGATTTCTTTAATTGCGTTAATAGTTTCAATAATTTCTTTATGTTTAACAGCTTATAAGTACTGGCATGACTACAAAGAAAATCAATTGAAAATTTCAGTAGATTTAAAAAATCATTTTGTCTCTTATGAAAGGAATGTATTTGAATTGAATGTAATAAATGAAACTAAAAATCCAGTTTCTATCACTAAAATAGTCTTAATAGATGAAGATAAAAGCTCAAAATTTGAATGTATTCAAAACAAAGTGTTATTAACTAAAACTAAACACATTAGAAATGAAAGCAGTTTGTTACCAATTAACCTAAATGCCTATGCTTCTCATAAGATATTTATTGTTTTTGATTTAGAAAAAATTTTGAATGCTTACAATTTTGAAATTTACACTAGTAAAGGTGTTTATATTACTAAATACAAAGAGAAACAATTGAAAGAACAATCGCTATTAAACTTAGGATCAGTATCGATAGATAAATGATATGATCACGTTTTTTCATACATTCACCTTCCTTTAAGCATTCTATTGAGTCGTTCATCTACGTCCACTCAACTGTCATGTAATTTGTATTTCTCATTAAAACTGTCCATGCCTATGTTGTGCTGTTCTCGATGATGACTTGAACACAAAGCTAATACTTTGTTGTCTATATGATTAATCTTGCGTCTGTTACGTCCTCGTCCTACTGCTTGATAATGTGCAAGTTCTGCATGTGGTTTGCCACATATGACACAGTTACGATTGACCGTCGACCAGTAAAGAAATGATCTATCATTTTTTAGTAGGTCGCTTGTTTTATAGTTAAGTGGTATATCGTTGTGGAATATCCAGTCCAACGTTACTTCTATAACTTGGCCTGCTTGTGTACGTGTACAGTCACTTAATGAAATGCGGTTGTCGTAGCCGTAGTAAGTCCTTACGTATTCGATGAATAAATGCCTCATGTAATCCATTGGCGAGCCTGTATGAGCCTCTATGTCCTTTACAAGTGCAAATATCTTTCTACGTTGTTTACCAGTGATTTTGAACGGATCTACGACCTGCACATCGACCTCGACTTCTAAACCGTTATCGAGTAGTAACGTTTCTTTGTTTCCTAATTCAACACCAGAGATGACGACGGTTGTTGTGCCATCATCTTCAGTGATGTAATTTTTGATTAAAGCCATTTAATCAGTCCAATCAGAATGGTAAATCGTCATTATCTATATTTACGTTGTTGTCATTATTGAATGGATTATTACCACTTTGCTGTTGTGGTTGGTTGTTAGATTGATTGTTATTCTTTCGTTCAATAAAAGTTACGTTGTTAACTGCAACGTCTGTAGTGAACACTTTCTGACCCTGCTTATTCTCATAACTACCAGTTTGAATAGAACCAGTAACGCCGATTTTATTACCTTTTGTAAAGTTATTAGCGATAATTTCTGCAGTCTTACCAAACGCAACACAATTGATGAAGTCTGTTTCGTATTCATTCGTTTGTTTATTCTTAAATTGTCGTTGGACTGCAATTCTGAAATTAACCACATTACTGTTTTGACCTTTTAGTTCTGGATTAGCTACTATATTTCCGATTAGATTTACTGTGTTCATTATTCAGTCTCCTTTTTATCTAACTGTTTTAGTCCTGCATCTAATTTTTGATATACTTGTGCGATTTCTTTTTGATTCACTTTGTTTATGTTACTAATGCCTAGCCAACGCATTGTTTTATCTAATGTTGCGTCTCTACCTTTTTCTTGTGATAAAGTTACAAATTGATTTATTTTATCTTCTAACTCAGTAATTGCATTGTCGCTTGCACTTGGTACTTCTTCGCCGTTATAGATATAAAGACCTAATCCATGAAGTGCTGCAGCTTTCACGAAACAACGCTTTTGAGCTTTGTTTATATCAAATGTTGTTGCGTTACCTTTAGGTAGTGACTTATTTTTGAAGTCCAATACTGGTAACCACTCTGTTTCAGTCTGACCTTTAACAGTCACTGACACTTGTACAAAATAACCCTCTGGTGTAGCTAAATATGGTACAAAATAGTTTTCTAAAGGTATATCTGGGTGTGGGAATTCATGTGTTTTAACTGTGTAATTGCTATCTATTTTCTTTAGTTCTTGATGTGCATAAGACCACGCAAGATAAGTTAAACCGTTTTTCTTTTCTACATGTTCATTTACATCTTTACTGTTTAATTGATTGAATAATGTTTGTTCAGTCATACTCAACCTCCTCATATTCAGTTGTTTCTTTAACGATTTTTTTAATAGCTTTGTGTTTAGTCATGTCAATTACTGAGTTATCCATACCGTCGAAGTCTTTTGCGTCTCGTCTATTAGTTGAGTATTTGATATCTGGAAAGTTTTCACTAGGGCGATTAGTAATATATAATTCATCGTCAATGTCTTTACGTTTAATGAGATAAGTCACTGTTTCTTTCATCTGCACATTCTCCTTTTAAAATTTTGAATGCTCTTTTGTACATTTCTTTTTGTTCTTTATACATATTGATTTCTGATTGCATAATTCGTCGTTGACGCTCTAATTCTTCATCACGTTCAGCTAGTTGAGATTTAAGTCGCCATTCGTTCTGCCATGCGATTTTGAGTAATTCCAATAATTGCTCTTGCATAATACCTCTCCTAGTTTTATAATTTATTTGTGCCTTTTTTCTAAACTTTTACTTTTTTTACTGAATGCTATCCGACTAGCATTCAGTCTTTTTTTTGTTGTCGAAGTAGATGTATTCGAAGAATATAAACACTCCAATACTAATAACATTTGCAACTCCTACTGCAGTGATGAAGTTTATTCCTGCAAAAGTGAAGAACAGCGAGAACACTACCCATGCTAATAATGCGATTAAGAATGATTTGTTCATTGGTAACACTCCTTTCTGTTGTATACTTGTATATCTTTACTGCAATTAATTTTCGCTCCATATTTTCGTGCTATAATCCTTTTATCTAACGTGAAAGGATGGTGAGAAATATGGAGAACGAAGTAAAAATAGATTTAGTACGTCAATATCTATCGAATGCTTTAGATAACAATTTCAAAATGATGATTGTACTCGATGGTAATTTGGTTATTGGGAAACCTTATACTTCTGAAAATAAAGATGATAATTTTATAAGCCAACTCCAAAATTTAAGTGATGACGCACAAAATTATCATGATTTGGAAATTGGTTTTAACTTAAAAGAAGTAATGTTATATTCAGGTAATACTCAAATTAATTTGACTCATCTTTTTGTTTGTTACGAAAAGATTTCTGCGGTTAGTTTGGCACCCGAAGATCAATAACTCTTAATTTCGTTATTTCAGAATCTAAGTAATTTAATCTATTCTTAATTCTCTTAGCATTCCTAACTTCCTCTACCAAAATTGCTGTTAGGAGTGCTATTTTAATGAGTTGTAGTATCTTCATATTCATCTCCCCTTTCTGTGTATTTCTTCGAAATGTTCATCAATGAATTTATTCATCTTTCTTGCGTTGAATCTCCAACGATTTAAACTTTCATCTGGATAATGTGCGATTCCTTGTTGTTTAAGTAACTTTTCAAATTTAGGATTGAATAATAATCTGTCTTTGATAGTGTCATCAGATGACATTTTCAATTTGCGTTTTAACTCTTTTAAGTCCCAAACTGGATCAAGTGAGTAATTTAACAATTCATCGTATTCATCTTTTGCGATGAGTACATGTGTGTCGGGAATTGGGACGGTTACGCTAAGTGTTTGCGTCATCTTAGGTGCTCCTTTCGTGTATAATGTTGTTATCCCTTTGTGAAGGGAGGTGTTGCCTATGGCTAAGGATCATATGACCATCGAGACATCTTGTCCTAATTGTGGTAAACGTATGAAAATTACAACCAAGAAGAAACACAATAAATGTCCAAGATGTAAACTCGATTTTGTTAGAAAGTAGTCTCGAATGGTATACCTTCATCAATTAATTCATCAATCGTGTTTTTAGATTTTTCTAATTCTCTAATAGCTTTGTTTATTTTTAATTTTTTAATTTCTAAATCTTTTCCGTTAATGTTTAATTGATGAATAAGTTTAGGTCTTTTTCTATCAAGCACCTTTTTAGTAACTATTGCAGTAGTTGCTATTAAGAGTGCTTTTTTGATTAGATTTAAATATTTCATTCCATTTCCTCCTTTAAATTGTTTGTTCGATTGTTTGGTATAATCACCGTTGGTAGAAAAGCTTTCTGGAAAACGACTTTTAAAGTCTTGATCCCTTCTATAACAGGAGTATTTGGAATGCTTCTAGCACTATTAAAATTATTAGTAAGTAATTAAAGAAGTTTAGTTTTCTGTTAATATCAACTATTTCCCAACCAGTAATCTTGATGTGGTTGTCACTACATCGAGATTTTTTATTTTCTTCTCGCATTCCATTCACTCCTTTAAGTTGTTTGTTCGATTGTGGGTATTAATCATTTTTGGGTTCTGGTAATAGTTCGAAGTGTTTTTCTAATTCTTGTGCTGCCCAACGCATTACTTCTTCTAAGTGTTGTTCTCTGCTTACTTCTATTGTTTCTATCTTGCCTGCTTCTTCTATAGTGTGTTCGTATGTTTCTGATTCATCGTTACTATCCATTTGTAAGTAATAATGAACAATCGTAAGTATGTTTCTTTGTTCTGGTGTCATCATGATTCCTCCTATATTTCAATCGCAGATGGTCTAACATCTTTGATGAATTGAATTATTAGGTCTACGTCTTTACGTTTGATGTGGTTGTTAGGTGCGTTACCTTTCATACCAAGATTTTTTTTAGACTTAACTAATAATTTAGATTTAACTTTTCCTAATTGATGACGATACTCTTCTTTAGCTTTCCTGTTTGCTAATGCTTGTTCATATACATCTCCGATTAGGAATTCATCTATCGTTACTTGAATACCAGCTTTACCTAGAATTTGTTCAGCTTTAGACTTGATAGCAAATTTGATAGCGTCAATGTCTTGTGGCGTTACATATTCGCCTTCGAATTTTTCGTTTAATTCTTCTAATTTCTGATTACTTACTTTTCCTGTTGAAATTAAGTAATCGAGTTTGTCACTAACTAATTGTTCAATAAGTTGGTTCATATCATCTAATGAAGTAATTCCGTATGCACTCGCTAACTCATTATGTTGTCTTTCTACTTTGATGAAGTAACCTCTGATTTTTCTTCCAATTTCACTACGTTGTATCATTGAAATTTCTTTCGCCATGTCTAGTGTCATGATGTGGTCGAGTTGTTCATAAGTACGTAGTCTTTTTTGACTTTGTACTTTTACACTTTGAATGATATAGTCGATATTTTCTTCAAAACCGTATGCAATCATCCGTTCCATCCATTTATCATATTGAGTTCCGATTTCTAATCCTTTGTGTAATTCACGACCACTTACTGCAACTGTTCCATCTTCATTACGTTTTAAATTGAATAGCTGTTGAATTTCATTCATTAACTTTTCACCTCTTCTTTGATTTCTAAGATTTTCGCAATTCGTTTCTTTTGTTCAAATGCATCTCTACGTCCACGTAAGATATCTGATAAGTAAGCACTTGAAATACCTAACATATCTGCTAGTTGCTTATTCGTGATGTTACGTTTAAGTAATTCCATTCTTACTTTCATGCCGAATTCTGTTGTTGCCATGATTACACCTCCATTAACTTTTTTACTAAGCATATAAATTATCCATTGAATTAAAATAACTTTTGTGCTAATATTTAAGCATAGCTTAATAAACCTATAACAACGCAATTAAGCACTGTTAAATCGGTTGCTGTCACTCGTTCCCTAACGAATATTTGTTATTTGTTTAATGGCTAAATTTAAAGCTTAAATACAGTATAATAACTTATATGCTATTTGTCAAACTAAAATAACAAATAAGTTAACTGTGATAGGAGAATTTTATGAATTTAGTACAAAGAATACGCAACTTATGTAACTCACAAAGCTTGACTTTTGCTGAATTAGAGAGGATTTTAGGTTTTTCTAACGGACAAATAAGAAGATGGAAAAAAACTAAACCAGGAATTGATAAAATTCAAAAAGTAGCCGACTACTTCGACGTATCTGTTGACTACTTATTAGGAAGAGAAAAAGATGAATACGCTGGCGAGCAAGAAGATGAAGAAATTCGTATTATGCATCGTGGCGTAAAAAACATGACTAAAGAAGATAGAGAAAAAGCATTAAAAATGTTTGAAACTTTCTTCGATAATTGGGACGAATACACTAAAGACAAATAAAGGGGATTTTATTTTGCATTTTGTATATCAAAATTCATTTTTAAAAGCAGCACGAGCTGTAAGTGCATTAATTGAAACTAATTATATAGATAGATTCCCTTTACCTATTAAAGAAATAATAGAGAATGATAGTAATGTGGAATTATTTACGTTTGAAGATTTTTGTAATATGACTGGATACACTTTAAATGAATTACAAACATACGGTGGTTCTGATGAGGCTTTTCATATTAAAAAGGGAAATAAATTCGCCATTATTTATAACGACAATATATATAATAGAAGATTACGTTTTACTCTAGCTCATGAATATGGTCACTATATCATGGAACATGATGGTATGAGCTACGAGAAAACACCTATATTCCAAGATTCTCAACGTACTCATTTAGAGGAATATGAAGCTAACTCGTTTGCCTCATGCCTCCTATTCCCTCTTAATGTTAGATACAAATATCGTAATGTATTGAGTGTAGGTGATGCGGCAGATCTATTCAAAATTAGTTATCAAGCTGCAAAAGTTGCATTAGATATCTTTGATGAACACATGGACAGTGGATTAGAATATCATATTTCAATGTTTGAACATAGGCACATGGAAACTTATATGTCATTTCTTGAAGAAATGTTAGGAGAGCAGTTGGCAGAATATAATCACATAATGAGAACTGAATACGGTTATTAAAACTCACTACGGTAATTACTCTATTACGTTTGAGCCGTTGAAAGTGTACAAATTGCATAGAGTTGATTAACTCCGTCCTACTGACGCTATAATATAAATTTATAAAGGAGAAATATAATGAAAATAATTAATTATCAAGTTAAACTGAGGAAAATTTTTTATACCGTGAGAACTAACAGAGGTAATGTTTTTAGGAAGTCACGTCCTAAAAAGGAAAGTATTATAAAAACACGCAGAAAATTACAAAAATACGCCAGAGAAATTGATAAAAAAAGACAGTAAGTCCAAAGGAGGCGTAGATGATGACATTCGTTATTGAATGCCTATTAATTTTACTAATTGTAAATGTTATTTTGTTAATCATCAATATTTATAAACTTATAAAAGCGAACGAACAAATTTCTAAAAGAGCTTATACCATGTGGACGGTATTAACTATAGTTTTTATCTCTATTATCGTGATAATACTATATAATTTTATTTTTTTATAATTATATAATTCACATTTAGTTACTGCATATGATCAAGATGAAATAAACTTAATCTAAGGGGATGAATACATTGATCTATGTGATTATCGGTTTGTTTTTAATTAGTATTTTTTTATTTATTTTCAGTTTCTTTTTATCGCAGACGGAAGGGCTTACCTATAAAAGGACTTGCAGGACTATAGCCTTAGCTTTTTTGTTATTAGGTTTCTTTTCTTTCATAGGTCACTTGGTTATTTTATTATCTGAATAGATTTAAAGGAGGAAATATCATGTTCGAAAATTTATTAACTTCTATAGGTATTAATTCTCTTAAAGTAGACACTTTAGTCAAATCTGAATACATTTCACCTAACGATTCATTGTCAGGAATAATAAACTTATATGGTGGAAATACAACTCAAATTGTTAATAAAATTGAACTATCTTTAATAGAAAGGTATGACAACCCTGATGAACGCAGTCAGATACCTGTATTAGAAAACGAATTAGAAACCCTTATTTTACACAAAAACATAAATATTAATAAAGAGGAACAAAGAAGTGAAGAATTTAAATTCAATCTTCCTGAAGTTAGTTTTAAAAGAAATCAAGATTATTTAATTTTAAAAACACGAGTATACATTGCAAATTCTGTAGATGCTTACGATGAAGATAAGATATTTTTTAAATAAAGGTGATAATAAGAAGTCTGAAAGCAAATCAAACAAGAAACCTAATGATTCAAAGAAAGATAAAAAAGCAGATAGCAAAGAAAAATCAAACGACACTTTTAGCGACGATAAACAACAAGCTAGTTCAGATGATAGTTATAATGATACTGCTAACAATGAATCTGAAAGCACATCTAAAAACGACAATGGCAAAGCACAAGACAACAACGGTAATAATGAACGCACAGAAGGTAAACAAGCTCAAGTAACACAACAAAATAATCAGCAACAAAGTAACAACAATCAAAATCCACAAAACAATAAAGGTTATATGACACAAGCTGAAATTGATGAATGGAATAGAGCAAAACCTACTACGCATAACGAGTCACAAATGGAACAAGTGCCACAAAACCATTCTGGTGGTCACCCATCAGCGTTTGGTAAAAGTGATGTTCCAGTGGGTACACAAAAAAACTGATTCAAATGGAGATACTTATATAGACGCAACAGGCAAATAATTTATTGGGTACTTAGTACCCTTTTATTTTACTCTATTACGTTTGAGCCGTTAAGAGTATATGAACTACATCAAATTGATTAACAGCGTCCTAGCGGCGCTTTAATATAAATATAATAAAGGAGAAATATAAGATGAACACTTTATATAATTTACGTAAAAAGAATAATTTAGAAATCGATGAATTAACAAACAAACTCAATAAAATTTACGGTACTGATTATGAACCACATCATTTATGGGAGTGGGAAAATCATCAAAAAGACCCTAAAATGAAGGACGCACTAATTCTTGCTGATTTCTTTAATTCTTCATACGAAGAATTCTTAGATAGTAAAATGAGACAAAGATACAAAGAATTATATGATGTTGAAATAAGAGGGATTAATAAGTAAAGATAATGTAATGCTTCCAAAGGAAGTTGAGGGATGGAGAAAGAAAACTTGAAAGAGCGTTTATTACTTAAATGTCAAGAAGCATTTATCATGGGGATAGATAACATTAAAAAAGCAAATAAAAAAAAGATAACCCCAGGGTCATAGGAATTCTCAGCTTACGCCTACCCCCATTCGGGGACCCAGAGCTAATCCTTCTCGAGTTATCTTAAATATATTATAAGTTACATTGATTACTATTTCAAGAATAAATAACCGGGTAGTTCACCTACCCCTATTATTTATTCTGTATCTAGTGATGGTTTTATATATAAACAAAAGTAATTCAGTATAGCAGTATAGTTTCGAGGTGTAGAAATGACTCTAGTTATAAATTGGCTTTTTATTTTATGTGGTATATGTATACTATTATTTGTATACAATGCATATATGTTTCTTAAAATAAAAATGGGAATTTTAAAAAGAACTTACGCTATATGGACTATATTATATGCATTGTGCATCTTTATTATTGCAATTATGCTTTATGACTTTTTGTACTAAATTAAGATTCTATTGGTAAGGAGACTAATTTTGAAAATTTTAAATTGTAAAATAAAATTAAGTGAAGTAATTTATGAAGTACAAACAAATAAAAATAAATATTTTAAATACGCTTTACCTAAAAATATTTCTAATTATAAAGTACGAAAAGTGCTTAAAAATGTCGAAAGTAAATTAGATCATAACTCAAATAATTGATACATTAAAGAGATGTAAATCACAACAACGACAAAATCAACAACAGCTAATATTTCTTATGTGAGAAAGGACTATTTCTTATTATGTTTTATTTCCTTTTTAGTACTATCATCATAATCGTTATGTTGTTTTTACATTCTTTTTATCTAATTCTACGTATTCAAGAAAAGAAAATGACAATAAAAGGGTATTTAATATACATATTAATTTATTTTGTAATTCTAATAATATTATTACTTATTTTTAAAGGTTTAATTTGAGAATATTTTAAAAGGGTAATATACTTACCCTTATTATTTTTACCTTTTTGAGGAGAGATAGTATGCAAACACGACGTTATGATGGTGAAAAGTGGCAATATGAGTTTAAATATGAAGGTAAACGATATCGCAAAAAAGGTTTTAGGACAAAACGAGAGGCAAATTCTGCAGGAATGGATAAACTTAATGAGTTGCGAAATGGCTTTAATACAGACCACAATATTACATTAAAAGCATACTTTGAGAACTGGATTAAAACATATAAACAACCAGTTGTTAATGAAAACACTTATCGTCATTATCGTTTTACTTTAAAGCATATTCAGGATCATAAAATTGGTAACACGGAATTATCAAAAATTAACAAACAAGTCTATCAAAAGTTTATAAATGACTTTTCTAAAGAACACGCTAAAGAAACGATAAGAAAAACAAACGGTGCTATTCGTTCTGCTTTAGAAGACGCAGTTTATGATGGGTTAATACACAAAAATCCAACTTACAAAGTGAATTATAAAGCTGGCAATCCGACTAAGCCAGAAAAAGAAAAATATATATCTTTAAACGATTATGAAAAGTTAAAAGCATATTTAAAAACTATAAATAGTAGATCAGCATTAGCTTTATTTATCATGATTTGTACTGGTTGTCGAATCAGCGGTGTTAGATATATGAAATTAGAATATATAAACCAGTTGAAAAATCAAATATATATTAACGAACATAAAACAGATACTTCTCCTAGATATGTAAGTGTAGCCAAATCAGATATGAAACATATTTTAGATATGATAAATAATTTAATCATCAGTTATGATGGTTACATTTTTAAAGATACTGGTAGTATTATTACTGTGAATGCAATAAACAAAACATTAAAAAAAGCATGTGAAGTAAATGAAATACCTATCATTACATCACATGCTATTAGACATACACATTGTTCATATTTATTAGCCAAAGGTATTTCTATTTACTATATTTCAAAACGGTTAGGTCATAAAAATATAGCAATTACTACATCTGTTTACTCACATTTATTAGAAGAAAAATACAGTGAAGAAGAAACAAAAACGACTAATATTTTAGAAAAGATGTAGTTTAGGGACTCTGTAGGGACTTCAAATGCTTTAATCACCATAGTTATAGCATTTATAAATCTCCTTCGAGGGGGCTAAAATAAGCAACTATTATATATTTACAAAAAAGAATCCCACGTTAATGGGGTTCTTTTTTACAATTCTATTTTCTCACCATTTCGAATTTTGTCAGCTAATTCATTTAATTTTCTTAAACGATGGTTCATACCTGATTTTGATATGGGGCCAGTTGATATCATTTCCCCTAATTCCTTTAAGGAAATTTCTTGGTGCTCAACTCTTAACTTGGCAACCTCTCTTAATCGATCTGGTAAATTATCTAAACCTATTTCTTGATCTATTAATTGAATGCTTTCAACCTGTTTCATTGCAGCGCTTACTGTTTTATTTAAATTTGCTGTTTCACAATTCACTAATCGGTTTACTGAATTTCTCATATCCCGGACGATTCTTACATCTTCAAATTTCAACAGTGCTTGGTAGCCACCAATTAAACTAAGGAAGTCGGAAATTTTTTCTGCTTCTTTTAAATAAACAATGCTACCTTTTTTACGCTCAAGATGTTTCGCATTTAATTCGTAACTATTCATCAACTTCGTTAAACCTTCAGAATGATTTTCAAATTGGGAAAATATTTCTAAATGGTATGATGATGTTTCCGGGTTATTGACTGATCCACCTGCTAAAAATGCGCCGCGTAAATAACTACGTCTCATTTCATCATCTTGAATCATGTCTGGGTCTATTTCATGTGTAAATACACCATTTTTTAAGATACCTAGCTCATCAAGAATTTCTCTTGCTCGCATTTTTGTACGACAAATATAAATATTATTTTTCTTTAATTTCATTTTTTTACGTACTAATATTTCTACTTCTACATTAAAAATACGTTTGATCAGGGAATATATCCTTCTTGCGGTAGTTGCATTCTCAGTTTGAACATTAATCACAAACTGTTGATTGGATAGACTTAATGCCCCATTCATACGAATTAATGCACTGAGCTCTGCTTTTGCATTAGCTTCATCTACATCTATACGAGTTAATTCATTTTTCATATCTGATGCAAAGCTCATAGAACATTCATTCCTTTCTAACATTACCCTTTAGATTTATAAGATAATAACTACATTTTTTAATTTTATTTCAAAATGGATTAAATATCTTCATCTCAATATTTTTTCTTTCAATAAAAAACAAGTTTCATCTGTATCCAATAACTAAAATATTATTTACGATTATCATTTGGATCAAATTGAATTGTACTAATAAGATCTAATGCTTTTTCATAAATTAATGTTGATAACACTTTTGTATTATGTCTTACAAAATGTTCATCAGATATTTCGACTAGATTTGAAGCCGTAATGACTTCTATTCCATCTTGCTTTAATTCTTCAACATTTACATCAACAGGATCAGAATTTTTCTCTTTATATTTTCTTAAAACATTCTCATTGAATTGATCGGTACAGCAAATAACATAATCTACAAATGATTGACCTGTTTGGCGATGCAATGCATTAATATGTTCTTTCACAGTATAGCCGTCTGTTTCACCAGGTTGAGTCATAACATTAGCTACATATAATTTAGGTGCAGATGAATTAATTAAGGCTTTAGAAATCCCTTTGACACAAAGATTAGAAATAACACTCGTGTATAGTGATCCAGGACCTAATACAATCAAGTCAGCTTCTTCTAACGCTTCAACCGCTTCTTCCATAGGTTCTACATCATCTGGCTCTAAAAAGACTTTTTCTATTTTTTCTTGTTTCTTCGGAATTTTTGATTCGCCATATACGATTTCACCATTTTCCATAATAGCATTTAACTGAACGCTTGTATTGGTAGATGGAATTACTTTACCTTTAATATTTAAAACTTTACTTAGTTCTCTAATAGCATGTCCAAAATCATTAGTAATATTTGTCATCCCCGCAATCAATAAATTTCCTAAAGAATGACCACTAATTTGATTTTCTTCAAATCTATATTGGAATAATTGAGTTAGTACAGACTCCGAGTCGCTCAGTGCAGCAATCACATTTCTTATATCACCAGGTGCTGGGATATCCATTTCATTACGAATTTTACCCGTACTTCCACCATCATCAGCAACAGTAACTATGGCAGTAATATCTATAGGAAACTCTCTTAGACCCCTTGCCAATACAGATAAACCAGTCCCTCCGCCAATTAAAACTACTTTCATTCTTCTCATCGTTGTTCTCCACTTTCAATATGTGCATCTCTATGATGAACATATACTTTATAATCGAAAACGTCGTTAAGATATTCTCCTAAACGTTTAGTTAATGCTACTGAGCGATGTTGACCTCCAGTACAGCCAATTGCTATGACTAACTGTGACTTGCCTTCTTTTTTATAACCAGGAATCATAAATTTCAATAAGTCAGTTAATTTATCAAAGAAGATTTCGGTTTCTTTCCATTTCATAACGTACGTATAAACTTCTTCATCCATGCCTGTTAATGGACGTAGTTCTTCAACATAGTATGGGTTTGGTAAAAATCGAACATCAAATACTAAATCTGCATCCATTTGTATACCGTGTTTAAAACCAAAGCTAGTGACGTTTATTGTAAATGTTTCAAAGTTTTCATCTTCATAGTAATTAACTACTCTAGCTTTTAATTCTTTAGGTTTAAGTTGACTTGTGTCTATGACATAATTTGCAATACTTCTAATTTGTGAAAGATGTTGACGTTCTTCATTAATAGCATCAATAAGTGAACGTTGTCCCTTTTCATTTAATGGATGTGCTCTTCTAGATTCTTTATATCTTGAAATTAATTTTTCAGTTGTTGCTTCTAAAAACATGACATCTACAATAACGTCATTTCTACTTTTAATTAAATCAATTTCCTTAACCAATGATTTAAAAAGTTCTTTACCTCTTAAGTCTATTGCAATAGCCACTTTTTGTAATGATGGATTACCTTGTTCCATCAATTCAACAAATTTAGGTAATAGTACGGGTGGTAAGTTATCTACACAAAAATAACCTATATCTTCCAGACTTTGAATCACTAAAGATTTACCTGCACCAGATAATCCAGTGACAACAAGTAATTCACTTTTCCCAATTTCTTTTTCAGAATTTACCATTTTATCGGTTCACCGCCAGTTCAGTTGATATTCATATATTAATAGGTTCATCATACCACACTCATTTTCACAAAGGAATGTAATCAATACTTATAAAAAAGCTAGAACAACAAATGGATTATCATTGTTATAATCCTCCTATTGCTCTAGCTTTATTTCTTGTTATAAAAGATATTTAAGCTTCTAATTTATCTTTAATACTTTCAATATAATCAGCCGCACTTTGAGCAGCAATACTACCGTCACCTGTTGCTGTTACAATTTGACGTAAACCTTTATCTCTTACGTCGCCTGCAGCATAGATACCAGGTACATCTGTACTCATATCAGCTTGAGTTACAATATAACCATTTTCATTTGTAATACCTAAATCAGTGAATGGTGCAGTTAATGGTTTCATACCAATATAAATAAATACGCCATCTGCATCGTATGTTACTTCTGAACCATCTTTAGTTGACTCTAAAGTTACTGATCCTACTTTGCCATCTTTGTCATTTATTGTTTTTAATGTATAGCTCCAAATAAAATCAACTTTATCATTTTTAAATGCACGATCTTGTAAAATACTTTGTGCGCGTAATTCGTCTCTTCTGTGGACAATCGTCACTTTATCAGCAAATTTTGTTAAGAATGTACCTTCTTCAACTGCTGAGTCACCACCGCCGATAACAAATAAACGTTTATTTTTGAAGAATGCACCATCACATACTGCACAATAACTTACGCCACGTCCGCCTAATTCTTGTTCACCTGGTACGCCTATTTTTTTATATTCAGCACCAGTTGAAATAATAACTGCATGTGCAGTAATTTCTTTGTTTCCTAAATTAACTACTTTATAGTCGCCTTTATCTTCTATTGATTTAATATCACCATATTGATAAGTAGCGCCAAATTTTTTCGCATGTTCAAACATTTTTGTAGATAAATCTGGTCCAGTAATCATTTCAAATCCTGGAAAGTTTTCTACCTCTTCTGTATTTGCCATTTGGCCACCTGGCATACCACGTTCAATCATAACAGTGTTTAAATTTGCACGTGATGCATAAACTGCAGCCGTCATACCAGCAGGGCCTGCACCTATAATTGCTACATCAAAATCTACTTCAGTCATTTACTTGCCCTCCTACTTAATAATCATTAAACGCATTATATATCAAAATAAGTATTTCATAAATTTATATGCTCAGAATATAAGTTATCGTTTTATCAAGTTTATAATTACTTATATCAAACCATTCTTTTATTTGCTTTTTAGTCAATTTTTGGTTGGTATGTTGATAATACAAATATAAGAACGCACCTAAATATCTATCTAATTCTGTTAAATCAGCTTGATCTGCAATAATTGATTCAGCTTGATCTATCCATTGAACAAATAAAGATGTATCATTTCTAAATTCATCAAATTGATATAATTTGACCATGCCACGATGTATGAAATCTAATTTATTTAGTGTCAAACCTTGAACTAAGTATGTTAAATATAGTTTCTCATAATCATTCATCGTTTCTAATACGGCCCAAATTTCTTCTGTAATCAATATTTCTTTACCATTCAATTGATTCAACAAGAATATACCATATAATCTATAATGACTATCGTCGTCCATTAATAAAGGTAAAATACGTTGATCAAATACATGTTTACTTTCTTCAATTACCCATGGTGGAAAACCTACATCAACTTTAGAAATTTGTAATAACTTGTTCCAAAATTGAATACTTTCATCTTTATTTCCTAGGTAATAATAATTGTAGCTTAAGGCATTAAACATTTGAATAGAAGCAAATTTCCCTTTTTTATATAAAGGAAGCAATAATTTTTGAGAAGCATGATATTGTTTCAAATAACTTAAGACAATACCTAATTTAAAACTTTCATCGTCATTCATTGGCATGACTTTGTTTAAAATATTTAAGTAACGCTTATATTTATCCATATCATTTGTATTGTAAAGTAGTAACGTATAATGACACAGTGCATGAACATCTGAATTATCTTCATTTAGTAACTCTTCAAACATGTCCTTTGCTATATCATATTCGCCTAAATATAAATAACACATCGCTAATAAATTTTTTATCACTCGATGATTTTGAATATCTTCATCTTGATTTAAAATATAAGTTCTCGCTTCTTCTAAACGTCCCTGTGAAAATAAAAATTGAAATAATAGTTGTACTGCAAATAGTTGTGCTTCGATTTCTATTTGATGTTCGTTTGAATACGACACATCGAATGTTTGTTCAAGCTCATCTCGGAAATCTTGATCATCTGTAATTAATACATAATTAATACCAAACAAGAATGCCTTGTTTGGTTCATTTAATTCAATGTTTAACTGACTCAACTCATAAAAACTATCTGCCTTACGTCTATCATTTATAATATTTTCATAAAATACCTTTTCAGCTTGGCTTCCAAAACCTAGTTTTACTAAACATTGAGCATAGTTTAATTGAATATCAAAATCCTCAGGTGACAATTCTAGCACTTTACCGTAATAATCGACTGCTTTTTTATAATCTTGTTGCTTCCACTTCTGATGAGCCATTTTACGATAAAACGGTTCATCAAAAGCCATTGAAATAATTTTATTGTTTTTATCTGCCAAAGATTGTCACCTCCATCTTTAATTTATTTTTATAGGATTACCAATCGCATATGCGCAATCTGCCACATCTTTTGAGACAACTGTTCCTGCACCAATGGTGACATGACTTCCAATAGTTACTCCAGGAATATTGTCACATTAGCACCTATTAATGTATTATGACCTATTTGAACTTTACCATATTTAAATTCATCCACTAAAATTTCGTGCGTTAATATTGTAGTATTATAACCAATCACACTATTGTTGCCAACAGTTATTAATTCGGGATAAAACAAATCTGGTACTACTTTATATGCGAATACAGTTTGTTTGCCAATATTCATTTTTAAATACTTACGATAGATAACATTTTTTAATTTTAAATTTGGCATTACTCGACAAATTTCAATTATTAATGTTTGTTTAAACACTTTTGGAAAACGTATTAGTCGATATATTTGCCATAATGGATTAATCGACGATTTTTGATATCTATCATGTGTTTGGAGTTTTCTCATTGAAAATCTACACCTTTTGCTTTGGCCAACTTAATGGACCAGCATTTTTATAAACAGGTGGTTGAAATTTATATCGTCTATAAATAATTAAAATAATACTAATAATGATAAGTATAACCGATACTAATTGTGCCACTCTTATATGACTTGTCAACATCAAGCTGTCTGTTCTAAGTCCTTCAACAAAGAAACGACCTATTGAATACCAAATTAGATATAAGAAGAATGTTTCTCCTAGTTTCAAATGCTTTCTAATCGAAATTAATAAGATAAATCCTAACACATCCCATACTGATTCGTATAAAAATGTTGGATGATAATAATGACCATCAATATACATATTATTAATAATAAATCGAGGTATATGAAGTTGTTCCAAGAATGTTTTAGATACTATACCGCCGTGTGCTTCATGGTTCATGAAATTGCCCCATCGTCCGATACCTTGAGCTAAAATAATACTCGGTGCGACAATGTCTCCAATTTGGAATGGGTTTAAATTTTTTAATTTACATACGATAACTCCTGTAATAAAGCCACCTATTAATCCTCCATGGATAGCTATACCGCCATGCCATATTTTAGGTATTTCTCCTGGATTTTGCATGTAATATGGCCATTGGAATATTACAAAATATATACGAGCTACAATAAAACCAAATATGGCACAATAAAAGATAACATCTACTAATGAGTCTTTATGTAGACCAATTCTCTTCAAAGCTTCTTGTGCTACAAAATACCCTATTAAGATACCACAAGCAATTATAATTCCATACCATCGTATTTGTAATGGACCTAGGTGAAATGCGACAGGATCAATATAACTCAAAGTTAAATCCATAAACTTATTACTCCTCACTTTTATGACTGTTACGAACAATTTCATCATTAAGTCGTTCGCTAAATTCTTCTGCTGTATTTATTCCCATAATATTTAAACGATAGTTCATAGCAGCAACTTCAATAATAACTGCAACGTTTCGTCCAGGTCTTACAGGAATTGTTTTTTTCGTGATTTCAGTATCTAAAATACGTAAAGTCTCTTCGTTTAAGCCGACTCTATCGTATAACTTTTCTTTATCCCAGTTTTCTAAATTAATATTTAAACGGATTTGTTTTTCAGTTAAAATTGAGCCCGCCCCAAATAATGTCATCACATTAATGATTCCTAAACCACGTATTTCTAATAAATGTTCTATTAATTTTGGTGGTTTACCTATTAATTCATCTTTAGTAATTTCTTTGATCTCAACATTGTCATCAGCAACTAATCTATGTCCTCTTTTAACTAATTCTAATGCTGTTTCACTTTTACCGATACCAGAGTCACCAGTTATGAGAACACCTACACCATAAACATCAACTAGTACGCCATGTAATGATGTTGTTTTTGCTAGTTCATGTTCTAAAAATGTTGTTAATCTACTCATTAAACTTGTCGTTGCATCTTTAGCAACAATAAGTGGTGTATTTAATTCTTTTGCTGCTTCAACTAATTCTTCAGGAGGCTCTAATCCTCTTGTTACTATAATTGCAGGTGTATCTGGTCGACATAATTTTCTCATTCTTCCTTGACGTTCATCATCTGGAAGTAAATTATAAAATGATAACTCAGTCGTACCTAATAATTGTATTCTGTCTGAAGCGTAATGTGAGAAGTAACCAGCCATTTCTAAACCAGGTCTAGAGATATCTGTGTTTTTAATAGGTTTATTTAATCCTTCTTCCCCAGCTATTAATTCTAATTTTAATAATTCAACTAATCTTTCAGTTGTTAACATGTGTTCACCTCTATTTGAAATGTTACTACAATTTCGCTTTCTTTAATCATATCAAAAATCAAACTACTTTCTATATCAAAAAGTTACGCTTATTTAATATTTAGAAAATACGCTCTATAAATTAAGCCTTATTGAATACTTTATTATGTATATTGTTTTTGAAAAATGTGTATTCTTTTTAATTTGGATGATAAATATCTACATTTAAAAAAGATGATTCCAGTATACTCTGAAATCACCTTAATATAAATTATAACATCATTCTTTTATGATTAATCTTTATTTCTATCTCTTTCTAATACAGTTTTTAAATATTGTCCTGTATAAGAGTTTTCTACATTCGCAATGTCTTCAGGCGTACCAGTAGCAACGATCGTTCCACCACCATCGCCACCTTCTGGGCCTAAATCAATAATATGATCTGCAGTTTTAATGACATCTAAGTTATGTTCAATAATCACAACAGTATCACCATTTTCAACAAGACGATTTAATACCTTTAATAATCTGCTAATATCATCTACATGTAAACCAGTTGTTGGTTCGTCTAAAATGTAAATGGAACGTCCTGTAGAGCGTTTATGCAATTCTGATGCGAGTTTAACACGTTGTGCTTCCCCACCAGATAAAGTTGTTGCTTGCTGTCCTAATGTGACATATCCTAAACCAACATCTACTAATGTCTGTAGTTTACGTTTAATCTTAGGTATATTTTCAAAGAAATGAGTTGCATCTTCAGCAGTCATTTCTAAAACATCAGCAATATTTTTACCTTTATATGTGACTTCAAGTGTTTCTCTATTATAGCGTTTACCGTCACATACCTCACAAGGAACATAAACATCTGGTAAGAAATGCATTTCTATTTTAATAATACCGTCACCTTTACAAGCTTCACAACGTCCGCCTTTAACATTAAAACTAAAACGACCTTTTTGATAGCCACGTATTTTAGCTTCATTGGTTTGAGCAAAAACATCTCTTATATCATCAAACACGCCTGTATAAGTTGCTGGATTTGAACGTGGTGTTCTACCAATCGGTGATTGATCAATATCGATAATTTTATCTAATTGATCTATGCCTTTAATAGAATCATATTCTCCAGGTTTCACCTTAGATTTATTAATTTTTTGTGCTAGTGATTTATATAACACTTCATTAACTAATGAACTTTTACCTGAGCCTGATACACCTGTCACTACAGTCATTACTGATAGAGGGAAATCAACATCTACATTTTTTAAGTTATTGCTTTTAGCACCTTTAATACTAATTTTCTTTTTCGTAACTTCCCGACGATATTCAGGTACATCAATTTTCTTCTTACCACTTAAATATTGTCCAGTTAATGAGTTTTTATCTTTCATCACTTGTTTTGGTGTACCTTGTGCAACAATTTCACCACCGTGACTACCAGCACCTGGACCTACATCCACTAAATAATCTGCAGAACGCATCGTATCATCATCATGTTCTACAACAATCAATGTATTGCCTAAATCCCGCATTTCTTTAAGTGTGTTAATTAGACGATCATTATCACGCTGATGTAAACCTATTGAAGGTTCGTCTAAAACATAAAGTACACCTGTTAAACGAGACCCAATTTGTGTTGCTAATCGAATTCGTTGTGCTTCACCACCAGATAATGTTCCAGAAGCACGGTTTAATGTAAGGTATTCAAGCCCAACATTATTTAAGAAAGCTAGACGTGAAATAATTTCCTTAAGAATTTGATTTGCTATTGCTTGGTCTTGTTCTGATAGTTCAATGTTTTGATAATATTTCAATGCTTCTTTAATCGAATCTTGAACAACTTCGCCTATATTATATCCACCAACATAAACAGACAATGCTTCTTTACTTAAACGCTTGCCATGACAAGTCTCACAAGGTAACTCGGTCATGTATCTACTCATCATTTCACGAGTATATTCTGATGGTGATTCATGATATCGACGATCAATATTATTAAGAACACCTTCAAAGACCATTTTTCTTTTACGTTTGCCGCCACCAAATCGTTGGTTAAATGTAAATTCAATTTCTTTATCGCCTGAGCCATGCATTAATATATTTTTCTGTCTATCGGTAAGTTTTTTATAAGGTTTATCCATATTAATTTTATAAACTTCACAGACACGTTTTAGTAAAGTTGGATAAAAATCTGAACTTGTTGGCTCCCAAGGTTCAATGGCACCTTCGTTTAGTGTTTTGTTTGGGTCAGGTATAACTAAATCCATATCGACTGTTAATCTTTGACCTAACCCATCACAAGTAGGACAAGCACCAAATGGGCTGTTAAAACTAAACATTCGTGGTTCTAATTCGCCAATTGAGAATCCACAAATAGGACATGCATGATTTTCAGAGAACTTTAGGTCTTCTCCATCAATTACATCAACTGTTAAACTTCCTTCAGATAATTCAAGTGCTGTTTCTATAGAATCTGCTAGTCTTGTTTCAATTCCTTCTTTAATGACTAGTCTATCAACAACAACTTCTATAGTATGGTTTTTGTTTTTATCTAAATCTGGCACTTCATTAACATCAACAATTTCTCCGTCTACTCGTAAACGTACATAACCTTTTTTGCCAATATCTTCGATTAGCTTTTCATGACTTCCTTTACGATGTGAAACCACAGGAGCTAACAATTGAATTTTTGTTCGCGTTTCTAATTCTAATATTCTATCTACCATTTGTTGAACAGTCTGTGACTCTATTTCAATATTATGGTTTGGACAATAAGGTTTACCCACTCGAGCATATAATAATCTGATATAATCGTAAATTTCAGTTACGGTTGCAACTGTAGATCGTGGGTTCTTACTTGTTGTCTTTTGATCAATGGAAATAGCCGGTGATAATCCTTCAATAGTATCTACATCTGGTTTATCCATTTGACCTAAAAATTGTCGTGCGTATGCACTTAATGATTCTACATATCTTCTTTGGCCTTCTGCATAAATAGTGTCAAAGGCTAATGAAGACTTACCTGAACCTGAAATACCTGTCATTACAATTAATTTGTCTTTAGGTAATTCAATATCGACACCTTTTAAATTATGCGCTCTTGCACCTTTCACTACTATGGATGGTTCTCTCATTTAATTGTCACCCTTCTGATTTTAATTCAAATAACATATCTCTTAGTTCTGTTGCTTTTTCAAAGTCTAAATCTTTAGCTGCTTTTTTCATTTCTTTTTCTATATTTTCTATCGTTTTTTGTCGTTCTTTTTTAGTCATTTTCTTAGGTAGTTCAGTTTGTTTATTTTCATTTGTTTCGTCATTTTCAACAGTAGCACTAATAACGTCATGAATTTTCTTATTAATTGTTTTAGGCGTAATACCATATTTTTCGTTATGCGCTGTTTGTATTTCACGACGTCTTTGTGTTTCATCAATGGCGTATCTCATTGAATCTGTAATTTTATCAGCATACATGATTACTTCGCCTCGATCATTACGTGCTGCTCGTCCAATTGTTTGAATTAATGAGCGATTAGAACGTAAAAATCCTTCTTTATCCGCGTCTAAAATGACTACTAAAGAAACTTCAGGAATATCTATACCCTCTCTTAGTAAATTAATACCAACGATGGCATCATATGTACCCATTCTTAAATCTCGAATAATTTCTATTCTTTCAAGCGTTTTAATTTCTGAATGAAGATAATTTACTTTAATACCCGCTTCTTTCATATAGGTAGTTAAGTCCTCACTCATTTTTTTCGTCAACGTTGTAACAAGTACTCTTTCATTCTTATCAATTCTATCTTGAATTTCACTTAACAAATCATCAATTTGGTTTTCTGTTGGACGTACATCAATTTTCGGATCTAGTAATCCTGTAGGTCTAATAATTTGTTCGACCATTTCATCAGTATGTTCTAATTCGTATGGTCCTGGCGTTGCTGATACATATACTAATTGATTTGTTTTTTCTTCAAATTCTTCAAATTTTAGTGGTCTGTTATCTAAAGCACTTGGCAATCTGAAACCATGATCAACTAAAACTTGTTTACGCGCTCTGTCACCATTATACATCCCTCTAACCTGAGGCAATGTTACGTGAGATTCATCGATCATAATTAACCAATCATCACCAAAGTAATCTAATAATGTATAAGGTGTAGAACCTAATGGTCGTAATGTTAAATGAACTGAATAGTTTTCGATACCTGAACAGAAGCCCATTTCCCGCATCATTTCTAAATCATAATTTGTACGTTGTTCTAATCTTTGGGCTTCAAGTAGTTTATTTTCATCTCTTAATTCTTTTAATCGTTCTTCCAATTCTTTTTCAATACGTTCGATTGCTACTTTCATTTTTTCTTCACGAGTAACGAAGTGAGATGCTGGGAATATAGCAAAATGCTCACGTTCTCTAATAACTTCGCCAGTTAAATAGTTAACCTCTCTAATTCGATCTACTTCATCTCCGAAAAATTCCACTCGAATACACATTTCTTCTCTAGATGCTGGGAAAATTTCTACCACATCACCGCGGACTCTAAATGTACCCCTTTGGAAATCTATATCATTTCTAGTATATTGTACATCTACTAATTTTCTTAGTAATTCGCTGCGTTCCATTTCCATACCAACGCGGACGCTAACAACTAAATCTTTATATTCTTCTGGGTTACCTAAACCATAAATACAACTTACACTAGCAATGATGATAACATCGTCTCTCTCAAACAATGCACTTGTCGCAGAGTGTCTTAATTGATCAATTTCATCATTAATAGAAGCATCTTTTTCTATAAAGGTATCCGTAGATGGTACATATGCTTCAGGTTGATAGTAATCATAATAACTAACGAAATATTCCACTCTATTTTCAGGGAAAAATTCTTTGAATTCACTATATAATTGGCCAGCTAATGTTTTGTTATGTGCGATTATCAATGTAGGTTTACCCACTTGTTGAATCACATTACTCATTGTAAATGTTTTACCCGTACCAGTTGCACCAAGTAATGTTTGATGTCTTTTACCTTCTTCAACACCCTTTACAATTTTCTTTATAGCTTCAGGTTGGTCACCTTGTGGATCAAACTCTGAATTTAATTTGAATGGATAATGTTCGACCATTACGACATACGCCTCCTAAGTTGTTTGCATCTAAAATCTATTACTTATTATTAATTGAGTATCTTTGAAAGAGTGTTACTCCTACTATACGAATTTATTAATCTATTTCCCTTATTATTTATTAGTCATGCATCAGTCTGTTCTTATAAGTATACATGGGATTATTTATTCATAATTTATTATCTATTTTAACAAATTTTCACCACGAAATACAAACATTTGTTCGCTAAAATTTTTATATTATATGATAAACAAAAAACAAACATAGTTAACGAACTATGCTTGCTTTCTAAACTAATATTTATTTATCATGATGGTTAATTCAGTGTATTGTTTCTGTTATTCTTCTCTTTTGTGAAATTCTAATTGATCTATGATTAAATATCCGGCTAGCAATGATACAACATCTATAAAGATAATCCATTCATTGTGGAAAAAGCCTTTATAAATTGACGTAGCTATTAATATTAAAGTTACGGAAGTACCAATCCATTTATTTTTAGTAACTACACTAAAGAGAACGATTAATATACAAGGAAAAAATGCAGCACATGCATACCAAATCATTTATTTCACCTGTTTCTTTTATTAAGTATTGTCATTGTCGTTTCACGTAATTCTGTTCTTGGGATAAAGTTTTCAGTTAACATTTCAGGAATTACATTATCAATAAAATCTTGAACAGAAGCTAAATGATCGAATTGCATAATCGTTTCTAAACTCATTTCATATATTTCGAAAAATAATGGTTCGGGATTACGTTTTTGTATTTCTCCAAACGTTTCATAAAGTAAATCAATTTTATCTGCTACAGCTAGTATTTGACCTTCTATAGAGTCATCTTTACCTTCTTGTAGTCTCAATCTATAAATATCACGATATTGAGAAGGAATTTCCTCTTCGATAAAATTCTCTACCATTTCTTCTTCAACTTGAGAAAAAAGCATTTTCAACTCTCTACTAGCATATTTTACAGGGGTCTTGATATCTCCAGTAAACACTTCTGCAAAATCATGGTTCAAAGCTTTTTCATACAAACTTTTCCAGTCAATGACATTACCATTATATTCTTCTACAGTACCTAAATATTGTGCTATTTTAGTTACTTTAAATGAATGCGCAGCTACGTTATGTTCAAAATATTTAAATTTGCCAGGCAACCTAATAAGCTTTTCCAAATCAGATAATCTTTTATAATATTGATGAATGCCCATTGTGTGATGCCTCCTTTATATTTAATCATAGATGAAGACTTATTTTTTATTATACCAATCATCGTTATGATTAAAAGCAATATCCTAATATCGTTTTCAAAACCTTCACTTAGTACACAAAATATCGATAAAAAATGAGCAGCAATACAATAATTTTAAATCATTGTATTACTGCTATTTTAATCCTATTAAATGTTAAAGATTAGTGTATATAATTATAACTTCCTGGATTTGTGATTGTTCTATATGATTTAACATTAAATCCACCGTTCCAGTTCATTTCAGAAACTGTAAGTGTACCATTACTATTTACCTTTTCAACAACACCTACATGCCCATATCCTCCAGCACCATTAGTACCTGGATTAGATTGGAATACTGCTCCTGCAACTGGAGTATTGTTTACTGTGAAACCTGCATTTCTAGCGCTAGTAGCCCAGTCAGCAGCATTACCCCAAAGGCTACCAATTGGTTTGCCTAATTCAGCACGTCTATTAAATGCATAATAAGTACAATTACCAAATGCATATAAGTTCCCAGAATTACTTATTGAATGTAAACCATTTGAACCTTCATACGATGGTTCTGCTGTATATTGTACTTGAGGTGCTGATACTTGTGGCACATTATTATATTGTGTACTTGCTGATGGAATTGGTTCTTCAGCTTCGAATTGATTAGAGCTATATGATGTATTTTGAACTTGGTTTGCTAATCCTGTTGGCGATACTACAATAATATCTCCAGGGAAAATTAATGGTGTTACTCCAGGATTAAGTTTATACAATTCGTCTAAAGTAATATCATGATCTAAAGCGATTTGATACAACGTATCACCTGATTTGACGATATATTGGCTCGCACTGTCAGTTTCCACTGCTGCTACATTCTGAGATGCATTAACATTAGATATAGATGTTTGTTCTTGAGCGTCTGCAACATTACTTAATGCAATAAATGCAGCTGCTGATGATAATGATACTAAAAACGTCTTCTTCATTAATATGTCATTCCTTTGTTGTAAATTCTAATTTGATGAATTTAATATACCACAATATTATTTTAAAATGAGTAATGTTAAATTGATGTAATATAATATTTATACACAATAATATAAACTTGCCATATATATTTCATTACAAATTCATTAGTATCAGTCATCCCATTAATTTTTTAGGCTATTTTTACACCTAGCCAAAATATTACTGAGTAATATTACAAACTACTAATTGCATAGAGTTATTTAGTTATAGGCTTTTTCAAATATACGTATTTGCGTTATTAAAATGGATTTCAAAACATTTAACTACTACATACTTAAAAAATTATAAATTAAAAAGGCGCTTATCACGTAAGCACCTTTCAAAATATTATTCCAATTATTGCCTATTTAACTTATAACTTATTTATCCATTTGCCATCTTAAATACGATTCAATAAATGGACCAATATCTCCATCCATTACAGCATCTACTTTACCAGTTTCTTCATTGGTACGATGATCTTTTACCATTGAATAAGGATGGAATACATATGAACGAATTTGACTTCCCCATCCTATTTCTTTTTGTTCTCCACGAATTTCTGCCATTTCTTGTGCTTGTTCCTCTAATTTAAGTTGATATAATTTTGATTTCAACATTTTCATAGCTGCTTCACGGTTTTTAATTTGTGAACGTTCATTTTGGTTATTAACAACAATACCAGTAGGATGGTGGGTAATTCTAATTGCTGATTCTGTTTTATTAATATGTTGTCCACCTGCACCAGATGCTCTAAATGTATCAACTGTAATGTCATCAGAATTAATTTCGATTTCAATTTCATCGTTATCAAAGTCTGGAATAACGTCACAAGATGCGAATGATGTATGACGTCGACCTGACGAATCAAAAGGTGAAATTCTAACTAACCTATGCACACCTTTTTCAGCTTTTAAATAACCATAAGCGTTATGACCTTTAATTAATAATGTCACACTTTTCACTCCTGCTTCATCACCAGGTAAATAGTCAACTGTTTCTACTTTGAAACCACTCTGTTCACAATAGCGTTGGTACATTCTTAATAACATACTCACCCAATCTTGTGATTCAGTGCCACCTGCGCCAGGATGTAGCTCTAAAATAGCATTATTCGCATCATATGGACCGTCTAACAGTAATTGTAATTCGAAACGATCAATATCTTCTTTAAATGCAACGACGTCATTTTCTAATTCTTGTTTCAAGTCTTCGTCATAATCTTCTTGTAAAAGTTCAACAGTTGCTGACATATCTTCAACAGCTTCGTCTAATTTATAATAACCATTAACGATAGATTTCAAAGCGTTATTTTTATCTATAATATCTTGTGCTTTATTTTGATTGTCCCAAAAATTAGGTTCAGTCATCATTTCTTCATATTCCTGTATATTAGTCTCTTTATTTTCTAAGTCAAAGAGACCCCCTAATTTGACTTAAATTGTCTTGATACGAATCTATATTTCGTTTGATTTCTGATAATTCCATAATGTCTCTCCTATTTCACTTGTAGTTTGATTTATTGTTTTAACATAAATATTATTTTTAATTAATCTTAAATAAACAGATACATCATTTTTATACATTTATATTCTATCATATTCAAGATTAAGTGCAGTGTATGATAAATAAACGTGTCATCAAAGAGATGAATGCTTGCTAACAGCATTTAACTCTTCTTTAAACTCCGTTTTTTTAAATTCTACAAAAAGTGAAAGCCTGAGACAATTATGCCCCAGGCTATCAAATATTATTGTCATTGTTTTACACAAAATTATGCTTGACCATGGCAATTTTTATATTTCTTGCCACTTCCACAAGGACAAGGGTCATTACGACCTATTTCTTCACCTTTAACTATAGGTTTTTGTTTAACTTTTTCTTTACCATCTTCAGCTGATGCATGTTTTGCTTCACCAAAATCAGTTGTTTTATCACGTTCAATGTCATCTTCAACTTGTACTACTGATTTCAAAATAAATTTACATGTATCTTCTTCGATATTTTGCATCATTATATCGAATAATTCATGTCCTTCATTTTGATAATCACGTAATGGATTTTGTTGTGCATATGAACGTAAATGAATACCTTGACGTAATTGATCCATTGTATCAATGTGATCTGTCCAATGACTGTCAATTGAACGTAATAAAATCATTCGTTCGAATTCGTTCATTTGATCGCCAAGTGTTTCTTTTTGTTCAGCATAAGCTTTTTCAATTTTAGCCCATACCACTTCGAAAATATCTTCAGAATCTTTACCTTTAATTTCTGATTCTTTTAATTCGCCTTCTTGTAAGAAAACATCATTTATATAGTTAATAAATGGTTGATAATCTAAGTTTTCTTCTTCTTCGTTAATATGATAGTTAATGCCTCGTTGTAATGTTGAACGTAACATTGCATCTACAACTTGTGAGCTATCTTCGTTATCAATGATATCGTTTCTTTCTTTATAAATAATCTCACGTTGTTTACGTAACACTTCATCATATTCTAGGATACGTTTACGTGCATCAAAGTTATTACCTTCAACACGTTTTTGTGCGGATTCTACAGCTCTTGAAACCATTTTAGATTCAATAGGTGTAGAATCATCCATACCTAGTCGGTTCATCATTTTTTGTAAACGTTCTGAACCAAAACGTACCATTAGTTCATCTTGTAGTGAAAGATAGAATCGGCTATCACCATTATCACCTTGACGACCAGAACGACCACGTAATTGGTCATCAATACGTCGTGATTCATGACGTTCTGTACCTATAACCGCTAAACCACCGATTTCTTCAACGCCGTCACCTAGTTTAATATCTGTACCACGACCTGCCATGTTTGTGGCAATAGTTACAGCGCCTTTTTGACCTGCTCCTGCTACGATTTCTGCTTCACGTTCATGGTTTTTAGCGTTTAAAACGTCGTGTCGAACGCCTCGTTTTTTCAATAAGTTTGAAATATATTCTGACGTTTCAACAGCTACAGTACCTAATAGAACTGGTTGACCTTTTTTGTGTTTTTCAACTACATCTTCTACAACTGCATCAAATTTACCTTTTTGACTAATATAAATTAAGTCTGATTTATCGACACGTTGAACTGGTTTATTAGTAGGAATTTGAGTTACTGTCATATTATATATATTTCTGAACTCTTCTTCTTCTGTTTTAGCTGTACCAGTCATACCAGCTAATTTATTGTACATTCTGAAATAGTTTTGGAATGTGATAGATGCCATTGTCTTAGATTCATTTTGAATTTGAACGCCTTCTTTAGCTTCTATCGCTTGGTGTAAACCTTCAGAGAAACGTCTACCAGGCATTGTACGACCTGTGAATTGGTCTACGATAAGTACTTCTCCATCAACAACCATATAGTCAACGTCACGTTGTAACGTAACATGAGCTCTTAATGCTGTTGTAATGTGACTAATAATATCTACGTTTTGTACATCATATAGATTATCAATTTTGAACATACGTTCAGCTTTGTCGGCACCCTGTTCTGTTAAGTTTACAGATTTAGTTTTTTCATCATATTTATAATCTTCATCCGCTTTAAGCATTTTAGCGAATACATTTGCTTGAGTATATAAAGATGTTGATTTTTCAGCTTCTCCAGAAATAATTAATGGTGTTCTTGCTTCATCAATTAAAATAGAATCGACCTCATCGATGATAGCAAAATGAAGTGGTCGCATTACACGTTCTTCAGCATAATTTACCATGTTATCTCTTAAATAATCAAAACCTAATTCATTATTAGTACTATATGTGATGTCTTGAGCGTATGCTTCACGTTTTTCTGTCGTTGTTTTACTGTTTAAGTTTAAACCAACTGTTAAACCTAGGAACTCATACAATTCAGCCATTTCTTGACTTTGGAAACTAGATAAGTATTCATTGACAGTGATAACATGCACACCACGACCTGCTAATGCATTTAAATATGTAGGCATTGTTGCAGTTAATGTTTTACCTTCCCCAGTTCTCATTTCGGCAATATCACCATTATGAATCGCAATACCACCCATTACCTGAACCTTGTAAGGAATCATATTAAATACACGTTTTGAACCTTCTCTTACAAGCGCATATGCTTCAGGTAATATTTTATCTAAATAATCATTTTGTTTTTTTACATCTTCAATTTTAGAAAGTTCTTCTTGAAATTCTTTCGTTTTATTACGTATCTCTTCATCAGTTAAAATAGCTGTATCTTCTTCTAATGCGAGTACTTTGTCAGCTAATTTCCCTAGTTTTTTCGTTTCTTTTTTATTGCCGTCAACAATTTTTGATAAAAATCCCATTCTGTTCGCTCCTTTAGCTAAAAAACTGTTTGGCTTTCAACAATTTATCTTACCATTTATACATTTAGAATTATACTTAAATACTCATTCGGATATCTAATTATCCTTTATCAATGACGTAAATATTTTTTGTCTTTAAGGCTTACATACTTTACGCTATTTTCTTCATAAATTCAAACATCTAAATTTAAGTTAGCATGATGCTATGTTTATGTTGAATCTAATGAATTGTCAACAAGTTAATTCTAACATGTTACTATGTATTATTTCTCGTCTCAAATAAATAAACTTCGCATAAATTACGAAATTTATTATACGGTATATGAAATTCGTTATTTTCAATAATGGTTAACGTTGTATGATATGTGAGACTATATATAAATAAGCATTATTTACCCTCTATTAAACCATAAATTTTCATTCATTAATCTATCAAGTAGCTTTAAATATAAAAAGGAAGTGAGAAGGAATTCCTATATGAATCCCTAATCTCACTCCCCCATATCTATCTGTCCATTTAATTATAAAAACATATTTGCTTATTTCAATTAAGATAAGCTTTATCTAAGTTTTATTGTTCAGATGTTTCGATTAAACCGTATTTTCCATCTTTTCTACGATATACAATACTAGTGCCATCTGTTTCACGATCAGTAAAGATATAGAAATCATGACCTAGTAAGTTCATTTGTAAAACTGCTTCTTCAGAATCCATTGGTTTTAAACTAAATTGTTTAGAACGGATGATTTCAATATCATTGTCTGTACTTTCTTCTGCGCCACTAATTTCTTCAGGTGGTGCTTCTTGAACTTCAGCAACAAATACTTCTTGATCACCACGATCACGGTACTTACGATTTACACGAGTTTTATATTTTCTAACTTGACGTTCAAGTTTATTCGTAATTAAATCAACACCTGCATATAAATCATCGTGTCTTTCTTCAGCTCTTAAAGTAACATCTTTAAGAGGGATTGTTACTTCAACTTTAGTAGTTGAATTTGAATAAGTTTTAACTTTAACGTGTGCAACTGCATTTGGCACATTATTAAAGTAACGCTCTAACTTACCAATTTTTTCCTCAATATAGTTGCGAATTGCATCTGTGATAGTGAGGTTATCTCCATGAATTTCAAATCTAATCATAGTCAATCTCTCCTTTAACCTCTTATATTGGTAATGCTTAATTATATTTTACCACGTCGCACTTATCTTGCAAACGCAAACACATTGAATTTTCTGACATTTAATTCGGATAATTTACACATTACATGGTTGATAGTTAATCCTGTTGTATAAATATCATCTATGAGTAATATTGCTTTATTAGTTAAATCAACTTCTTCATTAATATAAAATGGATTACTTTCCTTTATGTGTAATCTTTTATTTAAGTTTGCTTGTTTAGGTCTTAATTTCATTGACAATATATTATCGTAAGTCACATTTTTAGCTTTTAATACTTCTACAACTGGATTAAAAGTTCTCATTATATTACGTTCATGGGGAGATGGTATAGGAATGATATAATCATAATCCACTTTTGGTACGTTAATCATTTCAGCAATGACCTTACTTAAATATTGATCTTTCAAGAATTTATATTGATGTATCATATCTTTCATAATTCCTTCGTATTTATAATCACATATTAATTGGTAATCAATATTAAAATGTTGTTTTAAAAATAAGCAATCCTCACAATTTTGTTCATCTTTATCTAAAGCTTTTAAACAGCGGGTACACCTTTTAAATTCGTCTTTTAAACTTATTCTCTGCCACAATTCAGAACACTTTTCACATATAACACTTGGAGGTTTATAAAAATTAATAATCGTTATAGCTTCGTTGATTGGATTTAAACATTGTAAACATCGTTGCATTTATATATCTAGCCAGCCTTTCCTAATAGCTAATTTATTCATGTCTTTAATATCCTTCTTTGCTAAAATCATTGCCATTGATACACCATTATGCAAATAAATTACTTTTCCTGTTGGCGCTTGTTTCTTTCTTCCTACACGACCTGCTATTTGAATCAATGCCTCCTTTGAAAATTGATCCGCTTCTGTAACGACTACATCTAATTTTTCCATGGTGAACCCTCTTTCGAGAATGGTTGTTGTGAAAACTATTGGATGTTTACCTTCTCTTAGGGAATTAACCTTTTCAAACCGCTCATCATCTTCGCTATGAATATAGATTAAATTTTGAATATGTGATTGATAATTTTCATAGGCTTCAATCATGCTATTAATATGATTGAAAAATACTAATGTATAACGTTGGCATTGTTTTTGTTCTATCAAAATATTTAATAACTTAAATTGAATTTTTCGAGAGTTGAATTTTAAATATTGGAAAATTGGAACTGGTAAAGGTTGTCTATGAAATCTTGCAGGCAGTTTAATTACATTGTCTTTTTCTATGGAAGATAATAGTTTTCTCGGTGGTGTTGCTGTCATGAAAATTTGACATGCTGAATGTTTAGAGGCTGAATGAATCACACTAATTAGATCATCATCCATAGAAAGCGGAAAAGCATCTACTTCATCAATAATAATGGTGTCAAAATGATTTTTAAATCTATATAATTGATGCACGGTTGAAATGATAAAATGTCCATCAAATTGTTGTGGTGAATTTTGGTGTAACACATCTATGTTTTCTTGAGAAAAAGCATCTTTAATACGTTGACTTATTTCTACGACTACATCAACTCGTGGTGATATAATGGCTATGTTATCACCTTTATTTCTAGCTACTTTTATACCTTCGAAAATCATTTCTGTCTTTCCTGCTCCGGTTACTGCATAAAGCAGTATCTTTCTTTTCTCTTTTATAGCATCTACAATTTGTTTTGAAGCATAGTTTTGTTGTTCAGAAAGATTGAAGTCTAATTGATAATTACATTCTGAAACCTTTTGTTTACTCTGCAATATTCTATAATCAGTCTGACTATCCATACGACCTAATTGAATACATTTTCTACAATAAACAATTTCCTTCTCATTATAATCAGAATAGTAACTATGAAAATATATTTGTTTATTCGTTTCACATTGAACACAATGCCATCGATTATTTTTCAATATGACGCCTTTACTTATATTTGCGATCTGTTCATTAGTTAATGTCACATCTGGTTGAATGATTTTTCCATATTGTAATATTTTATTTTCCTCCAAAATAAAAAGACATACTAGATTGTTGATGTACAATCCAATATGCCCTCTATAAATATTAATCAAGTCTTACTTTACGGGCAGTGTAACCTAAACCTAATCCACCTGAACCTAAATGGGCAGCGATTACCGGTCCGAATTCTGAATAAGCAACTTGACTATGTGATGGTGCATTTTCTTTAACAGAGTCTAGTAATGCTTTACCATCTTCAGTCTTATCACCATTAATCACAAATATCGTTACTTCATCAAAGTCCTTAACTTGGTTTAACACTTTTTCTTCTAATGCTTTAAGTGCTCTTTTTTTCGTACGTACCTTCTCTTCAGGGACTATCTTACCGTCATCAAATTTAAGTACTGGTTTCATTTTTAACAATGTACCTACCCAAGCTTGTGCACCTGTGATTCGTCCGCTTTTTTGTAGATTTTTTAAATCATCTACTATTAAATAAGCGCCTGTATGTTCTCTCATATCTGTTAATTCTGCTATGATATCATTTGGCTTATAACCTTGTTCCACCATTTCAATTGCACGTAATACGTAACAACCTTCCATCATAGCCGCAAGCTTACTATCAAATGCATATACATTAATGCCTTCTACTATTTCACCAGCTTGCTTACCAGATTGATAGCTCCCACTAATTCCACTAGATAAGAATACAACTATTACATCTGTATAGCCTTTATCTCTTAAGTTTTCATATCGTTGAATCCATTCACCTACAGCAGGTTGACTTGTAGTAGGTATTGTCGCAGACGTTGCCATTTTTTCATAAAAACGATCAATATCTACATCTGTACTTTCTGTATAGCTTACACCATCATCAAACGTCACACTTAATGGTGCAACTGGAATATCATATTTATCGATTAAATTTTGAGATAGATAGCTAGTAGAATCAGTCATTACAGCAATCTTCATAGTAGTCCTCCTCAATTATACTCATAGTAATAATACAATATTTTATCAAAAAAAGAAATTGCCATTTAAACATTTTATTTTAAGTATTTACAGAGTGTATAATACTAATATGAAAATTATAGATTTGGAAGTGAAACGATGTCAAAACCAATCATCACTGTAAAAAAAGAACATACATTTGAAAATGTTATTAATAAATCACGTTTTATTGCTCATATTAAACCGGTGACTTCTGAAGAAGAAGCTAAATCATTTATCAATGAAGTTAAAACTCAACATAAAGATGCAACGCATAATTGTTCAGCCTATACAGTAGGTCCTGAAATGAATATTCAAAAAGCAAACGACGACGGTGAACCAAGTGGCACAGCAGGTGTACCGATGTTAGAAATATTAAAAAAACTAGATATTCATGATGCTTGTGTTGTTGTCACTCGTTACTTTGGTGGAATTAAACTCGGTGGTGGCGGACTTATTAGAGCATATAGTGGTGCTGTCCGAGATGTGATTTACGACATTGGCCGTGTAGAATTGAGATCAGCTATACCAGTGACAGTCACTTTAAGTTACGATCAAACTGGCAAATTTGAATACGAATTAGAATCAACTACTTTTATGCTTAGAAATCAAAGCTATACTGACAAAGTAAGTTATGAAATAGATGTAGTTCAAACAGAGTACGATAAGTTTATCGAGTTCTTAAATAAAACAACCGCTGGGAATTATGAAATCCAAACTGAAGATAGCAAAATGCTACCTTTCGATATCTCTACAGACTAAAAAAAGCTATCAAAAAAACGACATGCATTTATTAATAGTAAATGCTCATATGTCATTTTTTGATAGCTTTATCTCGTTTAGTGATCATGTTTTTCTTCGTATTGATGTTGCGGACGATTATCTCTTTTAGTAATGAGTTTTAATATTGGTTTATAATTATCATCAATTAAACCAGTAAATTCAACAATAAGTTCAATAGTTAATAGAATTAAAATAAACATCATTAAAGCACCGAGTGGTTGTGATAGATAAAGTATAATACTTGATAAACTAAATAATATCGCAATTGAATAAATTAATAGTACAGTTTGGCGATGAGTATAACCAAGTTCTAATAATTTATGATGCAAATGGGATTTATCTGCTTGCATAATATGTTGACCTTTTTTCATTCGGCGTATCATAGCAAAAATTGTGTCTATAAACGGTACCGCTAAAATAACGATTGGGAAAAATAAAGCTATAAATGTAATATTTTTAAAACCTAACAATGATACAAATCCAATTATAAATCCTATCATCAGTGCCCCACTGTCACCTAAAAATATTTTAGCTGGGTGAGAATTATAGAATAAGAAACCTAATAATGATCCGATTAATACACAACAAATCATTATAATAAAAACATTCGCCTGTAAAATTGCAATAAATGCTATTGTCATCAAAGCAATCGCTGACACGCCAGATGCTAATCCGTCTAAACCATCGATTAAATTAATCGCATTAGTTATAGCTACAATCCAAATCACTGTTATAGGAATACTTAAAATACCGAAATGAATCGTTGGTCCCATTGGTAGTGAAATAAAATCGACTGTGACTCCATAAAACGCAACAACTAAAGCTGCTATGATTTGGCCAGCTAATTTTAAGTATGGTTTTAAATCATAAATATCATCAATTAATCCAACAACGTACATTAAAATAGCGCCAATGACTAATGGTTTTACTTCTCTTTCAATTGGATGTCCGAGCCACATTCCAACTAAAAATGAAAATAAAATAACCGTACCACCCATTACTGAAATTGGCTTTGTATGTACTTTACGAAAGTTGGGTTTATCTACTAAATTTAATTTTTTAGATATCGCAATAATAATGGGGGTTATTATTAAACTGACTATCATAGTAAATGCAATAAGTAATAATGTATACATCAGTTCACCTTCATCAAATTTAAGTTAGTTTCTATCATTAAAGAAAAATATTAAGAAATCCAACCATTTTACTTCCTTTATTTATTATAAATTAAAATATCCTTCGTATTTCTACATTTTCATTAAACGTTACCTTTTATACTTAAAAGCGCTTATTTCTAATTATATATTATACACGTATTGTTGGAATCAGTATTCCATATAAACAATTCCCTTGTAAAAATAGTTATTAGACTTACAAAACATCCCATATAATAACAATATTAATACTATGTATTATCTACAATGAAACAAAAAATCTCTTACGACGAAACTCATTTTTTTCATCATATCACTTAAATTTATATTTTAACATTAATCTCTATTATGTATAGGAAAATTTTAGTCTGACTAATGACAAATTGTAAGTTTTCACTTACAATAACTATTGGTCAATAAAGGAGTCGGTAAAACTATGTTTGAAGCAATTATATATAATATTTCAGTCATGGTTGCAGGTATTTATTTATTTCATAGACTGCAATACTCTGAAAATAAAAGAATGGTCTTTTCAAAAGAATATGTCACTGTTTTAATGACGCTTGTAGCACTATTATTAGCTGCTTATCCTATACCATTCCGTTTAGAATACTTAGTACATTTAACATTTGTTCCTTTATTATTTTTAGGGCGTTATACCAATATGATTTATACACTTACTTCTGCTATTATTGTAGCACTAGTAGATGTGCTTATTTTCGATAATTCAATTATCTATGGTATTACTCTAATTGTTATTGCTGGTGTCGTTAGTGCTGTAGGTCCATTTTTGAAACAAAACGACATCGTATCTTTACTTATTTTAAATACGATTAGTATTATCATCTTATTTATTTTAGCTTTATTTAGTCCGATATATGATTTGATTGAGATTGCTATCTTAATTCCTATTTCATTTATCATTACAATTGCCTCTGCAATTACTTTCGTAGACATATGGCATTTCTTCTCATTAGTTAATCGTTATGAAAACGAAGATAAATATGATTATTTAACTGGACTTGGAAATGTTAAAGAATTTGATAGACATTTAAATCAATTATCAAAATATACTGAAGAACATAAAGAAAGTTTAGGTTTATTACTTATTGATATTGATGGTTTTAAAGATGTTAATGATACATATACTCACCAAGCAGGTGACGCTGTATTAAAACAAATGTCTCAATTACTAAAAAATTATGTTCCCAAACAATTTTCAATTTTTAGAAATGGTGGAGAAGAATTTTCAGTTGTCATTAATGATTACACATTAGATCAAAGTGTAAAACTCGCTGAAAACATTAGACAAGGTGTAGAAAAATCGTCATTCCATTTACCTAATAAGGAAGTCATCAAACTTTCAGTCTCTATCGGTGTAGGATATTTAACGAGAGATGATCGTAAATCTCAAAGACGCGTATTTAAAGATGCAGATGACATGGTCCATGTCGCGAAAAGCGAAGGTAGAAATAAGGTAATGTTTAATCCAATTATCAAATTATAATGACCTATTTTTAAACGGTAGTCATAACCTAGGAAATAAATTCCAACCTTAGAAGCAAAAAGAAGACAACTAAATTAAGTCTTCTTTTTGCTTTTATTTTTATTCTCCCCTTCTACTTTCTTCATTACATAATCTTTTCAATCTGCCTTCCTCTATTGAAAGTTGTTAGCGCAAGTTGTACACTTCAATTATTCATATCAATAAATTAACTAGGAGGTGGTTGTTCATGTCTGACTCAATCACTATCATTGATGAAAATAAAGTGATTGATGTTGTATTGATTGCTGGAAGAATATTACTTGAAGCGGGTGCTGAAACATACCGAGTTGAAGATACAATGAATAGAATTGCACATAGCTATGGCTTATATGATACATATAGTTTTGTAACTTCTACCGCTATCATTTTTTCATTAAATGATCGAACAAGTACAAGACTGATACGAATCAGAGAGAGAACGACAGATTTGGAAAAAATAGCTTTAACAAATAGCTTATCTCGTAAAATTTCTAACAATCAACTTACAATAGATGAAGCTAAGTCTGAATTAATCCACCTTAGAAGTGCTTCGTTGCAATATTCTTTTTTAATTAATTTATTTGCAGCAGCCATTGCATGCGGATTTTTCTTATTTATGTTTGGTGGTGTCGCATCAGATTGTTGGATAGCTGCGATAGCTGGAGGCGCTGCATTTTTAACCTTTAGTCTAGTTCAACGTTATATCCAAATTAAATTTTTCTCAGAATTTGTTGCTGCTTCAGTCGTTATATCAATAGCAGTTGCGAGTTCTAAAATTGGCTTAGCGACCAATCAAAATATTATTACTATTGCTAGTGTAATGCCTCTTGTGCCTGGTATTCTAATTACCAATGCGATTCGAGATTTGCTTGCAGGAGAACTATTAGCAGGTATGTCTAGAGGTGTTGAAGCAGCGTTAACTGCATTTGCTATTGGTGCCGGTGTTGCAATTGTATTACTAATTTTTTAAGAGAGGCTGTTCATATTGTTATTTTATTTATTTCACTTTACAATCAGTTTCATTTCCACAGTCCTATTCTCCATCATTTTTAATGCGCCTCGTCGACTATTGTTAGCTTGTGGGTTTGTCGGTGCGGTAGCGTGGACTATTTATCAATTCACTGTAGACATGCAATTTGGTAAAGTAGGTGCTTCCTTTTTAGGTAGCTTAATATTAGGATTATTAAGTCATACGATGAGTAGACGTTACAAAAGACCTGTTATCATTTTCATTGTTCCTGGAATTATCCCACTTGTACCTGGTGGCGCAGCTTATGAAGCTACACGTTATTTAGTTTCAAATAATTATACAAATGCAGTAAATACCTTTTTAGAAGTTACACTAATATCTGGTGCGATTTCGTTTGGTATTCTTGTTGCAGAAATTATCTATTATATCTACACACGTATCAAACAGTATTATGGTAAGATTAAAGGTAAATCTTATAAGAAATCTTATAATATGAATAACAGAGTTTAAGGGGATGTCTAACATGAAAGAACAAATAATTGATAGATTAACAAGATATGTAAAAATTGATACACAATCAGATCCAAATTCTAATGTTACGCCTTCTACAACTAAACAATGGGATTTACTAAATCTATTGGAGAAAGAATTAAAAGATTTGGGCCTTGAAACAGATATGGATGATCATGGTTATCTGTTTGCTACATTAGAAAGCAACATAGATGCGGACGTACCAACTGTTGGATTTTTAGCACATGTTGATACATCACCTGACTTTAATGCGACTGGTATTAATCCGCAAATCATTGAAAAATATGATGGAAAACCAATTCAACTAGGACAAACAAATCGAATTTTAGATACTAAAGTCTTCCCTGAACTTAAACATGTCATCGGTGATACGCTAATGATTACTGATGGTACATCATTATTAGGTGCTGACGATAAAGCCGGTGTAGTTGAAATTATGGAAGGTCTAATATACCTTATTGAACATCCCGAAATTAAACATGGTAAAATCCGTGTTGGCTTTACTCCAGATGAAGAAATTGGTCGCGGTCCTCATCAATTTGATGTTGAACGTTTTAATGCTGATTTCGCATATACAATGGATGGTAGTCAACTTGGTGAACTACAATACGAGAGCTTTAATGCTGCAGCAGCTACTATTACTTGTCATGGTGTGAACGTACATCCTGGTTCTGCCAAAAATGCTATGATTAATGCCATTTCACTTGGACAACAATTTAATAGTTTGTTACCTCCAAATGAAGTTCCTGAACGTACTGAAGGTTATCAAGGTTTCTATCATTTAATGAACTTTGAAGGTAACGTTGAAAAAGCAACATTACAATATATTATTCGAGATCATGATAAAAAGAAATTCGATTTACGTAAAAAACGACTTATGGAAATTCGTGACGATATTAACTCACATTTCGAAAATTATCCTGTTAAAGTCGATGTTGAAGATCAATACTATAATATGGCTGAAAAAATAAAACCACATCAACATATTATTGATATTCCAACTAAAGTATTCAATCAATTAGATATTAAACCAAATACCGATCCAATTCGCGGTGGTACAGATGGTTCACAACTTTCATTTATGGGCTTACCAACACCAAATATTTTTACAGGTTGTGGCAATTTCCATGGTCCTTATGAATATGCTTCTATTAATGTAATGGAAAAAGCTATCCACGTTATGGTAGGTATAGCTGAAGAAGTAGCCAATTCAAATAAATAAATACAATAATAAACACGCCTTGATTGTCTTATACAAAATGACAACCAAGGCGTGTTATTTAGTTTGTTTTATTGATTAACATCAAACTGTGTTTTTAATAGTTTTAATGCTTGAACAGTATAATGTCTAATTTGAATACCCATTTTAAAATCAGTGTAAGTTTCAGGCATGTCGATAAATGTATTAAACATTGCTGTCACACCTTTACCTTCGAATAAATCAAATTTATCGTCAGTAGCACAAATAGCAATTGATGTTTTATTATGCTTTTCGGTTAAATCTGCAATACGTAATGTCGTAGTTTCCAACAATTGGTCTCGTTCATTTAACCCTTCACCGAAAATAATTAAATCTGCTTGTTGTACCAAATCTTCTAAATGTGTAATTTGATCTACTAGCTCATGACTAGTTAAAATTTCTGCCTGATATAATCCTTTTAATACCGCAGCAATACCGCCACCAGCACCACCACGCTCGATAGGTCCAATCGTCACTTTTAACTCACTTTTAAATAATTCACTAAAATACCATACTAAATTATCTATTTCTGCTGCTTCATTTTGAGTCATTCCTAGCGTAGAATACATTTGCATAATTTCACTTTGCTTACCATATAATCTACTAGAAAAATCTGACATCACTTGAATATTAGCTTCAGCTAATTTCGGATGAATTTCTGAAAAATCTAAACGTCTAATATATTTAATGACATGGGCACCTTTTGTCACATCAACAATATTTGCTTCATCATCATAGAATTTGGCACCTAAGGCTTGTAACATCCCTGCTCCACCATCGAAACTGCCAATTCCACCTAATGAAATAATAATATGTTTAGCATCGTTGTCTAGTGCTGCGTTTAATATTTCTCCTAAACCATAACTAGTTCTTTGTTGAATTGGTTTTTGACCTTTTAAAAATAAATTACCTTCTATAATTGTCATTCCACTATCAGTTTGACCATATATTGCCTCTACTTCATTCATATCTGCATCGTGAGCGGCAACTCGATATTTACTACCAGACTGCCATAAAAAGACAGAATCCATTAATTCATGGCGGCCATTAAATAATGGCACTTGCACTATATCTGCCTTTTCAATTTGACTAGCAACCGCTTCTTCTACATATCTATTTGCTTGATAACTAGAAATAATACCATTAAATTCATCCATGGCTACTAAAACTTTCATCGCCTTAACCACCTTGTTTTATATATAGTGTTACTTATTAAAATCATTTATATGATGTTTTAAATATAATTTATAGATTCATCGTATAATTAATATTTTACACTAACATATTATACATATGAATGCTGCGTATTTCACAATAAAAGCTATTACAAATTATATTAAAACAATTACATTTTGAATATTGATTTATTATATCCTATTCACTAGCAAACCATAAATGATAAACCATATTTCGTTTTAATAACTAAAAAAGCCATTTCACTACTACATCATAGTAATAAAATGACTTTTACCTTTTAAATGAACACAAAGTTAATTAAAATTTACGTTCATTACTCAATTATTTGTTCACTTATCTGAAAAAATTATTCTTCTGCTTGAGCTAATGATGAAACATTGATATCACTATGTGAAGCATTCCATTTCATTTCACCATTGACGAAGTAAAATGCTTGTGGTGATTCATGTTTTACATTTGTTTTTTCAGCAATATAGTCCGATAACTTACGCTCCTGCTGTACTATTAAATAGTAACCATCCATATCGCGTTCATATAAAAATTTATTAAACTGATCATACGCATTTGCAGAAATTGGACAAGTTTCGCTATGTTTTAAAACAAATAAATATTTATTTTCATTTAGCACTTGTTCAAACTGGTCAATTGAACTCAGCTTTATAGCCATTCTATTCACCTCTAAAAGTATTTATCACATTTTCTGAGCATATGCGTGATATTCATATCCCGAAAATAATATCAGTGGGTACAATTATACACATTTTACTTAGCAATGTTAACCATGGTTATTTAATTTATTTAATTCTAATCAAAATTAATTGTTTTTTTGTTTTACCTTTTTTAATTTCGAATTAAATTCCTTATCTTGCTTATCTATATCTTTACCCTCTTTTGGCAACTTATCGACATCTATTTTAGATATTTTTTCACCAACTTCTATAGTATCAATACGAGTATCATAATAATTCTCTAAACTGTAGTACATTTCAATCGCGTTCTTACGGGCATTATCGACATTTGTATCAGAAATATTAGTTTGATTTATATCTTTAATTTGTTTCTCAATTAAAGGAGAAATATGATTTTCAATTGCTTTTTTGGCTGTTTTTGCATCACTTGTAGACGTATCTAAATATTTTTTGGCAGTTTGTTTTAAATCTTTATTATTACTTTCTAATTTTGATGTTAATTGATTTGCATCTTCTTTATTAGAAGCATTATTTATTTTCTTTTCAACTTGAGAGCGGTTCTTCTCAAATAATTTAGTATAATCTAAAATATCTTCATTATCTTTGATTGAATCGTTACACAAGTCTACAAAATCTTTCAAATCATATATTGAACTTTTTTTATCTTTAACAGTTTTAAGATACTCAGATTTTAACTCTTTAACCTCTTTTGTTTCAGCAGGCAATTGTTTTGCAGATTTTTCGTATTCTTTGAATGCAGGTATTAATTGTTGATCAATATCATCTTGAAGTTTAATAAACTCTTTTCTGTTTTTATCAGTAGTGTCTGTTTTACTTAAGTGATCTAATTCTTTAAGATTTATTTTTTTCATAACTTTTTTTAATTTATCTTGTTTATGATTCACTTCATCTAATTTACTTTCAAAATGATTTAAATCTGAATTAGTTTTATTACTACATGCTGTTAACGAGATAATAATGAGGAAAATCACTGGGATAAGTATTATTTTTTTCATATTTGCACCCCTTACCATAGAACATTATACAGAAACGTATTTATTAAGAAAATAAATTATGTTATAGTATCTCAGACTTTATAGCTTACCAATTTATAACAAAGGAGTAAAACCATGTACGGGCATGTTCAACCTCTCATTAAATATCAAACAGATGACCATTACAACCATTTATATCAAGAAACAAGCGCTCTATTGTATAATTTACTAGATTCACCAATTAAATATACACAGCATATTGGTGGAACGAAGCATTTTAATTATGAGACTGAACCCATACTTGATTTGCTTATCGGTGTAGATAATTTACATGATATTACATCATTAGATGAAAAGCGTCTCAATTATGCTGGATTTTATCGATTACATCACGCTTATAAAAAGAAAGTAATGATGGCAAAGTTTAATAATCTTAGAGAATTAAAGCAAGAAATTCGTTTACACATCGTTCAATTAAACACTCAATTATTTGAACAATATCAAACTGTCGATCACATATTAAATAATAATATAGATATCGCAAATGAATTCGCTCAAAAAAAGAAACAATTATTAAACAATGTTGAATCAATAAGAACGTATGAAAACCAAAAGCAATCTATATTTGAAAATATATACAAACAATATGGTCCCTTAAAATAAAGAGAAACATATAATCTACAATCATTATATAAATTTATATTTACGATATTAAAAATCTCATTATAAATGTTCAACATATCATAATTATATAGCATATAAATCAAAATAAAATAATAATGTATTATGCACATCTTAGTCGATTTACTTTGCGTATAATATCTTCTTATTTCGCAAATAGCAAATAAAATTGATATAATAATAATATTAGTATTGAATAAAGAAAGGACGTACGGATAGTGAATAAAAACGATATATTAAAAGGTTTGCAAGAAATTATTCCAAACGACATTATTGAAGTAGATGAACCTTTAAAAAAATACACTTACACTGAAACTGGCGGTAAAGCTGATTTTTATCTTTCACCTACTAAAAATGAGGAAGTACAAGCGATTGTTAAATATGCAAACCAAAATAATATTCCAGTCACTTATTTAGGAAATGGTTCGAATATTATTATCCGAGAAGGCGGCATTAGAGGTATTGTATTGAGCCTATTATCATTAAAGCATATTGATGTATCAGATGATGCAATTATCGCGGGTAGCGGTGTAGCCATTATTGATGTTTCACGTGTAGCAAGAGACTACGCACTAACTGGTTTAGAATTTGCATGCGGCATACCAGGATCAATTGGCGGTGCAGTATTTATGAATGCTGGCGCTTATGGTGGCGAAGTGAAAGATTGTATTGACTATGCACTATGTGTTAATGAAAATGGTGATTTACTTAAATTAACAACTCAAGAATTAGAACTAGACTACAGAAATAGTATCGTACAGAAAAAACATCTCGTAGTTTTAGAAGCTGCATTTACATTAGAACCTGGTAACTTAAAAGAAATTCAAGCCAAAATGGACGACTTAACTGAACGCCGTGAAACTAAACAACCACTCGAATATCCATCATGTGGAAGTGTCTTCCAAAGACCACCAGGCCATTTTGCTGGTAAATTAATTCAAGATTCTAATCTACAAGGTCATCGTATTGGTGGTGTTGAAGTTTCAACTAAACATGCTGGTTTTATGGTTAATGTAGATAAAGGTACGGCGACAGATTATGAAGATTTAATCCATCATGTTCAAAAAACAGTTAAAGATAAATTTGATGTTGAATTAAATACAGAGGTACGTATTATAGGAGAACATCCGGACGCAGATTAATTGGTTATAGGAGGTTTGTTTCTTTGCCGAAAGTTTACGGTTCAATTGTTGATAATGAAACAAGATGCATACATTATCAGTCATTTTTGGATATTATAGCAATTAAATTCAAATGCTGTAATAAATATTATCCTTGTTATCAATGTCACAACGACCATGAGACACATCCTATCAAACGCTGGAGTGAAGATGAATTTAACGAGTATGCCATTATGTGTGGTGTCTGTAAAAATGAAATGACAATCAACGAATACATGATGGTTGAATCTTGTCCGAAATGTCAATCTCACTTTAATCATAGATGTAAATTCCATTACCATCTTTATTTCGAAGTTTAATAATTTAAAATGATAAAAGCGCTAATGGCTCTCACAATGAGGCTATTAGCGCTTATTATTTATTATTTTACAACTTCTTCTAATTCATCAATTTGTTTCATAGTAGTTGTTGTTGAACCAGAAGCAAAATACCATAATTTAGGATCAAGTTCATAAATTTTATGATCTTTAACGGCTTTTACGTTTTTCAATACATCATTATTTAATGTTTTCTTAGCAGTCGCATTATTAGAAACAACTTGTCCTCTATCCATTGCTAAAATCACATCTGGATTTTCTTTATTAATATATTCGTTATTAACATTTTGACCATGTGGTCCTTTAGTTACATGTTTATCGACTGGTTTAAATCCAAGTGTATCAAATACTAAACCACCAAAACGAGATCCTGGACCAAATGTAGATAATTCACCTTCATTGACTAATAAATACATTACTTTTTTATCAAATTTAGATGTTTTATCTTTCATTGCATCAACTTTTTTATCTAGTTTCTTAGTTAATGATTTCGCTTTATCTTCTTTATCGTAAATTTTACCTAATTTTTCTGTATTTTCTTTCATAGATTTTAGATAATGTTTATCATCTGTACCCATGTAAACAATTTTAGCTTTAGGTGCTGCTTTTTTAAATTCATCTAAATTTTTCTGATTAGCTGTTCTACCTGAAATAAAAATCACTTCTGGTTTTGCTTCTGCAACTTTATCGAAATTAACTTGTTTTAGGTTACCAGTATTTAAATATTTATCAGATTTAAAATCATCTAAGAAATCTGGTAATGATTTACCGCCTTCACCTTTAGGTAAAGCTTTTACTTTACTAGAAAGACCCATTTCTTTTAAATCGTTTAAAGCACCGTAATCTAATACGACAGCATTTTTAGGATTTTTAGGTACTTCCACTGTTTCTTTTACCTTTTTAGCATCGCTACCGTCTTTTTCTTTTCCTTGTGCTTCATAATTATTTTCGATTTTAACAGTGTCTTTTGAACCACTTTTTTCAGATTTAGAATCTGAATCATCGTTGTTAGAGTTGTTACCACACGCTGCTAAAACTAATACTAAAGATAATAATAAGACTAAAATAGATTTTTTCATTATGTAATAACTCCTTTTTAATTTTATCGATTGGCTGAGAGGAACGTGTTTGAATAGATTGATTTATCCATATACTATAAGCATCACTCCTTTAAAGGTCTAATAAAACTAGTGTTAATTCAATATCAATTCATCATAATATAGACAAATACGTTGACCATTTACATTTTCAACTTTGACATCCATTTCATATAATTCTCTTAATACATTGCTTTGAATAACAGTTTGATTACTACCAGAACGAACAAGTTCACCATTTTTTAAAGCAATAATATTATCTGAATAACAGGATGCAAAATTAATATCATGTAATACAATAACGATTGTTTTATTTAATGTTTTTGCTAATGTACGCAAAGTTTGCATAATTTGTACTGAATGTTTCATATCTAGATTATTTAGTGGTTCATCTAATAAAATGTATTCAGTATTTTGTGCGATCGTCATCGCTATATAAGCGCGTTGACGTTGTCCTCCTGACAGTGTTTTGATATTTCTATCCTTTATTTCATTTAACTGTAATAAATCTAAGGCATATTGTACTTGTTCTTTATCTTCTTGTTTTAAGTGTCCTTTGCAATAAGGAAATCTTCCAAAATTAACTAATTGTTCAACAGTAATATTCATTTCAGTATGATTAGTTTGTTTTAATATTGAAATTTTTTTAGCTAATTCATCTGTTTTGTAATCATCCATACACTTATCTTCAATTTTGACAGTGCCACTATCAATCTGAATCAACTTTGTGATTGTTGATAATAAAGTACTTTTTCCTGCACCGTTTGGACCAATAAGTGATGTGATTTTTCCTTTTTCAATATCAACATTAATATCTTTTAAAATTTTCTTCTTCTGAATGGATTTATTTAAACTTTGAATTTGGATCAATTGGCATTTCTCCCTCTAACTAATAAGTATATAAAGTAACTTCCACCTATAAGGTCAATAATTATACTTACTTCAGTAGTCGCTTCAAAAAGATGTTCAACAACCCATTGCGCTATAAATAAACTTATCCAACTAAAACATAATGTAGCAGGTAGTATATATTTATGCTCATAAGTCTTGATAAATTCATGTGCTAAATTGACAGTTAATAGTCCTAAAAATGTAATTGGACCTACTAAAGCTGTTGAAACAGATACTAAAATAGCAACAACAATGAGAAATAATCTTGTTACTTTTTCATAATTGACGCCTAAATTAATTGCTTGTTCTCTACCGAGCAATAAGACATCTAAATATGGAAGCGAGATAATAGTAATGACGATTAACACGGCTAATACGATAGCTGAAAATCCAACAAGTTTTGAATTAGAAGCGTCAAAGTTAGCAAACATTGTACTTTGAACAGCTAAAAATGATTCTGGATCCATAACTAATTGGATAAAACCTGTAATACTTCTAAAAAATGTTCCAAGTACGACGCCAACTAAAAGTATGAAATAAACAGAAAAATGGCCTATTTTAAATAAAACTTGGAATAAGAAAAGCGCAAATAATACCATTGCTAATAATGTAATGACAAAATTAATATAAACATTAGTAACTAATGTGGATTGAGTTCCTAATATAAACACAGGTAAAATTTTCACAAATAAGTATACGGAATCAAGACCAATGATTGATGGTGTCAGTAACCGATTTGTCGTAATAGCTTGGAAAATAACAACGGAAGTACCTATAGCACCGCCAACTAAAATAATTAATATGAATTTTCTTAAACGACTTTGGATTTGATAATCAAATATTTCAAAATCAATACCTAACAATAAATATAAAACACCTATAATTAGTGTGATTAAGGTTAGTAACAATACTTTCTTATTGTGTTTAGTTAGCATAATTACCCCTACCTTTCATCAATAAGATAAGGAATATAATAGTTCCAAACACACCTATAGTTAAACCGATGTTAATTTCGTATGGGTACACGATTAGTCGACCTATAATGTCTGAAAACAGCACAAAGACCGCACCTAACATCATTGTATGAGGTAAAGCATGTTTTAAATGGTCTCCTCTATAAATTGAAATGATATTAGGAACAATTAACCCTAGAAATGGTAATGTACCAACAGTGACAACAACAAGCGCAGTAATTGTTGCAGTTATAAATAAAGCGATGTTAATTATTTTTTCATAGTTAACTCCTAAGTTATGGCTGAAGTCTTTGCCCATACCCGCAATCGTAAAATGGTTCGCAAATATATATGTAATTATTAAAAACGGAATACTTAAATATAATACTTCGTAACGACCACTAGTAATAATGGCAAAATTACCATTCAACCAATTACCTATGCTTTGAACTGCATTTGTACGTAACGCAATAAATGTCGTAAAACTAGAAACTATGCCACCAAGCATAATACCTAACAACGGAATAAAGATGACATCTTTTACCTTAATAAGTTGAACTAATTTAACAAAGAAATAAGTTCCAACTACACTGCATATAACAGCAAAAATTAATTTGATAAGTATATGTCCTTTAGGAAAGAAAATTAAAGATAATAAAATACCTAATTTTGCCCATTCCATCGTACCTGCTGTCGTTGGACTTACAAATTTATTTTGCATCATTTGTTGCATAATTAAACCAGCGATACCCAATGTACTACCTGATATGAGAATACTAACTGTTCGAGGAATACGACTCGATAAAATAATATTTAATTGGTCGCTGTTAAGATGGAAAATATCAGTAATCGATATTTGGCTAACACCAAGAAATAAAGAAAGAACCGTAAACGCAACGAGAAAGATGAGTAAAACATATCCCTTAAGTAAAAACTTCATAACACTTTCTCCTTGAATAGTAATTCTTATTATTTCTGACGATAATGATAATCGTTATCATTTAAAATGTTACAGAATTTATTGGTAATATTCAATAGGTTTTCGAAAAATATTGCTGTAAATTTGATTAATTTTAATATTTAAGTTAAAAACATAAAAAAAGTCTTAATTTTAATCTCATAGCGATTAAAATTAAGACTGTTTATTATTTATTTCTCGTCATCGAATATAAAATCTTCATCTCTTAAAGCTTCAACATTTAGAGCCAGTGTATAACCGTCACCTTTTACAGAGAAGAAATCATGATTTTTAGTTGTAGTGTCTAAGGCATTTTCAATAATAGGGTTGAATTCACGTTCTTCAAAATAAGGTTCAAAACCAAGATTTGATAATGCTTTATTACCATTATATTTAACGTAATTCAGTACATCTTCTGCTAATCCAATGTCATCATATAACAGATGTGTATATGATACTTCATTATCATATAACTCTTTTAATAATTTATACATTTCTTGATCAGCTCGTTGCTTTTCACTTTCAGATAGTTCATTTCTTAAGCTTTGTGCATCTAATCCAGTAAAGACACCATGAATAGATTCATCCAATAATATTTTACGAATAATTTCTCCAGATGTTGTCATCTTTCCTTGACCAGCTAGATATAGTGGATAGTAAAAACCTGAATAGAATAAAAATGTTTCTAAGAAAACACTTGATACTCTAGCAATGTACTGGTCGAAAATGGAAGCTTCTTTACCCCATAATTTATGATAGTTTTCGATGATTTTATCTGATTTATATTTTAAATGAGGTTCTTCAATAACCCACGTATCTAATAAATAGTTTGTTTCACTAGAAGGTAATAATGTAGTGAAAATATGAGAATAACTTTTAGCATGAATTTGTTCCATCATTGCCATAAATGAATATACTGCTTTTTTTCTTAAATCAGTAGTATGAAGCATTATTAATGGCATACCATCGTCTGCTTGGTGTGTGTCTAAACCTGTTAAACCTGCTAACGCTTTTTTAAATGTATTCTTTTCAGCTTCAGATAACGTTTTCCAACTTGCGATATCCTTTGATACTTTAAATTCTGTTTCTACCCACATTTGAGATATATTTTGACGCCAAAACATATTAGTCATATCTTCTTGGGTATTCCAATTGACGGCCTTCATGAATAATAATCCTCCTATCCTTTAATTAAGGTGACAGATAACCACTAACTTTCAATTAAACTACCTAATCCCTTATTAAGGTTATGTATTAACAGAGGTCGGGACAAAAGCGCTTAGGATTTGAGCAGAACCGGACGATGAGCAAAATTGTTTCTCAAATTTTGTCGAATCGTGTGAGTTTGCCCAACTTGCATTACTTGTAGAATTTCTTTGTGAAATTCTCTGTGTTGGGTCCCTTCTGCCGAAAATCCTGCTTTTGGGACGCCGTTAATCAGTTTCCCAGAGCACAAAGACTTTATGTCTCAACCACTTTTCTTTATTCTTTTAGATACTCTAAATCATAAATTCAATTAGATTAAGCTTAATGTTCTATTATGTTTGTTTATGATTTTAGATAGCGCAACTTGTACATTCTTCTACACTTAATAATTTATTACGAGTATAGTATAGAGATTTCAAACCTTTATGATGAGCATATACATATAATCTAGAAAGTTCTCGAGTAGAAATTTCTGAGTTAACATATAGTATTGTTGAAATACCTTGGTCAACATGAGTTTGAATTGTTGATACCAAATCAATTAATTTCATTTGATCAGTGTTAAATGCTGATTTGTAATACCACATTGTTTCTGGTGATAAAAATGGCATTGGATAAAACGTTTCTGCATTACCATAAGTACGTCTTTCAATTTGATCAACAATAGGCATCACTGAACTTGTAGCATTTTGCACATATGAAATACTTTGAGTTGGTGCAATAGCTAATCGATATGCGTGATATAAACCATATTGTTCAACGTCTTTTTGTAGTACTTTCCAATCTTCAGCAGTTGGGATATCTAATCCTTCGAATAATTCACGTACCTTTTCAAATTGTGGTTCAAATTCTTGAGATGTGTAGAATTCGAAATATTTTCCATTTGCATAGTCAGATTTCTCAAAATCAAGATATTTTTCTCCACGTTCTTTAGCAATTTGCATAGAACGTTCAATAGAATAATAATTCATCATCATAAAGAAGATATTAGCAAAATCTTTAGCTTCTTCTGATTCATAACCTATTTTATTTTTAGCTAAGTAACCGTGTAAATTCATAACTCCTAGACCAACAGAATGTAACTCACTGTTTGCTTTTTTAACACCAGGTGCGTTTTGAATATTAGCTTCATCACTAACCACAGTCAATGCATCCATACCAGTATGAACTGAGTCTCTGAATTTTCCAGATTCCATTACATTAACAATATTTAATGATCCTAGGTTACATGAAATATCTCTTTTAATGTCATCTTCAGTGCCGTAATCATTTATTACAGATGTTTCTTGTAATTGGAAAATTTCAGTACATAAGTTACTCATTTTAATTTGACCAATATTAGAATTAGCATGTACTTTATTCGCATTATCTTTAAACATTAAGTAAGGATAACCTGATTGTAATTGTGTTTGTGCAATCGTATTTAACATTTCACGAGCATCTTTTTTCTTTTTCTCAACGTTTGGATTTGCAACCATGTCGTCATAATATTTATCTAAATCGATGTCATCTAAAGTCACACCATATTCCTGTTTTACAGTATGTGGCGCAAACATATAGAAGTCTTTACCTTCTTTAGCTAAATCAAAGAATTTAGAAGGGACAATTAAACCAGTTGAAATAGTAGATAAGCGTAAATCTTCATCAGCATTTACCTTTTTAGTATCTAAAAATTCTTCAACATCATAATGGAAGATGTTTAAATAAACTGCGCCTGCACCAGGTCTTTGTCCTAATTGGTCAGCATAACTAAATCCACCTTCTAAAGATTTAGCAACAGGTAATACACCTTTAGCTACACCTTTAATACCTTTGATTGCTTCACCACGTGCACGTAATTTTGATAAATTGATAGCAACGCCGCCACCAATTTTACTTAGTTGTTTCGCAGTTGAATCAATAAAGTTAATAGAATTTAAACTATCATCTACTTCTAATAAGAAACATGACACTAATTCTCCACGTCGTGCTCTACCAGCATTTAAAAACGTTGGTGTTGCTGGTTGGTAACGTTGTTCAACCATGGATGAAATAAATTGTTTCGCTTGGTTTTTATCACCATTAGCTAAGTACATTGATACGATAGCAACGTGTTGATTATAATCTTCTAAAAATTGTTGTTTATCATTGGTTTTAAGTGCATAGTCTTTATAAAATTTACTTGCTGACATATAACTTGCGAATTGGAAATTAATTGATTTCGCATATTCTGTAATTTCAATTAAATCTGCCTCATTATATTTTTCAAAGACATTGAAATAAAAGTTATTGTCTACAAGATAATGTAATCTTTCGATTTCGCTATCGAAATAAATTGTTTTATCGTGGATTTCTTCCAAGTATACTTTAAGTGCCTCTTGGTCTTTTTCTAAATTAAAAAAACCATTATCTTTTCTTTTTGTAACTTCGTTATTTAATTCAATATGATTGTACTTCTTCTCGTCCATAGTTTTCATTAAAATTACCCACCTTGTTTTTAAATTCGATAACGTCTTTGTTTGTTCCCTGCACTTCAAACTTCATTAACAACGGAATATCATATTTTTCAGATATAGTACGCCCTGCTTTAGCAAAGTTCTGACCCCAGTTTCTATTTCCACTTGCAGCCACGGCCTTAATATTTGAATGATTAACATCTAAAAAAGCCTGAACCTGTTGAGGAACCTCACCAAACCCTATGGTTCCTGTAACTAAAATGTAGGGTTCATTAATAGTTTCTGTACAGTTGTCAGATGTAATTTCCATCGCATTTTCGATTTCAGCACGTTTAATGAATCGACGTACATTGCCTGAAAATGAAAAATATACTACTTTCATTGGATCGCCTTCTTTCACCAATTTAAAAAAATTAAAAAAGAAGTTCTCCTTTATTGTTAAGGAAAGCTTCCTACAAAACATTGTGTTGTAGAATGAAATGAGTCACTAAACGAAACGTTTATAAAAACTATATGACCTTATATTAATATGTGATTTTATTTTTCAAACCACAAGATATAGTGGTTAGTTTCGAATTTAGATCTATATAGTATAATTAAACATTTTGTGCCTAAACACTGTTAATAAGAGTTTTTTCTTAAATTATCAGTGTCATTTTGCATTTATAATAAGATTATTCATTTTATTAGTACCGTTTCAAAACACAATATATTGTGTCTGTTTATTAATATCGGTACTATATTCTGTGTTTCATTATACATAATAGCTATACTTATTTAAAGTTAAAGTTTTATGTCTAATGTTCGTCTTTTCTTTTGAACATGCACCACTACACCATTAGTCTTACCTCAATAAAAATAAAAAAATTTTTCAGTTAAAATCACTTGCTTTTTTAAAGAAAATATACATAACCATCATTCCAATACATTAACGAAAATCCTATCATTACAACGTATACAACCTATAAAGCAATAGAATTGAATTGCAATCGTTTTCAGTTATATACAATTTTTTAGGGATATTAAAAATGTTTAATGCCATCAATCAAAGCAAACTTTATAGAACGTATGTTCGTATTGTTATTGTATAATCTTTGTTCCAAAATATCAAGTCTTTTATGCATAACCCTATCATTTATGCTACTATAGTAACGTTAAATTTTTATAAATGAGGCGATAGTATTGAATCCTAAAATTAAAGGTATTATTGCAATCCTAATTTCTGCAGTAGGCTTTAGCTTTATGTCTGTATTTTTCAGATTAGCAGGTGATTTACCTGTTTTTCAAAAGTCTTTAGCCAGAAATTTAGTTGCTATGTTTATACCATTATTCTTCATATATAAATATAAGCAGCCTATGTTCGGAAAGTTAAGTAGTCAACCATTACTTATTTCAAGATCCGCACTTGGATTGATTGGCGTATTGTTCAATATATACGCAATTGACCATATGGTGCTCAGTGATGCTGATACTTTAATGAAGCTCAATCCTTTTTGGACAATCTTATTCAGTTTGATTTTCTTAAATGAAAAAATTCGTAAATATCAAATTACAGCGATGGTTGTAGCAATATTAGGAATGCTATTAATAGTAAAACCAGAATTTTCTTCTTCAATCATACCATCACTAGTTGGACTATTCTCAGGTATCTTTGCCGCTTCAGCCTACACTTGTGTACGTGCTTTAAGTACTAGAGAAGCACCTTATACTATTGTTTTTTACTTTTCTTTATTTTCTGTAATAGTACTTATACCATTTACAATATTTACTTATGAGCCTATGAGTAATTTACAATTACTATATTTATTTGGAGCTGGATTATCAGCTGCAGTAGGTCAAATTGGTATCACATTAGCTTATAGTTTCGCAGCAGCTAAAGATATTTCTATATTTACTTATGCTTCTATTATATTTACGGCATTGTTCGGATTCATATTATTCGGAGAATCACCTGATTTATTAGCTACACTTGGATATGTCGTAATTATTGGCGCAAGTTATTATATGTTTGAAAAAGCTAGACGAGAATCAAACGCAACTCAACAACAATCTAAATCTTAATTAAAGGAGTGATTCTTTTGGCACAAGGACGTCAAAAAGATGAATTACAAGATATTACATTACTAGGCAATCAAAATAATACTTACGATTTTGATTATAGACCTGATGTTTTAGAAACTTTTGAGAATAAACACCAAGGCAGAGATTACTTTGTTAAATTTAATTGTCCAGAATTCACATCTCTTTGCCCTATTACTGGTCAACCTGACTTTGCTACAATTTATATTTCATATATTCCTAACGTTAAAATGGTAGAATCTAAATCATTAAAATTATATTTATTTAGTTTTAGAAACCACGGAGACTTTCATGAGGATTGTATGAATATCATTATGAATGATTTAATTGATTTGATGGATCCCCATTACATTGAAGTATGGGGTAAATTCACACCTCGTGGCGGTATTTCAATTGATCCATATACAAATTATGGTCGTCCAAATTCAAAATATGAACAAATGGCTGAACATAGAATGATGAACCATGATATGTATCCAGAAAATGTAGACAATCGTTAATACCTTAATTATTTTATTGTTAAAACTTTAGTACTTTGAAATGTCGTCGCAAGATGTTTCATTTAGTGCTAAAGTTTTTTATTTAATTTTCAAAAAACTCTTGCACTTTATTGAGTTAAAGCGTATTTTATATAGTACTAGTACTAAATCTTAAGAAGTTAATGATTAATTACTTTGTATGAATTATACATAAAATAATCACAAGTAAATTGACTGAATTTTCTTTTTTATAATTTTTTGAATATTATTGCAACTTCTTAATTTCAATAGTACAATTTTTAAAAACGACTTAACGTTAGCGTTACGGGAAAAGAAAGGATGGGATAAATATATGAAAGCCAATAATTCCCATGAACAAGCAATACAAGAAATACCACAAACAGGATTCTTCGGGCATCCAAGAGGATTGGGTGTATTATTTTTCGTAGAATTTTGGGAGAGATTTAGTTATTACGGCATGCGTGCAATGCTCTTATTCTATATGTACTACTCAGTTGCTAATCATGGATTAGGAATTGATAGAACGACCGCGATGTCTATTATGTCTGTTTACGGTGCTTTAATTTACATGTCTTGTATTCCAGGTGGTTGGATTGCTGACAGAATTACAGGTACTAGAGGTGCCACACTAATTGGTGCTGTGCTCATTATTATCGGACACATTTGCTTAAGCTTACCATTTTCAATGGTTGGTTTATTCGCATCAATGTTCTTCATCATTATAGGTTCAGGTGTGATGAAACCAAATATCTCTAATATTGTTGGTAGATTATATACCAAAGATGACACTCGTATGGATGCTGGGTTTGTAATTTTCTATATGTCAGTTAACTTCGGTGCTTTAATTTCACCAATTATCTTGCAACAATTTTTAGATGTTAAAAACTTCCACGGTGGTTTCTTAATTGCAGCTATCGGTATGGCACTTGGATTAGTATGGTATATATTATTTAATCGCAAAAATTTAGGTCGTGTTGGTATGTCTCCAACAAACCCACTTTCACCTTCAGAAAAGAAAAAATATTCAGCTATTGTTGGTGCTATCGTAGCAATTATCATCATTGTATTAATCGTTACATATATGACTAATACATTATCATTCGATTTAGTAAGTAATACTGTTTTAGTATTAGGTATTGTATTACCAATTTCTTATTTCACAGTTATGATTCGTAGTAAAGATGTCACTGAGGTCGAACGTTCAAGAACTAAAGCATTTATACCATTATTTATTTTAGGTATGGTGTTCTGGGCAATCCAAGAACAAGGATCAAACGTATTAAATATTTATGGTATTGAACATTCAGATATGAAATTGAATCTTTTAGGATGGAAAACAAACTTTGGAGAAACTATTTTCCAATCTATTAATCCATTATTCATCTTATTATTTGCACCAGTCATTTCAATGATTTGGCAAAAATTAGGTAAACGTCAACCAAGTCTACCTATTAAATTTGTCATTGGTGCTGGATTAGCTGGTTTTTCATATATCTTAATGGGATTAATCGGTAACTTATATGGAAGTGCGCATTTCTCAGTAAACTGGGTTATTCTGTCTTACATCATTTGTGTAATCGGTGAATTATGTTTATCACCAACTGGTAACAGTGCGGCAGTTAAGTTAGCACCAAAAGCATTCAATGCTCAAATGATGAGTTTATGGTTATTAACTAATGCTTCTGCTCAAGCATTTAATGGTACTTTGGTAAAACTCATTGATCCATTAGGTCAAACGAACTACTTCATTTTCCTAGGTACTTCAGCTATAGTCATTACTTTAATTATTTTAGCCTTCTCACCAAAAATTGTTAAAGCAATGAGAGGTATTAGATAATTTAAACAATATTTGCTATAAGTCGAAATAATTCGGCTTATAGCTTTTTTAGTTTATAATGAAAAATGCTATAAATTTACCATTATTGCCCATCAATTTAGGGTATTGAAATATATTAATAAGAACTTAAGGAAAGTAGGTATGTATAATGACAAATAAATATAATCATGGTGTGTTATTTTATCATGAACATAGCGGCTTAAAAGATATCTACCAAGGTTTAGGTGAAGTAACAAAGTCTTTAAGTTCTATGTGTAAACATTTTTCAATTCAATTAAGCGAAAATGAAGGTGACATTAAACGTTACTGCCAATCAATTAAAGATGGTCATTATGGAAACCAAATAGATGTACTGTTTATTTTAGGTGGCGATGGTACTGTAAATGAATTAATCAATGGTGTTATGGAAAATGATTTAGATTTACCTATTGGTATCATCCCTGGAGGAACATTCAATGATTTCACTAAAACACTAAATCTTAACCCAAATCATACGCTAGCTAGTCAACAGTTGTTATCTTCACATATTCAAACTTACGATGTTATTAAAGTAAATGATATGTATGCTCTAAATTTTGTTGGTTTAGGCTTAATTGTTCAAAATGCTGAAAATGTTCAAGATGGTTCTAAAGATATCTTCGGAAAACTAAGTTATATTGGTTCAACAGTAAAAACTTTAATGGATCCTAGCAAATTTGATTTTAATTTAAATATAGATGGCAAAGAAAAAACTGGAAATACATCAATGATTTTAGTAGCAAATGGTCCAAATATTGGTGGTAGTAGAATTCCTTTAACTGACCTATCTCCTCAAGATGGCAAACTCAATACATTTATCTTTGATGATCAAAGTTTTAGCATACTTAATGATATTTTCAAAAAACGTGACAGTATGAACTGGAATGAAATTACACAAGGGATCGATCATATTTCAGGTCAGAAAATCAAACTATCAACTGAACCTACTATGAAAATTGATATCGATGGTGAAATTGCCTTAGAAACACCTATTGAACTTGAAGTATTACCTGATGCAATCAAATTACTCACATTCCCTAACCAAAATAATAATCAATAATATGCTTTCTAATATAAAATAAAACAGGAAATGGCTCCCATTCATTAAAAAAAATGAATATATGCCACTTCCTGTTTTTTATTTTTCATTTAAGAATAAATCTTCTACTTCTTTCCAACCATTTACACGACGATAATCATCATTATTAACATTGTGAACTGCAGTATACATAATTGATTCACCTTCGAATATAGCAAGTTGTCTAGGATTGTCATCGATTAAATAATCTGCATTTATAATATTTTTACGTCCACAAAATACAAAATGTTGAGGGTCTAAGAATGGAAAATGTTCTAATAACCATTCATATTTATCATGAAATGATGTCGGTACATCCATAGCTGCAGTTGCTATATAAACATCATATTGTTGGTTTAATTTTTCAACTACTTCTTGTGCATTTGGCATCACTTTTAAATGTCGGAAGAATCCTGGTTCTCTAAGTATTTCAGTCACTAAACCATCATGCTCTGGAATAACATGTTTTAATTTTTGACCATTTAAAGATTCTACAGTAATACCTAGGTTAGCTCTTTCATTAACTGCATCAATAATCGCACCTAACGTATCAGCCAACACTTCATCCATATCTATTGCAATTTTCTTACGAGACATTAAATCTACTCCTCAAATATAATGTATTTCTAAAGTATAGCAAATGCATGTTCCAGACAAAAGGTTTTACTGTTATGACATTACGTCTTTTTAGTAATCAAATTGCTGTAAAACTTCAATCATTTTATCATTTTGTTCTGGGAACCCTATCGTAATTCTGACACCGTTAGGAAACAGTCTGGTAATACAACCAACATTTAATAAAGCTTCATATAGTTCTTTACTTTTAGATGTTTTAACAAACACAAAGTTAGTTTGACTCGGTAAAAAATGTTCACTTTGAGGTATTTGATAGAACTTTTGACGTTCAAAGGCATTTTTTTGAGTTATATCTTTTAAATAAGCTTGATCATTTAAAGCCGCTACAGCTGCATATTCAGATAAACGTGTCACATTAAATGGTGGTCTAATTATATTCCATTTTTCAATAGCTTCATTAGTGGCTACTACGTAACCTACGCGTAATCCTGCTAAACCATATGCTTTTGAAAATGTTCTTAATAAAAATGCATTATCAAACGTTTCCTGTAATTTTAGCGTATCAGGAAAATCATCCGCAGTGACAAATTCAAAATAAGCTTCATCAATAAGTACTGGTACATGGCTAGGTACTCTTGCTAAAAAGCTATAAAGTTCATCGTGAGTGAAATATGTTCCTGTGGGGTTATTAGGATTACATAGCCATACAAGTGATGTATCATCGTCTACTTCATCTAAAATACCTTCTAAATCAAACGTGCCATTTTTTAAAGGTACTTGTACTACTGATGCAGCTTCTACAATTGCATTGTGATAGTATTGACCAAATGTTGCTTCACTAGTAACAATGTTATCTCCTGGTGTTAGGATTGCTCTTGAAATCATTAATATCACTTCGTCTAAACCAGCACCAAATAATACTCGTGATTCATCTACACCAAGATGCTTACTAATTGCTTCCCTATGTAATGGTGAACCTGTTTCAGGATAATAATGCAATTCATCTAAATGTTTGGTTATAGCATCTTTAACTCTCGGGGAAGGACCATATAAACTTTCATTTGAGGCTAATTTAAATAGATCTCCTTTAATTCCATAGGTTTCTTTAAGTGCCCTAGGAGATAAACCTGGTTGGTATGCAGATAGTTGATCAAGTTGTTTTTTCATAATCTCGTTGCCTCCTTGAATTGACTGAAATTTCAAAATCTTAATGTTAATTATAAACAAATCGAATGTCATAAATCAAACTAGGTACGATTGTTTGCCCTTTTCAATTCAAAAAACGTATCTTGATCATTAATTAAAAAACCTTAACGTCAACATGCATTACATGTTAGCGTTAAGGTTATACTTAAGTTATGCTTATTTTTTCAAAAGCCCTTCTTTTTCTAAATAATCTTTTGCTACTTGATAAGGATCTTTTTTCTTCACTGTTACTTTATAGTTCATTTCTTGCATATCTTCATCAGAAATTTTTCCAGCTAGTTTGTTAAGTGGTTTTTTCACTTCTGGATGGTCTTTTAAGAATTTCTCTTTAAACATTGGTGCACCTTGGTATGGTGGGAATACATGTTTATCATCTTTTAACACGACCATATCATATTGTTTTAATTCGGCATCTGTAGAATATGCATCAATTAAATTGATGTCTCCTTTATTCACTGCTGTATAACGTAGTTTAGGTTCCATTGTTTTTACATTAGATATGTTTAGTCCATAAGATTTTTTAACAGCTTTAAAACCATCTGGTCTATCATTAAATTCTAAAGTAAATCCTGGCTTCAATTGATCTTCTACTTTAGATAAGTCACCAATTGTTTTAATGTTATGTTTCTTAGCAAAATCACGTTTGACTGCTAAGGCATAAGTATTATTATATTTCATTGGTTTCAGCATAGTCATATCAAATTTTTTCTCAAGACTTTGCTTAGCTTGTTGATATACTTGTGATTCTTTTTTAGATTTTAAATCCTCTTTTGTCAATTCACCTAAAACAGTACCTGTAAATTCTAAATAACCATCGATATCATCTGATTTCAAAGCATTAAATAAGAAGGCTGTCTTGCCCATGCCGTCTTTTACTTCAACTGTATCATCCGTATCTTGTTCAATTAAAATTTTATACATGTTTGTAATAACAGAAGGTTCTGAACCTAATTTTCCTGCAAGGGTAATTTTATCGCCTTTTTGAGCAAATAGCGGTACTATAATTGCAATCATAATAATAACAACCATTGTACCTAAAACAATCATTAGCTTTTTGTACGATAACTTTTCCATAAATCTTAATACAACATCAAATAAAATGGCTAATAATGCTGCCGGAATCGCACCTATTAAAATTAATGACGCATCATTACGGTCTATCCCTAGTAAAATTAAGTCACCTAGGCCACCAGCACCTATTAATGCTGCTAACGTTGCTGTACCGATAATTAATACCATAGCTGTTCTAATCCCTGCCATAATCACTGGCATTGCAATGGGAAGTTCCACCTTCGTTAAGCGTCTTATAGGTTTCATACCAATACCTTTAGCCGCTTCAACTAATGATGGGTCTACTTCATTTATACCAGTATATGTATTACGTAAAATTGGTAGAAGCGCATATACAACAAGTGCGATAATAGCTGGTACTCTTCCTATTCCGAATAATGGAATCATTAAACCTAATAATGCGAGTGAAGGAATAGTTTGCAATACAGCAGCAATATTCATTACTATCTCTGATGTCTTTTTAGTTTTAGTTAATAAAATACCTAATGGTACTGCTATAATAGTAGCAATTAATAATGCAATAAACGAAATTTGAATATGTTCAATAATCGTTGAGAGTAACTGTCCTTTACGTTCACCTAAAGTTTGCCAAAATTCATGCATTATCGTTACCCTCCTTTGTTACAGACAAATACTCAAACACGTCTTCTCTCTTTAACAAGTTTTTTTGTTGTGATTGTTCATCAACAACTATAACAGCTTCATTAGCTATCAATGTTTGATAAATATCCTCTAAATATTGCTGATTACTTATTTCAGGATAATTATTCATTACTGAAACTTCATCTAGTGGACGATCAATACTCAATTCTTTTAATTGCACTTTGGATTTATGTCTATTTAAATGGTTACCCATAAATTGTTTTACAAATTCACTTTGTGGTTGTTGCTGAAAACCTAAAGGTGTATCAATTTGTTCAACATGACCATCATTTAGTAAGCAAATACGATCTCCCAATTTCATTGCTTCTTGAATGTCATGTGTTACAAATACAATCGTCTTTTTGATTTTTGTTTGTAGCTCAATTAAGTCATCTTGGAGCTTTTCTCTACTAATTGGATCTAACGCACTAAATGGTTCATCCATAATAATAACCGGTGGATCTGCTGCTAATGCACGTACTACACCAACACGTTGTCGTTGTCCACCTGACAGTTCATCTGGCATTCTATTTTTATAAGTTTCCGGTTCTAATCCAACCATTTTTAATAATTCATCAACTCTTGCATCGATATCTTTATCTTTCCATTTCTTCATTTGAGGTACTTGAGCTATATTCTCTTTAATAGTCATATGTGGAAATAATGCAATCTGTTGTAACACATACCCAATATCCCATCTCATTTCATATACAGGATAATCACTGATGGGTTTATTATTAAAATAAATATATCCTTCACTTAACGGTATTAATCGGTTAATCATTTTTAAAGTCGTCGTTTTCCCACAACCTGAAGGTCCAATTAATACGAAAAATTCTCCTTCTTTTATATTAAAACTCACATCATCTACAGCTACATGATTGCCGTATCGTTTCGTTACGTTCTTAAATTCAATCACAACTTCACCTTCTTTAATCTAACCTAATAGACATTTTCGTTTACTATACCCTTTTTCTATACTTAAACACAATTAAAAATAATTAACTTTTTTGTATTTTGTAAATCAAATAAATCTATAACATAAATTCTTATTTCGTTAGTTTTTTAAATAAATATAAAAACTCGATAAATTTTATGTATGTTCCTTAAAATTCATCGAGTGGATTGATTATATTCAATTTTATTCAGTATATATTCTGTTAAATACTTGTTTTATAAGACTGTATTCTTTCCAAAAATTGAGGACAATAATGTTTTAGTTTATAACTTCCTACTCCATCAATATTAATCATATCTTGTTTTGATTCTGGCTTTCGTTTAGCAAATTCTTCTAATGTATAGTCTGAGAAAATACTTACCGGCGCTATACCTAGTTTATCACTTAATTGCTTTCTAACTTTAACTAATTCACTAAATAATGCTCTATCTACACCCTCTACTGTATTGATATAAACTTTTTCTTTAGATTTTTGTTTAAACGGTGTAGTAAAGACTTTTGTATCATTATTTAATAACTTTTTAACTGATTTATCGCAAATAAGTATTTCATCATTTTCATTTAAAAATCCTTTAAATCTTAATTCATCAATTAAATGACTTAATTCAGATGTTGTGTACGATTTCATGATACCGTGAGTTGTTAATTGATTATAATCATTATATTTAATGTAATCTGTTATTTCCCCACGTAGGACTTGGATAATAACACTATAACTTTCTTGTTGTCGCATACGTGCCACACAACTAATAATCATCTTTGCTTCTCTTGTCATATCATATGTTTTATTTTCTTGAATACAATTACTACATTGTTTGCATTCTTCTAACTTTTCATTAGGTTCAAAATAATGCACAATTGTTGCTTCTAAACATTTTTTCGTTTTGGTATATTGGATCATTTTAGTTAATTTTTCGCCCATTTTTTCTTTATAATCATCATCTGCTTGAGATACTGTTATAAAGTATTCATGTAGCCCTCTATCGCGTTCACTGAATAATAAAATACATTCACTTTTCAATCCATCACGTCCAGCACGACCTGCTTCTTGATAATATGATTCCAAATCTCCTGGCATATTATAGTGAATGACGAACCTAACGTTAGATTTATCAATACCCATACCAAATGCATTTGTAGCAATAACAACATTTACACGATCGTATAGAAAGTCATTTTGTGCCGCTTCTCTCTCCTTATTCGTTAAACCAGCATGATAAATAGTACATTTTACTTTATGACTATCAAGCACCTCTTGTAATTCTTCTACTTGTTTTCGTGTTGAACAATAAATAATACCCGCTTCTTCATCGTGATCTGTTACATAATCTACGACAAATTTTTGGCGTTGATAAGTTGGATTAACTTTGAAAATTAAATTACGACGTTTCGTACTTGTTTTGACTTCATCTTGACTGTTAATGTTTAACTTTTCCATGATGTCTTGTTGTACTTCTGCTGTTGCTGTAGCTGTTAATGCAACAATTGCAAAATCTTGAGGGAGAGTGAACACTTTCTGAATAACGCTTTGGTAACTAGGTCTAAAATCATGTCCCCACTTAGAGATACAGTGTGCTTCATCAAAAGCTACTAAATGAATATTTACTTTTCGTAATTGACTCAAGAAATATTGATTTTCAAAACGTTCTGGTGCTACATATAAAAATTGAATTTGCCCATTGATTAACTTTTGTTCAATTTCTTTTTGCTGCTTTTGAGTCAAACTACTGTTAATAAATGCTGCATTAATCCCCATTGCTTTTAATTGGTCTACTTGGTCTTTCATTAAAGATATTAATGGACTAATAACAATTGTAGTCCCACCTAACATCAATCCAGGCACTTGATAACATATAGATTTACCACCACCTGTTGGTAATACACCTAATACATTTCTATGATCCATAATTTTCGATATAATTTCTTCTTGTCCGGGTCGAAATGTATCGTAGCCAAAATAATGCGATAAAGTTTCTTGCATGATTAAATTCCCCTTATTGTTCTTTTAATTCTTCGAGTTCACTCCATCTATTGATGTCAGCATCATACGTTGTTTCTAATTGTTCTTTTTCTTCGTTTAATTCTTTAATTTTTGCATAATCAGCACTAGCTTCTACCATTTCTTCATCAATTTCAACTAACCTAGTTTCAGTTTGATCAATTCGTTTCAACAGTGCTTCATATTCACGTTGTTCTTTATATGATAGACCAGATTTTTTACGTGTTTGTGGCTTAGTCTTTGATTGATTTGTAGCTTGTTTCTCGATTGCTACTTGTTTATCTTGAGATTTTTTATAGGCTTCGTAGTCTTCAAATGAGCCAATTATTTTTTCCATTATTCCATCATGGATATACCAATATTCCTGCGCGACTTTATTAAGGAAATATCTATCATGGCTAACAGTTATAACTGATCCACCAAATTCATCTATATAATCTTCTAATATTGTTAATGTCTCAGTATCTAAATCATTAGTAGGTTCGTCTAATAATAAAACATTAGGCTTATGTACTAGTAATCGTAATAGATAAAGACGCTTTTGTTCTCCACCTGATAATTTATATACTTTTTTACCATGTGTTGAACTAGGGAAAAGAAATCGTTCGAGTAATTGTGTTACCGAAACGGAAGTGCCATCTTTTTCCATTGCAACTTCACTTTCTTCTCGAAGATAATCAATCATTCTAATATCTCTGTCTAAAGTTTCTTCAGTTTGTTTAAAATAGGCAACTTTAACTGTTTGCCCTACCTTTAAAGTACCTTCGAACGATTGTTCTTCAGAAGCTAGAATATTTAATAGTGTCGTTTTACCTGCACCATTAGGTCCTACAATTCCAATTTTCTGCCCATTTTGTATTATTTCAGTAATATCTTTGAATAGCATCTTGCCATTGATAGATTTAGACACATGCTCTAATTCATAAACCTGTTTACCAAGTCTAGAGTAAGCCAAATTTAACTGTGCTTTATCTTGTTTAGTTTGTTGTTTTACTTCAGATTCTAAATCGCTAAATCGATTAATACGAGCTTGTTGTTTCGTTGTTCTTGCTTTAGCCCCTGCTCTCATCCATGCTAACTCTTGTTTATATAGTGCCTTTTGCTTTGCTTGTTGTTTTTGTTCAATTTCTTCATTTTCAGCTCGCATTGCGATGTAATCTTCATAATTACCTGGATAAGTTTTTAATTTACCTCTGTCTAATTCAATAATTCTAGATGATACTTCATTTAAAAAGTATCTATCATGAGTTACGAATAATACTGTATAGGGATATTGTTTCACGTAATTGATAAGCCAATTAATTGATTCAAAATCCAAATGGTTTGTAGGTTCATCTAACAATAATAAATCAGGTTGTTCAATTAAAGTCTTAGCTAATACAACACGTTTTTGTTGACCACCTGATAATTCTTTAACGAGTTTATTCGTCTCATTGATTCCTAGTTTAGATAGGATGGTTTTAATTTCTGCATTATAATCCCATGCATCTTTGCGATCCATCATTTCTTGTGCATTCATCATGACTTGAAATTGTTTGTCAGTTTGATCTTTTGAATATTGATTTACAGCTTGTTCATACTCTTTAATAATTTTTAAAGTTGGTGTATCAGAACTTAGTACTGCTTCAAAAACAGTCATTTCACCATCTAAATCTTGTTTTTGAGATGAATAGCGAATTCGATAATTATTAGGATGAGTGATATCGGCTGTAAAATCTTCGTCTAGATTACCTATAACTTTTAGCAAAGTACTTTTACCTGTACCATTAATCCCAACGAGACCAATCTTTTCATGCTCAGATATTGATAAATTTAAATCATCGAATATCACTTTATCTGCATAGGATTTATTTAAATGTTCAATTTTATATGCTTCCATGCTTATCTTCCTTTTACTATCGAATTTTCAATATAAATTTGTTAAGATTAAATCAGTTCTATATATTATACACCTTTTTAAGCTTAAATGATATAAGGAGACCTAGTTATGGCAGAATTCTTCGAAAATTTGCCTCCTCATTTTCAAGCTTTAATTGCAGGAATCATTACATGGTTATTAACAGCACTTGGTGCAGCTTCTGTTTTTATTTTTAAATCTGTAAATGACAAAGTGTTGAACTCTATGCAAGGGTTCGCCGCAG